>DASXVG010000024.1:0-95600 GCA_036504355.1 Candidatus Limnocylindrales bacterium
TCGAGCCGGAGGACGTCCGCTACATCGGCGACGTCGAGACGCTCCGGGCGATCAGCGACGCCACCCGGATGCGCATCCTGGAGACGATGGTCCAGCGCCGGTCCCCGGCGTGGTCCGTCAAGGAGCTGGCCGCCGCGCTCGAGATGCCGCAGACCCGGCTCTATCACCACGTCGAGCTCCTCGTGGAGCGCGATCTCATCCGCGCCACCGAGCGACGAGTCGTGTCCGGGATCATCGAGACCCGCTACAGCGTCGCCGCCCGCTCGTTCCAGCTCGACCGCTCCCTGTTCGCCGGTGACACGGCGGCGGGGCTCGAGGTCCTCCACCAGACGCTCGCCGCCGTCTTCGACACCGCCCGCGCGGAGGTGGAGCTGTCGCTCCGGCTCGGCGCGATCAGGGCGGACGCCGAGTCGTCGGACGAACGCAGCCTCCTTCTCACCAGGGGCCTCGCCCGGCTGACGCCGCCGAGGGCCGCCGAGCTCCGGAAGCGACTGCAGGCGCTCCTCGACGAGTACGGCGACGACCCGTCCAGCGATCCCGACGGCCGCGCCTTCGGGATCGTCCTGGCCCTCTACCCCATGCCCCCGACCGGGGGCGACACCGACCCGCAGGAGCCATCCGATGACTGACGTCCCCCCCGCGCCCAGCGTCGGCGTGCGCGATCTCCTCCGCATCCCCGACTTCCGCCGCCTCTACCTCGCCCAGGCGATCTCCGACCTCGGCGATGGCATGACCTACCTCGCGCTGTTCCTCCTCGTCCTCGACCTCACGGGGTCCACGGCCGCGATCGCGCTGATGTCGATCCTCGTGGCGCTGCCGCCGGTCACGATCGGCCTGTTCGCCGGGGCGTACGCCGATCGCCACGACCGGCGCCGGATCATGCTCGTCTCGGACACCATCCGGGCCGGCGTCGTCGTCGCGATGGTCCTGTTCGCCCGCGCCGACAGCCTCCCGGTCCTGTTCGCGCTCGCCTGCTTCCAGGCCGTGGTCGGCACGTTCTTCACCCCGGCCCGCGTCGCGATGGTGCCGCGCGTCGTCCCCGAGCAGGGGCTGCTCGCCGCGAACTCGCTGAGCCAGGCAACGCGGATGATCGCGGGTGTCGTGGGCGCCGGGGTCACCGGCGTAATCGCGGCGGCCGCGGGCCAGGTGTGGCCGGTGTTCCTCGTCGACGGCGCGACGTTCGTGGCGTCGGTGCTGCTCGTGCTGGGCGTGGGCCGCGGGGTGGGGCTGCCGAGCGCGGCCGCGGCCGCGAGCGCGAGGTCGACCGGCATCGGGTCCGCCGTCATCGACGGGCTGCGGGTCATCGCCCGCTCGCGGCCGCTCGTGGCCGCGCTCGCCGGCATCTCCGTGACGATGCTGGGGATGGGCGCCATCAACGTCCTGTTCATCCCGTTCCTCGTCGACGAGCTCGGCGCCAGCCCCGCGTGGGCGGGCCCGCTCGAGGCGGCCCAGACGATCTCGATGATCGTCGCGGGCGGGCTGGTCGCGAGCCTCGCCACGCGGATCAGCGTGCCGCGGCTGTTCGTGGGCGGGATCGTGGGCCTGTCGGCGTGCGTCGGTCTCCTGTCCGTGGCCCCCGGACCCTGGGCGCTGCTGCTGATCATGTTCGCCGTCGGGCTGTTCGTGATGCCGGTCCAGGCAACGACGATGACGCTCGTCCAGCGGAGCACCGGCGACGCGACCCGGGGCCGGGTGGCGGGTGCGCTCAACGCGGCGATCCAGACGGCCTCGATCGGGTCCATGGCCGCCGCCGGGATCCTCGCCGACGTCATCGGCATGCGGAACGTGTTCGCCCTCGGCGCGCTCGTCGCGCTCGTGGCGGCGGTGGTGGCCGCCGGGCTGTTCCGCGGGTCGTCCGCGGGGGCGACGGTCGACGCGACACGGCCCGAGGTCCCCGCACCGGCGGGCTCGTCCGGGGTGGCCGGCGCCGTCTGACGATCAACCGGGAATCGAACGGCGCCGGCCTCAGTGGTCGGCGCCGTTCGCGCTTGGTTCCGACGGGGCCTCGGGTCAGGCGCCGGCGCGCCAGTCGCCGACGGTCAGCTTCAGTCGCCCGATGACCGACCGGTAGTACCGGCTGGGGGCGTACGGGTCCATCCGGGCGGCGACGCCCGTGAGCTTCGACGAGGTGAAGCTGAAGCGGTACGTCATCGTCCGGTTCGGATCGCTCCAGAACAGGCCCGACATCGTCATCGTCGAGTCGGCGCGGAACAGGCCCTTGAGCACGTAGCCCATGCCGGTGATGCCGCTCGCAAAGACCGCCTGGGCGCCCGCCTTGAGGAACGGGTAGCCGTAGTTGTCCACGCGCTTGATCGCGGTCGACTTCGTGGGATTGCCCTGGCCCCACTCGTTGTTGCCGGACGCGTAGCACAGCCGGTTGAGCATCACGACCGAGTGGCTGGCCAGCTGCAGCTTCAGCATGTAGTCCTGGCCGTAGTACTTGTTGTTGGAGTTCCCGTTGCCCGAGCTCGAGTTCAGGCCCATGCCGTTCTTCGTGGCCGTGGAGTACGGGTAATAGGGGCTCGGCCACCCGTTGCCGTGACCGAGGTAGATGAGGACGTTCGCCCCGACCGCCGCGTCCCGGACGCGACCCCAGGTCGCATAGGGACTGTAGATCTCCTTGACGGCGGCGCCGTAGCTGCGAGCCAGATCGGCGAGCTTGCGGGCGCTGTCCCTGTAGGACGACGTGGCGGAGCCCACGGGGCCGACGACGATCACGACCTTGCGGGTCGCCGCATGGGCCTCCGGGGCCGATGCAGTCGCGCCGGTGACGACGACGAGAGCGGCGAAGATCGAGATCAGCAGCGATCGGATCTTCCTGGACGGCGCCCGCTGGGCGCCATGACGGTGATCAGGCAACAGTCGTGCCTCCTTCCTGCCGGAACGCACGACGTGGGGTCATGCGACGGTGTGGGTGGCCGTCGTGGGCGGGCGAACGGGGGCGGGGCACGCGGCTGCGCGGGTGCGTGGCCAAGTGATCGCCCGGGGCGGCGATCAGGGTGCCGGGTGGCGTACCACCCGAGGCTGCGACAGGGTGCCTGCCGTGAACGACGGCTCTTCGGTTGTCGGTGCCTGTCTGCGATCGGGTGGCGACCTGGGGGTCCGCGGAAGTATGCCAGACCTCGGCGCAGGCGACCGAGTGCCGTTCGGCAGGGTGGGCGTCGGCGGTATCGTTGCCGGAGATCGCGGGGCCGCACCGGCGGTCGCGACACGGGGAGACGGCGTGACCACAGGAACCGGGGTTGCCCTCGCGACGCAGGGACTCGCCAAGCGCTACGGCCCGCGAGTCGCGCTCGACGGGCTGGACCTGCGGGTCCCGGAGGGGGTCGTGTACGGCTTCCTGGGTCCCAACGGCGCCGGAAAGACGACGACGATGCGGATCCTCACCGGGCTCGTGCACGCCGACGCGGGGCGGGTGGAGCTGCTGGGCCGGCCGTTCGGGCGGGGCGACCGTCGACGGCTGTTCGAGGTCGGCGCGCTCATCGAGTCGCCCGCGTTCTACCCGTTTCTCTCCGGGCGCGAGAACCTGCGCTCGCTCGCGGCGACGGGCGGCCCGGTGCCCGCGGGCCGGATCGACGAGCTGCTCACGCTCGTGAACCTGCGCGATCGCGCGGGCGACAAGGTCTCCGGGTACTCGCTGGGGATGAAGCAGCGGCTCGGGATCGCGGCGGCGCTCCTGTCCGACCCGCGCCTGCTCCTGCTCGACGAGCCCGCCAACGGCCTCGATCCTGCGGGCATCGTCGGGATGCGCGACACGCTGCGGGCGCTCGCCGCGGCCGGCAAGACCGTGTTCGTCTCGAGCCACATCCTGTCCGAGGTCCAGCAGCTCGTCGACGTCGTCGGGATCATCGCCCACGGCCGTCTCGTGCGCGAAGGTCCCGTCGAGACGCTCCTCCGCGAGGAGGGGTCGATCCGGGTGCGGGTGACCCCCGACGAGCTTGCGGCTGCCAGGACGGTGATCGCCACGCTGGTCGGCTCGCCGGCGATCGCCGCCGAGTCGGGCCCGGAGGAGGGATGGCTGGCGGTCCGGTTCGACCCCGGGCGCGCGGCCGAGCTCAACCGCGCGCTGGCCGGTGCCGGGATCTTCGCCTCGCGGCTGGAGACCGGGACGAACCTCGAGGCGCTATTCCTCGAGCTCACCGGGTCGCAGCCGGACGTCGGCGGCACCCCGCAGCCGGACCGCGCGCCGGCCAGCGGGTGGCGATCGTGAGGCTCCTGCGCGCGAACCTGCGCAAGCTCATTCGTCGCCCGGCGTCCTGGGTGACGCTGGCCCTGCTGGTCGCGCTCCTGGCGCTCATCTACTTCGCCCTCATCGCGGCGGCGCGCACGTCATCCGATCCCCAGGCGGCGCTCGGGGCCCGGATGTTCGTGACCTTCCCGGGCGCGTACGAGCTCGTGCTGACGCTCATCCTCGGCATCGGCGGGCTGCTCGCGGTGACCTACGGCGCGGCGATCGGCGGCTCGGAGTGGGGCTGGGGAACGCTCAAGTCAGCCGTGGCGCGGGGCGAGAGCCGGTCGCGCTATGCGCTCCTCAACTTCGCGGCCGTCGCGGTGTTCGTGTTCATCGGGCTCGTGCTCGCGTTCCTGCTCGGCGTCGTCGGCGCCGCCCTGGGCGCCCTCGTCCTCGGCGCGGGCCTCGGCGGCGTGGCCGACACGACCGGCCTGCTCCGCCTCCCGGAGCTGTTCGGGCGCGCGGGTCTCGCGCTCGCGATGAACGCCGCCTTCGGCTACGCGGTCGCGACGGTCGCGCGAAGCCAGCTCGCGGGCATCGGCGTGGGCGTGGGGCTGTTCTTCGCCGAGGGCATCGCAGGGCTGTTCCTGCCCGACGTGTTCCAGTGGTTCCCGTTCTCCGCCTCGTCCGCCGTGACGTCCCCGGGCGGGGGCGCGAGCCTCGGCGGCGGCGGTGCAGCGATCGTGACCCAGCTGGATCCCAACACGGCGATCGTCGTCGTCATCGTCTGGCTCGTCGTGGCACTCGGGGTCACCGCCCTGTTCAGCGAGCGCGCGGAGATCGGCGGCTGATCCACGGCGGCCTCAGCCGCGCCGCGCGACGGGCGCAAGCGCGCCACCCGTGAGCGCCAGCAGGTCCGCCGGCGCGAGCTCGATCTCGAGGCCCCGCCGGCCGGCCGAGACGTGGATCGTCGGCCACGTGGCGGCGCTGGCGTCGAGAGCGGTGGGGAGCGGCCGACGGGTGCCCAGCGGTGAGATCCCGCCGAGGACGTAGCCCGTCGCCTTCTCGGCCTCGGCAGGCTGTGCGATGGCCGCCCTGCGCCCGCCGAACGCGTCCGCTGTCGCCTTGAGGTCAACCTCCGCGTCCGCCGGGACGATGGCGATTCCCAACCGCCCGTCGACCGCGACGACGATCGTCTTGAACACGCGGGCGGCGTCGATCCCGAGCGCCTCGACGGCCTCGAGCGCATAGCCACGACCGCCATCCTTGAGGGACGTGCGCTCGTCGTGCGCATATTCATGCACCGCATACGCGATCCCCGCGCGCCTCGCAACGTCGATCGCGCGTGTTCCCTGTGCGCCCACGCACCCATTGTCGGCTATGCTCCGCGTGTCCGGCGGATGCCGCCGCCCTCGCAGCCGACACGCTGCCATCGCGTGGGCGCCACTCCGGACCACCACATGCTTCGCCTGAACCAAGGCCGTCGCCCGAGGCGGCCGACACGGAGAACCAGACCAACTTGACGTTCGAAGAGCTGGGGCTCTCGCCCGTCCTCCTGCGCACCGTCGCGGAAGAGGGGTACACGGAGCCGACGCCCGTCCAGCAGCGGGCCATCCCGATCGTGCTCTCGGGGAGGGACATCCTCGCCGCCGCACAGACCGGCACCGGCAAGACGGCCGCGTTCACGCTGCCCATCCTTGACCGCCTCGCACCCTACGCGAACACCTCCTTCTCGCCCGCCCGCCACCCGGTGCGCTGCCTCGTCCTCACGCCGACGCGCGAGCTTGCGGTCCAGGTCGCGGACTCCGTGAAGACCTACGGGCGCCACGTCCCGCTGCGGGCCGCGGTCGTCTACGGCGGCGTGCCGCTCGACCCGCAGATCAAGGAGCTCCGCGGCGGGATCGAGATCCTGGTCGCCACGCCGGGCCGCCTCCTCGACCTCGTGGGCCAGAAGGCGGCGAACCTCGCCCAGGCCGAGATCCTCGTCCTCGACGAGGCTGACCGGATGCTGGACATGGGCTTCATGCCCGACATCCGGCGCATCCTCGACCTGCTCCTCTCGCGCAAGCAGACGCTGCTCTTCAGCGCGACCTTCAGCGACGACATCAAGCGGCTCGCAGGCTCGATCCTCAACAACCCCGAGACCGTCGAGGTCTCGCGTCACGGGACGGCCGCCGAGACCGTGAACCAGCTCGTCTACCCGGTCGACCGGGAGCGCAAGGAGGAGCTCCTCGCGCACCTGATCATCGAGGGCGACTGGCACCAGGTCCTCGTGTTCACGCGGACGAAGCTCGCGGCGTCGCGGCTCGCGTCGTGGCTCGACCGCCACGGTGTCGCGGCGACGGCCATCCACTCCGACCGCGCCCAGAGCGACCGGACGAAGGCCCTCGAGGCGTTCAAGCACGGCGAGATCAGGTGTCTCGTGGCCACCGACGTGGCGGCCCGCGGCCTGGACATCGACGCGCTGCCCCACGTCGTCAACTTCGAGCTCCCGTGGAACCCCGAGGACTACGTCCATCGGGTGGGCCGGACGGGGCGCGCGGGCGCGTCGGGCGACGCGGTCAGCCTGGTCACGATCGACGAGGCCGACCTGCTGCGGAGCGTCCAGCGACTCCTCCAGCGCGCGATCGAATGGGAGGTGGAGCCGGGCTTCGAGCCGCGACAGCGCGACGCCCAGCCGTTGCGGGCGCCACGGGGCGCGAGTGGCTCGTCGTCGGGCGGTCGCAGCCGCTCTTCCGCCGGCAGCGCGCGGCGCCGCACGAGCGTCGCCTAGATCGTCCGCTCGCGGACCGGCGCTACTTGACCGGCGCGACGATCCGGATCAGCCGGCGCATCAGCACCGCCGGATCGTACGTGTTCTGGTTGGTCAGGATCGCGATCGAGATCCCCGGGCCGCGGAGGTAGCGGACGGTGTTCTGGAACCCGACGTACCTGCCCGAGTGGCCGAGCGTCTTCTGGTGCTCGATCGTGATGACCTGGACGCCCAGCCCGTAGGTCACGATGGCGTGCATCGCCGCCGTGTACTTCGAGTCCGCGATCATCGCGGCATACGTCCTCGGGCTGAGCAGCGAGCCGGAGCCGTACGCCTGCATCCAGCGCGCGGCGTCGGTCGCGGTGCCCGCGATCGAGCCCGCCCCACCGGCCGCGGACACCACGGACCGGAAGGGCATCACGCTCGAGTGCCCGGCCACCGGAGTCACCACGGCGCCGCTCGCGGTCCGCGTCAGGCGGTACCCCGTCGCGCCCGGCGCCCGGGGCTTCTCGGCGACCTGGTACCACGCGGTGTTGAGCTGGAGCGGATCGAGCAGCCGGTCGCGGACCTCGGTCGAGAGCGGGTTGCCGGTCACGTTCTCCACCAGCTCGCCCAGGAGCAGGTAGTTCGTGTTCGAGTAGTCGTAGATCGTGCCCGGCGTGGGCCGGAACCTGGGGACGAACGTCCATGTCCGCTGGGCCGTCCACGTGGCGCCCTTGTCTGCCCTGAGCGCCTTGTCGATCTTCGCGTTCGCGAAGAAGTCCGGCAGGCTGCTCCGATGGTCCATCAGCATCCGGACCGTGATCCGCCGGTCGAGGGGGTACGCGGGGAGGTAGTCGGCGGCCGGCTGGTCGAGCTTCACCTTCCCCTCGTCCACGAGCTGCAGGACGACCGCCGCGGTGAACGTCTTCGAGATGGACGCGAAGGCGAACGCCGTCCCGGTCGTCATGGGCACGTCGTCCGCGACGTCGGCACGACCGGTGGCACCGGCCCAGGCCCGGCCGTCGTCCCACACGATGGCGACCGAGATGCCCGGGATGCCCGTCTTCTTGCGGAACGCGTCGAGCGCCTTCTGGAGGCGGTCGCTGGGCACGCCGGCGAGTGGCTCGCTGGGTGCCGGCGTGGGCGAGGCCGGCGGGTGCGCGGTGGCGTCGGACGTGGGCTCCGGCGAGCTGGAGCCGACGGCCCCGAGCGCCGGTGTCGCGGCGGGCCTCGAGACGGGGATGGTCGTCGCACCGGCCGCCGCGACGCTGTCGGGGCTCCGGGTCGGCGTCGCGAACACGCCGGTGACTGCGATCAGCGCCGCGATGGCCGCCACGGCCGCGATCCCGATCCCCGCCCGGGAGCGCAGGACGCCGGACGTGCCCGCTCGCCTCGAGCCCCCCGACCGGCCACGCGCGGGCTGGGCCGGGCGGGCGTGCGGCGTTCGCGTGGTACGGTCGTGCTCCGGCGGCTGCTTCGGCATGATGGTGAGACGATAGCGCGCGCAGCCGGTGACGGTCTCCTGCAGTGCCCGTGCCCATCCCCCGCACTCCTCCCGAAAGCTGGCCCCCACCACGATGCCCGACGACCGAAGTGCCGCCACCCTGCTCCGCGAGGTCGGCCTCATGGCCGACGGCCCCGTCCAGTGGGGGAAACCCGTCCGCCACGGCGCCCCGGGCGTCTACGTGATCGAGCTCGCCGGCCCGCAGCCGAGCCCGGCGCTCGACCTGTCGGTCGTCGGCAAGTGGCTGGAGCGCGTCCCCGAGCTTCGGATGGACGGCGCGCGGCCGGTCTCGAAGGACCTCCAGGCACGCCTCGGGCGGTTCTGGCTGCCGTCGCAGCCCGTCGTGTTCATCGGCTCCACGCCGGGATCGCTCGCCGGCCGGGTCGCCGCGATCGTGAGGACCGTGCCCGGCGACCGCAAGCCCGCCGCGTCGGGGTTCTGGCTCCACTTCCTGCGGGCGATGCCGGACCTCCGCATCTGGTGGGCCGCGACCGACGCGCCCGAGGAGTACGAGGACGCGCTCCTCGACGCCTTCTCCACCGGCGTCCCGGAGCCGGACCGGCTCGCCCTCCCCGACCCGTCGATCGTGCTCCCGTGGGCCGTGCTGCGCTCTCCATCGGGCGTCCGCAAGCCGACCGGGATCGCGAACCCGCTCCTGCCCGAGGTCAAGGTCCCCGAGCCGCCGCCGGTCACCAGGATCGTCCAGCTGCCGCCCGCCGAGGCCGACGGTGCCCGCGACGAGGCGAAGCGCGCCCGACGGCCTGCGCCGGGCCGAGGCACGGGCCGGATCGCGTCCGCGGCCGCGTTCGCTGCCCAGGGCTCGCCGCGCAAGGTCCACGAGCCGGTCTACCTCTCGCCCGAGGGCCTCGCCCGGCTCGAGGCGGAGCACGCGGAGCTGTTCGCGCAGCGGCCCGGCGTCATCAGACGGATCGCGACAGCCCGCGAACATGGCGACCTCAAGGAGAATGCCGAGTACCACGCCGCACGCGAGGAGCAGGGCTTCCTCGAGGGGCGGATCAAGCAGCTCGAGGCGAAGCTCAAGATCGCGGTCGTCGTCGCGCCCACGGAGCGTGGCGCCCTCGTCGAGCTGGGCTCGCACGTCCGCGTCGAGGTGGACGGCGAGGAGACGACGATGCAGGTCGTCTCGTCCGCCGAGGCGAACTCCCGCGAGGGACGGATCTCGTCCGCGTCACCCGTCGGTGCGGCCCTCATGGGCCGCAAGGTGGGCGACATCGTGACGATCGTCACCCCGGGCGGCGAGATCCGCTACGCGGTGCTCGAGATCTCCTGAGGCTGCCGCTCGACGCCCGGCCGCCCCGGATCAGCGGGCGCGTCGCTCGCGTCGTCGCTCACGGCGCTCGCGGCCGCTGCCGCCGAACATCGAGAGCCCGACGAACAGCAGCCCCAGGCCGATGACCGCGTACGGCAGCACCTGGTCGAGGTTCGCGACCGGCGTGCCGGACAGGCCGAGCACGCCCTCGAAGAACAGGGCGAACACGGCGAACAGCGCCAGACCGATGGCCGTCATGCGCAGCCCGTCCCGGACGAGCTCGCCGTCGCCTCGCACCGCCCCGTAGAGCAACGTGCCCACGCCGGGTGCGGTCGGTGCCACGAGCGCCCACGCGTACGCCCACGTGCCGTAGGCGTCGTAGGTCTGCTGCGCCCACAGGATCAGCCCGACGGTGGTGACGATGGCACCCGGGATGGCGAGGCCAAGACCACCGCGTGGCGGGATGGCGAACGAGGCGATGAGCATCGCGAGCCCGGGCACCACGATCCAGAGCGGCCACGCGTCCGCGCCGAGCGCGATGTCGGCGACGCGCGTGACGAGCAGGATGCCGCCGATGACGAGCAGCAGGACGCCGAACACGAGCGCGGGCTGGTTGTCGCGTCGCGCCTCGCGTGCCGCGTCCCAGGGGGCGGCCGCGGGCGCCGGGTCGGACGTCGCGGCCGGTGCGCCACCCGTGGACGGCGGCGGGGCGGCCCAGGCTCGTGCGTCCGTGGCGGTCGGCGCAGCGCCGGGTGCGGGAGGCGGCGCGGGTGGCGCCAGGTCGACGGGCGCCGTGGCGGAGTCGTCGGGGGTGGTCATGCGTCCCTCCATGGCAGGCGCCCATCGTAGGGGGGCGCGGCCATCGACCTCACGGGCCGATCGGGGTGAATGGAGGGGGACGCCAAGACCGGCGGTCCACGTGGACCGCCGGTCGGGGTCAGGCGAAGGAGAGGCGGAGGCCGAAGACGCGGCGCGCGTCGGCCTTGCGGTTCTCGTGCCTGTTGATCCGCGCTGCCAGGCGATTCGCTGCCGCTTCGCGGCGGAGCGCTTCCTGCTGGCGGAGGACCATTCGCAGGTCCTGGTGCGTGCCGTACATCTCTGTGGTCTCCTTTCCCCGGCCCGGTAGGTTCGTTCCGGTGAGGAGACCATCGCTGCGTGGCGCGCGCGCGGAGACGGACGGAGATGGCCAACAGGGTGCGATGAACGACGTGAGGGGGCTACGTCAGATGACGCGGCGCCGGATCAGCCGCGAGGCTCGGCCAGTTTGTGCTCGACGGCCCACAGCGCGGCCTGCGTTCGCGACGCGAGGCCGAGCTTGCCCAGGATGTTCGACACGTACGTGCGCGCGGTGCGCTCGGTGATGAACAGCGCCGCGCCGATCTCCTTGTTGGACATGCCCTGGCCCAGGAGGCGCATGACGTCCTTCTCGCGGTCCGTCAGGGGCTCGACCGGCTCGGGCTCCTTCTTCGCGCGCATCCGCTGGGCGAGCAGCCGCGCGACCTGCGGGTCGAGGTGGACCTCGCCCGCGAACGCCGCGCGGATCGCCTGGGCGACCTCCTCCGCCTCGGCGTCCTTGAGCACGTAGCCCGAGGCGCCGGCCTCGAGCGCCGCGGTGACCTTCTCCTCCTCGATGAAGCTCGTCATCGTGACGATCTCCGTCTCGGGGAGCTCGGCCTTGATCCGGCCGATCGCGGTCACACCGTCCATGTTGGGCATGAGCAGGTCCATCAGGACGACGTCCGGGGTCAGGCGGCGGGTCATCGCCACGCCCTCGGAGCCG
This sequence comes from Candidatus Limnocylindrales bacterium, assembly GCA_036504355.1. GTDB lineage: Bacteria > Chloroflexota > Limnocylindria > Limnocylindrales > CSP1-4 > CAIXZV01. The sequence goes on from DASXVG010000024.1 coordinate 11,460, forward strand.
TCCGAGGCCTCGCCCACGACCTCGATGTCCGGCTGGAGGTCGAAGAAGGCACGGAGTCCCATCCGGACCACGGCGTGATCGTCGACGAGGAGCACGCGGATCCGCTGGACGTCGTCCGTCATGGGGTCTCCGGGAAGCGTGGCGACCGTGGTCGCGGGGGCAGTCGGCATTCGGCAGTCTACTACAGGATCAGGCCCGCTCCGCGGGTGGGAACGGGCCTGGGGGAGGGCGCGCTGGACGCGGTTGCGGGGGTGTCGTCGACGGGCTGCGAGGTGGAATCCGGGCCGGCGAGGGGCAGCGGGTCGGTCATCGTGACGAGGCCCGGCTGTCCCTTGATCCGGGCGATGCCGGCCGCGGCGAGCGCGATGTCGTCGGCGGCATCGGCCACCCGGCGGTCCATGCAGCGCGCGATCGCGTTGGCGAGATCGCCGGGCTTGAACGTCTTGCGGACGAAGCCGTCGGCCCCGGCGTCAAGGGATCGGTGCTCCAGGTCGGGCGACCAGCCGACCGCGAGGATGGCGATGTCCGGGTCCATCGCGCGGAGGCGCCGGATGAGCGCCATGCCATCGGTGACTTCGGGCAGCCGCGGGTCGAGGACCACGACGTCCGGACGGTGCTCCCGGCCGATGGCCAGGGCCTCGGCGACGTGCCCGGCGGAGCCGACGACGTCGAACCGATGACGGATGCCGAGGATCCCCACGATGCTCTCGCGCGTGCGGTCGTCGGCATCGACCACGAGGATCCGGAGCGCGCCGTGCGTGCCGACGAGGTCGGCGGCATTCGTGGGCTCCGGTACGGCAGACATGCCCCGATCGTGCCCGAGGTCGCGCGGGCGGGTCAGGGACGTTGGCCGGGGGTTGCCGTCGAGCAATTGACGTAGGCGGCGTGCGACGTCCGTCGCATCGGGCGGAGCGCTCCTCAGGCGAGCTCATCCTCGCGCACGCGGGCGAGGTGCTCGGGGACGGTCTCCGGGACCACGACCTCGATCGTCGTGCCGGCACCGTGCGCCGTCGTCACGGTGAGCCGGCCGCCGATCCGCTCCGCACGCGAGCGCATCCCGGTGAGCCCCAGGTGGCCGTCCGGGACGGCGGCGGGATCGAAGCCACGCCCGTCATCGATGACCTGCAGGCGGACGCCTTCCGCCACGCGGTCGACCTCGAGGCGGACCTGGCGCGCGCCGGCGTGCTTGACGACGTTGTGCAGCGCCTCCTGTGCGATGCGGTAGAGCGTCTCCTCGACGTCGAGCGATGGCCGCTCCCCGAGGTCGGCCTCCACGACGACCGGCAGCCCGATCCGCCCCGACAGCGAGGCGGAGTGGGTGCGCAGCGCCTGGATGAGGCCGTGCTCCTCGATGTTGCCCGGGCGGAGCTCGAAGATCAGCGCGCGCATCTCGGCGAGGGCGTCGCGCTGGAGCTCGCGCAGCGACGCGAGCTTCTCCGGCACCTGGGCAGGATCCTTGTCCAGCAGCAGCTCGATGGACCGCGACAGGAGCGTCATCGAGAACAGCGCCTGGGTCACCGAGTCGTGGAGCTCGCGGGCGAGATGCGCCCGCTCCTCGGATGAGGCGAGCTCGGCCGCCTGGCGCCGCAGGCCGCGCTCCAGCTTCTCCCGGTCGGAGACGTCGCGGGCCGCCCCGTGGGCGCCGAGGAACTGCCCGTCCCCCACCATCCCGATGCCCGTCACCTCCATCGCCAGCTCGCGGCCGTCGCGGGCGCGGACGTTGAGCCGGGACCGGTGCGCCTCCGTCGGGCGGCGCTGGAGCCAGCGGAAGCGCGCGATCGCGCCTCGACGTCCCTCGTCCGGGGCGAGGTCGGCGAACGACCGCCCCAGCAGCTCGTGGGGCTCCCAGCCGAGGATCTGCTCCGCCTGGTCGGAGACGAACGTGAACTGCCCGTCGGCGTCGGTCATCCACACCAGGTCGGGCGACGACTGGACGAGGTAGCGGTAGCGTTCCTCGGAGTCGCGCAGCTCACGCTCGAGGCGCTCCCGCTCCCGGATGTCGCGCGCCGACCCGTGGACGCCCGTGAACACGCCGTCGATGCGCATCGCGGCGGCGGTCACCTCGAACGGCCGGTAGACACCGTCCTTGCCCAGCAGCTCCATGCGGGTCGTGAGGTCGGGCTGGCCCGCGGCCATCTCCATGAACCGTCGGCCGGGGTTGCCCGGCGTCGAGGTCCGAACGATGTCCCGGAAGTGGCGGCCGATGACCTCCTGGGGGACCCAGCCGAGCGACCGCTCGACCGATTCCGAGAAGTAGGTGATCACGCCCTCGGCATCGGTCGCGTAGATGACGTCGGGGGAGTTCTCGACGAGGAACCGGTAGCGTTCCTCGCTCTCGCGCAGCTCGCGCTCGAGGCGCTCCCGCTCGGCGACGTCGCGCGCGATGCCGTAGACGTTCTCGACCTCGCCCTCGCGGACCACGGCGACCGACGACACCTCGAACGGCCGCAGCGACCCGTCCCGGTGCCGGATGTCCAGCCGGTGGGTCTGCGTCCGCCCGGGCTCCTGGGCGAGGCGCGCCCACTCGTCGTTGGTCATCTGGACCGACTGCTCGTCGATGAACTCCCGGAACGGGTGGCCCAGGACGTCGTCCGGCTCCCAGCCGAGGAGGTCGCGCACGCGATCCGAGACGAACACGTACTGGCCCGCCTTGTTCGTCGCCCAGATGAGGTCGGGCGAGGACTGGATCACCGAGCGATAGCGCTCCTCGGAGTCCCGCAGCTCGGCCTCGAGGCGCTCGCGCTCGCTGATGTCCCGCGCCGACCCGTGCACGCCGGCGAACGCGCCCTGGCCGTCGAGCTGGCCGACGGAGTGGATCTCCACCGGCACCGACCCGCCGTCCTTGTGGCGCAGCTCCAGGCGCAGCACCTGCGACACCGACGGATCCGCCGCCACGACGCTCCAGCGCTCGACCGCGACGTGGATCGTCTCGGGCGTGACGATCTTCTCGAACGTCTCCCCGATGAGCTCGGCCGGGGTGAACCCCGTGAGCACCTCGATCGTGTCGGAGATGAACAGGAAGCGCGTCTCCGCGTCGGCCGAGAACACGATGTCCGGTGCGTTCTCGACGAGGAACCGGTAGCGCTCCTCGGACGCGCGGAGCTGGTTCTCGAGCCGCTCGCGCTCGCTGATGTCGCGGGCCACGCCACGGATCGCCTGAAGCCGTCCCGTCTCGTCGACCTGTCCGACGACGCTGACCTCGAACGGGATCTTGCGCCCGTTCGACTTGTGCCGGATGAGCAGCCGGTCCGTGGACGGCCGGCCGGGATTGGCGGCGATCGCGGCCAGCCGCTCCCGGGCCTGCGGGAACGCCGCCATGTCGATGAAGTCGGTGAACGGGCGGCCGATCATCTCGGCGGGCGACCAGCCGATGACCTCCTCGGTGCGGTCCGAGTAGAAGGTGTAGACGCCGGCCCCGTCCATCTCGAAGATGAGGTCGGGCGAGCTCTGGACGAGACCGCGGTAGCGCTCCTCGCTTGCCCTCAGGTCGCGCTCGAGTCGTTCGCGCTCGCTGATGTCGCGCAGCGTGCCCTGCGCGCCGCGGAACTCGTCGCCCTCGAACGAGGTCACGGCCGACACCTCGGCGGGGAACGTCGTGCCGTCCTTGCGCACGAGGACGAAGCGGAGCCGCCAGATGGCATCGGGCGTGGACGCGAGGCGGGCCCACGCATCGCCCGCGTCGGCGTACGAGTCGGGCGCGACGATCTCGGCGAAGTGGCGCCCGACCATCTCCTCGGCGCGCCAGCCGAACAGCTGCTCGGCGCCCTCGGCCATGAACGTGAACCGGCCCTCGGCGTCGTTGCGCCAGATCACGTCGGGCGTGGCCTGGACGAGACCGCGGAAGCTCGCCTCGGACGTCTCGAGCCGCGCGAGCAGGTCCGAGTTCGAGAGCGCGATCGCCGCGTGGTCCGCGAGGGCCTGGAGCATCGTGAGCCGGTCCTGCGAGATCGGGCCCGGCCGGCGGTAGCTGATCGCGAGCGTCCCGATGACCTCGCCGCCCGGCGCATGGAGCGGGGCCGCGGCCATCGCCCCGAGGCCCATCCGTTCCGCGACCTCGAGGTCGTCCTCGTCACGCGGGATGCGGGGGTCGGTGGCGTAGTTGGGCGTCCAGACGATCCGCCCCTGCCCGGCCGCGAGGCCGTTGATCCCCCCGTCGAGCGGGAACTCCTGGATCCGCAGCCAGTCGCGCGTGCCGTCGTCCATGCCGCCCGCGATGACCACCGGGCGCACGAAGGTGCGGTCCTCGCTCATCCGGGTGAGGTGGGCGCCGTCCGAGCCGAGGACGCGACGGGTCTCGTCGACGATGAGGCCGAGGATGGTGTCCGGGTCGCGGATGGCGGTGACCCGGGCAGCGATCTCACGCAGCGTCCGTTCCGTCTCGGCGCGTCGCGCCGTCTCCTCCCGTGACCGGCCGAGCTCGCGGATGAGCTCCGCGTTGTGGATCGCGATGGTCGCGAGGTCGGCGAGCGCGCCGAGCGTCGATGCCTCCTCCGCCCCGAACCGGCCGACCTCCGGCGCGTGCACGGCGAGCGTGCCCAGGACCACGGACTCGCCGATCAGCGGGGCGAACGCCATCGAGCGCACCCGGTGCCGGGCGAAGAAGTCCGCGATGGCCGGCCCGTCGGCGAACCGCGGGTCCGCCGCGTAGTCGTCGGTCACGATCACGCGCCGCTCGCGGATCGCCAGGAACACGCCGTCGTTGGCAGCCATGCGCTCCTGGGAGCCGCGGCGGGTCGCGTCGTCGAGGCCCGCGTCGTACGCCCACCGGACCTCCCCCGTCGCGGGGTCGAGGAGGTCGATCACGGCGCCGCTCGACCCCAGGAGCCGGGCGGCCTCGTCCACGACGTCCTGGAGGAGCTCGGCCGGATCCTGGATGGTCATCATCCGCCGGGCGATCTCGCGCAGCGCGCGCTCGGCCTCGGCGGTCCGCCCCAGGGCGGCCTGCGACGAGGCGAGACGGTCCACGAGCCGCGCGTTGGTGATCGCGATGGCGGCCTGGGTCGCGAGCGCCGCGATCAGCCGCGTCGCGTCCTCACCGAACGCGTCGCGCGCCCGGTGGCCCGCCTGGAGCACGCCCAGCAGGCCCTCCTCCCCGATGACCGGCGCCGCCACGATCGAGTGCAGCCCGACGGACGTCACGCCCTCGTCACCCTCGGGGTAGTGGCGGAACCGCGTGTCGCGCATGTAGTCGCCCGAGACGACCGGGCGACCCTCCCGGATCGCGAGCCCCGCGAGGCCCGTCGGCGGTGCGCCCGGCCCGTCGCCCACGACCTCCTCGACGACGATGCGGTCGTTGAACGGGGTCGCCGGCGGGTAGGTCCACAGGATCGAGCCGGACAGGGGCTCGAGCAGGTCGAGCCTGGCCCGCTCCCCGCCGAGCAGGCGGGCCGTCTCGTGGACGATGCGGTTGAGGATGTCGGCCGGGTCGTCGCCCATGGCACCGAGGCGGGACGCGATCTCGCGCAGCGCGCGCTCCTCCTCGGCCCGGCGGGCGAGGGTCTCGCGTGACGTCCCGAGCTCCTGGATGAGGCGCGCGCGGCCGAGCGCCACGGCCGACTGCCCGGCGATCGTCTCGAGCAGCGCGGCGTCGTCCTGCCCGAACGCGTCCTCCCTCGTGGACCACACCGTGATCGCGCCGAACGGGCCCTGGTCACCCAGCAGCGGCGTCGCGATCACGCCGTGGATGCCCTTCGTGCGGACATACGTGTCCGGCCCGTGGCGGTGGACGAGGCTCTCGTCGCTGAGGTAGTCGCGGCTGATGTACGTCTGGCCGGTCACCACCGCTCGGCCCGACGCACCGACCTCGAGCGTGTCGTTCGGGTCGCGGGGCCACTCCGTCTCGAGGATCTGCTCCTCGCCCGACGAGTACAGGCCGCGCAGCTGTCGCGCCTCGGGGTCCACGATGTCGATCCGGGCCCCGTCGCCGTCGAGGAGCCGGAGCGCCTCGTCGATCGTGTGCTGGACGACGGCCTCCGGGTCGCGTGCGCCCGAGATCCGCGTGCCCAGCTCGCGCAGCGAGCGCTCGATCGTCGCCTGGCGCTCGATCGCACCGCGCGACCGATCGAGCTCCTCGATCAGACGGGCGTTGGCCATCGCGAAGGCGGCATGGTCGGAGAGCGCGCGGACGAGCGCGATCTGGGGCGCGGTGAACGCGTCGGCGGTGCGCGAGAAGGTGCCGAGCGCCCCGAAGACCTCGTCGCCCGCGGACAGCGGCGCCACGACCATCGACCGGATCTCGATCTCGTCGACGAAGCTGTCCGTCGCCTCCGCGTGGACGAACCGGGTGTCGGCGACGTAGTCCCCCGTCACCACTACACGCCGGTCCGCGACGGCCTTGCCGAACATCCCGACCCCGATGGGCAGTCCGAGGGTCCGCAGCCGGTGGTCGGGCGCCAGCTCGGAGATGCCGGCCGAGTGCGTGAACCGGAGGAGCTGGGTCGCCGGCTCGATGAGGTACAGGAAGGCGCCGTCGGCGCCGAGCAGCCGCGCGGCCTCCTCGGCCGCGCCCTGGAGGAGCGCGTCGACATCGCCGCCACGGGCGTGCGGGTGCACGCCGTCCTCGACCAGGCGCACCTCGGCGGGCACGGCGGGCACGGCGGGCTTGGGGGCCTTGGAGCGGGTTCGAGCGGACGCCACGACGCGGTCGAGTCTAAACGCCGGTCACGGTTCGGGCGTACGTCATCCGTCGCGCCACGACGATCGTCGGATGTCGACCGCGGACCCGGCACGCGTGGGCGCGCCGATGGCGTCCATCGTGGTCGGCGACCGGCGATGCGCGTCCGGGGCGTTCGACCCCGCGGCAGCCGCACAGTCCGTTCATCGCCGGCAGCACCGCCGGGATCGCCAAGGCAGGCAGGCAGCCGGCCACCCGCACGTCACCACCCCACGTCACCCCGGAGGTCCCAACCCGTGAACGACACCACCGACCGCGACCTGACCGTCGCCGGCGTCGCGCTCCGCTTCGGCATCGTCGCCCTCACCCTGGGCACGGCGTACATCCACAGCACCCTCGGCGGGCTGCTGTTCACCCTCAACGCCACGGGCTACGCGGTCGCCGCGATCGCGATGATCGTCCCGATCTCGCTCGCGATCCGCTTCCGCTGGGTCGTCCGCCTCGGGCTCATGGGCTACGCGGCCACCGCGATCCTCATGTGGGCCATCCAGGGCCCGTACTACTCGACCGCGTACATCGCCAAGGGCATCGAGGTCGCGCTGATCTTCCTGCTCGTCGTCGACTTCCTGCGCGCCGATGGCAACCCCGTCAAGGTCGTGAAGCGCGAGGTCAAGGCGGGGCTCGCCAGGGTCGGCCTCCGCCCGGCCGAGGGCGCCGCGTCCGCCTGAACACTCCCGCCCCGGCGCCGGCCGCTCCCGGCGCCGCGGCAGTCGCCTCGATCCTCTCCTCCTCCTCCTCCGATCCGACCCCCGAGGTACCCGACCCGTGAAGCGCCTCCTCGTCACCCTCGCCCTCGCGACCGTCGCGCTCGCGGCCGCCGCGTGCAGCACCACCAACGCCGACAGCGGGGCGAGCGCCGTCCCGCCCGCTCCCGCCGACCCGAACGCCCCGACGATCGTGGCGAAGGACATGCAGTTCGTCACCAGGAACGTCCAGGTCCCGGCCGGCAAGGCCTTCGAGCTCACGTTCACCAACAACGACGGCGCGCCCCACAACGTCGCCATCTACACCGACTCCTCGGCCTCGACCAACGTGTTCCGGGGCGAGATCTTCAGCGGCGCGACCAAGGTCGCGGAGGTTCCCGCCCTCGCCGCCGGGACGTACTTCTTCCGGTGTGACGTGCACCCGGACATGCAGGGGACCATCACCGCGAAGTAGCGGCGACCCCCGCACCGCGTCCCTCGCGCCCCGGCCACCCATCGCGGTGGCCGGGGCGCATCCGCGTCCGCTACGCTTCGGGCTCGCCCAGCCGCCCGGGGACCCGATGCTCGAGATCGCCCAGCTCACCAAGCGCTACGGCGCCGTCCGCGCGCTCGACGGCGCGACGTTCACCGCTCGGCGCGGCCGGCTTGTCGGTTTCCTGGGGCCCAACGGCGCGGGCAAGACGACGACGATGCGCTGCGTGTTCGGGCTCGCGACCCCGGACGGTGGCAGCGTCCGCTGGGACGGGGCGCCGATCGATCCGCGCGTCCGGCTGCGCTTCGGCTACATGCCCGAGCAGCGGGGGCTCTACCCGCGGATGCGGGTCGCGGAGCAGCTCTCGTACTTCGGCCAGCACCACGGCCTGTCGCGCGGCGTCGCGCGCACGAAGGCCGGTGAGTGGCTCGAGCGGTTCGGGCTCGCGGACCGCGCGAAGTCCAAGCTCGAGGACCTGTCGCACGGGAACCAGCAGCGGGTCCAGCTGGCCACCGCCCTTGTCCACGACCCCGAGCTGCTGGTGCTCGACGAGCCGTTCAGCGGCCTCGACCCGATCGGCATCGCGACGATGGCCGGGGTCCTCCGCGAGCGCGCCCGGGCGGGCGTCGGCGTCGTGTTCTCGTCGCACCAGCTGGACCTCGTGGAGGAGGTCTGCGAGGACGTCGTGATCATCAGCCGCGGACGGGTCGTCGCGGAGGGCGCGATCGAGGAGCTCAAGGCCCGGTCGGGGCGACGGCATCTCGAGGTGGAGGTCGCCGGCTCGGGCGGCAGGTGGACCGACGATCTCGACGGGAACACGGTCCTCGAGCGGGACGGCGACCGGGTCAAGCTCCTCGTCGACGAGCGCGCCGACCTCGACGCGCTGCTCGCGGCGGCGCGCGCGGCCGGCATCGTCCGGCGCTTCAGCTACGAGCCGCCCAGGCTGTCCGAGCTGTTCATGGAGGCGGTTAACGCGCCGCAGCCGATGGATACGGGCGCCGCGACGGATGCCGCGACCGGCGGGACGAGCCGGTGAGCCGGTGGCGCGCGATCCGCCTCGTCGCCGGACGGGAGATCGTCGAGCGTGGGCGCAGCCGGGGATACGCGCTGTCGCTCGCGTTCACCGTGATCCTCATGGTCGTGGGCTTCGTCGTCCCGTCGATGCTCATCGGCGAGGCGACCCGGACCTCGCTCGCCGTCGTCGGGCAGGCGCCGTCGGGCCTGGTGCCGTCGCTCACGGCGACCGCGGACGCCTACGACCTGCAGCTGTCGCTGAGTGCGGTCGCGGACCGGGCTGCCGCCGATGCTGCGCTTCGCCATGGGTCGATCGACGCGGCGCTCGAGGTCCCGGGGGACCTCTCGACCGCCGGCGAGCTGCTCGTCCTCGAGCGCGCACCGGCGTCGCTCCAGGCCGTGGTCAACCAGGCGGTCATCGCGCTGCGAGCCGGGCCTGCGGCCTCGGAGGTGCCCGAGGTCAGCGCCCTCGAGCCGCCGACGGCCGAGGACGCCACCGCGCTCATCTTCGCGAACGCGGGGATCATCCTGATGTTCATCGGGATCTTCTCCTACGGCTCGTGGGTGCTCACCGGCGTCGTCGAGGAGAAGCAGAGCCGGGTCGTGGAGGTCGTGCTGTCGACGGTCCGGCCGCGCGACCTGCTGATGGGCAAGGTGCTGGGGATCGGGCTCCTCGCGCTGGCCCAGCTGGTGGTCCTCGTGGCGGTGGGCCTCGGGCTCTCGCAGCTGCTGGGCCGGCTGGTGCTGCCCACGACGACGATCGGCGCCGTGGTCCAGCTGCTGACCTGGTTCATCCTCGGGTTCGCGTTCTACGCCACGACGATGGGGTTCCTGGGCGCCCTCGCGTCCCGGCCCGAGGAGGCGTCGATCGCCTCGATGCCGGTGACGCTCACCGCGACCACGGCCTACATCCTGTCGATCCTCGTCGTGACCGGCGACCCGAACGGGATCCTCGCCCACGTGATGACGTTCATCCCGCCCGCCGCCCCGATGGTCGTACCGCTGCGCACCGCGCTCGGGGCCATCGAGCCGTGGGAGATCGCGGTCAGCATCGCCCTCATGGTGGCGTCGATCTGGTTCCTGTTCGTGGTGGGTGCGCGGATCTACTCCGGGGCGGTCCTCCACACGGGCGGCCGGATCAGGCTGCGCGATGCGTGGCGCGCCTCGCGCTGATCCGTCGTCAGCCGATCTCGCCGTAGCGGAAGCACGACACGACGTGGTCGTTCACGAGCCCGGCCGATTGCATCAAGGCGTAGCAGATCGTCGGCCCGACGAACCGGAAGCCCCGCTTCCGGAGATCCGCGCTCATCGCGCGTGACTCCTCGGTCTCCGGAGGGATCTCCGCGAGCGACGTCCAGCCGTTGCGCCGCGGCCGACCCCCGGTGAACGACCACAGGTGGTCCACGAGCGTCGTGCCCGCGTCGTGGAGCGCCAGCGTGGCGCGGGCGTTCCCGATGGCCGCGGCGACCTTCGCCCGGTTGCGGACGATGCCCGCGTCCGCCAGCAGGCGGGTGGTGTCGTCCGCGCCGAACGCCGCGATCCGCGGCACGTCGAACTCCGCGAATGCGCGCCGGTACCCCTCCCGCTTGTGGAGGATCGTCGACCACGAGAGCCCCGCCTGCGCGCCCTCGAGGACGAGCAGCTCGAACAAGTGGCGCTCGTCCCGCACCGGGACGCCCCACTCCTCGTCGTGGTAGGCGCGGTAGGCGGCGTCAGGCGTGTCGCCCCAGGCGCAGCGGGTGCGGGCGTCCGGCTCCCTGGACGCGGCGATGGCGTTCATCTGGGGCATGGTAGGCGCAGGGCCTTATCCGCCACGTATCGGGCCCGTATCATCGGGGGCGTGTCCATCGCCGTCGTCCCTGCCGGGCCTTCTCGAATCGTGGCTGCGGCCCGGTGACGGAGGAACGGGACCCGTACGCGGTCCTGGGGATCGCCTCGTCAGCGTCTCCGGAGGAGGTCACCGCGGCATACCGGACGCAGGCGCGCCGCCACCACCCGGACGTGTCCGTGCAGCGGGATGCCGAGCAGCGGATGGCCGAGATCAACACCGCGTGGGGCGTGCTCCGCGATCCCGCGAAGCGGGCCGCCTGGGACCGCGCCCACGGCATCACGCCACAGGTCGCCAGGCGGGCGATGCCGCCGACGGGGAGCGCCAGCGCGAGTCCCCCGCGTCGCGCCTCCCCGCGGCCGCCGACCGCGCCCAGCCCGGGGCCTCCGCGCGCGTCGGCCCGGCCAGCCGGCCCGGCATGGCGTCGCGGCCCGGCCGGGGAAGGGGCCGCCGGCCCGCCGCCCGGCAACCCGCGCGGCACCGTCCTGCCGTTCGGACGCCACATCGGCTGGTCGCTGGGCGAGATCGCCCGGATCGACCCGGGCTACCTCGTCTGGCTCCACGGCCGCAAGGAGGGCGCCCCGTATCGCGAAGAGATCGACCGCCTGCTCGCCGCGATCCGGCCGAAGAGCGCCGAGCCGGAGTCGAGCGCGAGGAAGCGCCGCCTGTTCCGCTGACCGGCGCCCTCAGCCGGCGGCGAGACCGGCGAGGAACCCGGCGATCGTGTCGAGCGCGTCCGCCTGCACGGCCCTGAGCGTGTGCCCGAGCCTCGGATACGTCACGAGGCGGCCGCGGCCAAGCCTCGGCATCGCTCCCTCGAGGAGATCGATCCGGGCAAACGGGTCGGATCTTCCCGACAGCAGGAGGACCGGGACCGTGATGGCCGGCCAGTGCGCGATGCGCGCGTCGGCCGTCTCCGGGGCACCCGGCCGGTGGAGCGGGTAGGACAGGCAGACGAGGCCCGTGTACGGGTTGGCGCGCGGGCGAGCACCCGCGGCGCGAACACCCGCCACCGCGAGCGAGGCGACCCGCCCGCCGAACGAGTGCCCGCCGATGACGACGTCGGCCTCGTCCGGGACCTGGGCCTCGAACGCCGCCACGGCGTCCTCCGCCCGACGCCTGGGCAGGTCCACGGCGTGGGCATCGAACCCGCGCTCCCGGAGCCCGTCGACCCAGGGCTGCATGGTCGCCGCAGTGCCGGAAGCGCCGTGGCCGAGGTAGATCCGCGTCACGCACCGCACCGTACCGCACCGGACCCGTCCCTGGTACCACCGCCGCGGCGGTCCTAGTCCCCCAGGGCCATGGCCCGCGCCCGATCACGTGCGTACGGTCGTGCCATGCGACCCACGAGACAGCTGCGCCCGTCGCCGCCCGGGCATCGGGCCCGACCGCTCGTCGGCGCCCTGTTCGCCATGCTCGTGGCCGGCGCCGTCGCGCTGCCCGTCGCAGCGGTCGACCCGGAGGCGAGCTTCGCGACCGACGCGTCGATCGCGGCGTCCGGGGATCCGTCCGCGTCGGGATCCGCCCAGGCCTCCGACCCGGCATCGGGCAGCCCGTCTGCCTCGGCGTCCGCGTCTCCCAGCGGCTCGCCGTCGGCATCAGCCCCTCCGAGCCCGACGGCGTCACCGACCGCGTCGCCCACGGCCTCCCCGTCGCCGTCGCCCACACCGGTCGCGAGCGGCACATGGCCGGTGATGTCATGGCCGACCTCGACCACGACCCTCGCCACCAGCGTGACGTTCTACGGTCGTGGCTACGGCCATGGCGTGGGCATGAACCAGTACGGGGCCAGGGGCCGGGCCCAGGCGGGGCAGACAGCCGCCCAGATCCTCTCCGCGTACTTCAAGGGGTCGTCCCCCGCGACCGTCAGCCCGACCCGGAACACGCGGGTCCTGCTCATGGCGGGGTACCCCGCGGCGTCGACCGCACCGCTCGTCGTCCGTGGCCGTGTCACGCCGTGGACCATCGACGGCATCGCGACGACGTTCCCCGCGAACGCGAGCCTCAACCTGTGGCGGACCAGGCAGAGCATCGACGGCGTCACGACGACGACATGGCACGTGCGCGTGATCGCCTCGGACGCCACCGTCCTGTACGACGGCCTGAAGAGCAACCAGCTCGTGATCCGCGGCGCGACCGGGCGGTCGCGCCTCCAGCTCGTGTCGAAGCCCTCCTCGTACGACACGTATCGCGGGGTGCTCAAGCTGTTCCTGGGCGCGAGCTCCCTCAACGTGGTCAATCACGTGCCGCTCGACCTCTACCTGCGCGGCGTCGTCCCCGTCGAGATGTCGTCCGGCTGGCCGACGGAGGCGCTCAAGGCGCAGACGATCGCGGCCCGGAGCTACGCGGTTCGCCGGCTCCACCCCACGAGCGGCTCGTATGACCTGTACGACGACACCCGCTCCCAGGTCTACCGCGGCAGCGAAGCCGAGACGACGACGACCAACACGCTCATCGCCGCCTTCCCCGGGCAGATCATCACGTACGGCGGGGCCGTCGTGAACGCGTTCTTCTTCTCGACCGGCGGTGGCGCGACCGAGAACAACGAGTACGTGTTCGTGTCCTCGAGCGGCGGCGTCGGCACCGCGGTCCCGTACCTGCGCGGCATCCCCGACCGGCGGGCGGACGGCACGGCATTCGACGCCGCTGCGCCCGTCTACGCGTGGCAGTCGAGCACGCTCACGAGGAGCCAGCTGAGCACGGTGTTCCGGCACGACACACGCACCAGCGTCGGCGACCTGACGAAGCTCGACCTCAGGAAGCGCGGGGTCTCGGGGCGCCTGTACCGCGTGACGCTCTACGGGTCCGCGGGCTCGAAGACCGTGTCGGCCGACGTGTTCCGCTCCGTGTACAACACGTACCGCCCGGCCGGGACGCTCCCGATCCGGAGCAACCTGTTCGACACCAGGCCGATCGCGGGCTCGTAGCCGGCTACAGCTCGCGGCGGCGGAACAGGGCGATCCCGCCCGCCAGCACCAGCAGGACCCACACGGCGCTCCAGCCGACGAACGCGAGCGGCGGCGGCTCGCCCGCGTAGAACGGGTTCGCGGCGAGTGCGCTCGCACGGGTGCCGGCGGCGAGCAGGAGCACGGCCGGCGGCTCCAGCCCGTAGATCACGCCGCGCCACAGGCCGTCCGTCGGCAGCAGGATCCGCAGCCACTCCGACGCCCCCTTGAGGGCCGTCGCGTCGAAGGCGACCGCGACGTTGCCGAGCACGCCCGCGAACCAGCCCAGCCCGAACAGCACGACCGTCACGGCGCCCGCGGCCATGGCGGGCAGCCGCGTCCCCAGCGCGAGGGCGAGCGTCAGGATGGTGATCGCCTCGAACGCGAGGAACCCGATGGCGACGAGCGGCTCGGGCGGGACGTGACCGCTCACGAGGCCCACGACCGCGATCGCCAGCAGCCCCGCGAGCGCCGCGTACAGCGCGACGACGATCGACAGCCCGAGCCAGCGTCCGACGACGAGCTCGGCGCGCCGCATCGGACGCGCGAGCATCGCGTGCACGGTCCCCGTCTCGACGTCCGACGCGATCGCGGGCGCCGCCAGGAACGCGGCCGACATCGCGAGCACGAAGCTGAACATGAACGCGATAAGGATCAGGACCTGGCTCACGCCGATCCGGATCTGGAGCGCCTCGACGCCCTCCTCGCGGGCGATGGACACCAGTCGCTCGGTTCCCCACCCGACGAGCACGACGCTCGCGACCGCCAGCCCGGCGAGGACCCACACGACCCGCCGGCGGACGATCTCGCGCAGCGTCAGCGCGGCGATGACCAGCACGAGCCGCGGGCTCATGCGGCCGCCTCCGGCGAGCGGACGAGGTCGAGGAACAGGTCCTCGAGGCTGCGCCGGCCCGGGTCGACGGCGTGGACGCGGCCGCCCAGCCCCACGATCGCTGCCACCAGCTCGGGGATCCGGTCCTCGTCCAGGCCCCGGACGACGAGCCAGCCCTCGCCGTCGTCCTCGAGCCCGCCGAACGGGGCGAGCGCAGCGTGGTGCGCGGTGAGGCCGGTCACGCGGATGCGCACCGCGGCCTGGCCGAGGAGATCGGTGAGCGCGCCAGCCGCCACGACCCGCCCGCGGTTGACGATCGCCACCCGGTCGCACAGGCGCTCGACCTCGCCGAGGAGGTGGGAGTTGAGCAGGACGGCCGATCCGCGTCCCTGCGCCTCGCGGATGATGGCCCGGACGTCGTCCCGGCCGACGGGGTCGAGGGCCGACGTCGGCTCGTCGAGGATCACCAGCGCGGGGTCGCCCAGCAGGGAGGCCCCCAGCCCCAGCCGCTGCTGCATCCCTTTGCTGAAGCCCCCCGTCCGGTCGTCGCCCCGGCCCGCCAGGCCCACGAGCGACAGGACGCGCTCGACCTCCGCGTGGCGACGCAGGGCATCGAGACCCGCGAGGCGGGCGTGCAGCCCGAGCACCTCTCGCGCGCTCAGCCAGGCCTGGTACCGGAACAGCTCGGGGAGGTAGCCGATCCGCCGCCGCGTGTCGAGGTCGCCGAGCGGTCGCCCCAGGACCGTTCCCCCGCCGGCGCTGGGCCGGGTGAGCCCGAGCAGGAGCTTGACCGCGGTCGTCTTGCCCGCGCCGTTGGGGCCGAGAAACCCGAACACCTCGCCCGGCTCGACGCGGATGTCGAGCGACTCGAGGGCGACGGTCTTCCCGTACGCCTTGCGCAGGCCGAGGGTCTCGATGGCGGGCGTGGTCACGGGTCCATTCTCCGGCCGGGCGGCGAAATGCGCCTCGACCCGTGACACACGAGGTGGCACGGGCAACGGCGACGCTCCGCCACGTGATCGAGGACCCGTCGCCCGGACGACGTCCCGGCACCGCATCGGAGGAACCGGCCATGCTGCTCGTGGAATGCCCGCTGTGCGCCACGCCCGCCGCCTGCGACACGGACGACGACGAGCTCGACTGCGCGACCTGCAACGTGCGCCTCGGGTTCGCCGCCGACGATCGAGGCGTGGAGCTGCCGCTCGTCGCCTGACCACAGGCTCGATCAGGACGGCGTGTCGGCCGCGACCCCGGCTTCGACCGCCGCGACCTCGCTGCCACCCACCGCCTGCACCGCGTCGATGACCGGCAGGTCCAGCGGGCCGGCTTCGGCGAGCCAGCACGCGGCCTGGTGGCCGTCGCCCACCTCGAACAGCGGCGGCTCCTCGACCGTGCACCGGTCGAAGGCGAGTGGACACCGCGGGTGGAACCGGCACCCTGACGGCACGTGGGCGGCGTCCGGCGTCTCGCCAACGAGGATGGTCCGTGCGGCGCGCGCTCCCGCTGCCGGCGGATCGGGCGACGGGCTGACCGACACGAGCGCCTGGGTGTACGGGTTGCGGGGCGTCCGGATGACCTGTTCCGCCGGGCCGATCTCCATGATCTTGCCGAGGTACATCACCGCGATCCGGTCGGCGAGGACCCAGGCGATCGACAGGTCGTGGGTGATGAACAGGTACGTCAGGCCACGCTCGCGCCTGAGGTCGAGCATCAGGCGCAGCAGCTCCGTCCGGATCGAGACGTCGAGCATCGAGACCGGCTCGTCCGCCACGACGAGCTCCGGGTTCATGACGAGGGCGCCCGCGATGACGACACGCTGCCGCTGGCCGCCCGACAGCTCGTGGGGATACCTGGACGCGTAGTCGGCGGCGGGCCGGAGGCCGGCCGCGTCGAGCGCGGCGAGCGCGACCCCCATGCGCTCGTGTCTGACGCCGATGTTGTTGACGATCAGCGGCTCCATCACGAACTCGCCGACCGTGTGCTTCGGGTTGAGCGTCTCGTACGGGTCCTGGAAGATGAGCTGGACCCGCCGGCGGTACGCGCGCAGGGCCCTCGTCCCCCACAGGGCGGACACGTCCTTGCCGTCCACGGTCACGGTGCCGCCCGTCTGCCTGGTGAGCTTGACGACAACCCGGCCCGTCGTCGTCTTGCCCGACCCGGACTCACCGACGAGCGCCAGGATCTCGCCCTTGCGGATCGACAGGTCGATGCCATCGACGGCACGCACGACCCCCCGCGTCCGACGCGTCAGGATGTCGAACAGGCCGCCCCGGACCGGGAAGTGGACCTCGAGCCCGGTGAGGCGGAGGATCTCGGGCGCGTCCGCGGCGACGGGGGAACCGCCGGGCCCCGGCGCGTGGACGTGGGCGGGGTGCGCAGGCGGCGCCTGGAGCCCGGGGTCGTGGGCCGCCGCGTGGGCAGCCGCGGCCTCGCGCTCGGCCTCGTGGAAGGCCTCGTCGTGGGGGACGACGCCGTGGCCGTCGGGATGGGTCACGGCGCCCGGTCCCCGGTGACCGGCGCCGGCATGCCCGGTGCCGCCTCATGGGCGCCGTCTGCGGGCCGCCCGATGGACAGCGGGACGGACGGCCCGCTCGCCTGGACGAGCGGCGCGGTGTCCGCGGTCGGAAACAGGTGGCACGCAACCCGCACGCCGTCCGCGAACCGGACCTCGGGCGGGACGACCTCGCGGCACACGTCCATCGCGAACGAGCAGCGGGGCGCGAACCGGCAGCCCGGCGGCGGGTTCCGCGGATCCGGCAGGGCGCCCGCGATCACGTCCAGCGTCCGCCGGTCGGCGTGGATGTTCGGGAACGACGAGAGCAGCTTGCGCGTGTACGGATGACGGGGTGCGGTGAACACGCGCGACACCGGGCCCTCCTCGGCGACCCGGCCCGCATACATGACCATGACCCGGTCGCACGTCTCCGCGATGACCGACAGGTCGTGGGTGATCAGCATCAGCGACAGGCCGAGGTCGTGGCGCAGCTGCTCGAGCAGCTGCAGGATCTGGGCCTGGACCATGACGTCGAGCGCGGTCGTTGGCTCGTCGCCGATGACGATCGCCGGATCGCAGGCAAGCGCCATCGCGATGATGGCCCGCTGGCGCATCCCGCCCGACAGCTCGTGCGGGTAGGCGTCTGCCCGCTTGCGCGGGATCCCCACGAGCTCGAGCAGCTCGCCCGCCCGCTTGCGCGCCGACTCCCGGGACTGCCCGAGGCGGATCTCGATCGGCTCGCCGACCTGGTCGCCGATCCGCTGCACCGGGTTGAGCGCGTTCATCGCGCCCTGGAACACGATCGAGATCTCGCGCCACCGGTAGCGCGCCAGCTGCGACTCGGTCTTGGGCACGAGGTCGATCCCGAACAGCTCGACCTTGCCGGACTTGATCCGCCCGTTGGCGGGAAGGAGGCGCACGAGCGACAGCGCCGTTGTCGTCTTGCCGCAGCCGGACTCGCCGGCGATCCCCAGCGCCTCGCCGTCGTCGAGGCGGAAGCTCACGCCGTCGACCGCCTTGACGCTCCCCGCCGGCATCCGGAACCGGACCGTGAGGTCGTCCACGACGAGGAGCGGCGCCTTCGGGTCGGCGAGCTTCGGCAGCGGCCACTGGCGGCGGCCCCTGATCTCGGCGGCCGCGCTGCCCACGGGATCGCGTGGATCGACGGTCACCGGCGGGCCCCCGACTTCGGGTTGAGCACATCGTCGAGGGCGTTGCCGACGAGGGTGAACGCGAGCACCACGAGGACCACGCACACCGCCGGGGGAGCGATGTACCACCAGGCCCCGAGGCCCGGCGCGCCGGCGCTCTGCGCCGCGTTGAGGATCTGGCCCCAGGAGGGGGCGAACGGGTCGCCCAGGCCGATGAACGCGAGCGTGGTCTCGGTGAACACGGCGATCGCGAACGTCAGCACCGCCTGGGCGACGATGAGGTTGATCACGTTGGGCAGGACGTGGCGGCGCATGATCCGGCCCGGCCCCGACCCGATGACGCGCGCCCGATCGACGAACATCCGCATCTTGATCGAGAGCACCTGGGACCGGATGATCCGGGCGGTCGTCGCCCAGCTCGTGAGCCCGATCACCACGACGATCACGATCATCGTCGCGCGGATCCCGAACAGCTCGGCGTCGGCGCCCACGATGTCGAGGATGACCGGCGCGAGGATGATCGCGAGGACGATCGTCGGCAGCACGAGGAAGAAGTCCGAGATGCGCATGATCACGGTGTCGGTCCGCCCGCCGACGTAGCCCGCGATGATCCCCAGCAGGGCCCCGAACACGACGGTGATCATCGTCGCCATCAGCCCGATCGCCATCGAGATCCGCGCGCCGTGCACCGTCATGTTGAGAACGTCACGGCCGAGCTCGTCGGTCCCGAACAGGTAGCCGCCGCCGGGCGGCTGGAGGGATCGGCCGGTGGCGGTCGTCGCGGTCTCGAGCCTGCCCACGAACAGGTCGGGGAAGGCGGCGAGGACCGCAAAGGCGATGAGGATCAGCAGCCCGATCCGGCCGTCGTTGCGGGCAAGGACCTGGCCCACGAACGTGCGTGCGCGGCCGGGACGCCGCCGCGCGCCGGCGGGCGCGGCGGCGACCGGCGGCAGCGGGTCCGGGGCCACGAGCGGCGTCATGCGCGCACCCGCGGGTCGAGATAGCCGTACACGATGTCCGCGATGAGGTTGGCGATCACCACGGACACGGCGACGAGCAGGAAGATGCCCTGCAGCACCGGGTAGTCGCGGGCGCTCAGCGCGTGGATCGTGAGGGTGCCGAGGCCCGGCCAGCTGAACACGATCTCGGCGGTGATCGCGCCCGCGATGACGTACCCGAGGTTGATCGCGATCAGCGTCACCATCGGCAGCAGCGCGTTGGGGAACGCGTGGTGACGCAGGATTCGGCCGTCCCGCAGGCCCTTCGCGCGCGCGGTGGTGATGTAGTCCTCGCTCCGGGTGTCGATGATCGACGAGCGCATGAGGATCGAGTAGCTCCCGAGCAGGCCGAGCGTCACCGCCACCAGCGGCAGGACGAGGTGCGAGCCGAGATCCCAGGCCTGCGCGACGATCGGCTTGTCGGACATCCCGGGGGTGGTCATCCCCGAGGTCGGGAACCAGCCCAGACCCGCGGCGAACACGATGATCAACGGCATGCCGATGACGAAGTAGGGCATCGAGTAGAGGACCAGGCTGGCGCCGGTGCCGATCGAGTCGACCTTGCCCCCGCGTCGCCAGCCCGCGTAGGCCCCGATGGCGAGCCCCCCGATGATCGCGAACACTTCGGCCAGCCCGACGAGCAGGACCGTCGGCCCCACCGAGGCGGCGAGCACGTCCGTCACCGGCTGGCCGCGGTAGAAGATCGAGTAGCCGAGATCGCCGGTCACGGTCGCCTTGACGTACGCGACGAGCTGGTCGGGGACGAGCGGCTGGTCGAGGCCCCAGCGGGCGCGCAGCGCCGCCCGGGTCTCCTCGGTCAGGTTCGGGTTCTTGATCACCCGGTCGGGCGATCCGGGCATCATCCGGAACATCAGGAAGTTCAGGACGAGGATCGCGCACACGGTGACGAACGCCTGGACGACCTTGCGCCCGAGGTAGCGGGCGCTCACCGGGCGGCGCCCATCCCGGGGCGAGTGGAGAGGGCCGCGCGAGCGACCCTCTCCGTGCCGTGATCGCGGGGGATCACCTGGTGGCTACTCGTCGTCACCAGCGGGTGCGGAGCGACGGCGGCTGACCAGCAGGCCGCCGACGACGACGAGGGCGACGAGGACGAGCGCCCCGCCGATGAGGAGGGTCTTGCTGGATCCCCCACCGGCGGCGGGGGTCGTGTCGGCGCTCGGCGCGGGCGTCGCGGGTGCCGAGCTCGCACCACCGGACGCCGACGGCGACGCCGAGTCTGACGGCGCCGGGCTCGGGGCGAGCGTGGCGTCGGTCAGCAGCGTGTAATTGAGGTCGCCGTAGGTGAACATCGGGGTGCCCGAGTCGGGCATGTTCTGCCAGCCCGCGAAGCGGTCCGTCCGGTACACGTCGAGGTTGGCGTCGTAGTACAGGACGTCGTACGGCGCCTCGTCATAGATGAGGTTCTGGATCTGGGCCAGCGTCGCCTTGCGCTCGGCGCCCGCCTGGGTGAGCTGGAGGTCGTACAGCTTGTCGAACTCCGGGTTGCAGTACTGGCTGTCGGAGGTCCCGCCGATGGCATCGCAGCGGAAGATCTGGAGCAGCGCGTTCGGGTCGGGGTTGCCCGTCCAGCCCCAGAGCTCGATGTCGTACTTGGCCGTCCCGTCGCCTTCGGGCGGCAGGACGAGCTCGCCGAGGGCGGCGCTCGTCAGGACCTGGGTCGACACCTGGATCCCGAGCTGCCCGTACCAGTCCTTGATGAACTCCGCGGACTTCGCGTAGCCGGCATCGGAGTCCGGAGCGTAGAGGCGGAGCTTGATCGGCTTGCCTTCCTTGTCGAGGCGGTTGCCGCTGCCGTCGAGGACATAGCCCGCCGCGTCGAGCTTCTGCTTGGCGAGCGCGATGTCGAAGGTGCGGGGCCTGTCGGGTTCGACATGCCAGTCGGAGAGGACCGGGGGCACGACCGTGGTGCCCGGGTCGCCGAACCCGCCGAGGACCCGGTCCACGAGCGCGGGCCGGTCGACCGCGTAGCCGAGGGCATCCCGGAAGGCCGGGTCGAGCAGGGCCTTGGTGGACGGGCCGCCGTCGGGGATGGTCTTCCCGGTGCCCGTCCCGTAGGTGTTGAAGGCGAGCTGCGTCCAGCCGTTGGCCTTGCCGGCGACGGCCTTGTAGAGCGGGTCCGTCGCGAGCTGCTTGAACTGGTCCGGGTTGACGTCGTGGGCGTAGTCCAGCTCGCCGTTCTTGAGCGCCTGGAACATGCCGTCGACGTTGTCGGGGAAGAAGCGGATGACCACCTCGTCCTCGAACGCCTTGGGGCCCCAGTAGTTGGGGTTGCGCACGAATCGGGCGAACTGGCCCGTCTGCCACTCCGCGAGCGTGTACGGGCCGGTGCCCACGAGCGGGCCGTCGAACTTCTCGTCGGCCATCTTCTTGTAGTCGACCTTGCCGTAGACGTGCTCGGGCAGGATCGGGATGTAGACCTGGAAGATCCGGTCGGACTGGTCGGTGGTGTGCGCGATGAACGTGCTGTCGTCCGGGCACTCGATCTTGGTGACGCCCGCGTCCTTGACGTTCGGGTCCAGGTAGCCGGCGCCGACGTTGGTGTCGTCCGCGATCGCGGCCATCGCGAGGCCCCACGAGTAGCACACGTCCTTCGACGTCGCGGGCGTCCCGTCGGACCACTTCATGCCGCTGCGGATGTGGTACGTCACCTTGTCCGCCGATCGCTCCCAGCTGTCGGCGAACCCGGGGCCAGGCGAGGTGTCGAGGTTGAAGTTCGTGAGCAGGTCGTACGTCAGCTGGAACGCCTCGTACCCCACGACCAGGTAGGTGTTGAAGGGGTTCGTCGAATCGAGGTCCTGGGTCGTGCCGACGGTGAGCACGACCGGGTCGGCCGCCGCCGCGGGCACCGCGGCAGGCAGCAGGACGGTGGACGCCAGTGCCGCGGCAGCGGCGAGGCGCGCAGCCCGGGCGCGAAGGTGCTGGGGCATTGGGAGATCTCCCTCCTCGAGTCCGTGAGTCCGGCACCCCTCCTCCAGGGCACCCGGTCGCACCGTTCTCCGGCGGCGGTGTGCGGAGGGTGGCACAGCGACCGGGGTGTCGCAACTGCCATCCGACACGGCCCACGGGCCGCAACGGGGCTCGCGTCCGCGGTGGCGATTCCCCCGTGCGCGTCAGACGATGAAGGTGTGCCTGGGGGAGGCCTCGCGCAGGACCGGTCGATCGATCCGGAACCGGGCGAGCTCCGGCTCCGACGGGCTCACGCCGTCAAGGGCCCGCTCGACCATGATCCGACCGAGGACGCTCGCGAACTTGTACGCGTGCGCGGAGCCGAGCACGAGGTGGACGTCCGGGTGCTCCGGCAGCGCGTCCACGACGAAGTCCCGGTCCGGGGTCAGCGTGTACAGGCAGGTCCTGGTCAGGAACGGCTCGACGGCCATCCCGGGCAGGTGCGCCTCGAGAAACGCCATGACGCGGGCGTGGGCGTCCTCGTCCCGGTCGTATGTCCGGGTGGCATTCGTCACCTCGCGCCCGCCCACGTCCTGGCCGATCTTGGGGCCCGGGTGCCCGTGCGTCGGGAAGCCGTAGAAGCTGGGCTCGTGCATCCAGATCCAGACCGGGAACCGCTCCGGCGCGAACAGCGAGGGATCGACGCGCGGGGTGAACCAGCTCACCTGTTCCTGGGTGACCGTCAGCGGCAGCCGGGCGCCGAGCGGCGCCAGCAGGTCGTTGGCCCACGAGTCCGTGGCGAGGACCACCGTGGCGGCGGTGATGCGCTCGCCGTCCTCGAGCGTCAGCCCCACCTCGCCGGCTGTGCTGTCGATGCGCGCGACGGGGGCGTGCGCCCGGAGTGTGGCGCCGTGCTCCGCCGCAAGCTCACGGTGGGCGGCGTTGCCTCGGCTCGGGTCGGCCAGCCCGGCGTCCCCCTGGAACAGCGCGACGTGCCCGTCGTCCAGGCGCCAGGCGGGGAAGCGGCGCATGACCTCGCTCGCGTCGAGCGTCTCGAACCGGACGTCCTCGGCGCGCATCGACTCGACGTAGGCATCGAGGTCGATCTCCACGCCGGGATCCTTCTCGCGCGGCCCGACGTCCAGGCCGCCGGTGCGGAAGACGACCTGCGTCCCGCGCTGCGCCTCGACCTCGGCCCAGGTGGCGTAGGCACGCTTCGCAAGGCGGACGTAGTCGGGGCGGTGATAGCTCAGCCGGATGATCCGGCTCACGTCCTGCGACGCGCCGTACGAGTGCCCGATGTCGAACCGCTCGAGCGCGAGGACCCGGACCCCTTCCCGGCGTGACGCCCAGTACGCGGCCGCGGACCCCAGCGCGCCCAGCCCGACGACGACGACGTCCCAGTCCGTGCGTCGGGTCATCCAGGAGCCCCTGCGGGCTCGACGCGGATGGCGTCCTCGCCCAGCGTCTCCCCGATGTAGCGCCGGATGTCCAGGCTCATGTCCTCCATCGGTGCGTACCAGCCGAAGCGGAAGTGGCGGCTCGTCATGCCGTCCTGGACGCCCTCGCACACGGTCCAGTCCTGGCGGTTGACGAGGTCCCAGAAGTCGACGGCGTCACCCGGATCGAAGCCGGGCCGGGCCATCTCGTCGGGGTGGAACAGCCAGTCCACGACGACGAGCGTCCGGTCCGGCGCCTTGGGGACGAGCACGAACGCCGCGACGTGGTCCGCGGACAGGCTGACCATCAGGTTCGGGTAGGCGAGCTCGCCCTTGTGGCGGGTCCGCTCGAGCTCGTCCAGGCCGGGGAACGGAGCACGGTCGGTGGTCCCCGTCATCGTGAACGTGAACGTGCCCTCGGCCTGCGGGACGCCGCTGTCCCAGTCCAGGTACGCGCCGCCCCTGTCGCGGAACGCGGGCACGATCCGGCACAGCTCCGGGTGGACGCCCGCGCAGTGGTAGCACTCGTTGTAGTTCTCGACGATGACCTTCCAGTTCGCCCGGACGTCGTAGACGATCCGGCGGGCGGTCCGCAGGTCCGCCAGCGGGTAGCGTGCGATCCTCGCCGGGATGTCGCCCAGCTGGGCCGCGAGCGTGTGCCCCTCGGCCACTCGGTCCGGCGACGCGTTGACGAACATCCAGCCGCCCCAGCTGTCGACGGCGAGCGGGTGCAGCCCGAACGCCGCGGGGTCGAAGTCGTCGGCCTCGCCGAGGTAGGGCGCGTTGCGGACGGCGCCGTCGAGCTCGTAGCACCACGAGTGGTACGGGCAGCGGATGACGCCCTTGAACGTGCCCGAGGGGCCGGGGGTCTCGGTGCCCTCCGGTTCGGCGCGCTGCTCCGCCGTCGTGAGTCGCGAGCCGCGGTGGCGGCACACGTCCACGTGGGCGGACAGGCCGCCCGCGCGGTTGCGCACGACGATGCCACGCTCGCCGGCGAGGTCGACGGACAGGAAGTCGCCGGGCTCGCGGAGCTGCTCCACGCGGCCGACGGCGACCCACTCGCGCCACCACAGGCGCTCGCGCTCGCGCTGGAGGAACGCCTCGTTGACGTAGGCGGCCCGCGGGAGGCTCGCCTCGAACGCGCCGCGGGCCATGCGGTTGGGGGAGTCGCGCTCGAGCTCGCGCTCGTCGCGGCGGATGTCGGGCGACGTCATGTGGTGACCCTCGGTCGCTGGCATGTGTTCCGAACGCCATGCTACGCGGAGGATCCCGGCGCCGGGCGAGGCGTCTCAGCCGCGGGGTCGCCCCAGATGGGCCGGGCCGAAGTGAAATGCCGCAGGTGCGGCCGTGGGCGGCGGCTGGCCGAGCATGGTCAGCCGCGTCGTCGTCATCGACCGCCCTCCCTGGCGAGCGCCGCGGCGTACAGCCCGACCGCGGCGATCGTCATCACGTCGTGGATCGCGCCCGCGGCGATCTCGGCCAGGATCTCGTCCAGCGACGCCCAGCGCAGCTCGAGCGCCTCGGTCCCGTCGGGCGTCGCGTCGCCGGCCGTCAGACCCTCCGCGACGAACAGCGCGCCACGCTCGTCGGTGACGGAGTTGGACAGGCTGAGCCGGCACAGCTGGCGCCAGCGCGCCGCCTCGAACCCGGTCTCCTCGCGCAGCTCGCGACGACAGCCGGTCTCGAGCGACTCGTCGTCGGGGACGCCGCCCTCGGGGATCTCCCAGCTGTACTCATCCAGCGGGTACCGGTGCTGGCCGACGAGCAGGATCCGCCCGTCGGCGCCCACCGGAACGACACCCACCGCTCGCGATCGGAAGTGGACGACCCCGTACACGCCGGGCGTGCCGTCCGGACGGACGACCTCGTCATGCCACACGCCGATCCACGGGTTCTCGTACGCGGCACGGCGCGAGTGGCGCGTCCAGGGGCCGACGCGGGCTGGCGCGGGACGGTCGCTGGTCATGGGCAAACGGTAACGCGGGCGGCCGGGTGCGCGTCTCCACGACGGCACTGCCGCGAGCGGACCGTCTCTGGACGGGGCGGATCGGCCCTTGCGCTCGACGCACCGCGAGCGAACGGTTTGCTCACCTGGGGTGCGGACAGCGAGGGATGCGATGAACCGAGACGCTGGGTCGCAGCGGTATCCGGCGGCGACCGGCCGCCATCGACGCCGCTGGGCAGGCGCCGCGATCGCGGCGCTGGTGGTGCTCGTTGGCTACGGCGCGGTGAGCTGGTACGTGTACGACCAGGTCGGCACGGCGCCGCGCGCGTGCCACGACGGCGATCGTGGCAACACGCCCCAGGCGTACACGACCAGCAAGGCGGCCTTCCAGGCCATCGCGGACGCGAACACGATGCCTGCGCCGCAGGAGATCAGGTTCCCTTCCCGCGATCCGCAGATCCCGCAGGTGGCGCTCGCCGGCTGGTGGATTCCCGCCGCGACCGCCGACGCTCCGGCGGTCGTGCTCGTCCACGGCATCAAGTCCTGCCGGCGAGAGGCCAACGTGCTCATCCCGGCGGGGATGCTCCATCGCGCGGGCTTCTCGGTGTTCCTCATGGACCTCCGTGACCACGGGGACTCCGGCGGCGACGACGGCCGGTTCGCGGGCGGCAGCGAGGAGTACCTCGACGTGCTCGGGGGATGGGACTGGGTCCGCGCGCAGGGTGTCCCGGCGGCTCGGATCGGGATCGTCGGCCTCTCATTCGGGGCGGTCAGCTCGGTCATCGCCGGCGGCCAGGAGCCCGGTGTCGCCGCGGTCTGGGCGGACTCGGTCGCGTCGCGGCTGGACGAGGGGATCGGCAACTACGTCGTCGACCAGCTCGGCGACCCCACGGGCCTGGCGCGTGTCGTGGTGCCGGGCGCGATCCTGTGGGCGCGGATCCTCGCCGGCGACGACCTGACACGGTTCAACCCGATCGACGAGGTCGCGCACTACACCGGGCGGTCGATCGCGTTCGTGCACGGCGAGCTCGACAAGGTGCTGCCGGCGTCGATGGCGGTCGAGATGCAGGCGGCCGCCGTCGCCGCGGGTGCGACCTCGCCCGAGGCATGGATCGTCCCGGGGGCAGGTCACACCGAGGCGGTGTTCCTCGCCCCCGACGAGTACGAGTCGCGGTTGCTCGCGTTCTTCACGGCGGCCCTCGCCGGTCCGTGAGGCGTCGCGCGGCCTAGACTCGCCGGCGATGGCCACGCATCCCCGAAGCGCCGAGGCCGGTGGGCCGCCGTACGAGCACGAGGTCCGCTGGGACGTCCGCATCCCGGTCCGCGACGGCCTCGAGCTGTCCGCCAACCTGTGGCTGCCGCTCCCCTCGCGGGATCGTCCTGCCGAGACCTTCCCGGTCATCCTGGAGATGATCCCGTACGGCAAGGACAGCTGGCGGCGCAACGGGGACACCGCGCGCGGCCGGTTGCTCGCGGCCCGCGGGTTCGCCCTGTGCCGGCTCGATGTCCGCGGGACCGGCTGCTCGCCCGGCGTCCCGCTGGACGAGTACACCGAGGCCGAGACGCTCGACGGGTACGACGCCGTGGAGTGGCTGGCCGCCCAGCCGTGGTGCAACGGGAACGTCGGCATGTGGGGCATCAGCTATGGCGGCTTCACGGCGATCCAGGTCGCGAAGCTCCGGCCGCCGCACCTGCGCGCGATCCTGCCCATGTACGCGACCGACGACCGCTACCGTGACGACGTCCACGTCCGCGGCGGCTGCGTCACGGCCAGCGAGAAGAGCCAGTATGCGGTCAGCCAGCTGGCCATGAACGCGATGCCGCCATACCCGGCGTTCGCGGGGCCGGACTGGCGCGACCGCTGGCGCGAGCGCCTCGAGGCGACGCCGCCGTGGCTCATGACCTGGGTCCGCGAGCAGACCGACGGGCCCTACTGGCGACGCGGGTCCCTGGCGCCGGACTACGACTCGCTCGAGTGCGCGGTGTTCCAGGTCGCGGGCTGGACGGACGCGTACGTGGACCCGGCGTTCCGGATCCAGGAGCGCTGCCGGAACGCGGTCTCCGTCCGGACGCTCGTCGGCAACTGGGTGCACTCGTTTCCGTCCGACGCGTATCCGGGCCCGACCCTCGACTGGCTCCACGAGCTCGTGCGCTTCTTCGACCGCTACCTCAGGGACGTCCCCAACGGCTGGGAGCGCGAGCCGTCGATCACGTGGTTCGAGCGCGAGTATGCGGACCCCGAGCCATTCCCGTCCGTCTGGCCGGGTCGCTGGCGCGCCGCCGGCGCGTTCCCCGTACCCGGGACCACGGCGGTGACGTTGCACCTCGCCGACGGGACGCTCGGGCCGCAACCCGCCGCCGCCGACGGCGTCGACGCGATCCGGCACCGGGCGACGACTGGCACGACGGGCGGCCTGTCGTGGGGCGCGGGCTGGCACCCGAACGGCCTTGCCCGCGACCTCCGTCCCGACGAGCTCCGCGGCGCGACGTACACGAGCGCGCCGCTGACGGAGCCGCTGGCGATCATCGGGGTTCCGGAGGCGGTCCTCCACCTCACGGCGTCGATGCCGATCGCCACCTGCGTCGTCCGGCTTTCCCAGGTTGACCAGGACGGCACGTCGTCGCTCGTCGCGACCGGCGTCCGCAACCTGACCCACCGCCTGTCCGACACCGATCCGTCGCCGATGCCGACACGCGGCCTCTCGACGGAGGAGGTCCGCGTCCCGCTCCGGACCACCGGCTACCGGTTCACGCCGGGCCGACGGATCCGGCTGACGATCCTCACCAGCTACTGGCCGGTCCTGTGGCCGTCGCCCATGCCCGGCGAGCTTCGCGTGCACCACGGGCCGTCGGCGCCGTCGCGGCTCGTGCTCCCCGTCCTCCCGGCGACGACTCCGGTGCTCGAGCCGCCGGCATTCCGGCTCGAGCCGCCGGAGCTCGAGGAGGTCGGCTCGAGCGACGAGGACCCGGCCGAGTGGCGGATCGAGGAGGACGTCATCCGGGGCACGTGCGCCGTGACGATCTTCGAGGGCGGCTCCTCGACCCAGGAGGATGGCTCGCGGCTGTACACCTCGGAGCGGCTGGTGCTCACGGCGTCGGACGCGGACCCGGCGCACGCCCGCCTCGACAGCGACGTGGTGTACCGCTACACGGTCGACGGGATCGAGGCGGACATCCGGGCGCGGGGCGAGATCGCGAGCGACGAGGGGAGGTTCCACGTGCGGGTGACCCTCGACGTGGGTCTCGACGGGGAGCCGTTCTTCGCCCGCGAGTGGCGTGAGGCGATCCCGCGAAACCTCGTCTGACGCCTCAGGCGAGCGAGGCGAGCGCGGCCATCGCCAGGATCGCGGAGGCCACCGCGACGCCCAGGCTCGCGAGCGTGCCCAGAAGGAAGTACTCGACGTATCCGCGGTCCTCGAGCTGGCGCCACCGGGCGGCCACCCGCAGGCCCACCACGACAGCGACACCGAGGACGCTCCCCAGCATCACGAAGGCGACGATCAGGAGGCGCTCGAACGCGGCGAGGGTGGACTCGATGCGCAGCGGCGCCCCGACCGGCACCGCGTTCGCGTGGGGCGCTTCGACGGGGGCGGGCGTGAGCGCAGGCGTGGTCCCATCGGCACCCGGACCGGGCTTGAGCTCGCGTGGCGAGACGAGCGCCATCGCGAAGTAGTACGCGCCGCGCGTGTTGACCAGGAACACCGAAATGAACACGACGATCGTGAGCACGAGCGCGTGGACCGCGGCCCTGTCAAAGGTGCGCAGCACGAGGTTCACGACGTCCACCCACTGCCCGGTGAGCGGCGCGCTCTCGAGGATCACGAGCCAGCCAACGAGCGCGAACGTCATGTGCAGGGCCTGATCCGCGAGGAACAGCATCCCGGGCCACGGCGTCCACGCCCCGCCGAGACCGGATGGGACGAGGAACCCGACCTGGTCCCGACGCGCGATCGCGTGTGCCTGCGCCGCCGCCTCGGCGCGCCGGGTCGCCTGGACCTTCCAGCGGTCGACGAACATGTGCGACACGGCCACGAGGACGAGGTACGCGAGCCCGGGCGCGCCGAATGCGAGCACCGCGGGGAGGAGGCACAGGGACACGTGGACACCGTGCGTGAACAGCGCCCTGTGGCCCTCGCTGGTCCCGTTCGCCTTGTTGATCGCGATCCAGTCGTTCTGGAGCACGAAGTCGGCGACCAGGTGCGCGAAGACCAGCCAGACGACGACCAGGGTCGTGTCGGGCGTCACCCGGGTGCCAGCCGCGCGACGGTGCGAGCAGTCATGCGCGCGAGCCTACCCGACCCATTGTCGCCACCCTGCTGTCATTCCGCCGACACCGGTGCGAGCCGCCACCAGGGGCGTCCGCTCAGGCGGCGGACGCCTCGTGGAGCACGCCCTCGAGCGCGGCGCGGAGGCCTTCGACGTGGGCGGCGGTCTCGAAGTCCAGGAGCGGGTGCCCGGGCAGCGCGGTCTCCGCGAGCCGCCCGTCGTGGCGCACGTAGACGACGGGGTAGATCGCCCCGGTCCCGTCCGCCTCGACGGTCATCGCGATGACGTCCTGCGTCATGCCGTCGAGCGCGTGGACGACCGGCAGGATCCCCTCGTCGCGGAAGCCGCCGTCGGCGAGCGAGAGCACCCGCGCGAGGTATGCCTTCTGGTGCCACAACTCGGGCGCCCGGGTCGCCTCGCGGAGCAGGAACGGCACGATCTCGTCCGCCTCCAGGAGGGGACGCTCGGTGACCACGCCGAAGTACGTCTCGGCGAGGTGGCGGGCGAGGATCAGGCCGTTGTAGCGATGGCCGTGGACCGCGCCCGAGTACGCCGGGATCCCGTGCTTGCGCAAGCCCGGCGATGCCTGCGTGATCGTCCCCGCGAAGTAGATCCCCGGGACGGACGCGCTCTCCCACAGCGGGGTCACGGCCGGCAGCTTCGCCTGGCCGAAGGTCTGGACGCCCAGCTCGGGCAGGTCTAGCAGCGGGCACGTGAACCCGGTCGCGGCGATCACCTCGTCCACCTCGACGCTCAGCTCCTCGCTGGTGTCGGTGCGCCGGATGTCGACCCGCAGCCCGCCCTCGACCGGGACGATGGCGGCGATCGACGCGTCCAGGATCTTCACCCCCAGGCCCAGGTAGTTGTCCTCGAACGGCTGGACGTAGCGCGCCCGGACACCCGCCAGCGACCGCTTCTCGATCGAGGTCTTGGCGGGCGACGGCGAGCAGACCGTGATCGACGAGGCCCACGCGGCGAGCCCCGATGCGAGCTCGAAGCCCGAGTTCTGCTTGCCGATGATGAAGATCCGCCTCCCGGCATACGACGATGCCTCGCGCGTATCCGCGTAGTGCCGGGCGTGCTCGATGCCCTCGGGCGACGGGCTCCACGGCTCTGCGACGCCGACCGCGAGCACGAGGAGCCGGGTGCGGTACTCGCCATCCGTCGTCTGGAGCACGAACGTCGTCCCGTCGGGATCGTCCACCCTGGCCGTCGACTGCCACGTGCAGTCGTAGCGGACGGCGATGGCTGCCCGCTCGGCGAACGCCTCGAGGTTCGCCTGCATCTCCGGGCGCGACGGGAAGTACGACGACCCGTCCATAAACGCGGTCTGCATCGAGCGCAGCTCGGGCTCGAACGTGACCAGGCTGTTCCAGTCGTAGCGCTGGTACTCGCGCGCCGTGCGCGCCTCGGGGGCGTACGGCTTGGTCCACGACAGCAGCCGCTGGAAGAACGGCCACTTCCGGAACATGCCGCCGGCTGCCGGGTCCGCGGACAGCACCGCGTGGTCGATCCCGTAGTGGTGGAGACCGTACGAGGCCTGGAGCCCGCCCGGCCCGGAGCCGATGACGATGACCGGGTATTCCCCGGGCGGGAAGGGGCGGTCGTCGGACGCGGCTGACGCCATGGACCTAGCTCCGCCAGCGGTTGGCGTTGCGCAGCCGGCGCGCCTGGGCCTGCAGCATCCGGTACATGACCCGCGGGTACGAGACGAGGAACGGCTCCACCGCGGTGCCCGGCATCGCGAGACAGCGCATCGGGGTCACGGCGACGATGTCGGCGGTCGGCGGCTCGCCCAGCAGGATGGAGACCTCGCCAAAGAAGTCGCCGCGATGGAGCTCGGAGCGCTTCGTCCCGTCGATGGTGACGTCCGCGCTGCCCTCGAGGATCACGTAGAAGCCCGTGGCGGTGAGGCCCTGGCGGAGCACGCGCTCGCCCTGCGGGAAGTACACCTCCTCGAAGGTCCCCGCGACGCCCAGGAGCTGCGGCGTCTGCAGGTCCCCGAACAGGGCGAACCCCGCGAGAATGTCCGCGATCTCCTCTCGCGTGGCCACGCCGTCGCCTCCAGTCAGGTGGGATTCGCGGCCGCCCGTGCCGCACTCGGCATCCTTGCACACCGGCGCGTGGAACGCAGCGTGGCCCCGCATTGACGACGCACGGCCGTGCGGCGCACGATGTCCGCCCAGCCGACCCCAGGAGGACGCATGACCCTGACCGCGGATCGCCGTGCAGCGCTCATCGGGGCGTGCCCGCTGTTCCGGGGTCTCGTGCCCGCGGACCTCCAGTCGGTCGCCGCGGTCGCCGTCGAGGTCGACGTTCCGGCCGAGCGGGTCATCGCCCGCCAGGGCGAGATCGGCACCGGGTTCTTCATCGTCGTGAGCGGGCGCGTGCGCGTCGTCCGCGACGGGACCACCGTGGCACACCTCGGGCCGGGCGAGTTCTTCGGGGAGCTGTCCGTGCTCGACGGCGGTCCGCGGGTCGCGCAGGTCGTCACGGACGAGCCGACCGTGTGCCTCGCGATCGCGTCGTGGGACTTCGAGCGCGTGCTGCGCGAGGAGCCGGGCGTGGCGCTCGCGGTGCTGCGGGTGGTCGCCGCGCGCCTGCGCGAGGTCACCGCCGACCACCGCACCTAGGAGCTGCTGCCGCGCCCCCATGGCCACGCCCGAG
Source organism: Candidatus Limnocylindrales bacterium (assembly GCA_036504355.1). Taxonomy (GTDB): domain Bacteria; phylum Chloroflexota; class Limnocylindria; order Limnocylindrales; family CSP1-4; genus CAIXZV01. The sequence goes on from DASXVG010000024.1 coordinate 43,795, forward strand.
CGCCCCACGGGTGAGATCGCCTTCCTGTTCACCGACATCGAGGGTTCCACCCGCCTCGTCGACACCCTGGGGACCGCCGCATGGCGCCCCGTGCTGGAGCGGCATCGCGCGCTCATCCGGGCAGCGATCGCCGCCCACGACGGGTTCGAGCAGGGCACGGAGGGCGACTCGTTCTTCGTCGTCTTCCGTCGCGTGGCGGACGCCGTCCGCATGATCGTCGACGCGCAGCGGGCGCTCGTCGCCGAGCCGTGGCCGGAAGGCGCACCCGTCCGAGTGCGCGCAGGGATCCACTGGGGGCTGGGGGAACTCGATGCAGACGGCAGCTACGTCGGCCGCGACGTCCATCGTGCCGCGCGTGTCGCCTCGGCCGGCCACGGCGGCCAGGTGCTGCTGTCGGAGGCGGCCGCCGACCTCGCCGGGGGCGCCCTCCCGGACGGCGTGCGACTCCGGTCACTCGGGGCCCATCGCCTCAAGGACCTCCAGCCGGAGCGGATCGAGCAGCTCGTCGTCGACGGGCTCCAGGAGGACTTCCCGCCGATCAGGTCGCTCGACGGGCGGCCGAACAACCTCCCCGTCCAGCTCACGCCGTTCGTCGGCCGGGAGCGCGAGCTCGACGAGTTGCGGACGCTCCTCGAGACGTCGCGGCTCGTGACGCTCACCGGGCCCGGCGGCACCGGCAAGTCGCGGCTCGCGCTCCAGCTCGCGGCATCCGTGGCAGACCGGTTCCCCGACGGCATGTGGTTCGTGCCGCTCGCCGCGGTCGCCGATCCCTCGCTCGTCCCCGGCGCGATCGCCGCGGCGATCCGGATCGGCGAGGACCCGACCCGGTCGCGCGTGGACGTGATCGCCACCGAGCTCGACGGGCGCCGGACGCTGCTCGTGCTGGACAACCTCGAGCAGCTCGCACCTGCGGCGGCCGACGTCGCCGAGCTCCTGCGCCGGCTGCCCCGGCTGCACGTGATCGCGACGAGCCGCTCGCCCCTCCACGTCAATGGCGAGCAGGAGTACCCGGTGACGGGACTCCCCTCGCCCGTCGACCTTCACGACATCTCCCCGTTCGAGCGCGAACGGCTCCCGCCCGAGCTCCGGCGCCAGACACCCGAGGCGCTCATGGCGTTCGAGGCCGTCCGCCTGTTCGTCGCGCGGGCAGGCGCCGTCCGTCCTCGGTTCGCCGTGACGGACGGGAACGCGGGCGACGTCGCGGCGATCGTCGCCCATCTCGGCGGCGTGCCGCTCGCCATCGAGCTCGCCGCGGCGCGCGTCCGCTTCCTCACCCCGGCCGCGATCCATGAGCGTCTCGAGGGCCGGCTGGACGTCATCGGGACCGGGTCCGCCGATGTCCCGGAGCGCCAGCGATCGCTGCGGGGCGCCATCGCCTGGAGCTACGACCTCCTCGAGCCGCCCGTCCGCCGGCTGTTCGAGCGGCTGTCCGTGTTCAGCGGCGGGTTCGACCTCACCTGCGCGGAAGCGGTCGCCGGCGATGCCGCCGACCTCGGCGTGGACCCCCTCGACGGTCTGGCCGCGCTCGTGGACCACAGCCTCCTCGGCAGCGGCGAGGCGGGGGGCGAGCCCCGGTTCACGTTCCTCGAGCCCATCCGGGAGTTCGCGGCCGAACGCCTCGCTGCGGCGGGCGAGGCGGACGAGATCCGGCGGCGCCACGCCGTCTCCTATCTCGCGCTCGCCACGGCGGTGTCACCCGAGCTGTCCGGCGACCGCCAGCGCGCCGCGCTCGACCGGCTGGAGACCGAGCACGCGAACATCCGCGCCGCGATCGCGTGGGCCGACACCAACGACGACGCCGATGTCGCGCTCGGGATCGTCAACGCGGTGTGGCGGTTCTGGCAGAAGCGCGGCCACCTCACGGAGGCGCGCGCCCGGGTCGCGCAGCTCATCACCCGCCCGTGGTTCGCCGCCGCTCCCGCCCCGCTGCGCGCACGGACCCACGAGGTCCTCGGCGGCGTCGCCTACTGGCAGGGCGACTTTGCGGGTGCGCGGCCCCACTACGAGGAGGCACTGGCGCTGTGGCGTGCGGACGGCGACCGGGCAGAGATCGCGAACGCGCTCTACAACCTCTCGTTCACGTTCACCATGGACGTGGCCCTCGACGAGGCGGAGCGAGGCGCCGCGCGAGCCATCATCGACGAGGCGCTCGCCCTCAACCGCGAGCTGGGCAACGACCGCGGGCTGGCGGACGCACTGTGGGGCCTCGGGGTCCTCCACTACTTCGCCAACGACAACGACCAGGCGGCCGAGGCCTTCGAACAGGCCCGGGTCCTCTATCACCGCCTCGGGGAGCGGACCCAGGAGGCGTGGGCGCTCCATCAGCTCGGGTCGGCACGGCTCAAGCTGGGCCAGCTCGAGGTCGCTCGACCGCTCCTCCAGGATGGCCTCCGGCTGTTCGAGGCTGCGGGTGACGTCTCCGCGATGACGCTCCTGCTCGACGACCTCGCCGCGGTCGCGGCGGCCGAGGGCGACGTCCCGCGCGGGGCCCGCCTCCAGGGCCTCTCGATCAGGATCCAGGCGAGCACGGGCGCCGCCCTCGCCGGCGTCGTCCAGTGGCGCTTCGAGGAGCTGACCCGTCCCGCGGCCTCGCGCCTGCTGACCGCGGCCGACCTCGAGCGCTACCACGACGAAGGGGCCGCGCTCCCGCTGCCGACGGGGATCCGGTATGCGCTCGGCGAGATCGGGTGGGAGGAGGCGTGCGCCGAGGCACAGGTCGACACCGCGGCGGGCGCGACCCCGAGGGAGGGCGCGGCATGAGCGAGCCGCTGCCCTCGGGCGTGGTGACGTTCCTGTTCACGGACATCGAGGGCTCCACGAAGCGCCTGGCAGCGGTGGGCGATGCGGCCTACATCGAGCTGCTCGCGCAGGAGTCCGCGCTCGTGCTCGACGCGGCGCGTGCCGCCGGCGGCGTCCCGTTCGGCAGCGAGGGCGATGCGCACTTCGTCGCGTTCGCGTCGGCGGCGGCCGGGATCCGGGGCGCGGTCGCTGCCCAGCGCGCGCTCGCAACGCACGCCTGGGACGGTGATCCCATCCGCGTCCGGATGGGCCTCCACACCGGCGAGGCCGTGGTGGTCGGCGAGGACTACGCCGGGCTCGAGGTGCACCGCGCGGCGCGCGTCGCCGCAATCGGGCACGGCGGCCAGGTGCTCGCGACCGAGTCGACGCGCCTGCTGGCCGGGGAGCCGGGCCCGGGGATCACGCTGCGCGACCTCGGGGAGCACCGGCTCAAGGATGTCGCCCGCCCGGAGCGGGTCTACCAGGTCGACGCGGATGGCCTCGACACCGCGTTTCCTGCCCTCCGCTCGCTCGACTCGACGCCCAACAACCTGCCGACGCAGCTCACGTCGTTCGTCGGCCGGGCGGAGGTCGCCGCGGCGGCCGGGCATCTCGACCATGCGCGGCTGCTGACGCTCACCGGGCCTGGCGGGACGGGCAAGACGCGCCTCAGCCTCGCGGTCGCGTCGCAAGTCGCGGACCGGTTTCCCGGCGGGTCGTGGTTCGTGCCGCTCGCGGCGATCTCGGACCCCGGCCTCGTGGCGGCGACGATCGCGGGGACGCTCGGGGTCCTGAGCGCCTCCGGCATGCCGCTCGAGCGGGTCACCGAGTACCTCCGCGGGCGCCAGGCGCTCCTGGTCCTCGACAACTTCGAGCAGGTCGTCGCCGGTGCGCCGGTCGTGGCCCGGGTCCTCGAGGGGGCGCCCATGGTCAGCATCATCGTGTCCAGCCGGGCGCCGCTGCGGATCGCTGGTGAGCAGGAGTTCCCGGTGCCCCCGCTCAGCGTTCCGGTGGCCGGCGAGACGGACGCGGACGTCATCGGCGAGGCGGAGGCGGTGCGGCTGTTCGTGGAGCGCGCCGGCGCCGTCCGCCCAGCGTTCGCGCTGACGCCGGAGAACGCGCCGCAGGTCGCGGAGATCGTCCGCCGCCTCGACGGCCTGCCGCTCGCGATCGAGCTCGCGGCAGCCCGGATCCGGCTCCTCTCGCCGGCCGCGATGGCGGCCCGCCTCGGCGACCGGCTGGGGCTCCTGAGCGGAGGTGGCCGGGACCTGCCGGAGCGCCAGCGGACGCTCCGCGGCGCGATCGACTGGAGCTACGACCTCCTGGGCGAGGAGCACCGGGCGCTGTTCGCCCGGCTCGGCGTGTTCGCGGGAAGCGGCGAGCTGACGATGGCGGAGATGCTGTGCGTCCTGCCCACGGACGAGCCGCCCATCGAGGTCCTCGACGGCATCGAGCGGCTGGCCGAGCAGAGCCTCGTCCGGATCTCGCCGGACCCGCACGAGGACATCCGGTTCACGATGCTGGACACGATCCGCGAGTACGCCGTGGACCGACTCGCCTCGACCGGAATCGAGGCCGAGCTCCGGGAGCGCCATGCGGAGGCGTTCCTCGCCCTCGTGCGAACCGCCACCGGCGACGCGTCCGGGACCCACGACCGCGGAGGTTGGCTGGACCGGATCGAGGACGACCACGACAACGTCCGGGCGGCGCTCGACTGGTGGATCGCGTCGGGCAACCACGTCCAGGCGGCGACCCTGCTCGCGGCGGTGTGGCGGTTCTGGCAGATGCGCAACCACCTTGCGGAGGGCCGGATGCGGGCGGCCGCCGTTCTCGAGATGCCCGGCTGGGATGACGCGCCGCTGGTGGACCGGATCCACGCGCTCGAGGCCGCGGGCGGCCTCGCCTACTGGGCCGGCGACATGGAGGGCGCCCATCACCACTACTCGGCCGCCGTGGAGACCGCGCGTCGTGCCGGCGACGACGGCGAGCTCGCGAATGCGCTGTACAACAACTTCTTCGCCGCCCGGATGGGACTCGCCGGCGCGAACGACTGGTTCGCGTCGCTCGCCTACGAGGGCCGGCCGATGCTCGACGAGGCGCTGGCGATCTGGGAGCGGCTGGGCAACGAGGACGGCGTCGGGAAGGTGCTGTGGGCGCTCGCCGAGCACTACGCCTACCGGCGCGAGTATCCCGAGGCGATCGACTCGGCCACCCGGGCGCTCGCGATCTTCGAGCAGGCCGGCAGCAGCTTCTCGATCGCGTGGACCCGGTTCACCCGCGGCTTCGCGTACGCGGCACAGGTCGACCCGGTCAGGGCGTGCGTCGATCTGGCGACCGCGATGCGCGAGTTCCAGGCGACGCGCGACGTCTCCGGCGTGGCCCTGGTGCTGTCCGCGGGCTCGTCCGCGATGCTCATGGCGGGTTGGCTCGGCGAGGCCTATGCGATGAGTGGGGCGGCCCACCGTGCGATCGCGGAGACGGGCCTCCACCTCGCCGCCCTGTGGCCGGACACGATCTTTCCGATCCCCGATCTCGCGACCACGGACCCGACGCTCCGGGCTGCGATCGCCAAGGGCGAGGGCTGGTCCCGCGAGGAGTCCATCGAGCGGGCGCTGACGGCGATCGACGCGGTCGCGGGAGGCTCGCTCGGGCCCGACCGACCGGCGTAGGATGGCCACATGCAGACCCTCGAGACCGGCCCGGATCTCGCCCCGGGCTCGCCGCTCCGGCTGATCACCGACGGCCCGGCCGCGGGCATCGAGCCGGACGATCCCGGGGACCTCATGCTCACGTGCAAGCTCATCTGCAGGTGCGGGTCCTTCCTGTCCTGCTCGGACTCCTGCTGAACGTGGAGGCGGTCGTGACCGAGGGCGTGCGCGTCCCGCCGATCGAGCTCGTCGTGGACACGGGGGCCGACCCCGAGACCACGTGGCGCACGATCACCGACCCCGAGATGGTCGTCCTGTGGTTCACCGACGCCTCGCGGCTGGGGCCCGTGGGTGGCCGCTACCGGCTCGACTTCGGGGACGGCTCCGTCGTCACGGGCGAGATCCTGGCACTCGAGCCCGGCCGTTCGTTCGCGTACCGGTGGGCGTGGGAGGGCGCGGAGCCCGGCGAGGTCACCCGCGTGTCGTGGACCGTCGAGCCGCACCTCGGCGGGTCGCGGATCCGGCTGGTCCACGACGGCTGGGACGAGGCTGGCCTCGACGCGAGCGCGCGTGACGACCACGAGGGCTACTGGTCGGGCTACCTCGACGACCTCCGCGACGTCCTGTCGGAGGCGTGACCGGCGACGGCCCGCTCGGACGCGTCATCGACCGCTGGTTCGGGCGGTTTCACCGCGACGCGCGGCTGATCCTCGTCACGAGCCTCGTCGCCGGGGCGGCCGTCAGCCTGTGGTGGATCGACTTCAACCTGTACCTGCGCGCGCTGGGGTACGACACGGCGACGATCGGGCTCGTGTCCACGCTCGCGGCGCTCGCCGGCGGCATCGTCGCCTTCCCGGCATCGGCGGCATCGGACCGGTTCGGGCGGCGGGCGGCGTTCCTCGCGGGCCTCGGGGCGAGTCTCGTCGCGCTTGCCTGCCTGCTGGCGAGCGAGGCGCTGCCGGTGATCATCCTGTCCGCGGCACTGTGGTCCGTCGGCAACCAGACGTTCCAGGTCGTGGTGTCGCCGTACATGACCGAGCACTCCGAGCCGGAGCACCGCAACGAGCTGTTCGCGATCCAGTTCGCGATCCAGAACGTGACCAACATCGTGGCCGCCGTCCTGGGCGGCGTCGTGGCGACCGCGATCGCGGCGGCCATGGGCCTGGACGAGGGTGGCCCAGGGACGTACCGGATCATCCTCGTGTTCATGGCGGCGCTGCTGGCTGCCGGGCTGGTGACCGTCCTCCGCCTCAACGACGACCGCCCGTCGAGGACCGTCACGCCGCGTCTCCGGCGGCTCGGTGAGCCTGCGGCGTTCCCGGTCGATCCTCGTCGCTCGCGCACGATCCTGGGCATCACGATCCGCGACCGCGCGCGGTTCGCGAAGCTCGTCCTGCCCGGGTTCCTGATCTCCGTCGGCGCGGGGCAGGTCATCCCGTTCCTCAACGTCTACGTCCAGCAGAAGTTCGGTCTCGACCTCGCGCAGCTCAATGCCGTGTTCGCGGTCACCTCGCTGGGGACGGTCGTGGCGATCCTCCTCCAGCCGCGGCTGGCTCGCCGGTTCGGGCAGATCACCTCCGTCGTCATCGTCCAGGGCGCGTCCATCCCGTTCCTCGTCGTGCTCGGGTTCTCGCCGATCCTGTGGACCGTCATCCTCGCGATGGCCGTCCGCAACTCGCTCATGAACGCCGGCAACCCGATCTTCAACGCGTTTTCGATGGAGCAGGTGACGCCCGTCGAGCGGGCGACCCTCGCGGCGGCGATGAGCGTCCTGTGGCAGGTCGGCTGGGTGATCGGCGGGATCTGGTACGCGGTACTCCAGGCGACGGTCGGCTTCGACCTCGGCTATGCGATCAACTTCGTCACGATCATCACCCTGTACACGATGGCCACCTGCCTCTACTGGCTGTGGTTCCGGCACGTCGACCGGCGCCGCATGCAGGGCACGATCCCCGCGGCCGCCTGACCGGCCCAGTCCTCCGGGTCGGTGCGGACCGACGCTCGGCGGCCGAATTGCCGGTATCCCCAGCCACCCACCGCCGGTAGACTTCGGGCATGGCAGAGGCGCCCGCTCCCCAGCGCACGAAGAGCGCGATCCCGAAGAACCCGGGGCGTCACGAGCTCGGCATGAAGGCGACGCTCCTGTTTCCCGACAAGGCGATCGTGGAGCGCTACTACGTGCCGCTCGTGTACACCGCCTGCCGCACCTGCTACTCGGAGCTCGAGCCGCAGGAGATCTTCCGCAAGGCGACCGAGGGCGAGATCAACCCGGCGTCGATGCAGCGCCTGATCTCCAACGTCATCGAGTCGGGGCACGGCTCGACGATCGAGCACATCGTGTTCACGTTCGCCCTGTCCGGGGTCTCGCGGACGCTGTCCCACCAGCTCGTCCGCCATCGCGCCGGCGTCGCGTTCGACCAGCAGAGCCAGCGCTACGTGAAGTTCAAGGGCGCGGCGACGATGCTCCCGGCGACGATCGCGGAGGGCGATCCGGACCTCCGGGCGCGCTACGAGGAGCAGGTCGACGGGTCGCTCGGGCTGTACGGCGACCTGCTCGCGGCCGGCGTGCCCGGCGAGGACGCCCGCTTCGTCTTTCCCAACGCCACTCGGACCAATCTCGTCATGACGACGAACCTGCGGGCGCTGATCCACATGTCCGGCCTCCGCCTGTGCACGATGGCCCAGTGGGAGATCCGCCGGCTGTTCCAGCTGATCCGCCACGAGATCTTCCAGGTCTCGCCGTTCCTCGGCTCGTTTCTCGCCCCGAAGTGCGTCGCGCTCGGCTACTGCGACGAGTTCAACAACCGCGATGAGCACTGCCCCATCCGCCCGCACAAGGACAACGTGCTCGGCGCGTGGGCGCAGAAGAAGGAAGCGGCCCGAGCGGCGGGCCGGGACCTGCCCGTCACGTGAGCCGGCGGGCCTTCGGTCGCTCGAGGCGCCCGGGTCCCGTCCTGCGTCCCCCGTCGGCATGACGATCCGCCTCGAGTTCAACCGCATCGCGCCGGGCGTCGAGATCGGGCCGCATCGGCATGGCGTGGAGACGATCGTCTACCTCGCCGGCGGGGAGCTCGTGTACGAGCATGGTGAGGGCATGGCGCGCCGCGCCACCGTCCGCGCCGGCGATGTCCTGTACGAGGCGTCGTCGGAGCTCCACCGGGTCCGCAACGAGGGCTCGGTCGACGCGCTGGCGCTGCTGGCCGCGGTCTCGCCCGACGGGTCCGCGCGGAACCCGGGCGAGATGCTCCGGAGCCGGGACCAGGACGCCGAGCCCGTCCGTCGCCGTGGCGGGGCCCGCGTGACCGAGCGCGACGGGATCCGGCGCCGGTTCCTCGTCGAGCCGGGCGACTTCGGCTCGGTGACGTTCACGGTCACCGAGGTGGAGGTGGATCCCGGCATCTCGGACGCGTGGCACGTCCATCCGGGCGCGGAACATGCCATCGTCGTGTTCGAGGGCCGGGGCACGATCGCGGTGGGCGACGTCGAGGAGACGCTCGAGCCGCTGAAGGGGATCCGGGTCCTGCCCGGACGCCCGCACCGGGTCAGCAACGACTCGCGCCTGCTGCTCCGCTACTTCGTCTGCGCCTCGCCCGGCACCGACCCGACGATCGACCGTGCCCCCGCGCAGACGCCGCCCCGCCGGCTGGATGCCTGACGCCTCACCCGAGGCGGCCGGCCAGCTCGAACCGTCAGGCTAGTTCGTCGCCAGCTCCACGATGAAGCGCCGCAGGACCCGGGCGAGGTTCGGTCCGGCGGCGGCGCCGGCCTCGAGAACCTCCGCGTGGCTCAGGGGCTGACCCGAGTAGCCCGCGCCCGCGTTCGTGACGAGACTGACGCCGCAGACCTCCAGCCCGGCCCAGCGAGCCGCGATCGCCTCGAGCACGGTGGACATGCCCACGGCGTCGCCGCCCATCGCGTGGAGCATCCGGACCTCGGCCGGGGTCTCGTACGCCGGACCGATGAGTCCCGCGTAGACGCCCTCCTCGAGCGCGACGCCCTCGGCCTCGCCCGCCTCGTGGAGCCGTGCTCGCAGGCGTGGAGACCAGACGTCGGTCATGTCGGGGAACCGCGGGCCGAGCGCGTCCGCATTCTGGCCCAGCAACGGCGTCCGGCCGGTGAGGTTGAGGTGATCGCTGATCACCATGAGCGTCCCCGGCCCGTAGCCCGGGTTGAGGCCACCGGCCGCGTTGGTCAGGATCACGACGTCCGCGCCCAGCTGGCCGAACAGGAGCACCGGCTGGACCACGAGCCCCGCGTCGTTGCCCTCGTAGAGGTGGAAGCGACCCTGGAGCGCGGCCACCGGGACCCCGCCGAGGGTGCCGAGGAGCAGCCTGCCGACGTGCCCGGGTGCCGTGGCGACCGGCCACCCGGGGAGCGCATCGAAGGGGATGGCCGTGGGGTCTTCGAGGTCGTCGGCGAGGCTGCCCAGGCCCGAGCCCAGGACCATGCCGACGCGGGGCACGAGGCCGGTCCGGGCGCGGATCGCGGCGACGAGCGCAGCGAGGCGGGCGGGCTGGTCCGCGGGGGAGATCGGGATCGCGCGGTCGATGGCTTCGGTGCTCATCGGGCGAGTCTAGTTGCCGAGTGACTCGCCGGCCGCGGCATCGCGCGTTGGCCGGCATCGCACGGGGGTCGATACCGCCGGTCAGACGACCCCGCCCGTTAAACTTCGACGCCCGGTGGGAGTACTGACACCGGGATGCCAGTCACGTCCCATCGGGCGCCCACTCGTCGTCCACCCCTTGCGGGGCGACCACCGACTGGTGACGAAGCGTCCGAGCTGCCGACGGAGCGCCGACCCCTTGATGTGATCGCGGGTGCGGTGCCGGCGTGGCGTTGAGGTGATCTCAGCCGACCGGGTGGAGCGTCATTGAGGCAATCGCCGCCGCTCCGGTCCTTCCGTGTGGCCCCTCGGGCAAGGACTACGTTACCGTGCCTGGCCCGGGCCCTCCAACGGGCTTATCCACGAACTTGGCCCACACGAGGGCCCGCCCGTCCACCAGTTTTCCCCCGCTGTGGACATCGTGTGGATGATCCTGCGGTTCCGCATCAGCCGGCGGCTCACCGCGCCCGCGGCACCCGCAGCAGCATGACCCCGTTGAGATTCGGAAGCCTGCCGCGACGGAGGTCGCGCATGACGCCGCCGGCACCGCGCGGGAGCCGGCGCGAGCGCATCGAATGGCGGACGCCGGTGGCACAGCGGGGATCGCGGCGGCCCGAGCATCAGCCCCCGAGGGCGAACATCTCCACCTTGGGCAGGGTTTCGGTCGCGGCGCTCCGCAGCTCCGAGTAGCGGTCGGCGCGGACGGACCACACGGACGTGATCAGCGCGGCCAGCTCCTCGTCGGACGCGCCCGCCCGCATCGGGCCCTTGAGGTCCGAGCCCGCGACCGCGAACAGGCACGTGTACAGCGAGCCCTCCGCGGACAGGCGCGCGCGCGTGCAGTCGCCGCAGAACGGCCGCGTCACCGAGGCGATGATCCCGACCTCCCCGGTCCCGTCACGGTACGCGTACCGCCCGGCCACCTCGCCGCGGTATCGGGCCGCGACGGGCTGCAGGGGCATCTCCGCGTCGATCAGCTCGAGGATCTCCGCCGCGGGCACCACGTCGTCAAGCCGCCAGCCGTTCGAATGCCCCACGTCCATGTACTCGATGAACCGCAGGATCAGGCCCTCCGAGCGAGCCCAGCGCACGAGCGGCAGGACGGACGCCTCGTTCATCCCCCGCCGCACGACCGTGTTGACCTTGATCGGCGTGAGCCCGGCCGCGCGCGCCGCGGCGATCCCGTCCAGCACCCTCGCCACCGGGAAGTCGACCCCGTTCATCGACCCGAAGACCTCGTCGTCCAGCGAGTCCAGCGACACCGTGATCCGCTGCAGCCCGGCCTCGGCCAGCGGCCCCGCGAGCGCCCGCAGCGCCGACCCGTTCGTCGTCAGCGTGAGGTCAACGGGGTCGCCCTCCGGGGTCCGCAGCGCCGCGAGCTCCGAGATCAGCACCGGCAGATCGCGACGGACGAGCGGCTCGCCGCCGGTGATCCGCAGCTTCCCCACGCCGAGCCCCACGAAGACCGCGGCCAGCCGGGCGATCTCCTCGAACGAGAGCACGAGCTCCTTGGGCAGGAACGCGAAGTCCCGCCCGAACACCTCGGCGGGCATGCAGTAGGGGCAGCGGAAGTTGCAGCGGTCGGTGACCGAGATCCGCAGGTCGCGCAGCGCCCGCCCGAATCGGTCGGGCAGGCCCGGCCGGCCGTCGAACCCCGAGGTCGCGGCCGCATCGGGCGTCGGCGCACCCGACCCGGCCGCAGGCGCAGCGGCCACCGGGCCGTCGATACCGGACGCGGGACGCGGATCCATCGGCCCATCGTAGCCCGAGCGCCCGATGCGCACGCGCACCGACCCCACCCGGCGGTACCACCGGAATGCCCCGCTGGTACCTCTAGCGACTCCACCACAGCCCACCGCGCCGCCTAAGGTGCCACCAGCAGCCCCGAAGCACGTACCCGCAACGAGGATCGACCAGCCCATGGCGTCAACCGACACCCGCTCGGGCTTCCGGCTCCCGTGGAGCTCCGACCGCTCTCATGAGGACTCCACCCCCGAAGCCGCGGACGCAGCCGCAAACGAAGGCGCCGCGCCGGTGGATCCCGAGCCGGCCGATCCCGCGTGGCCCCAGACCGACATCAACGCCGCCCTCGGCCTGACCCGGACGGAGCAGCGCCCCGTCGAGGCGAGTCCGACCCCAACCGCCGACACCGAGGAGCCGTCTCCAATGATCGACGTCGCGCCGCCCTCCGCGGTCAGCGCACCGCGGAAGCCGTCAAAGCTGATGGCCGACCTTTCGGCCGCGATCCGGGCGACCGCCGAAGCCGCCCAGGCCCAGACGCTGGACCAGGTCGCGACCGATTCCCAGCAGGTCGTCGAAGCGATCCGCGCCTCCTCGACCGACGGCGCGGCGGCCCTCAAGTCGCGGTCGGACGAGGATCTCGCCGCGATCCGCGAGTGGTCCAAGGCCGAGATCGCCCGCATCCGCGAGGAGACCGACGAACGGATCACCGCGCGCAAGGCGACCCTCGAGGACGAGCTGGCCGGCCACGCCGCCGCTGTCGAGCGCCGCGTCGAGGAGGTCAACGCCGAGGTCGCCCGGTTCGAGGCGGCGATGGCCGCCTACCGCGACCGGCTGGAGCGCGAGTCCGACCCCGCCCGCCTGGCCACGATGGCCGAGGAGGTCCCGGAGACGCCGACGTTCGAGGCATGGACGGACCTGGGCACGCTGGACATCTCGCACGTCGAGCCCGAGGCCGTCGCCGATCCGGTCGAGGCCGCGGTCGTCGCACAGGCCCTCGAGACGGTCGCCGGGACGGAGCCGGGGGACGCGGTCGCGGAGACCGTCGAGCCGGAGGCCGTGGCCGAGACCCCCGACGTCCCTGGCGAGCAGGCCGTGACACCGGTCGAGGACTGGTATGCACCTGCCGAGGAAGCGACCGGCAGCGACGCCGCCGGCAGTGCCGCGAGCACCTGGGGCGACGAGACGACCGGCTGGACCGAACCGGCAGCGGATGTGAACGGTGACGAGACCACGGCATCGGCCGGCGACGACGTTCCGCGCTGGGCCGCCGGCAAGACCCCCGACGGCTTCCCGCAGGGCGACACGACGGACGGTGGCGATCCGGTGGATCGCGGCGCCATCATGGCCGCCCTCGAAGCGGCCGCGGAAGCCGTGGTGGCTGCCGAATCCGCCGCCGAGTCCGCCGACCAGGCCGAGGCGGCCGCGGATGTCGCCGAGACTGCCGCCGAGCTGCTCGTCGGCCGGACCAGCGGCGACGACGAGTACGACCCCGAGGCCGCGGCAGCGATGACTGCCCGCGTGGACGCCGGCGGCTACGACACCGAGTCCTACGCGGACCGGCTGGCCAGCCTCATGCCCGGCCACGTCGATGGCGCCGTTGGCGACGAGGAGCGAACGACGCAGGTCGTCGTCAACGGCCTCGTGTCCGTCGCCAGCATCGCGAGCTTCAAGCGCCACCTGGGCCGCCTCGCCGGCGTGAAGGCCGTGGCCGTCGCGTCCGGGCCGGAGGGCGAGTTCGTGTTCAACGTGACCCATCGCGCGGACCTCTCGTTCCGCGACGGGATCCCGACCATGCCGGGCTTCGCCGCCCGCGTGACGGGCGCCGGCGACGGCGTCGTGAACGTCACGGCGCGCGATCCCGAGGCCGAGGGCTGATCGACGATGTCCCCGGTCGTCCGTCCCGCCGTCGCGATCCTGCTGCCCGACCCGGAGGCCGATCCGGTCGCCCTCGAGCTGCATGCCGGCGGCTTCGACCCGATCTTCGTCCGCCACGGGCGAGAGCTTGCCGAGACGCTCGCGGTCCGCAAGGAGATCGTGCTCGCGGTCATCGATCCGGAGGCCGATCCGGACAACGACATCGATCACCGGGGCGGTGCCCGGCCGGCGGCACGCACGATCCCCGCGCTGCTCGTCGTCGACGCCAGCTCGCTCGAGGACCTCGACACGGCAACCGGGCATCCCGACGACGAGTACGTCATCCGCCCGTACAGCGCCGAGTCCATCCGCTGGCGGGTCGAGGCGATGTGCATCCGCTCCGCGGCCGTCGACGATGGCTCCGGCCCCGTCCTCCAGGGCGAGATCGACCAGGCCGACTGGGGGCGCCGCGGCAAGGTCGTGGCGGTGTTCAACCCCAAGGGCGGCGTCGGCAAGACGATGGTCGCCACGAATCTCTCGGCGGCGCTCGTCAGCAGGGGCCAGCGGGTCCTGCTCCTCGACGCCGACACGGTGACCGGCCACGTCCCGACCTCGCTCGGGATGGACGGCGTGTCCACGGTCGTCGATGCCTGGCGGGACGAGATGGAGGGCGGCCCAGTCCTCACCTTCGACGAGATGGCATCCGTCCACACGTCCGGCCTCAAGGTCCTGCCGCTCACCTCGAGCCCGATGGCGACCGAGCTCCTGGAGCCCCAGCGGGTGGCCGGGGCGATCGCCGTCGCGCGTCGCAACGTGGATTACCTGATCATCGACGCCCATCCGTCGTACAGCCCGCTCAACCGGGCGATGCTCGGCAAGACCGACACGATCCTCGTCCCGGTGACGCCGGACATGCCCGCCGTCCGTGCCCTCGTGCAGCTGCGGGATGTTGCCGCCGACCTCGGCATGCTCGACCGGATCGTGCTCGTCGTGAACCGCGCGGCGTCCGGGATCTCGGTCGAGGACATCGAGAAGTCGGCGAACCTCCCCGCCTACGCGCAGATCCGGTCCGCCGGCATGCTCATGGTCCAGGCGAACAACGAGGGCCGGACGCTGTTCGAGATCGGGCCTCGCGAGAAGATCACCCAGGACTTCGCGATCCTCGCCGACAAGCTGCTGGGCGTCGCGCCGGCGGCCGAGCCCGTGCGTCCGTCCATGCGCCTGTTCGGGCGCCCGCTGGGCGTCCGCGCCTGATACCCCCGCGGGCCTGGCCCGCCTCCGTCGTTGCCCAACGTGTCACGCCCGCCACCCGGCGGGCGTGATGCGTTAACCCGGCAGCCGCGGGTGCGGCGCGCCCGTCTGCCGATCCACCTGCTCCACGCCGCGCAGGTAGAAGCGGTTGACGAGGATGATCTCGACCTCCGGGTCCGACACCTCCACGTCGCCCAGGCGGGCAACGGCGTCCGCGACGGGCGTGAACATCTCGCTCGACCGGTCCAGGAGGCGTTCCGGCTCGGAGCCCGGGTGCATGAAGATCGTCCCGACGATCCGGAACGGCGGGAGCTCCAGGGCAACGTCGTAGGGAACCTTGTGGACCTTGAGCGCGTTGCGCTCCGCCTCGGTCAGGGGTGGCAGCGAGTCCTCCCCAGCGATCACGAGGATGAGGTCGTACGGGTCGACGCTCCGAATGCCGGGAGCGGGTTCCATCGGCGCGCTGCCGTCGGACGGGCCCCAGGTGACGTCGCCGATGGCAATCGCCTCGCGCTTGTTGAGCGCGTCGGTGAGGCGGCCGGAGATCTGCATCCGGCCACGCAGCCGCCAGTCCTCGGTGATCGCCGTGAACGGGACACCGCGGACGGTGCCCTCGTGGAGCTGGGACGTCGACGGGGTCCCGGCCGCGGGCGAGACGCTGCCCGACCGACCGATCCCGGCAGCCCCGCCGGCTGGGCCGCCCGATGACGGGGCGGAGCCGGCGCCGCCGGACGAGCTGGACGTGCCGGTGGGCGAGTCCTCGGGCTTGCGGCGCTTCAGGAAGCCGAACGGCACGCGGTCACTCCTCCTCGGCCGAGCCCGTGTTCGACCGGATCGTGTCGACCACGTTGGCATCGGCAAGCGTCGTGGTATCGCCCAGTGTCCGTCCCTCCGCGATGTCGCGCAGGAGGCGGCGCATGATCTTGCCGCTCCGGGTCTTCGGCAGGTCCGGGACGAACATCAGGAACTTCGGGCGGGCGATGGGCCCGATGACGTAGGCGACGTGCTCCCGCAGCTGGACGGCGAGGGAGTCAGAGGGCTCCTGGCCCGACTTGAGGATCACGAACGCGAAGATCGCCTGGCCGCTGATCGCGTCCGACTTGCCGACGACCGCGGCCTCGGCCACGGAGCGATGGTCGACGAGCGCCGACTCCACCTCGGTCGTGGAGATCCGGTGCCCGGCGACGTTCATCACGTCGTCGACCCTGCCCAGGAGCCACAGGTAGCCCTCGGTGTCGCGCTTGGCGCCATCGCCGGCGAAGTACATCCCGGGGAAGCGCGACCAGTAGGTCTGCCGGTACCGCTCGGGATCGCCGTAGATGCCGCGGAGCATCGCCGGCCAGGGCCGCTTGAGCACGAGGTACCCGCCCCCGCCCAGCGGCACCGACCTCCCGTCCGCGTCAACGACGTCGACGTCGATGCCCGGCAGCCCGAACGTCGCGGAGCCGGGCTTGGTCGTCGTGACCCCGGGCAGCGGCGAGATGAGGATCTGCCCCGTCTCGGTCTGCCACCACGTGTCCACCACGGGGGTCCGGTCGCCGCCGATGACGTCGCGGTACCAGCGCCACGCCTCGGGGTTGATCGGCTCCCCCACCGAGCCCAGGACGCGCAGCGACGAGAGGTCGTGCGAGCGCGGGATGTCCTCGCCCTGCTTCATGAACGCCCGGATCGCCGTGGGCGCGCAGTACAGGATCGAGACCTTGTAGTCCTCGACGATCTGCCACCAGCGGTCCCAGGTCGGCGCGTCCGGCGCGCCCTCGTACAGGATCCCCGTCGTCGCGTTGGCCAGCGGCCCGTAGACGATGTACGAGTGGCCCGTGACCCAGCCGATGTCGGCCGCGCACCAGTAGACGTCGTCGGGCTTGATGTCGAACACGGCCCAGTGGGTGAACGCGGCGCCCAGCAGGTAGCCCGCGGTCGTGTGGAGGATGCCCTTGGGCTTCGCCGTCGTGCCCGAGGTGTACAGCAGGTAGAGCATGTGCTCGCTGTCCACGGGGACGGGCGGGCACACGTCGCTCTGGCGGTCGACGATGTCGTGCCACCACAGGTCGCGACGCGGCACCATGTGCGCGCCATCGCCGAAGCGGTCCACCACGATGACGTGCTCGATCGTGGGGGCGTCCGCCACCGCCTCGTCGGCGTGGTGCTTGAGCCCCACCTTCTTGCCGCGCCGCCAGCCGCCGTCGGCGGTGATCAGGACCTTCGCGCCACAGTCGTTGATCCGGCCCGAGAGCGCCTCCGCGGAAAACCCGCCGAAGACGACGGTGTGCGGTGCCCCGATCCGGGCGCACGCGAGCATCGCGACCGGCAGCTCCGGGATCATCGGCATGTAGATCGCGACCCGGTCACCCTTCCGGACGCCCAGCTCGATGAGGGCGTTCGCGGCCTTGGAGCTCTCGACCAGCAGGTCCTTGTACGTGAGCGTCCGGGTCTCGCCGGGCTCCCCGATCCAGTGGTACGCCACCTTGTCGCCGAGGCCCCGTTCCACGTGCCGGTCGACGCAGTTGTAGGCGACGTTGAGCTCGCCGCCGGTGAACCACTTCGCGAACGGGAGCTCCCACTCGAGCGTCGTCTCGAACGGCGTGAACCAGGACAGCCGCTCCTCCGCCTGCCGCTTCCAGAACCCGAGGTAGTCGGCGTTGGCCTCGTCGTACAAGGCTGCGGTCGCGTTCGCGTGAGCGGCGAACTCGGGGTCAGGCGGGAACGTGCGCGTCTCGGCGAAGAGGTTCTCGATCTCCGGCCCGACGTGGGTCTGGGGCTCGCTCACGGATCCCTCCGAACAACTCGCTGGGTCGGCCAATGATACGCGTGCAACCGGCGCTGATCCCCCGTCGATTGGTCCGGTGCGCGGGTGGTCAGTCCGTTCCCGCGGACAGGTCGTCCTGGGTCGGGGCGGGGCTCGACGGACCCCCGGGCGCGAACGGATCGGGGGCGGGCTCGCGGGCAAGGACCACGCGCTGGGGCCGCGGGATCTCGATGCCGTGGGTCGCGAACGCCGCGAGCAGCCGCTTGCGCAGCTCGCCCCCGGCCGCCCACTGCTCGGTGGCGCGGACGAGGCCGAGGACCTTGATCGTCACGCCGTACTCGCCCAGGGCCTCGATGCGCTCGACGTGGGGCGCCTCCATCAGCCGGCGCCGCCACTCCGGCTCGGCGGCGATCGCCTTGCCCACGTCGTTGACGACTCGGGTCGCCTTGTCGATGTCGGTGCCGTAGGCAACCGTCACGTCGAGGTTGATCCGCGCCCAGACCCGGGTCCGGTTCGAGGCCACCTTGATCTCGCCGTTGGGGACGGTATGCACGACGCCGTCGAGATCTCGCAGCGTGGTCCGCCGCAGGCTGAAGTCCTCCACGCTCCCGCTGACCCCTGCGATCGTCACGACGTCGCCCTTGGAGAACTGGTTCTCGATCAGGATCAGCGCGCCCGTGAAGTAGTCACGGACGATGCTCTGGGTCCCGAACCCCACCGCGATGCCCACGACGCCGAGGCCCGCCACGGCCGGGCCGATGTCGAGGCGCAGCTTGCCCAGGATCATCACCAGCGCGATGAGGAACACGAACAGCCGGATGACGTTGGTGCCCAGGCCCTCGATCGTGTCCATCCGCTTCTTGACCTCGACGGCGGACAGCTCCTGGGCCGTGCCCTCGGTTGTCTCGCGGTCCAGCAGGGTCTTCACCAGGCCGTGGACGAACAGGCTGGCCAGGCGGCTGACCAGGAGCGCGATGAGGACGATGAGCAGGATCGGCAGGATCGGGTCGCGCACCAGGTCGAGGAGCTGCGCCCGGACGTCTGCCGCGGTCAGGTTCATGCGCCAAGCGTACGGGACGCCGGGCGGTGCGGTGGCGCGTGCCGTTGGGGGCGACGGCGCCACCGCGCGCGTGCAGGGCGGTCAGCTCCCCGAGAGCGGCCCCACCTCAGCCGTCACGCCGCCAGCGTGCCGCGCGGCGCCTCCCCGCGGATCGCAAGCACGCCGACCGAGGCGACGGCGAGGAGCAACAGCACCGCACCCGCGACGACCATCGGGAGCGCGAGCGAGCGCGTCGGCGTCACCGTCGCGACGGTCGAGAAGTCCGAGCTCGTGGCGATCGCGGCCGCGATGACGAGCACCAGCCCCGTGAGCAGCATCCCGCCCGCGAGCCGGGCCGGCCCCGCCGATCGCACCAGCGCGACGGCCGTCAACGGCACGCCGACGAGCGCGGCGAGCCCCCCCACCAGCAGCCCGACGAGGACCGGAATGCTCTCGAGACCGTCCGAGCCCCCGCCGGCCGACACGAGGAGCGTGAGGAACGCCATCGTGAGCCAGGTGGCGATGAGCCCGAGCCCGAGGCGCGCCGCCCGACCGGCGAGCGGCGGGGGAGCCGCGATGGCGAGGATCCAGGCGCCGGCCGCACCGAAGACGATCGCGGCATCCAGCAGGAGGCTCCCGGGTGCGTCACCAGCGCCGCCGTAGCCCACGGTGCCACCGCCGGCGGCCACCAGGGCGGCCGCGAGGAGCGACGCGCAGCAGGCAAGGATGAGGGCGCCGCCGATCGAGCCGGTACGCATGGCTGGTTCTCCCGTCCGCCGGCTCACCAGGAGTCGGCTCCACCACGACGACGCGCGAACCGGAGTGTTGTGGCACCCGCTGTGACCGGGACGTCTCCGACGGCCGGGTGGCGGCCTCGCTACGCGGCGGTTCCCCCGAGGCGGACGGAGATCGCGCCCGCGGCCTCCTGGACCTGCTGCGCGAGCTCGGGCACGCGGCGAGGGGTGACCCGGAACGCCGGGCCCCACACGTCGACCGCCGCGATGACCTGGCCACGGGCGTCGTGGACCGGCGCCGCGATGGCGTTGAGCGCGCCGTCGTACTCCCCGAACGCGGTTGCGTAACCGCGTCGGCGGACCCGGGCAAGCTCCTCGAGGAGCGGCTCGAGCTGGGTGATCGTCCGCTCGGTGAAGCGATCAAGCCCGCGCCGCACGAGCCGCAGGATCTCGCGCTCGGGGAGGCTGGCGAGCAGCACCTTGCCGCCGGCAACCGAGTGGAGCGGGACCCAGCGGCCTGTCCAGTCCCCCATCGCGACGAGGTTCGGGCCGTCGGCCTGCGCGACCGTGAGCAGCTGGTCCCCGTCGAGAACGCCGAGCCCGGTGGTCTCGCGCGTGGCGCGCGCGAGCCGGTCGAGCTCGGGCATGGCGATGGATCGGAGGTCGAGCGTCCGCTCCGCGCGGTTCGCGAGGCGGATGACGACGAGGCCGAGGCGGTACTTGCCGCTCTCCTCGTCCTGCTCCACGAGGCCGCGCTTCTCCAGCGTCGCGAGCAGTCGCGACGCCGTGGACTTGTGGAGCCCGAGGCGGCGGGCGAGCTCGGTCACGCCCGCCTCGCCGTGGCTCTCGCCGAGTGCCAGCAGCAGCGCGGCGGCCCGGTCGACGGATCGGACGGCATTCCCGTCGAGCGTCATGCGATCGATCCCTCCTGCCCCGGGTGGGTCATCCTGCCGCCGGCGAGGACATCGCGCCCTCCGCGGCACGGCCGATCTCGCCGTGGGCACGTGCCTCGAGGGCCGCGTCCAGCGAGTCGCTGAAGATCGACAGCACCTTGTCGACCGTGTCGCCCGCGCCGTGCGCCTCGCACATGAACCACGGCTCGCGGCTGTCGGGCTCGGGCATCGCACCCCGGGCGTGCATCCCGATCGCGATCGCGTCGTAGAGCTCGTGGTCGGTGTTCGCCCAGTCGCGGTACTCGGACGCGATCTCCTCCGTGAACATCACCCCGAACATCGAGGGATGGCCGGTGATGTGGTAGGCGAGGCCCTTCGCATCGAGCAGCCGTCGGAGGCCGGCCTGGACCCGCTCTCCGGTTGCCTTGATGGTCGCCAGGGCGTCGGTGTCGCGCAGGATCTCGAGGGTCTTCGCGGCGGCAGCCGCAGCGACCCGGTTCCCGGCGTACGTGCCGCCGTGGCTCACCTTGTCGGGCAGGACCGACATGACCTCGTCGCGACCGCCGAAGGCCGCCGCCGGATAGCCGTTGCCCATCGCCTTGGCGTAGGTCGCGAGGTCCGGCGTGATGCCGAAGTACTCCGCGGCGCCGCCCCTGGCGAACCGGAAGCCCGTCTTGACCTCGTCGAAGATCAGGAGGATCCCGAACTCCTCGGTGAGGGCGCGCATCGCAGCGTGGAAGCCCGGCTTGGGCATGATCCCCTGCGCGTTGCCGAGCACCGGCTCGACGATGATCGCGGCGATCTCGCCGCCGAGGCGCTCGAACAGTCGGCGCAGGGCGTCGATGTTGTTGTACCGCGCGGGGACGATCGTCTTCGCCACCTCGCTCGGGATCCCGCGGCCCCACGCCAGGCCGACGGGGTTGTCCTCGTCGCCGAGGTCCGCCATGTTGTTCGGCGCGACGCTGATCAGCGCGTAGTCGTGGACGCCGTGGTACTGGCCCTCGAACTTCACGATCTTGTCGCGACCGGTATAGGCCCGCGCGACGCGCATCGCGTGCATCGTGGCCTCCGTGCCCGAGACGGTCATCCGGGCTTTCCCGACCCACGGGTTGAGCTCCTTGAGGAGCTCCATCGCGCGGACCTCGTCCTCGCTCGTGAGCGAGAAGCTGACCCCGCGGCGCATGCGCTCGTTGACGTAGTCGTCGACCCGGTCGTCGCCGTGACCCAGGATGACCGGGCCGTAGCCCATCCGGAGGTCCACGTACTCGTTGCCGTCGATGTCCCAGACGGTGCCACCCTTGCCGCGGTCCACGTAGACCGTGTCCTCGCCCCACGCCCGGAAGTTGGAGTCCGTGCCGCCGGGGAGGGTCTGCAGGGCACGCCGGTAGAGGGCGAGCTGCTGCTCCCGGCTGAGGCTCGGGGTGGGGCGGGACGCGGGTTCGGCGGTCATGGTGCCTCCAGGCTGTGGACCCCACGGCCCCTGGCAGGGCGCGCCGTCCGCTCCGGGGATGGCGCTTGGGGGCTCCCGTTCCCTGGCCCGCCGTCCGGGACAGGCGTTGCGGGATGTGCAACAGGTTGGCGGATCGTGCCACACGGCGCGACGGCGCGTCAACGCGAATATCGTCCCACAGACAGCACGTTCGTGCGAATCCCGCACTTGTTGTGGCGTGAGACGCGCATATCCGCGTACATTGGCGCCCATCATGGAACTTCCCGCAGGCGGCTCGTTCTGGTACGCGACGGGCGACCCGGGACCGGTGCGCGCGCGGCTCGAGGGACGCCTCCGCGCGGACGTCGCCGTGATCGGCGGGGGGTTCACCGGGTTATGGACGGCCATTCGGCTGCTGGAGACGGAGCCGTCGCTGCGGGTCGTGGTGCTCGAGGCGGAGCGTGTCGGCTGGGGCGCGAGCGGACGCAACGGCGGGTTCTGCGCCGCGTCCCTGACGCATGGAATCCACAACGGGGTCCTCCACTTCGAGGACGAGCTGGACATCCTCGAGGCCGAGGGCGCGCGCAACCTGCGTGAGCTCGTCGCGTTCGTGCGCAACGAGGGAATCGACGCCGAGCTCGAGGAGACGGGCACGCTCGACGTCGCGACGGAGTCGTGGCAGGTCGGAAGCCTCCGGGCGCACGTGGAGCTCGCCGGCCGGCACGGGCAGTCGCTCACCTTCCTCGACCGCGAGGCGATCCAGTCGGAGGTCCACTCGCCGCGCTTCATGGCGGCCGTGCGGGTGGGCCCGGACCGCTGCGTCATGGTCAACCCGGCGAAGCTCGCGTGGGGTCTCGCGACGGCCGCCATGCGCCGGGGCGCGAGGATCGCGGAGGACTCCCGCGTCCGGCGACTCGAGCGGCGGGCGGGTCGCGTCGACGTGCACGTGGCCGATGGCGGGGTCGTGGAGGCGGACCAGGTGGTCATCGGGACGTCCGCGTACAGCGCCTGGCTGCGGCGCCTCGCGTCGACCTTCGTGCCCGTGTACGACCACGTCCTGATGACCGAGCCGCTGACGGCGGCGCAGCGGGACGCGATCGGCTGGGGCGGCCGGGAGGGCATGTCCGACGCGGGCAACCAGTTCCACTACTTCCGGCGGTCCGCGGACAACCGGATCCTGTGGGGTGGCTATGACGCGATCTACCACCCGGGCAACGCCGTCAAGCCCGCTTACGACGCACGGCCGGCGACGTTCGACGCCCTCGCTCGGCAGTTCGTCGAGACGTTTCCGCAGCTGGACGGGATCCGGTTCACGCACCGCTGGGGCGGCGCGATCGATACTTCGACGCGGTTCAGCGTGACGTTCGGGGACACGCTCGGCGGGCGTGTCCACTATGCGCTCGGGTACACCGGGCTGGGCGTCGGCGCGACGCGCTGGGCGGCGGGCGTCCTGCGCGACGCCGTGCTGCGGCCGGACTCCGAGCTCCTGCGGCTGCGGTTCGTGCGCTCGCGCCCGTTCCCCATCCCGCCCGAGCCGGCGCGGACGCCCGCCGTCGAGGTCATGCGACGCTCCGTCATCGCCGCTGACGCGAACGAGGGCCGGCGCGGCGTCTTCCTCCAGGCGATGGACGCCCTGGGGATCGGCTTCGACTCCTGAGCCCATCTGCGGATCGTTCGATGACGGTCGAACGACCGGGCATTGGGATGGGCAGCGAGCCGGACCTTGCCGTCGGGAGCGGTGGCGACGACGCCGGCCGGGGCCGCGGCACGCGCGCTTCGCCCAGCAGACGCACAGCCTGCACTCGGCTGACGTGATGCGCGGGCGACACGGTCTGGACGCGGCGACCGCGTGAAGGCATGCAGCGTGCGCGTGGCCCGGACCCAGGCACCAGCACCATGGGCGCCGACAGTTCGATCTTGATCGAACCATCCGCGACAGCGCGCCCTCGGGGAGCCGCCGCTCCGGCCGCGGCTCGACGCCATCAGGACTGGCGAGCAGCGCGCGATCGCGGCGCGGGCGCGGCAGCCCACGGGCCGCACCCAGCGGCGTCAGCCCGCGGGGTGCACCCAGCGCGGGAGCTCGGTCGCGAGCGTCACCAGGGGCAGCGAGCCGTGGCCGATGAGCTCGTCATGGAAGGCCGTGATGTCGAATCGGTCGCCGTCGCGCACCTCGAGCTCGCGGCGCAGGCGCCGGATCTCGCGCATCCCCGTCATGTACGAGAGCGCCTGCCCCGGCCACGCGATGTAGCGGTCGGTCTCGATGGCCGCATCCGTGGGCGTGAGGCCGGCGGTCAGGAGCCAGTCGACGGACTGCTCGCGCGTCCACCCCAGGCCGTGCAGGCCCGAGTCCACGATCAGCCGCGCCGCGCGCCACGCCTGGGCGTCCAGCATCCCGAGGCGCTCCGCGTCGTTCCGGTACAGCCCAAGCTCGTCGGCCAGGCGCTCCGCGTACAGGCCCCAGCCCTCGACGTACGCGCCGGCGATGGCCCGGGTGCCGAGTCGCCGGAACGCGCCCAGGCCCGGGTGCTCCATCTCGAGGCTGATCTGGAAGTGATGACCCGGGATCGCCTCGTGGAACGTGTACGCGGCGAGCTTGTGCAGGGCCAGCCCGTCGAGGTCGACGGTGTTGATGTAGTACGTCCCGGGCCGTGACCCGTCCAGCGTCGGCGGGTAGTAGTAGGCCGGCGGCGCGTCCTTCTCCTTGAACGGCTCGACCGCCTTGACGATGCAGCCGGCGCGAGGCAGGCGCCCGAAGACGCGCGGCGCCACGGCGCCAGCCCGGTCGATGGCCTCGGTGACGTGCTGGAGGAGTGCCTCGACCGTCGGCGCATGGTTCGCCGGGTCCGCGACGAGCGAGCGACGGTACGCCTCGATATCGTCGCCGAAGCCTGCGCCCCGGGCGATCGCCCGGCGCTCCTCGTCGATCTGCCCGTACTCTTCGAGGCCGATCTCGTGGACGTCGCGCGGATCCAGGTCGAGCGTCGTCCAGCGGCGGATGAAGTGGCGGTACAGGCCCTCCCCGCCCGGCGCGGACACGATCCCCGGCACGTCGCGCGTTGCCGCGAGGTACTCGCCCGACAGCGCGTCGAGGTACCGCCGGTCCGCGGGGTACACGACGTCCCGAACGACCTCGCGGACACGTTCGCGGTCCGCGTCGGTGGCGACCTTCGAGAGTCCCGGGATCACCGCCTGGTCGAGCGGCGTGTCCACGAGGCGACGGACCTGGTCGATCGTGCGCTCCGCGACGATCCGGGCGGCCGTCCGCCCGGACGCTCGGCCCTCGTGGAGGATCTCGATGTGGGCGTCGATGTATGGCCCGTACGCGCGCAGGCGCTCGAGCCACGCCTCGAGGAGCTCGGGGGTGTCGGCACGCTGGAACGTCGCCACCTGCGGCAGCAGGCTCTGCGGGCCATAGATCTGGTCGACCTCGCGGATCTCGTAGGCGTGGAGCGCCTCGTCCTCCTCGGCGAGCTCCGCCAGCACGGCGAAGATCGCGCGGGTGATGCGCTCCTCGTTCGACAACTCGTCGTCGGGCAGGCCGTGCGCCGCCGCGGTTGTGCGGCGGACCGCGTCCAGCTCGGCCTCGCGACCCGCGGCCGACGGATCGGGCAGCAGGTGGTTGTAGCGCTCGTCGCCGTAGACGGTCGCGAACGTCGGGTTGAGCCGCAGCGAATCCTCCCAGTAGGCGTCGCCGATCGCGTCCATGCGGCTCGGCTGGCTGGCGGCGTCGATCACGGCTGGCCCCCTCGGTTCACTGACCCGGAGCGCGTCCCGGCGGCACCGGGCTGCGGTTCGATGGCACCCTGAGGGTATCGCGCAGTTGACCGGACGGCGGCCCACGCGCACGCTCTTCGCGAGCCCGCGCGAGCGCGGCACGACACCGAGGAGCCCGGGAGGCCGGTCATCAGGCGCGAGATCGAGGCAGCCCTGTTCCCGCTCGTCGGGCTGCCGCTCATCAATGCGGGCCGAGCCGTGGACATGGGCACGTTCGGCTTCGGCGCCCTCGCGCCGTCGACGGACCCCGGCCCACCCGGCGTCGTCGCCGCGTACCGCCTGCACGTCCAGGAGATCTGGCGCATCACCCTCGAGGGCGAGATCCTGGTGGGCTATGCGGACTACTTCTTCCCGCCCCGCGGGTCAGGCGTCGCGCGGCCGGACTTCGTCGCACGCGACGCGCCACGGACGATGCGCGACGACCTGCTGGACGACTGGCTCTCGCACGACTCGGGGGGTCCGCACGTGGTCACCGCCGTCCGCGGCACGCGCGCGGGCGACCTCGCGATCACGTTCGGTGACGGCTGCGTGCTCGAGACGTTCGCCTCTTCGGTGTCGACAGCCGCGGACGGCAGCGACGAGTTCTGGCGGCTCATCCCGCCGCGGGTCACGGGCGCAGAGCGGACGTTCGTCGTGACGGCTCACGGGGTCGAGCGCTAGGCGGGCGTCGGGGCGGCGAGCGGCGGGGCGGCGCCTCAGCCGGTGAACAGCGACAGCTGGTCGCCGGTCCGCTCCACCGCCGGGTCGAGCCCCAGCAGCGCCTCCATGTCCGCGAGCGCGACGTGCTCGCGGCGCTCCCAGTCGCGGAGGTGGTTCGCCTTGAACAGGTGCCAGCTCCCCTCCTCGAGCTCGCGCCGCAGGAGTGGGGACCGTTCGAGCTTGTGGCGCACGAGCTCCGCTCGCTCGGGCAGCACGACGAGGAAGCGCACCAGCCGCTCGTCGGGAGGCAACCGCGCGTGGCGGCGGAGCACGACGTCCCCGAGCATCGCGGTCCACTCGACCTCCCACAGGAAGACCACCCGGCCGCGGACGTACCAGATGACGTCGACCTCCTCGAGGTCCTCCCCGCGGATCCGCCCGAGGTACGGCGGCCCGGCGGCCTCGCGGTCGTCGAGCCG
Source organism: Candidatus Limnocylindrales bacterium (assembly GCA_036504355.1). Classification (GTDB taxonomy): domain Bacteria; phylum Chloroflexota; class Limnocylindria; order Limnocylindrales; family CSP1-4; genus CAIXZV01. Next base: position 70,405 of record DASXVG010000024.1, read on the forward strand.
GTCGCCCAGCGGCACCCCGTGGAGGCGCCGAGGCTGCTGGCGAGCACCGATCCAGCACTGGAAGCCGAGGCGGTGGCCCAGGTCGACGATCTTCGCGATGAGCTCGCCGTGCTCCTGGCTGCGCTTGATCAGGTCGTCGGTCGTGACCAGGCGCTCGGGGGTGCTGGCCATGCTCCGATAGCTGTCGAGGCACGCGCGCACGAGGGGCTCGTCGGGCAGGTCGGGCCCGGCGAACAGGTTGCCGATCCGCTCCAGGAACTGGGTCTCGCTGAGCGGCCCGGCGGTCGACAGCAGGCTGTACGCGGCCCACTCCACGCGGTCGGCCAGCGGCACGGCGGCAGCGTCGCGGTCGGTGCGGTCTCCGAGCCACCAGCGGTCGTCGATCTTCACGAGGCGGCGACCCTCGGCCCCATCGAGCGCCTCGTGGACCAGCGCGAGGAGCCGGTCCACGTGATCGACGTCCGGGTCCGGTGGCACCCCGGTGGCGTCCCCGATCGGCGCCGGTGGTCGCACGAGCCGCCGCAGGTGGCCGGCACGGTCGAGGGACACGAGGATCTCGCCCAGCAGCCCGTCGAAGGTGACCGGCTCGCCGCGCAGCTGGAGCACGTCGACGGCCGCCTCCACGACCGCGCGCTGGGCGTCCTGGGCCGAGAACGGGGCGTCAAGGATGCGCTCCGGCGGCCCGAACAGCCGCTCCGCGGGCGCGAGGTCGGGGTCGCCCGCACCGCCCGGCAGCGGGGCCAGCACGACGTTGGCGCGCGTGCGCGGCCCGCCGGGGACGGCGCCCGACCCGGGCGGCACCAGCTCCACGGCCCCACCACTCTCGCGACCGGCCTCGGGGAGGCGCGCTGCCGACACGCGATACCCCGCCGTCACGCCACCGAGGACCGTCGCGACGAGGCTCTCCGCCCCGTCGCCCTCGAGCAGGAACACGATCCGGGCATCCTTCGCGAGCGCCGGTTCCACGCCCCGCAGGCTGCGCGTGATCGCTGCCCCCTGCCAGCCCCACGACGGCCGAGCCATGGGTCCGAACAGTGGCTCCAGGGGCAGCGTCTGGGCCGCCTCCCGGCCGAGCACCCATGCCGTGCCGTGGTATGCCCATGCCATCCGGTCTGCGACCGGCCGCAGCGGCGGCATCCCGACGACGAGGCGGATGCGCGGCCGGTTGCCGCCTCGCGCCAGGTGCTCCGCCTCCAGCTCGAGCGCCCCGATGGCGGCGGGCGTCGCCTGCCTGAGGACGGCGGACGCCGACCCCTCCACGAGGCTCCGGAGATCCTCGCCCAGCCGCGCGGGAACCGGCCCCCACGCCCCGCTCTCCAGCCGCTGGACGAACCCGCGCACGAGGCGGATGCCGTCCTCGAACGCGAGCCACGGGTTGCGTTCCCGCCACTGGGCGGCCCCGGGCGGCTTGACGTGGCCCTGCGTGATCCGCAGCGGCGCCAGGCGGCCGGGGCTCGTCGCGAGCCGGCTGGCAGGCGCGAGCGCGTGCAGGAGCGCGAGCCGCAGCGCCGCCTCGATGGGGGCGGCCCGCAGGTCATCCTCGATCCGCTCGAGGATCGCCGCGAACGCCGACAGCTGACGGGGCGTGTGGAGGTCGAGGAGCTCGTACGGGAGCTCGGTGCGGCCCTCGAGCACCGGAAAGCGGTCGGCGAGCCGGGGGCGGAGCTCCAGCCCGTCGGGATCGAGCGCGCGGGCGAGGTCCTGGGCATCCAGCGGTGCCTGCCGTTGCTCGCCCCCGCCGAGCTGGTCCCGGCAGACGGGGCAACGGTAGTGCTTGCGCACCGGCCGCGGCCCGCGGGGGCCGTCGTCGTCGGGTCCCTCCGCGGCCCAGGTCAGGTCGTCCAGGACGACCGGGCGGTCGCAGGTCGCGCACCGGCTCGCGTAGCGGTCCGTGATCGAGGTCTTGAGGCTGGAGTCCCGGCGCGCCGATGCGGCGAGCGCCTGGACAGCTGCGTCCAGGTGCCGCAGGTCTGGTGGCCGGAGCACGATCTCGGCGAGCAGCCGGTCGAGCGGCGTCGACTCGAGGCTGATGCCCTTGCGCTGGGCGTCGATCGCCGCGCGGGCGACCCAGCCGCCCCGCCCGAACAGGTCGAGCACGATCTCGCCGGGCTGGCTCCACGCCTCGAGGCGGGCGGCCACGAGCGCCGGCGCGGGAGGCGGCGCGAAGCGCTCGAACGCGGGGAGGCTGAACCCCGGATCGGCTCGCAGGAGCAGCGCACGGCCCGCCATATCGGGCTCGATTGTCGCAGACGGCACCGGGCGAGGATCGACCCGGGCTCGACCACTCGCGCCGTGCGCCGGAAATGGAAACGCGGGGCGCCGATGGCGCCCCGCGGTCGTTCAATGAGCCTGCCTGGGTCAGGGCTCCTCGAGCTCGTCGGTCTCCTCGACGAACGCCTCGTCGGTCGTCTCCTCCGGCGGCAGGACGCGATCGAGGTTCTCGATCTCCTCGTCCTCGATGTCGTCCTCGAGGTCGTCTTCAAGGTCTTCGTCCTCGCGGACGAGCGTGCCCTTGGTGTACGGGCGCAGGTCGGTGGACTTGGCAGCGGTCGGGAACGAGACCTTGCCGTAGTTGCGCGGGTCCTGGAAGACCTCGCGGATGATCAGGCGGACGTCGCGGTCGCCGAGCGACGTGACGCCGGCGAGGTACTTGTTGCCATCGGCCATGAGCTTGAGCAGGCGCGCGGCGACGCGCGGCTCGACGACACCGATCCGGATGCCGTTGCTGATCGCGATGAGCCGGTTGCCCTCCGGGATGAGCTCGACCGCGTCACCCGGGTTGACCTGCGCCAGCTCCGCGGACCGGGCGAGGTTCGTGAGGTGCGCGAAGCCCGTCTTGCCGGTCTCCTCCACGAAGATGCTGACCGGCGCCTTGGAGCCGTCCTTGGCCGCGACCGTCTTCTCGCCGGCCTCGACGAGCAGGACCTTGAGGCGGTCGATGTTGCGCTCGGCGATGCGGTTCGTCGGGTCGAGCGCGAGGGCCTTCTGGTAGTGCTCGCGCGCCGCGCCGAGCTCGCCCTGCTCCCACAGCGCCTTCGCAAGCCGGTTCTCGGCCTCTGAGTCCGCGCCCAGCTCCAGGAGGCGGCGGTTCGTCTCGGCCGCGTCGGCCCACGCGGCGGCGGTTGCCTGGGCGATCGCCTGCTCCGCGAGCTGGCGCTTGAGGCGCGTCTGGCCTGCGGGCGTCTGGGCTGCGGCGTCGATCTCGGGGAAGGTCACAGAGGGGTCGTCCTTTCGGTCCATCTTCGCGTCGCGGGGCTGGCATGTCGGTGCGGGACACGCCGAAACCGCGCGGGTCGCGGGCACGTGTTTCTAGCATCGACCGCCCGGCCCGTCAAACGTGGACGGTCAGCCGCGCAGCTGGAGGTTCCACAGGACGACCACCGCCCCGAGCGCGACGAGGAGGGCGAGCTCCCACAGGAACCGGGGTTCGCGGCGGCGCGCGGGCGCGGCTCCGTGGAGCGCATCCCACAGGTAGAACACGAGCGTGAGGACCGCCGGGCCGAGGAGCCGCGGAATGTCGATGGCGCGCGTCGCCCCCGCCGCCACCGCGACGACGATCGCGTACGTGAGCGCGGACCGCGCGGCGTCCGCGGCCGTGCCGTAGCGGAACACGGCGACGCGGTAGCCCAGCAGGAGCGCGATGAGCGCATCGTCGATCGCGAGGACGACCAGCCAGCCCTGGCTCAGCGTCGCGCCGCCCGCGACCGCGCCGCCCGGCTCCGCGAGGCCACCCGGGACGAGCGTCGCGACGCCGGTGAACGCGATGAATGCCGTCACGATCGCCGCGAGGAGCACGCGCGCGCGGTCCGAGTCCGTCGCGCCGGCCTGCTGGCCGAGGAGGCGGATCTCCAGCGCGAGGATGCGGTCCAGCAGGAGCGCGAACGCCGCGAGATACGGGACCATGGGCAGCCCGGGAGTCACGAGATGGATCGCCGCGCCGGCACCGCCCGTCAGGACCGCCGGGATGAGCAGGTGCTCGAACGGCCGACGGTTGCGCTCCGACGCGAGGACCCCGATCCCCGCGAGCAGCATCACGACGGGCAGCAGGCCCGAGATGAGGAACGCGTCCGCCGGCTCCACCAGCCGGGTGAGCGCGACGAGCACGACGGCGACGAGCACCAGCTCGCGGCGCGCGATGACGGGCTGGACTTCCGGCGTGAGCATCGCGCCGGATGGTACGTCCGCGGCCGGTCGGGCGGGCAGGAGGGCCGCGTCAGGCGCGCGACGGCTTGCCTGCGACCCAGGCGAGCAGCTCGTCGAGCGGCAGGGTGTTGAGCACGTGGCGCGGCTCGACCCAGGCACGCCGGGCCTGGTCCACACCCCACCGGACGTAGCCCAGCTCTTCCGTGCGGTGGGCGTCGGAGTCGATCGACAGGACGCAGCCCGACTCGTGGGCGCGCCGGGCGCGCTCGGCGGCGAGGTCGAGACGGTGGGGGGAGCCGTTGATCTCGAGCGCGGTCCCCGTGGCGGCCGCGGCCTCGAACACGGCGTCCCAGTCGAGGTCGAGGTCGTCGCGGGTCTGGATCATCCGCCCCGACGGGTGCGCGATGACGTCGACGTGCGGCGACCGGATCGCGTTGAGCGTGCGGCGGGTCAGCTCGGTGCGGGACTGGCGTCGGGCCACGTGCACGGACGCCACGACGAGGTCGAAGCGCGCGAGGAGCTCGTCCTCGTAGTCGAGCAGGCCGTCCGCGCGGACCTCGAGCTCGCAGCCGTGGAGCAGGCGGAAGCCGCCCGGCGCCGCGCCGTCTGGGAGCTCGCCGCGGGCCTCCTCGTCCGCGAACCGCGCGTTGAGGGCCGCGATGATCTCGCGCTCCTGCTCCACGCGGTCGGGCGTGAGCCCGCGGGCGATCGCGAGGCTCTGGCTGTGGTCGGTGAGCACCTGGTAGGCGTAGCCGAGCCGGCGCGCAGCCTCGGCCATGACCTCGATGGAGTGGACGCCATCGCTCCAGTCCGAGTGCGAGTGCAGATCGCCCCGCAGGTCCGCTCGCGTGATGAGCGTCGGGAGGCGACCCTCGTAGCCGGCCTCGACCTCGCCCCGGTCCTCGCGCAGCTCGGGCTCGATGTACGGCAGCCCGAGGAAGCCGTATGCGCCGGCCTCGTCCTCGAACGTCCGCAGCTCGGCGGCGTCACCGTCCAGCGGGCGGCCGTCCTCGTCGATCTTCAGGAAGCCCTTCTCGCTCAGCGACCAGCCGCGGTCGCGCGCGATGCCCCGCAGCCGGATGTTGTGGTCCGCCGACCCGGTGAAGTGGATGAGATAGGTGCCGGCCTCGCCCGGCGGCATGACCATCAGGTCGACCTGGGGCCCGCGAAGGAGCGTGATCGCGGCCTTGGCGGTGCCCGCGCCGAGGATCGCCTCCGCCGCGCCGAGATGCGTGAACCGCTCGATGACCGCGGGCGGGTCGTCCGTCTCGACGAGCAGGTCCAGGTCCCCGATCGTCTCGCGGCGCCGGCGGAGCGATCCCGCCTGGACGATCCGGGTGACGCCCGCCACCCCCGCCAGCTGCGTCACGAGGTCGTCGCTCAGCGCCTGGGCGCGGTGGAGCAGGAGTCGCTGCGGCCGTGACTCGAGCCGCTCGATGCTCTCGACGATCCGCTCCTCGGTCCCGGCCGAGATGCCCTTGATCGTGCGCAGCTTCCCGGCCTCGGCCGCTGCCTTGAGGCCGGGCAGGTCCGCGATGCCGAGCGACTCCCACACCAGGCGGACGGTCTTGGGGCCGACCCCCGGGATCCGCAGCAGGTCCACCAGCGTGGGCGGGATCTCCGCCCGGAGTGAATCGTAGGACGCCATCCGGCCGGTGGTGGCGAGCTCCGTGATCTTGTCCGCGATCGCGGCGCCGACGCCCGGGACCGGCCGTCGCTCACCGCCCGCGTACGTCGCCGCCACGTCGAAGGGTGCGCGCGCGATCGCGTCCGCCGCCCGGTGGTAGGCGACGGTCTTGAACACGAGCTCGCCCTTGACCTCGAGGATGTCCCCGATCTCGTGGAAGATCCGGGCGAGGTCGCCGTTGCTGACGGCCCGCGGGGCATCGGGCCCGTCGCCGTCCTCGTCGTCGCGCGGCGGGGCGTCGTCCAGCGGGTCCATCCGAGGAGGGTAGCGCGCCGGGTACCGCGCACGGGCGGGTGACCGCCGGCCGCCGTACCTTGATCGGGGCGCCCGGGGGTGGCGCGACCGGCAGCGGCGACCTTACGCGGCGACGACCCGGTCGCGGCCCCCGCGCTTCGCGCGGTAGAGCGCGCGGTCGGCCTCGTCGATGACGTCCTCGAGCAGCTGGTCGGGCGAGGAGGCGACGGACACGCCGACCGACACCGAGACCCCCGGCACCCCGAGGTTGCGCAGGTCGAGCGACGACACCGCCCGCCGGACGCGCTCCCCCACCTCGACGGCGATCTCCGGGCCCGGGTTCTTGAGCAGCACGGCGAACTCCTCGCCGCCGAAGCGGGCCGGGACATCGTCCTCGCGCACCGCGCCCGCGATCGCCTGGGCAACCTCGCGCAGGACGTGGTCGCCGACGGCGTGGCCGAACGTGTCGTTGAGCTTCTTGAACCGGTCGATGTCCACCATCAGCACGCCGACCTGGTCCTCGGCCCGGCGACGCTTCGCGAGCAGGCCCACGTACTCGTCGAAGTAGCGACGGTTGGGCAGGCCCGTGAGCGCGTCCGTCGTGGCGCGGGCCTCCGCGTCGCGCAGCGAGTACACGCGGGCCAGGGCCGCGGACGCCTCCACGGCGGCGGCCTCGAGGATCCGCCCAGCGGATGCCGGCCACTGGACCCGGGTTCGTCTCGACAGCACGATCGCGCCCTCGACGCGTCCGTTGACCCGGAGCGGCGCCGCGACGACGTTGGACAGCCCGTACGCGGCCCGCAGCCGGTCGGCGATGCGATCCGCGATGCGCTGGTCCGCGCCATCGCGGGCCGGGACGGCCTGGCGTGCCCGGGCGCGCGCCGGCAACGTGGCAACGGCGGTCCCTCCATCGCCGGAATCGATCGCCAGCCCTTCGTACGCCGAGGAGCCGCGCGACAGGCGGTCGGCCGCGATGCCCAGCGGGACGAGCTGGGGGTCGCCGTCCGGGTCGGGCTCGATCGGCACCGCGGTGAGACGGCGTCCGCGCGCGGCGGCGACGGCAAGCGCGGACAGGGCCTCGTCCTCGGCCGGATCCTCGAGCTCGGCCAGCGGCAGCGAGGTCCGCGACGTCGGGGCGCCGGGGCGGGTAGGCGACAGGATCGCCTCGAGCGACCGGCCCTCGGGGCGGCGGCGCACGACCGCGACGTGATCTGCGCCCGTCGCCACACCCAGCTCCTCGACGATCGCGTCGACGATCGCGTCCGGGGAGACCGACCGGGCGAGGCCGCGCAGGATGCGCGAGAACGACTCGGCCTCGGTTCGGCGGCTGCCCTCCTGGCCCACGACCTCGTCGCGCTCGCGGGTGGAGGCGACGCCGACCAGCCCGAGGAGGACGAGCACGAGCACATCGATGGGGTGGGGGTCGAGCACGAGGCGGGCCGCCTCGATCAGGGCAAGGCCGCCGAGGAGCAGGAGGAGGGGTCTTCGAGCCAGGGCCCGCAGGTCGATGCGTTCCCGCAGCTCGCGAAGTGACGCGTCTCTGTTCCTCACCCTTGGCGGCAAGGATGGGGCCCCGCGCGCCCCGCGGCAAGGGGACGCACCAGTACCAGTGGCCACGCGTGCTCTGGTACTTCCGTACCGGTCAGTCCCCTCCGGACCGCACCCCAGCCGCAACGATCGGCTCGCCGGCGGCGCGCTGGGCGTGCACCCGGCCCGCCAGACGTACTGCCCGTGAGCCGACCTGCGCGGCGGCATTGGCCGGGCTGCCGGGCTCGACGCGGTTGCCGCCCAGCTCCTTCGCGTCGTACAGGCCCACGTCGGCGGCGGCGATCAGGCCGGTCGCCGAATACCCGTCCTGCGGGTGGGTCGCGAGGCCGATGGAGGCGCCGATCGTGAACGGCTGGCGGTTCCTGTCCGTGAACGGGGACGCCGCGAACGCGGCCAGGATCCGCTCCGCGACGCGGGCGGCCTCGTCACGCCCGGTCTCCGGCAGGATCAGCGCGAACTCGTCGCCCCCGTAGCGCGCGGCGACGTCCGACGCGCGCAGCGCGCCCCGGATGCGCTCCGCGACGTGGACGAGGACGCCATCGCCGTAGACGTGGCCGAACGTGTCGTTGACGAGCTTGAAGTCGTCCAGGTCGATCATCACGACCGACAGCTGGCGGCGCATCCGGACCGCCCGGACGACCTCCTCCGACAGGCGCTCGTGGAGGTAGCGGTGGTTGAAGAACCCGGTGAGCGGGTCGCGGTCGGCGAGGTTGCGAGCCGTCTCGTACAGCCGGGCGTTGTCGAGCGCCATCGCGGCCTCGTGAGCCATCGTGCGGGCGATCGTGATGTGGCTCGCGTCCGACGACGGACGACCGCGCGACGTGAGCTCCACGAGCCCGATGGCCTCGCCCTTGGCCACCAGCGGCAGCATGACGAGGCCGCGCATCCCGTCTCGCAGCAGGAGCTGGACCTCCGCCGGGTCCGCGTCCGGTGCCGCCACGTCGATGACGGAGATCGCCCCGTCCTCGAGGACCCGCAAGGTTTCCGGATATCCCTCGAGGGGGTAGAAGTCGTCGAGCGTCGGGCGGAGGTCGGCCGGGAAGCAGCCCAGGGTCCGGAGGCGGTCGTTGGGGCGGTCCCAGTCGCTGATCTGCGCCTGGTCGGCGCCGACGGCGCGGGCAAGGTGCTCGGCGATCAGGTTCGCGACGTCGACCGGGTCGAGCGACCGCGTGAGCGCGCTGCTCATGTCCAGCAGCTGGCGCAGCTCGTCGGCGAGGCGTCGCGTCTCGGCGACATGGGAGGCGCCGGCGAACGCGGTCGCGGCCAGGTCCGCGAGGATCGTGAGCAGGCGCAGGTCGTCGTCGTCGAACTGGCGCAGCCCGAGCTTGGACAGCGTGATGACGCCCACGAGGTTGTCCTCGTGGACCATCGGCACGACGAGCATCGACTCGTCCACGTCGTCCGTTCCCGGGATCGATGATCCACGCGGGTCGAGGTTCGCGTCGTCCACGCGGATGGCGGTCCGGTGCTTGGCAACCCACCCGGTGAACCCGACCCCGAGGGTCGTCCGGAGGATCTCCAGGTCGACCTTCTCGTACTCGCCGACCCGGCCCTCGAACGCGATCGGGACGAGGTCCTCGGGCGGCTGGAGCAGGTACACGCGCGCGTTGTGATAGTCGATGACGCGCTGCGTCTCCTCGACGACGGCCCGGCCCACGCCATCGGGCAACAGGCTCAGGCTCATCCGTCGAGCCGCGTGCTGGAGGACCTCGAGCTGGGCGTTGCGGCGTGCCTCGGCGGCCCGGGCCCGGCCGACGAGCGCGCCCGTCGCGAGGAGCGTCCCGCCGACCGTCAGGTCCAGGACGAAGACGACGCCCTCGATCGACTCCGGCCCGCCCTCGAAGGCCCAGCCCGCGAGCCCGAGGAGGAGGATCAGGAGGCCGCCGAAGAAGGCGATCGCGTGCAGCCGGGCGGTGCCCATGGGCGAGCGGCCAGGGCCGTTGCGGCGCGCGGACAGGACACTCGGCAGCACGTCCCGGATCGTCGCACTCGCCCGGTGCCCGGGGCACCAATCGAAGGTACCCCGATGGTCCTGTCGAGCCCCGCCCCTGCCCGGGCGAGCCGCGACCCGGCCGGCACCGCCGGGTGCGCCCGTGCACCGGACCCCGCAGGACCACTTGGGGATCGCTCACGGCGCCCGTCCGATCGAGACTCGACCCTGCATTCATCCGCGACCCGCCCTCATCCGCACCCGCAGTGGAGCGCGCAGTGACCACCACCCGTGTCCATCGCCGATTCGCATCGACCGCGCTCCTCGCGGGCGCCCTGTTCGTGGCGTCGGCAGGCGCCCCCGCCGTCCACGCCGCGGTCCCGACGACGACGCCGATGGTCCTCCAGGAGGTCCCCGTGTGGGACCTGGAGCAGAACACCAACGGCGTCTGCACGTCCGGCGCGACCCACGTCATCAAGAACGCGGCCGGGACGTTCAACGCCAAGAACTACCTCGACAAGGCACAGGCCTGCGGGCTCAAGGTGATCTTCGCCTTCCCCGAGACGATCAACTACTCAACCGGCGTCATCTACCCGTCGCGCGTCGCGAAGTGGGTCCAGCGGGTGAAGTACCACCCGGCGACCTTCGGCTACATCTCCGTCAAGGAGCCCTCCTGGAACCACATCAGCGCGTCGGAGATCCGGTCGATGTACAAGGCGTTCCGGGCCGCCGACTCGAGCCACCCGGTCATCGCGCTGTTCGGGGACCTGCCGGGGTTCGGGACGACCCGCAACCCGTACGGGACCGGGATGTGCAACATCGTCATGTTCGACTGGTATCCCGTCGAGACGACCAACGGCACCGACTCGATCTATCTCACCAGCGCCAGGAAGTGGTTCCCGCGCGCGAAGTCGATCGTCGAGAAGGTCAACCCCGGCAAGCGCATCTGGCTCATGGTCCAGACCCACAAGTACCTCAAGCCCGCGACGCACAAGAAGCAGCGCCCCACCGAGCTTCAGCTGCGGAGGCAGGTCCGCGACGGCTTCAACTACCTCGGCGCGGACGGGATCGCCTTCCACGTCTGGCGGAACAGCAACTACAACAGGGACCAGCTGCGTGACCCGACAATGGTCGGCTACATGTCGCGGATCTTCGCCGACGTGAAGGCCGGCACCTTCAACTGACGTCGCCCGTAGCTCCCGCCCAGACCCCAGACGCCCCGGCTCCGGCCGGGGCGTCGGTACGTCCGTCGGCAGCGCGGAAGGTAGACTCACCCCGACACCCCCTGCAGCACACAGGGTCCAGCCGGCCCACCGTCGCTGGCCCGGAATGAGGACTCCCTTGGCACAGCGCATCCTGGTCCTCGGCGGTGACGGCTACCTCGGCTGGCCGACGGCGATGGCCTTCTCCCGACAGGGCCATCGGGTCGCCGTGGTCGACAACTTCGCGAAGCGGCGATGGGAGCTGGAGATCGGCGTCCGCCCGCTGGTGCCGCTCCCGACCCTGCACGAGCGCGTCCGCGCGTGGCACGAGGTCACCGGGCTGGACATCGAGCTGTTCATCGGCGACCTGACCGACTACGCATTCGTCGAGTCCGTGTTCCAGACGTTCCGGCCCGATGCGGTCATCCATTACGGAGAGCAGCCCTCGGCCCCGTACTCGATGATCGACGTCCGGACCGCGACCTACACGCAGGCGAACAACGTCGTCGGCAACCTCAACGTCCTGTTCGCGATCCGTGACATCGCGCCCGAGACCCACCTCGTGAAGCTCGGCACGATGGGCGAGTACGGCACGCCCAACATCGACATCGAGGAGGGCTACCTGACCGTCAACCACAACGGCCGGGAGCACACCTTCCTCTACCCAAAGACGCCGGGCTCGCTGTACCACCTCACGAAGGTCCACGACAGCCACAACATCCACTTCGCCTGCCGGATCTGGGGCCTGCGGGCCACGGATCTCAACCAGGGCGTCGTGTACGGCATCGAGACCGACGAGACGGCGCTCGATCCCCGGCTCGCGACGAGCTTCCACTACGACGAGGTCTTCGGGACCGCGCTCAACCGGTTCTGCGTGCAGGCCGTCGTGGGCCACCCGCTCACGGTCTATGGACAGGGCGGCCAGACGCGCGGGTATCTCAACATCCGGGACACCATCCAGTGCGTGGGGCTCGCCATCTCCAACCCGGCCGAGCGTGGTGAGCTGCGGGTCTACAACCAGTTCACCGAGCTGTTCTCGGTCCTCGAGCTGGCCGAGCGGGTCCGGGACGCGTCGGCCCACCTCGGCCGCGAGGTCGTGATCGAGCGGATCCCGAACCCGCGCAAGGAGGACGAGACCCACTACTACAACGCGAAGCACTCGAAGCTCCTCGACCTCGGCCTCCAGCCGCACTACCTGTCCGCGGAGCTGATCGACACCATGATCGACACCATCGACGGGCACCGCGACGAGGTCAACCGCGACGTCATCCTGCAGGGCGTGAAGTGGGTCCCGGACGCACTGGCCGACCGGCGGGTCGCCGGAGCGGCACCAGCCCGGTGACCGTGCGCCGGGTCCTGGTCACGGGCGGCGCCGGCTTCATCGGCTCCGCGCTCGTGCGACGGCTCGCGGGATCGGGGATCCCGGTCCGGGTGCTCGACGACCTGTCGGTCGGGCAGCGCGCCTACCTCGACGGCCAGTCCTGCGAGGTCATCGTGGGCTCGCTCGCCGACCCGGAGACCGTGCGGAGCGCGGTCGCCGGCTGCGACGCCGTCGTCCACCTCGCCGCCCGGGCCGGCATCCCGGATTCGGTGGACGACCCGCTGGGGACCTTTGCGGCCAACGTGACCCACATGATCGGCGTCCTCGACGCGGCGCGCGTCGCCGGCGCCCGGCGGTTCGTCCTCGCCAGCTCGAATGCCGTGCTGGGGCCGCACGTCCCGCCCGCGGACGAGACGGTGCTCCCACGGCCGGCCTCGCCGTACGGGGCGTCCAAGCTTGCCGGCGAGGGCTACGTCACGGCGTACGCGGAGACGTACGGCCTCGCGGCGAGCGCGCTCCGGTTCTCGAACGCCTACGGCCCTCGCTCGCTCCACAAGAAGAGCGTGGTGGCGGCGTGGATCCGCGCGGCACTCGCCGATGAGCCCCTGGTGATCCACGGCGACGGGGAGCAGACGCGCGACTTCGTCCACGTGGACGACCTCGCGGCCGCACTGGTCGCCGCCATCGAGGCGCCGGAGGACAGGGTGGCTGGCAGCGTCCTCCAGGTGGGCACCGGCCGGGAGACGACGGTCAACGAGCTTGCAGCCACCCTGGAACGCGCGATGGGCCGCCCGCTCACCGTCGTCCGGGGTCCGACGCGGGCCGGCGACATCCTGCGCAACTCCAGCCGGGTGGACCGAGCCGCCGAGCTGCTCGGCTGGCGGGCAAGCGTGAGCCTCCTCGATGGGCTGCGGGGGACGGCCGCCTGGTTCGACGAGGCCCTGCGGACGCCCACGCTGGCCGGGGTCACCCCCGACTCCCGTTCCGGGTCGGAATGACCGCGACGCCGACGTCGCCGGCGCCCCCAGCCGCGGCTGCCGTCCGATCGGCGTCCGGAACGCCAGGCTCCCGGCAGGGTCTCGCCAGGGACTCGCTGCTCACGATCCTCACCCGCTTCGGGCTCGCTGCCCTGATCCTCGCAACCGACGTCGTCCTCGCCCGCCTGCTCGGACCCAGCGCCAAGGGACGCTTCACCCTCGTCCTGCTCCTGTCCCAGCTCGCCGCCGTCGTGGCGTCGTGGGGCATGGACGCGGCGCTCGGCGTCGTGGCGGGCAGGAGCCGGGAGGACGCGCGCCGCGGGTTCGGCAACGCCGTCCTGTGGACGCTCGCCGTCGGCGGGCTCGCGGTCGTGCTCGCCTGCTGGCTGTACGGCCTTCCCACCGACGTCCGGCCGACGGGCCCGCTTGCGCGGGTGATCCCCAACCTCTCGGCCGCCCAGTTCCTGTACGGAGCGCTCGCCATCCCGGGTGAGCTGTTCTTCGCGATCGGCCTGTTCGCGCTGCTCGGCCGCCGCCATGTCGCCGCCTACAACGCAATCCGCCTCCTCCGGCGGGCGACGCTCCTCGCGCTCGTCGTGGCGGCTGCCGCCGTCGCCCGGCTGTCGCTGGACGTGGCCGTCGTGTGCAACCTCGTGGCCCTCGCCACGACGGTGACCGCGATCGTGCTCGCGGCGGCTCGCGATGGCACCGCGTCGCTCGAGGGATCCCGGTCGCTGCTCGCCGAGGAGCTGCGGTTCGGCACCCGCGTCCTGCCCGGGGCGATCGCCGAGCGTCTGCAGCTGCGGTCTGACGCATTCCTGCTCAATGCGCTCGTCGGCGTCCGGGCGACCGGCGTGTACTCGGTGACCGCGGGCCTCGCCGAGACCCTGTGGTACATCCCGAATGCGCTCGGGACCGTCATGTTCAGCCGCGCGGTCGATCCCGCGGAGGACGCGTCGGGCACGGCGGTCGTCCTGTCGCGGGCGACGATCGCGATCACGCTGGCGCTCGCGGTGCCGACGTTCGCGTTCGGGCCGTGGTTCGTGGAGCTGCTCTACGGGTCCGCGTTCGCCGAGGCCGGCGTTGCGCTGCGATGGATCCTCCCGGGCATCGTCGCCTACAGCGTGGTGGCGGTGCTGTCGCGATACCTCGTCGGCCGCGGCCGACCGGGCCTCGCGACGGGCGCGATGCTCACCGGCCTCGCGGTGAACGTCGTGTCCAACGTCGTCCTCATCCCCGCCCTGGGCATCATCGGGGCGGCGATGTCCTCGTCGTTGTCGTACTGGATCACCGCGATCCTGATCCTCGCGGCATTTCACCGCCTGTCGGGTCGCGGCCTGGGGGAGACCCTCATCCTGCGGCCCCGGGACGTCGTGGCGGCGAGCCGGGCGCTTCGCCGGCCGCGTGCCGTCCCGGTTGGGGCGCCCGCGACCGTCCCCGGCTTGCAGGGCGCCACGAGGGTGCGACTCGACGAGGGCGACGAGGCGGCGGAGCCCGGCCCAGGCGGGGAGCCATGAGCAGGATCCGCGTCGCGATCCTCGACGACGCACCCTACGCCAGCTGGGCCGGCAGCGTGCACGCCTCGAATGCGACCTTCCACCGCTTCGCGGCGGCCCTGCTCGACGTGCGCGACGGGGCGGGCGGCACCGTCGTCGCGGAGCTCGTACTCGCCGCGCCGGTGCGACCCGCGCCGACAGCGCCCATTACGCTCCCCGTGGACCCGCGGATCAGGATCGTCGCGACCGAGCCGTTCGACGGGATCGCCGGCTACCTGCGCCGTTGGCCGCTGCTCGTGGTTCGGAACGCGCCGCGCCTCCGCAGTGCCTTCGCGGGCGTCGACGTCGTCCTCCTGCGCCTGCCGGCATCCAACGGCCTGCTGGGGGCCGTGGCGGCCGCTGCGCGCGGGGTCCCGCGGGTCGCATTCGTCGTGGGCAGCGTCTCGGACGTCGTGGCGGGCCAGGCACGATCGGGACTGGGCGGACGCGCGGCGCGACTCGTCGGAAGGGGCTACGACGCGGCGACTCGCCTGGCGAGCATCGGCGCCGCGACGGTCGTCGTCGGGGACGACCCCGCGGGCGAGGGCATCATCGCCAGCCTCGTGCTGCCGGACGAGATGCGCGATCCCGCGGGCGCACCCTGGCCGGCCGTCACCGGCCGGCTGCGCCTCGCCTACGCGGGCCGGCTCGCGGACGGGAAGGGCCTCGACACCCTGCTCGCGGTCGTCGGGTCACTCACCAGGCCAGCCGGGAGCAACCCGCCGCTGGACGTGCGCCTGGACCTGGTTGGCGACGGGCCCGCCGCGGCCTCACTCGCCGCTCGCGCGGCCCAGCTGGGGATCGCGGATCGCGTCAGCTTCACCGGGTACCTCGCGGATCGCGAGGCGTATCTCGGGGCACTCGAGCGCGCGGACCTGTTCCTCTCGGCGTCGCCGGCCGAAGGGTTCCCGAAGGCCGTGCTGGATGCGATGGCCGCGGGTCTGCCGGTCGTCGCGGTCCCGGCTGGCCGTCTCGCGGACCTTGACGGGGGAGACGCGATCGAGCACGGAGCACCGTTCCGCTCGGTGCCCGCAGGCGATCCGGACGCCATTGCGGACGCGATCCGGGCGCTCCTCGATGACCCCGAACGCGCGCGGCGCCTGCGGGCAGCGGGCACGGCGTTCGTCCGCCGGCACACGATGCCCGCCGAGGCCGCGAGGCTCGCGGCGGTCCTGGCCCGCCAGGCCGCGACCAGGCGGCGCCGCGGACCCCGCGTCAGCCTGCGCTGAAGCCCGCGAACAGGATCGAGGCGAGCAGCAGCGCGACGGCCAGGTTCACGATCGTCGCCGTGCCGAAGACGAGGATCGGCTTCCAGCCCGCCTCGCGTACGGACACGACGCGGAGCTCGAGCCCGATGCTCACGAAGGCGAGGATCAGGAACCACGTCCGGAGCGCGTTGACGATCGCGATCGTCGCCTTGCCCTGGTCCGCGGTGACCGTGCCCAGCCACCAGGTCGCGATGATCGAGGCGGCGATGAACCCCAGCACGAACTTCGGGAACCGGCGCCAGATCTCCCCGAGGCCGGGGCGCGGGGCGCCTTCCGAGCGCTCCACCCGCATCACGAAGTACAGGGTCAGCAGCACTGCGACGAAGCCCATCAGCGCGTTCTGCGTGACCTTGACGATCGTCGCGATCCGGAGTGCGTCCTCACCGACGATCGTCCCCGCGGCGGTGACGGCAGCAGTGGTGTCGATGTTGCCGCCGATCCATGCGCCGGCCACCACGTCCGGCAGGCCCAGCACGCCTGCCAGCCAGGGCTGGATGAAGATCATGGGGATGGCGAAGATCACGACGAGGCTCGCCGCGTACGCGAGCTGCTCCTTCTTGGCGTGGACGGCGCCGGCGGCCGCGATGGCGGCGCTCACGCCGCAGATGGACACCGCCGCAGCGAGCAGGGCCCGGAGCTTGTTGTCCAGGCCCATGACGCCGCCCAGCCACCAGGTGAACAGGAAGATGGTGGAGATCAGGAGGATCGCCTGGACGATCGCCGGCCCGGCGGCCGAGACGATCAGCGACAGGTTGATCGAGGCGCCCAGGAGCACGAGACCCGTCTTGATGAAGAACTCGGTCCGGAAGGCGCCGCGCAGCCGCTCCCGCACGCCGAGCCCAGCCAGGACGGCATTCGCGGCGAGGCCGAGGAGGATCGCGTAGATCGGGTACTCGACTGCCTTCGCCACGCCCGCGAGCGACGTGTTCGCGAGCCAGACCGGCACGTTGAGCTCGAGGAAGCGGGTCGCCGCGGCAAGCGCAAGCAGGACGACGAGTCCGATCCCCGTCCACAGCGCGGGGTTCGCCGTCCGCACCTCCGCCTGGGGCATGACCTGCTCTGCGGTGGCCATCAGGGCACCAGACCCTTCCCGATCACGCCCGCGAGCGTGAGGAGCAGCAGCGCGAGGCCGATGAACGTCGCAGCCCAGTCCTCCGTGATCAGCCGGCGCCCCGACGCGGCCACGCCGCCCGCGGTCTCGATCGGTTCGTCATCGGGCCGCGCGTCGTGCGGCTGGGCGCTGGCATCAACGGGCTCGGTCATGTGACCCCTTTCGGTCGGCTGGTCTGGCACCGGCAGACAATGTACCCGCTCCTGGGGCGCTTGTGCGGTCGGCCCGTCCCCGTGGGGCCGTTCGGCCTTGCACGCCCCGCGTGCGGTGCCGGTACCCTTCGTCCGTCGTGTTGCCCCTCGCCGCCGCCTTCGCCGCCGCCCTGGCGGCCCTCGCCTGGGTCTACGTCGGGTACCCGGCGGCGGTCGCGCTCGCCGCGCGCCTCAAGCCGCTGCGCCTCGAGCCGGGCGCCCGGACGGCGACGCTGAGCGTCGCCATCGCGGTCCACGACGAGTCGGCGCAGGTCGCGGAGCGGATCGCGGACGCGCTCGCGCAGGATGGCCCGACGAGCCCGGTCATCGAGGTCCTCGTGGGCAGCGACGGCTCGAGCGATGGCACCGAGGGCGTGGTCGAGGCGATCGCGCGATCGGATCCCCGGGTGCGGCTCCTCGCCCTGCCGCGGGCAGGTCAGACGCCGACCCAGCACGCCCTGTTCGAGGCGGCGCGCGGGGACGTCGTGGTGCTCACCGACGCGGAGACCCGGTTCGCGCCGGGTGCCCTGGCGCGGCTCGTCGCCCCGTTCGCCGATCCGCGCGTCGGGGCGGCGACCGGTCGCCTGGAATGGCGCGACGAGGGGGCGACCGCGACGTCGCGCAACGAGGGGCTGTACTGGCGCTACGAGCGCCGGGTGCGCGAGCTCGAGAGCCGGGCGGGCTGGCTCACCGCCGTCACGGGCGCGTTCCTGGCCGTCCGTCGGACGTCGTACCGACCCGTGCCCGCCACGGCGTCGATGGACCACCTCCTGCCGCTGTACGTCCGCGAGCAGGGCGGCATCGTCGTCTACGTCCCGGATGCGGTCGCGACCGACCGGCCGATCAGCGGACTCCGGGAGCAGTTCCGCAGCCGGAGCCGCACGGCGACACGCGGGATCCGGGCCAACCTCTCGATGGCCGGCCGGCTGGCCCCGTGGAACCACCCGGCGGCGGCGCTCGCGATCTGGTCCCACAAGCTCCTGCGCTGGGCGACCCCGCTGCTCGCAGTCGTTGCCGTCGTCACGGCGCTCGGGCTGGCGGGCAGCGGGCTGGTCCTCGCCTGGCTCGTGCCCGCGGTGGCACTCGGCGGCGCGCTGTCGGCCGGGCTCGCGCACCTGCTCATCGGCGCGGGTCGCACGCCGCCGCGCGTCATCGCGTTCGCCCGAGCCCTGTTCGTCGTGAACGCGGCGTTCGGGCTCGCGTGGCTCAACGTGGTGCGACGCCGCCGGATCGAGACCTGGCGGCGGATGGAGTGGGAAGCGACCGGAGCCGTCGTCAGGCGGCGGTGACCGGGGCGGCGTCGAGGGCAGGATCCGGCGGTACAACCGGTTCATCGCTCCGGCGCGGCCATGGCCAGTGCGGTCCCCACGCGAGCCCGGTGCCGACGATCGTGAACGTCACGACCGACACCTGGATGAACAGCAACGGGTTGTTGAACGACGCCGCGATCGCGTAGGACAGGAACGCGGTCAGCACGCCGGTGCCCAGCCACCCGGGCATCCTCGCGAGGCGGCCCAGGCCGGTCACGACCAGCGCCAGTCCGACGAGACCACCCGCGATCCCCTGCTCCGCGAAGAACCGGAGCCACTCGTTGTGGGGCGAGTTGAGCACCACGTCGCCGTAGCGGTCGCCGATGACCCGGTAGCTGCGATAGCCCCAGCCGGTGAGCGGGCGGTCGGCAAACATCCGGATCGACGCCTCCCACGCGGTGAAGCGCTGGATGTCGCTCGCCACGAGGATCGCGCCGGTCCTCGGCGACCCGGCGGCCTGGACCCGCATGTCCAGGTACGTGGGCAGGGCGAGCGTGCCCACGACCAGTCCCCCTGCCAGCACCGCCACGCCGAACCATCGCCTGATCCGCCACGCCGCGACGACGGCGAACCCGAACGCCGCCACGAACACCGTCCGGCTGTAGGTGAGGTACAGCGCCGGGATGATCGGCACCAGGCCCAGCGCGGCGAGCGCCCGGAGCCGCGGGCTCCAGCGCGGCGCGAGGACGACGGCCGCGGCCAGCACCATCGCCGGCGGGAGCACGAGCGCCGCGAACCCGTTCGGCGACGGGATGACGCCACTGATCCGGGCCCCGAACTCCTTGGAGTGCACCATCCACGCGAGCGGGCCGCCGGGCACGAGGCCAGGAGCGAGGTAGTCGAGGAGCGTGACTGCCGCAGCCACGACGACGGCGACGATCGCCGCAATGAGCGGCCGCAGCTCGCCGTCCCGGGCGATCCATGTCGCCGCGAGCAGCACGACGAGGCCCCCGCCGACGCCGGCGACCCAGAACTGGAACGAGTCGCCGGTGAAGTCGCGGCCGAACTGCGGGTAGCCGATGGCCAGGCTGCCGAGCGTCCCGACGGCGAGCGCGGCGCCGAGCACCACCGGCCACGACCAGGGCATCGAGCGCGGCCGGAGGAGGACGCGCAGCGCGACGCTCCCCGCGAGCACGAACGCCAGGATCATCCGCGGTCCGAGGAGCTTCGTGATCGTGAACGGCTCGTCGAACGGGGCCGTCGCTGCCAGGACCACGAGGCCGGAGCGCGGCGAGAGAACCATCACGACGCCGACGACGACCGCCCAGGCCGCGTACAGGGGCCCGTCCGCCGGCGTCGTCGCGCGGATCAGCAGCCAGGCGCCGATCAGTCCGAGCTCCAGCGGGATCGCCACTCGCGGGTTCCGGAACGGGGCCGTGATCGCGTCACCGAGCGCGCGGTAGAGGTCGAGGGCGCCGGCGGGCCCGCCATCGGCCACGACCGGCTCCGCCGCGGCCGCGGGAAGCTCGAGCGCGGCCGTCACCGCAGCCACGTCCGCAGCATCACCCGCAGGAAGCCCAGGCCGTAGCGCAGGTTGGTTCCCTTCTTCGTCACCCCCGCCGAACGCCGGCGGATCGTGACCGGGACGTCGAGCACCCGCAGCCCCGCGCGGGCGGCGCCCAGCAGCAGCTCGGGGTTGTGGAACTGGTCCTCGGTGAAGCTGATCTCCCCGAGGCGGCTCGCCCGGATCGCCCGGTAGCCGTTCGCGATGTCGGTGACCTCGGTGCCGCCGAGCAGGTTGATGAGCCGCGTGTAGACCGTGATCCCCGCGTCGCGGGCGGCGGATTCCTTCTCGTAGCCGCCCTTGCGGCGCGACCCGACGACGAAGTCGGCTCGGTCCTCGACGATGGGCGCCACGAGCGCGGCCATCTCGGCGGGGTCGTGCTGCCCGTCGGCGTCGAGCGTGACGACCACGTCCACGCCGAGGCGCTCCGCGACGAGGTACCCCGTCTGGAGCGCCGCACCCTGGCCGGAGTTCACGGGGTGGGTGACCACCTGCGCCCCGGCGGCGCGCGCCGTGGCGGCGGTCGCGTCCCGTGAGCCGTCGTCGATCACGAGGACGTGCGTGGGCAGCCCGGCGACCACCGGCGGGATCTCCGCGAGCACGCCCGGCAGGCTCTCCGCCTCGTCGAACGCGGGGATGCAGACGAGCACCCCGCCCCATGCGGCATCGCCGCGACGGACCTCGAGCTGGGCGGCGGAGAGGGCGCGGACGAGCCGGCTCAGGCGCTGGTTGGCGCGGTCGGCTCGACCCAGCGCGTAGAGGATGAGGACGAAGCAGGCGGCGACGGACACGATCAGCACCGTCACCAGGCGGCCGAGCGGCGCCCCTTCGAGGCCCAGGACGTCCTGCAGCGGCCGCACGAGGTCCGGGACGGCCGCCACCACCCCGAGACCGATGCCGACGGCGACGAGCAGCACGCCGGGGAAGCGGCTGCCCGTGCCGGCGCCTCGAAGGCGCCGGCTGCCGGCGACGACGAAGACGAGCGCGACGGCGAGGCCGGCGATGCGCAGCAGGCTCAGGTCGAACGGCATGGCCGGCTGGTCACCTTGCGTGGGCGGCGGGACCGGGCGAGTCGACCGCATAGAGCAGCAGCCGTCCGCCGGCGAACGATCGCACGAGAGTGTAGCCGTCGGCCGACCCCAGGGAGGCGACGTCCGTGACGAACGGGGTGTATCCCCCGAGGTCCGCGGCGGTCCCGCCCGCTGCCGGATCGGCGACGAGGAGGTAGCCGACGTCGTGCCGGGCGACGTACCGGGCCGCGAACGAGCCCCCCGGGTCGAGGAACAGCGTCCGGGCGCCGAGCACCAGGGCAGTGGACTCGGCGAGGAACGCGGGGTCCTCCAGGTAGACCGCTCGCCCGTCGACGATCCCGACGCGCTCCGCGAGGGCCGCGACCGAGCCGTCCGTGTACGCGTTGGTGAGGATCCGGGCATCGGCCGGGACGTTGGCCGCGATCCAGCGGTAGGCCTCGTACCCGGCCGGCGTGAGGCCCGGCTCGGGGTCGTCGACCGTGCCGGGCGAAGCCGGCACGATCGCGCCGCCGAGGAGGACGAGCGCGACGAGGCCGGCGGCACCACTCGCCCATCGGCCGCGCCCGAGGAGGGCCGTCCAGCCGGGGCGCAGCAGCCGCTCCAGCCCCCACAGCACGGCGAGCGATGCCAGCACGGGCACCAGGAGCTCGTAGGGCATGAGGCGGCGCGGACCAGTGCGCATCGGGACGTACGTCGACGAGATCGCGAACAGGAGGTACGAGCCCGCGGCGAGGGCAGCGCCGAAGACAACCATCAGGACGACCAGGCGGCGGCGGCGGGCGTCCAGCCATGGCCAGGCGAGGATGGGGGCGACGCACAGCAGCGCGAGCAGCGCCAGGTCCACCAGCATCCGGCCATCGAGGCCGGGCCAGATCCACACGATCGAGCGCGGCAGGAGACGGGAATCGAGGAATCGGTTCGGCGCCTCGGTCCCGACGACGGCGGGCGCCACGGCCGCGACGTTGAAGTCCCAGGTCGGATCGTCGGTGAACGTCCAGCCGGGCGGGATCTCGTCCGGCGGCGGGAGCGGCGGCCTCGCGTCCGCGGACCGGTCACCGGCCACGTACCCGGCGATACGCAGCTCACCGGTCAGGGCGTACGAGGCGATGCTCCCGACGAGCATCCCGCCCACGAACACGGCTCCGGCCGCCACGAGCACCGGTGCGAGGGCCGTGCGCCGCGGCAGGCGGATCCCCCGGCGACCGTCCGACACGACGAGCCGCCCGACCGCCAGCCCCGCGATCCCGGGACCCAGGAGCAGGAACACCTCGGCGTGGGCCATCCACGTCAGGGCAGCCGCGGCGACGGCCGTCGCCAGCAGCCGCGGGGAGCGCTCGACCATCGCCCGGTCGACGAGCCACAGGGTGAACAGGGCCGGCACGAGCGCCCAGGTCTCCGGGCGGTAGGCGAGGAGCTTGCCGTCGAGGCGCACCGTCGCGACCATCAGGCACGCGCCGAGCACCGCGAGCCAGCTGGCCACGAAGCGCCGGAAGAACAGGGCAGCCACGACGACGAGCGCCGCCAGGACCGCGAGCCGGTAGGCCTCGAGGATGAGCCGGGTGTCGACATCGGGCAGCAGCACGAACGCGGCCGCCGTGTGGGCCGTGACCGGCAGGTAGTCGACCTGGAACGGCCGGAGTGTCCCCCACTCCGGCAGCTGGGCGGGGAACCCGGCGTGCAGCGCCGTCTCGCGGGCGAGGTTCGCGTAGTACCAGACCGTCGAGCTGAAGGGCAGCAGTGCGTCCCCCACGGCCTGCCGTGACGGGATGACGACGAGCACGAGCACGACGACGACGGACGCCAGGCCGACGACGATGGCCTGTTTGCGTCGCCGCGACATCCGCCCGGCCCTGTGCGCGGCGGCCCCGACGGCGCGCCGTCGCGCCGGGAGCAGGAACGGGGCCGCCGTGAGGGCCACCAGGGACGCCAGGACCGGGAACGGCCCCAGGACGCCGAGGCCGGCGAGCACGGTGCAGGTGACTCCGGCCACCAGTAGACTGGCCGCGGCCCCCCGGCCGGCGGTGACCAGGGGTGATCCCGACCCGGGTGCCAGGACGGGGCCCCATGCGAGCCCCGGCAGGACGAAGAGGAGGGCCAGGACGAGCGCGGCCTGGACGAGTTGCACGCCGACGAGCGGATCCGACGCCAGGGTGATGTGCCTCCGGTGCGTCCGATGACGGCGGACACGAACCGACCGGGCGCCGAGCCCGGATGGCGGCCGCGTTCGAGTGTACGGCAGGGCGGCACCGGGTTCGGTCCGCGCGCTGCGCTCGCCGGGCTCCTCGTGCTGGCGTTCGTCGTGTGCGGGTTCCGCCTCCTCGCCCCGGCATATCCGGGCGGCGACCTGCTCTACCACGGCGCCCTTGCGCTCGGCCTGCTGCGCGGCGGGCTGCCCCTCGAGGGCGCCTACGCGGGGCTGCCCGCCTACTACCCGCCGGGCTACCACGCGCTCCTCGCGCTCCTCATCGCGGGGCTGGGCCTGTCCCCGATCAACGCGGCGACGATCCTGTTCCTCGTCGCGCTGCCCGCCCTGGGCGTCGGGACGTACCTGCTGGCGAGCCGGCTCACGGGACGGCCGTGGGTCGCCGTCCTCGCCGCCGCCCTGACCCTGTTCGGCGGTGCGTATGACCTCAACCCGGTCCGGCAGTGGGTGAACAGCCTGTTCATGGGCGGCCACGCGGCCTGGACCGCCTACCCGCGCGACCTCGTGTTCGCGGTGCTGCCGCTCGCCGCGGACGCCTTCATCCGGGCGCTCGAGCCCGGGGGCCGCCGGCGCTGGGTTGCATGGGCCGCTGCTGCGGGACTCCTCCTCGGGGTGGCGGCGCTGGTCCAGGTCCAGCTGCTGCTGCCGATCCCGGTCGCGCTCGCGGCGACGGCGCTCGTGGTGGCGGCCCGCGACCCGGCACGCGGCGGACGAACGCTCGGGACGCTCGTCATCGCCGGGCTGGTGGCCGCCGTGATGGCGGCTCCATGGCTCATCGGCACGCTGGACGACATCCGTCGCAACGGCGGCGTGGCGCTGGACTCGTCGGACCAGCTCGAGGCCGCGCGCTACACCTTCTGGGACTATCCGAGACAGTTCGGGCTGCTCCTGCCGCTCGGGCTGCTGGGCATCGGTGGCTCGCTGCTGTTCCTCCGGCGGCCCGACGGTCCACGTCCCGACGGGGACCCCGGACCCTGGCGGCCGACGCTGCAGGAGGGCGGCGTCCTGCTCGCGACGTGGTGGGCGCTGCCCTTCGCGCTGGCCATCCTGTACGACCCGTCGTGGCCACTCGAGGATGCGCTCCGGCCGCAGCGCCTGTGGCTGATCGCCTCGCAGCCACTGGCGATCCTCGCGGCGATCGGCCTGGTGACCGCCGCCGAGCACCTGGCCCGCGCCCGGCACCCGCGCTGGGTGGCTCCCGCGGTCGTCACGCTGTCCCTCGTCGCGTCGATCCCGGCGACGTACGCGACCGCGTCGCTGGTCGCCCGGACATGGACTCGGGACACGTACGCGATGCTCGACCGCGACCTCGACCGGGTCCCGCAGTTCGATCGGCTGCTCGGCCGTGACGGGCCCCGCGAAACGGTCCTGGCGCCGGAGGACTGGTCGGCGCTTGCCTGGTTCGAGACCGGGCTGCCGGTGGTCGCCCTCGTCCCGCCCGGGTACGCAAAGCTCGCGTTCGACCCGGCACGATTCACCGCGGCCTCGCAGGACGAGCGCCGGGCGGCGCTGGTGGATGCCTGGTCCGGTGACGTCGGCGCGCTCACGCGAGTCGCCGACCGGTTCGGGGCGACGCGGATCGTGATCCCCCGCGACGGCGACCGCTGGGCGCTCCTGGACCTGGCCGCCGCGGCCGTCGCACGGACGGACCCCGCGGCCGCTGCGGGTGCGACGGTCGTCGAGGGCAACGGGTGGGATGCGGTCACCCTCGATCCGGGCGAACGGCTGGTACTGCCAGCGGGCCCGGGCAGCCCGAGCGGCCCGGCCGGCCGCGTCGACCTCGGCGTGCGCATCCTGCGGCAGGGCGGGGACCCGGGCACGGTCCGCCTCCGCGTGCTCGCACTGCCTGCGGACGGCGGCCCAGCGCGAGAGCTCGGCACGATCGAGGTCGCGCCCGGCATCGACGACTGGGGACGAGGGACGACATCGGTGACGCGGGGGTCCCGCGATCGCCTCGCGATCGAGGCGGTCACGCCGGCGACCGTCCAGGCGGTGACCGGC
>DASXVG010000025.1:0-13484 GCA_036504355.1 Candidatus Limnocylindrales bacterium
GTGGCCACCTCTCGCTCGTGATCGGCGTGCGCTCGGAGGTGACTGCCATGAGCCACCTTGAGCTCGAGCTGCTCGACGTGGCGCGCGTGGTCGGCGCGAGGCGTATCCGGGCCCGGCTCGCGGTCGGCGTGACGCGGGTCCGGACGGCGGTGGAGCTGCCGGCCGCCGCTCGGCACGGGTACGGCCTGCGGGTGCGCGTCGTCGTCGGTGGGGTGGCAGGGTCATGGCGGTCGACCGCGGTCGAGGCGATCGACGGCTGGTGGGAGGCGCCCCGGCACGTCGCGTGGACGACGTTCACGGACGCGAACGATGCCCCCGCCCAGGTCGCGGCGGCACGGCGCTGGCACGTGACCGTGGCGCAGGCCTACGACTGGATGTATCGCCACTACCGGTACCTGGCGCCCGAGGAGCCGTTCGTGGACCCGCTCGGGCGGGTGGTCTCGCATGACGCCGTGCGGGCGCTCGTGCGGGCCGGGCACCGGGCCGGCATCGCGACCCTCGCCTACGGGTCCGTGTACGGCGCCGAGCCCGAGTACGTGGCGGACCATCCCGACGAGCGCGTGTTCGATGACGCCGGAGACCCACTGAGCCTCGGTGGGGCGTTCTACATCCAGGACCTCCGGCCGGGCAGCCCCTGGCGGGCCCGCTTGCTGCGCGAGTACCAGCGCGCCTGTCGCCGCGTCGGCTTCGATGGAATCCACATGGACACGTACGGACCGCCCCACGAGGCGACGGCCGCGGACGGCGCCCGCATCCGGTTCGCCGACATCTACCCGGGCCTGGTCGACGAGGGCGCCGCGCGCGTCGCGGCAACGGGGCACGACCGGCTCGTGCTGTTCAACTGCGTCGAGGGCTTCCCGCTCGAAGCGGTTGCACGGACTCCAACCGCGGCGCACTACCTGGAGCTCTGGCCGCCGGACGACCGGTACGCCGACGTCGTCGCGTGGATCGATCGCGCCAGGTCTGCGGGGCCCGGCAAGGCGGTGGTCATCGCGGCATACGTCCCCGCCCTCCGGGAAGCCGGCAACGACGCGGCAGCCCGGTCGGCAGCGGTCGAGACCGCCGCGCTCCTGACCTCCGTGATCCACGTGGCCGGGGCGTTCCACCACGTCCTCGCCGAGCACGACCGGCTCCTCGTCGAGGGCTACTACCCCGCCGCGATCGCGCTCCGGGCGCGCGAGGCCCGCGAGCTGCGTGCGGCATGGACCTTCGGGGCCCGATACCTCCACCTGCTGTCCGATCCGGTCCGTCGCGACCTCGCGATCGACGGCCTCGAGCTGTTCGACGCCGCCGGCGCGCCGGTTCCCCTCTCGTCCGCGCCGGCTGCACGGTCCGTGTGGGCCCGAGGAGCGATCACGCCCGCCGGACGGGTGGTGTCGCTCGTGGACCTCCGCGACCAGAGCGACGACCGCTGGACCGCGCCGCGCCAGGCGCCGGCGTCCGTTCGAGGCTGGTCGCTGCGCTGGCCGGGGGCCGCCACGCCCGTCGCGATGTCCCCGTGGAGCCGCGACGGGGACGCGACCGCCATGCGCCCTGCCGCCGCGTCGTCCTGGCGCCTCCCGTCATTCCGGCGCTGGCTCGTGGTCCACGATCCATCCGAGCGGCGGTGAGCGGGCGGCGGTTCGCTCCGCCTACCCGGCCGCGCTCGCCCAGTCGTACACGGAGCTCGTGGTGCCATCGACGGTGACGACGAATCCCTGCGTCAGCCGGCCAGCGATCCCTTGGGCCAGCTCACGGCGAACCGCGCCCCGCCGAGCGGCGACTCGGACACGGTCCAGCGCCCGCCCGTCGCGCGAACGATCGCATCGCCGATGGCGAGGCCGAGACCGGCCCCGCCGGCCTCGGACGAGGTCGCAACTGAGCGATGGAACCGGTCGAAGATGCGCTCCAGGTCCTCGTCGCGGATCCCGGGGCCCGAGTCGTCCACGGTGACGGCCGCGCGACCCGCCGCGTCGACCGCCACGCTCACGTCCACGCGGCCGCCCTCTGGCGCGTACTTGCAGGCGTTGTCCACGAGCACCCCGATGAGCCGGTCCACGAGCTCGGGCGAGGCCGCGATGACGACCGGGTCCGGCGGCACGCGGACGTCCATCGCCAGGCGGCGGCTCTCCGCCACGGCGGCAAAGCGGTCAGCGGCCTGGCGGGCAAGCGTCCCGAGATCCACTGGCTCGGTCGCCTTCGGCGTCGCCGCGGCGTCGAACCGGGCGAGCCACAGCATGTCCTCGAGCAGGCGGCGCATCCGCTTCGATTCACGCTCCACCTTCGTGAAGGCGTTGCGGTACCAGGTCGCATCGCGTTCCTGGGCGAGCGCGAGGCTCGTGTGCGCCTCGATCACCGACAGTGGCGTCCGCAGCTCGTGCGAGGCGTCCGCGGTGAACTCGAGCTGGCGGCGACGAGCCGCCTCGATCGGCGCGGCCACCCGTCGCCCGATCGCCACGGCCCCGAGAAACACCCCGGCCAGCAGGAGCGGGGCAATGAGCAGCGATCCGAGGAGGATCGTCCGCTGCGCGTCGCGCACGAAGTCCGTGGACTGGGCGACGATGACCCGGTTCGTCCCGACCTCGCGCCCGGCGACCCGGAACTCGTTGCCCTCGATCGTGGCGGTCACGGGGTCGGCGACCGCAGACAGCTGCGCGGGCAGTGCCGGCGTCCCGGTCGGCGACAGGATCGTCCCGTCGGCCTGGATCGTCCACACCAGGACGCGCAGCCCGAACGGCCGGCCGGGGTCATTGCCCGGGTTGAACCCGCCCTCGGGGGGCCGCTCCACGCCGGCCGGAGGGATGCGGTTGAACGCGCCGGTGACGCGCTCGTCGATCTGACGGGTGAGATCGAGCGTCGCAAACAGGATGACGGCCGCGCTCACCAGCGCATAGACGACCGCGACGACCGCCGTCGCCGAGAGCGCGACGCGGATCGACTGCCGCCGGACGACCGAGGCCCCGGACATCGCCACGCCCTACTCCGCCTCGAGCCGGTAGCCCGCGCCCCGGACCGTGACGATGCGGATCCCGGCGTCGGGCAGCTTCGCGCGCAGCCGGCTCATCTGGACGTCGATCGCATTCGAGCCGAGCGGCTCCGTCTCGTCCTGCCAGGCGTGCTCCGAGATCGCCTTGCGGTCAACGACCGCGGGCGATCGCCGGAGGAGGAGCTCGAGGATGCGGTATTCCGTCGAGGTGACGTTGCGGGCCGCGCCCGAGACCGTCACGACGTGGGTCACGGGATCCAGCGCGAGGCGCCCG
Source organism: Candidatus Limnocylindrales bacterium (assembly GCA_036504355.1). Taxonomy (GTDB): domain Bacteria; phylum Chloroflexota; class Limnocylindria; order Limnocylindrales; family CSP1-4; genus CAIXZV01. The sequence continues at coordinate 3,240 of DASXVG010000025.1, forward strand.
CACTCGAGCACCGGGGCGTCGACACCGCGCGGTCGCCGCTGGAGCGCCCGGACGCGGGCGAGGAGCTCGCCGAAGTCGAAGGGCTTGACGAGGTAGTCGTCCGCGCCGGTGTCGAGGCCGCGGATCCGGTCCCCGGGCGTGTCCCGCGCGGTGAGCATCAGGAGCGCCGTTGGCCGGTCGTGCTTGCGCGCCCAGGCAACGACGTCGATGCCCTCGGCACCGGGCATCCGCCAGTCGATGACCGCGACGTCGTATTCGTACCACTTGAGGTAGTCGATGGCGTCGTCGCCACGCTCGACCGCGTCGACCTGGTAGCCGGCGTCGGTCAGGCCGAGCACGAGGACCTCGCGCAGGCCCTCGTCGTCTTCGGCGACCAGCACTCGCATCGGCTCAGGCTCCCGTCGTCGATCGAGGCAGCGCGCGTGGCGCTGCCGTGTCACGAAGCAGGATGCGCCATGTGGGGTCGGGTGCGACGGACATGCGCGGATGGTGGGCGCGGTCGCCTTGCGAACCGATGACGGCGCTCAGCCGCGCGCCAGGATCTCCTCGAGCTGGGCGACGTGCTCCTCGAGGTGGCGCACGATGAACCGGTCGCGGACCCAGCTCGCGGGGACCTCGCCGTCGCGGGAGTGCACGCCGTGGGCCGCGAGCTCGGCGGCCGAGACCATCGGCAGCCGCGCCTCCCAGCGCGCGATCCCGGCGTCGATCCGGTCGAACAGCTCGCCCAGGGGCAGCGTGCGGTCCCGCTCGAGAACCCCGATCCGCAGGGTGTCCCCCGCCACGCGGCCGAACGGCAGCGGGTCGCCGGCCGGGCGCGCCGCCTCCACGAGCCGCTCCAGCTCGCCCTTCCAGTACGGGAGCGCCTCGGCGACGTGGGCGAGCACCTCGCGCGGTCCCCACGAGGCCTCCGGGCCCGTGCCGAAGTCGTCGGCGAGCGGCCATGGCGCTCCGGCGAGCACACGTGGACGAAGGTCGGCGAAGGCGGCACGTGCCGCGGCGAGGCGCGCGAGGACGACCTCGGGTTCGATGGGCGGGACGGCGGCGACGTCGGTCATGCGGAGAGCATCGCGCGTCGGGTGGGTCACTGTCATCCACGAAACCGCGGGAACCGGATCCGCGTACCCGTCCCTGTCCACATTCCCCAGGACAGGAGTCCACCCGAATGCGAACACTGACCATCGCCGGCACGCTGCTCGGCATCACCGTCGTCGTCGCCGCGTGCAGCAGCAGCGGCGGTGCGACCACCGCTCCGACGGCCGCCGCAACGGCCGCACCGGCGAGCGCGGCTCCGGCGTCCGCGGTGCCCTCGTCGCAGGCCCCGGCGGCCGGCGCGCCCACGATCAACCTCGGCGACACGTCGCTCGGCTCCGTCGTCGTCGGCGGCAACGGCAAGACGCTGTACGTGTTCGCGGCGGACACCGCCACGACCTCCGCCTGCTATGACAAGTGCGCCGCCGCATGGCCGCCGCTCGTCAGCGATGGCAGCGCCCCCACCGTCGGCGCGGGCCTCGACGCAGCGGACTTCGGCACGATTGCTCGGACGGACGGCACGAAGCAGGTGACGTTCTACGGGATGCCGCTGTACTTCTTCGCGGCGGACGCGGCCGCCGGCGACGTCAAGGGCCAGGGTCTCAACGGCAAGTGGTTCGCCGTCGACGCCTCGGGCAAGCAGGTCAAGTAAGGCCTTTCCGGTGCCGGGACGCGGCGGCTCGCGGGGGCGGGTCGCCGCGTCCCTTCATGTCCGGGGCTTGCGTCGCCTCCCTAGACTCGCGCCATGGTCACCGTTGGCCGTCGCGCGTACGACCTCATGTACCGGTTCGGGGCGCCGTGGGAGGGCGCGGACCGGCCCGAGATCAAGGCGCTCGTCGCCGACGGACGCTGCGCGCCCGAGACGCTGCGCAGGCCCGGCGAAGCCGCGGCTCGGGCAATCGACCTCGGCTGCGGCTCGGGCGCCACCACGCTGTGGCTCGCCGAGGCTGGGTTCACGGTCACCGGCGTCGACTTCTCCCCCGTCGCGTTGCGCAAGGCGCGGGCGGCGGCCGCGAGCCACGGGATCGGCGACGAACGGGTCTCGTTCGTCCACGGCGACCTGACCGCCGGCCACGTGGACGGCGTCGTCGGCCCGTTCGACCTGCTCGTGGACTACGGCACCCTCGACGACCTGCCGGAGGACGGCCGCGCGGCGATGGCCAGCTACGTGACGTCGCTCGCCCGACCGGGCTCACGCCTGTTCCTGTTCGCGTTCTCCGGCGCTCCGGCCGATCTGCCGAGGTTGTCCTTCGGCGGGCCGTCGCGCGCGTTCCCGGGCCTGCTGCCGGGCGAGGTCGAGCGCAGGTTCGGCGAGGCGTTCACGATCGACGTCCTCGAGGCGCCGACGCGGAGCAGGCACATGGGGACGTGGCTCATGGAGCGCCTGCCCGACCGGGACGACGGGCTCGTCGACGCGACCGCGGCGAAGGCGTGACCGCCGACGCCGGGCACCTCGTGGTCCTCCCTGCGACGCCGGACCGCTGGGACGACGTCGTCTCGCTCCTCGACGGAGACCAGGAGCGCGGCTGCTGGTGCCAGCCCTGGCGCGGACCCGCGACGGCATACGGCCTGCCTGCCGGCGAGTCGCGGCGCGCGGCGCTCCGGGTCCAGCTCGGCGGGGACGTCCCGCCCGGGTTCATCGCCTGTCTCGACGACGTGCCCGTCGGCTGGTGCGGGGTGAGCGTCCGGACCGAGACGCCGCGCCTGGTCCGATCACGGACGATCCCGGCCATCGACGATGCGCCGGTCTGGTCCATCGGCTGCTTCCGGATCCGCGTCGGCTACCGGCGCAGGGGCGTCGCCACGGCGCTGCTCGCGGGGGTCGTCGATGCCGCACGAGCGGCCGGCGCGCCGGGCGTGGAGGCGTACCCGGTGGACCCTGGCGGACGCCGCATCGACACGGGCTTCGCCTTCGTGGGCATCGCCTCGATGTTCGACGCCGCCGGGTTTCGGCGGGTGCTCCAGACGTCCGCCCACTCGGCTGGGCTGCCGCGACTCCTGGTCCGCCTCGACTTCGAGGATGCGTAGCGGACCGGCAGATCAGTCCTCCGGGGCGTGGAGCTCGTCGTCACGAGGCCGGCCGCAGCCAGGCACGCCACAGCCCGCCACGCGCTGATAGCGATTCGCCACGACGACGCCGGTCAGGTCGGCACCGCCCCGCGAGCGCACCGCGCCGCCGGAACTGATGGCCCCGAGCCCGGCGTCGTCGGTCTGCTGATAGGGGTGCGGGTGATTGGGGTTGTAGGACATCGCGTCCCGCTTGTGCTGCCGGAACTTCATCGCTCCACCTCGCGTCGCCGCTCGTCTCCCCATCGTCGAGGCCTCGTGGGCCGTGTCAAGAGGCGACGGTCGCCGGGGCGCCGGACAGCCGCCCCCGCACCGCCCGGGCGAGCGGCGCGTGCGCAGCCGTGCGGGGCATCGCGACCTTGCGCACGCCGCCGAACGTCATGTGCGCCCGCAGTGCGTCCGTGAACGCGTCGACGAACCCCGGGTTCCCCTCGTCGAGTGGATCGAAGCCGGGCTCCCACCACAGCCCGAGGATCCGCAGCGACCCCGTGGATCGATCGACCTTCGGCTCGATCCGGCCGACGAACCGGTCGCCGTAGAGGAGCGGCAGCACGTAGTAGCCCCAGCGTCGCTTCGCGGCGGGCACGTAGACCTCCCACCGATAGTCGTAGTCCCACAGGCGCTCGAGCAGGTCCCGGTCCCACGCGAGCGGGTCCAGCGGGGCGAGGAACGCGACGCCGGCCTCGCTGCCGCCGGGACGCCCGATCCGCCAGCCGTCGGGCTCGCCCTCGGCCTCGAGCTCGGCGCCCGCCTGGTCGAGCAGGGCAAGCTCGTCCGGGAGGACGTAGCGCGGGCCGCGGAACCCGTCGACTGCCACGGGGACGATGTCGCCGCGCTCGATCAGCTGGTCACGAGTCGCGAGCCGCACGGGCGCCTTGCCGAGCCCAGCCCACAGCGTGTACTCGCCGGTCCCGCCGAGGAGGCCGTTGCCGCGGTAGCGGGAGAGCAGGAGGTGGCGCCGCTGCTCGTCCTCGGGCGGGTGGTGCGCGAGCAGCGCTGCCGGGAAGAGGCGCTCCGTCAGGTCATAGATCCGGCGGTTGCCCTCGCGCCGGCTGATCGCGAGGATGCCCGCCTCGGCGAGCGCCTCGAGGATGGCGCGGATCGGGTTCGTGGGCCGCCAGTACCAGTCGATCGCCGCGCGCGGTTCGAGGTCCGTCGCCGAAGTCGGGCCGTTGGTCCGGATGTGCTCCAGGAGCTCCGCCACGAGCGGCGCGTGCTCGTCGAAGGCGCCGCCCGTGTGTGCGGCGTGGAGCCGGTCCCAGGTGAGGCGGAACCACGGCAGCCCGGCGGTGGGCACGAGCGAGAACTGCTTGTTGTAGGTCTCGTACAGGTCGCGCGACTCGTAGAGGAGCGCATCGGTCCACGAGCGCCTGTAGCCGGCGATGCGAGCGAGCAGCGTGAGGTCGTGGTTGCGACCGGCGATGTCCAGCGGGTCGAACTGGAGCGAGCCGAGGCGGTCCACGACGCGCATCACCGACGCGGGCTCCGCCGGCAGCGAGCGCGGCGGGGCGAGGAGGTGACGGAGCACGAGGAACCGGCGCGCCACCGGGCGCGAGACGTGACGGTCGGGGACGGTCATGAGCTCGATGCTACGCGGGGTTGCTGCCGTGGAGTGTCAGGTATGTCCCTCACGCCCCAGAGGCGTTGTCACCAGCGGCTGGACGATGCGGGTCCCGCGTCGTTCACCGGCCTGGCGAGGCATCGCGCGCATCACGGGGCGGTGGTGAGCGTGACCTGCGCGGCAGGCAGCGGCGCGCTCGAGGTGAGTCGGAGCTGCTGCTGGATCGCCATCATGTTGCAGACCCCGCCGCTCGTGGTGACCTTCACCGTCCCTGCGAGACCCTGGCCCGCCGCGGTGAACACGAACTCGGTCGTGACGTCGCAGGCGCCACCGGCCCATGGGACGAGGACGACGTTCGGGGCACCCGGAGGGTTCGAGATCTCCGAGGCCATGGCCACGCCGGCCGGGTTGATCTCGACGTTGGCCAGCCGGCCACTCTCGTCTCGGACGCTGATCGTCTGGGTCGTCCCGTCGGCGAGGGTCGCCTGCTGCGACCAGGCGCGGGGGCCAGTCACGGCCGTCAGGCCACACGCGGCGAGGGCGACGGTGGCAACGGCCAGCAGGAAGAGCCTGGCTAGGGATCGGATCGAGGCGGGCATCGGGTGGGGCATCCGTTCGGGTTGGGTGGTCGGGCCTGTGACGCACATCGTGGGGCGCGTGTTCCCCGCTGCGCAACCGGGCGCGGTGTCACACTCCTCGATCTCGCCGAACGAAACGGCGGCCCGCGGCTCCATAGTGAGTGACGTGGCCGGCCGGGCCGCGCACCACCGAGGACTGCAGGTGCACGAAGGGCTCGTGGAGCGCGCGAAGCGCGGCGACCAGGACGCGTTCACGTCGCTCGCCAGCGACCGCGTCGATCGCTGCTACGCCCTCGCCTATCGGATCCTCCGCGATCCGCATCGGGCCCAGGACGCGGTCCAGCAGGCGCTCCTCGGCGCGTGGCGCTCCCTGCCGACCCTTCGGGATGCCGACCGCTTCGACGCCTGGCTGCTCAAGCTCGTCGTCAACGCCTGCTATGCGCAGTCCCGCGCCGATCGCCGATGGGCGGCGAAGGTGCGAGTGCTCCCGCTCGACCTTCCGATCGAGCCGGACGTGGCCCGCGCCGTGGCGGCGCGCGACGAGCTCGAGCACGCGTTCAAGCGGCTGACCGCCGAGCAGCGAACGGTCGTCGTGCTGCATCACCACCTGGGGTACCCGTTGACGGAGATCGCGGCGACCCTGGGCATCCCGGAAGGGACCGCGCGGTCCCGCCTCCATTACGCGGTCCGTCAGCTGCGGACCGCGCTCGAGCAGCCAACAGGGTCGCTCGTGACGTCCGAGGAGCGACCCGCATGAACCGCACCCCCGATCCCGACTTCGACCTCCGCATCGCGGACTGGCTCGAAGCCGATCCCGACAGCGCTCCCGCCGGTCTGATGCGGACGGTGGAGGGCGCCCTTCCCTCGGTCCCACAACAGCGGGCGATCCGCCTGCCGTGGAGGCGTCCCGCCATGAACCGATTCCTCGCCATCGCTGCCGCAGCCGTCGTGCTCCTCCTGACAGGCCTGGGCCTGTTCAACGCGGGGACCAGGATGCCTGCCACGCAGCCAGCGCTCGAACCCTCGGGCGCTCCTAGCCACACATCGGTGGAGGTGCCCCTGGCCAGAAGGTACTTCTCGGTCCGCCATGGCTATCGGATCCGCTACCCGGACGGATGGGCCGTGACGCCTGCGACCGCCGCCTGGGTGCCCGGCACGCGGACCCTCTGGGGCGATCCCGCACTCGATGTCCTGGAAAGCGCCGACTCGCGGCTGGTCGCGGCGTCGCAGCCCCTCCTGCCCGGGCAGACCGCCGACGCGTGGTACCGGGCGTATTGCGAAGGGGACGGGTCGTCGCACGACGCGTGCACGGACCTGGAGGCCGCTTGGCGATCGATGCGCATCGGCGGCCACGCCGGCTACGTCACGCTCGACGGAGTGCCGGCACTGCCGGGCACTATCAGACGCGGCGGCCCGATCTTCGATGCCGTGGTCGTCGGCGACGGGCGAGCCTACGAGTTCACGCTCGACGGGGCAGTCGACCGCGCCCTCTTTAACGGCCTGCTCGCATCGGTCTCGTTCACGGCCTCCGGAGCGCTGCCGCTCGACGACGTGACGGCCACCTTCAGCTCGCCGCTCTACGGGTACTCGATCGAGGTCGATCCCCGATGGACCGTCGAGCCCGCCACCGCGCTCGCTGATGCCCCGGCCGCGCCCGAGCACCGCACCTCCGACCAGATCCGCCCGTCCGCCACCGACACGACGATCGGCGTCCGCGTCAACGCCCTCGGCGCGCGAACGTTCGACGCATGGCTGACCGACGTCCACCAGGAGGTCCTCCGCGATGTGAGCGTCCCCGACGGCTGCAAGGGTGGCGGCCCTGCGCTCTGGCCGGAGCAGGCGGTCGGCGATCGGACAGGGCGCGAGATGAGGCTGTGCAACTTCAAGCAGGCGTTCGTCGAGGTCGAGGGCCGCGTGTACACCTTCACGTGGGCCAACGACACGTTCTCGGGCTCCCATTTCCCCGTCGCGGACTTCGACGAGCTGCTCAGGACCGTCGCGTTCCCCCAGGAGCGAGCGTCGTCCTCACCCTGACGCGACCATGCGTGCCGCGCATGCGCGTGTCCCGTCACGCGCCGCGGGGTCGATCGGTGCCACGCGCGGGGCGGACGTTGCCGTACCCTTCGTCCACTCGCGCGGACGGCGTCCGTGGCGACGCCGGCGTCCCCATCCACCGCCGGCCAGCGCTCGCCAGGAGGTCCGGAGCCTTGGCTGTCGAAGTCCGCAAGTGGGTCGTGTTCAGCGAGGAGATCCTGGAGGAGGGCGGGCGGGCGCTCGAGCGGCCGCTGCGCAAGGTCGCCGTGGCGGCCGTGCTCAAGAACCCGTACGCGGGCGGGTGGTCCGAGGACATCTCCGAGCTCATCGACGCGGGTGAGTGGCTGGCGACCGAGCTCATGGAGCGCGCGAAGGCGGCGCTCGGCAGCCCGGTCGAGGCATACGGGAAGGGCGGCATCGTCGGGGAGCGGGGCGAGACCGAGCACGTCGCGGCGCTGCTCCACCCGAAGTTCGGGGCGCCGGTACGAGCGGCGGCGGGCGGCGTGTCGATCCTTCCGTCGGTCAAGAAGCGCGGCGCCATGGGCGCCCACCTCGACATCCCCGTCCACCACATCAAGGCGATGCTCGTCCGGAGCCACTTCGACGCGATGGAGATCTGCGTCCCGGACGCCCCGGCGACGGACGAGATCGTCGTCGCGGTCGCCGTGACCAACGGCGGACGGCCGCACGCGCGTGTCGGCGGGCTGCGCGCCGAAGACGCCGTCGGCGAGGACGGGCTCCGCTAGGCGGGGCCGCCAGGCACGATGCGAACGCTGGTCACCGGCCTGTCCGAGGTCGTCACCGGGGACATCGCGGCACCGCTCGCGGACGCCGACTCGCTGGTCATCGAGGACGGGCAGTTCGTGGCCATCGGCCGCGGGCTGGACGAGGATGCCGACGTCGTCATCGACGCGCACGGCGCGACGGCGTTTCCGGGGCTGATCGACAGCCACGTCCATCCCGTGTTCGGCGACTGGACACCACGCCAGCGGACGACGGACTTCATCGAATCCGGGCTCCACGGCGGCGTCACCACGGCGATCTCCGCGGGCGAGGTCCACCTCCCCGGCCGCCCCAAGGACATCGTGGGCCTCAAGGCGCTCGCGATCGTCGCCCAGCGCGCGTACTCGAACCATCGGCCCGCGGGCGTCAAGGTCCGCGCCGGCGCGCCGATCCTGGAGCTCGGGCTCGAGGAGCACGACTTCGCGGAGCTCGCGGACGCCGGCGTCACCCTCATCGGCGAGGTCGGCCTCGGTTCGGTGAAGACCGGTGCGGCGGCCGCGCCGATGCTCGCCTGGGCTCGGGCACTCGGGTTCGTCTCGACGTTCCACACGGGCGGCCCGTCCATCGCGGGCTCGTCGGCCATCCGCGCCGACGTCGTGCTCGAGGCGCGGCCGGACATCGTGGGCCACGTCAACGGCGGCACGACGGCGCTCCCCGACGCCGACATCGAGGCCCTCGTGGCCTCGGGCATGGCGATCGAGATCGTCCACTGCGGGAACCTCCGCGCCGCGCTCCACGCCATCGGCCTCGCCCGCGAGGGCGCCGCGCTCGACCGTGTGATCCTGGGCAACGACGCGCCGTCGGGGACCGGGGTCGTCCCGCTGGGAATCCTGCGCACGATGGCGCACCTCGCATCGCTGGGCGGGATCCCGCCGGAGACGGCCGTGGCGCTCGCGACGGGCAACACCGCGCGAATCCACCGGCTCGAGACCGGCGTGATCGCGGTGGGCCGGGAGGCGGACGTCGCCTTCGTCGACGCGCCGACGGGTTCCGCGGCGACGACCGCGCTGGGCGCCCTCGCGATCGGCGACCTCCCGGGCGTCGGCATGGTCCTCATCGACGGCCGCCCCGTGATCGGACGCAGCCGGAACACGCCGCCCGCGGCGCGGGTGCCGGAGATCATCAAGGGTCCGTCCGCCGCCGGTGGCGGGCACTAGGCAGCGCACCGTCCAGGAGGTCCAGCGTCCCATGCACTTCGGGCTGCGGCTGCCGAGCTTCGCGCTGGGCGACCAGACGGCGTCGCTCACCGCGATGGGCGTCTATCTCCGGCGAGCCGAGGACCTGGGCTTCGACAGCGCGATGCTCATCGACCACCTGCTCGTCGCGCCGCCCGCGTACCGGACGACCTGGCTCGAGCCGATCACCCTGCTCGCCGCGCTGTCGGGGGTCACGCGGACGATCCAGCTCGGCACGCTCGTGCTCGTGCTCCCCTTCCGCGAGCCCGTCCAGTTCGCGAAGCAGTGGGCGACGCTCGACGTGCTGTCGGTGGGCCGCTCGATCCTCGGCGTGGGCGTCGGCTGGATGGAAGCGGAGTTCGAGGCCGTCGGGATCCCGCATCGCGAGCGCGGCGCCCGGATGAACGAGCTGCTCGAGCTCATCACGGCGCTGTGGACGCGGGACCACGTCACCTACGAGGGGCGCTACTACCGCGTCACCGACCTCAGCATCGACCCCAAGCCCGCCCAGCGGCCGCACCCGCCGATCTGGATCGGGGGCGGGACGCAGCCGTCCGAGAAGATCTACGGCCAGCGCGTCCCGTCCGTGGAGCCGGTGCTGCGGCGGATCGCGAAGTACGCCAAGACGTGGGTCCCGCACAGCTCCGCGACGGCCGAGATGGTCGACAAGGACTGGAACGACCTGCTGCGCTACATGGCCGAGTACGGGCGCCCGGCGTCGGACATGGCGAAGGTCTACTCGAACTTCGTGTACATCCTCAAGCCCGGCCAGCGCCCCGAGGAGGCGGCGCCGTTCTTCCGGACGTACAGCGGGATGGACCTCGAGTACTGGCAGGAGTTCTACCTGCTGGGCGAGGCCGAGCAGGTCGCCGAGCGGATCCGGGGCAAGATCCAGGCGCTCGGCGGGGTGGACCACCTGATCCTCAACCCGCTCAACTGGGAGCCGGAGCACCTCGAGGTGCTCGCGCGGGACGTGCTGCCCCTGGTGACCGACTAGGTGGCGCTCGCCGTCCCCGCG
>DASXVG010000026.1:0-7640 GCA_036504355.1 Candidatus Limnocylindrales bacterium
CGGACGACCGATACGACGTCGTGTGGGTCGTCGAGGGCGACGGGCCGGGCGATGGCCGGGTGTTGCGGCAAGTCCCCGAGATGGTCCTCGGCGGCGATCAGCCGGCCGGCATCGCTCCGGTCCCTCAGGCCTGATCAGAGGGTCGCCAGGTCGGTGGCTGCTACTGGTGAACCTCGAGCTCCCACGGGCACGGGTTGTCGGTGGACCCGTGGTCGTCCACCGTGATCCGGAACTCGCCCCAGGGGAGGGGCGGAAAGGTGACGACGCCGCGTTCGCCTGCGCCAGGTGCGAACGATGGCTCGGCGACGCCCTGGTCCCAGTCGACGGTCGAGAGCGTTGATCCCTGGAAGCCCAGCTTGAAGTCGGGTGAAGGCCCGAAGTCGACCAGGTACGAGCACCGGGCAAGACCCGTGAACACGAGCTGATAGACGCCCGCCTCGAGCGACACGGAGGCCTCCGGTCCCGGTCGACCGTCCCCGGCCGACGACCAGCTGACCCTGGACGCCGTCGGGGGGACGCGGCGCGCGAGCCAGGGCGAGCCATCCCGATCACCCGCCGCAACCCACATCTCGGCCGCACCCTCGTACGTCTGCTGGCCCATCTTCGCGACCCTGTACCACCAGTACCCAGCGCTCGCGACCGGTCCACCCATCACGTACAGGAGCTCCCCGGGCTGAAGACGCGGCTCGTAGATCGTGGAGCCTTCTCCGGTCCAGGGCATGGAGCGGATGCGCAGGCTGTCTGTCACGACCCTGGCGAAATCACCGCGGGCAAGGTCGACCGGTGGCCGAACGGTCGGCAGCTCCGCAGTCGGGGCCATCGGCCGCGGCTCGGGCGAACCCGCCGCCCCGTCTCCGGCGCTCGATTCCTGCGGGCTTGCAGTTCCGGCCGGCGATCCGCCACCCGACGGAGCGACACGAAGCTCCGCGGGGCTCGCGGATGGCGGGGTCGCGCCCACCGGAGTCGAGGAAGGGGCCGGTGCCTGCGTCGTCGTGCAGGCACCGCAGAGGACGGCGATCGCGCACATCGCAAGGAGCCGCGCCATGTCTCGCACCTCCACCTGGGAGCCACGATAGGACGTGCCCGCTGCGACTCGTGTTTCGGTAGGCGGACCTCCTGAAACGAAGTTGACGGCCACGTCGTCCTATCGCCGCCCGCACTGCGGCGTGCGTCTCAGCCGACTGGCGACGCGCTCGTGCGCGGAGCATCAGCAAGGCAGGCCGTCGACGCGTCCCGTGAGGTGGCTGGAGATGCGCATGTCACGGCTCGCGGAATGGGTGGCCGGGGGTAGTGCCGGGTGCCCCGGGAGGGGTCGCAGCGGATCATGGGTGACGGCAGGCCGGACGGGCCGGCAGGAGCTGGCTGACGTGGTAGCTCGAGAGGCCCCCGTGACCGTCGTGCCCGGGGTGGACACAGGGCCGTCCCCAAGCCCCATCCCGCGTCGAAGCGTCGCGAGCTGGGTCCTCTACGACCTCGCCAACACTTCCTTCAGCCTGGGTGTCGTCACGCTCTACTTCCCGGGGCTGGTGAAGTACGCATTCGGGTATGGGGAGGACGCCGACGTTCCCGTCGGGGCGCTCGCAGCCGTCGCCGCGGCGATCGTCTTCGTCCTGGCGCCGATACTCGGCGCCATCTCCGACCAGGCGGCACGCCGGCTCCCGTTTCTCGTCGTCTCCACTGTCCTGTGCGTCAGCGCGACCTTCTTCCTCGCCCAAACCGCGCAGGGCCTCTCGTTCCTCTTGTTCGTGGTCGCCGTCGTCTGCTTCCAGGCAGGGCTGATCTTCTACGACTCGCTGCTGCCGGAGGTCAGCACCGAGGAGAACCGCGGGCGGATCGGTGGCATCGGCGTCGGCGTAGGGTATCTGGGGTCCCTGCTGGCCTACGCCATCGGCACCGCGCTGCTGGACGGCAGGGGCGAGTCGGCCGCGGTCGAGGACCACGTCGCGGTGTTCCGCGGCATCGCCATCGGGTTTCTGGTGTTCGCACTCCCGGCCTTCCTCTTCGTCCGCGAGCGACCGCGGGTAGCACCGCCGCTCTCCTGGCACGTGGCGCCGCTGGCGTTCTCGCAGCTGGCCGCGACGGCTCGGAAGGCGCGCCGCTACCGGGGCCTGCTCCCGTTCCTGGCCGGGCGCATGTTGTATGCCGATGCCGCCAACACGCTGATCGTGATGGTGGTGCTGTACGTGACCGGGGCGCTGGCGATGTCGAAGCCAGATGCCGAACGGGTCGCGATCATCAGCATCGTGGCGGCGATCCCGTCGGGGCTCGCGTGGGGCCGGGTCGTGGACCGTGTCGGCCCCAAGCGGACCCTGGACGCCGTGCTGGTGGGCTGGATGGCGATCTTCGCCCTGGTGGCAGCGATCCCCGTGGTCGGCCTGCCAGGCTGGCTGATCTACCCGGCCGGCGCGGGGGTGGGCGTCGCGCTCGCGGGGCTTTGGGCGTCCGACAGGCCGCTCATGGCGCGCGTGGCCCCGCCGCGCTATTACGGTCAGTTCTTCGGGCTGTACTCGATGGTCGGACGATTCGGGGCCATCGTTGGGCCGGCGATGTGGGTGCTCATCGTCGAGCTCCTTGGATGGGGGCAGCCGGCAGCTGTCATGTTCCTGCTGCTCTGGGTGGTCATCGCGTTCTTCGTCCTCCGCCGGGTTGATGACCGGCCGCGCAACTGGGGAGCCGAGGACCTGCCGGGCTTTGCCGGCCGCGGGGCATGACGGTCCCCGACGATGCGTCGCAGCCGGTGCCCGGTGGCATCCGCTCCGTCGTCCAAGGCGAGCCCAGGACTCACAGGCATGGAGGTGGAACATGCGCGACGAGCGGCGGATCCGAGCGCGAGCGGTTGCCTCCGACCGCCGAGTGGCGGCCTCCAGGGTCGGAACCGCGGACTGGGTGCTCGCCAATGAGGCGGGATGGGGCTTCCCGCACGGCGGGGTCGTCTTCCTGGCGGGTATCGTCGTGGGGGCACGCGGCTTGGCTTTGCTGATCGCGAGGATCGCGGCTGCGGTCGAGCGGGCTCTGCGCCAGCGCCGGGGCTCGACCTAGCCTCGACCGCTTGCTGCCCTGACCTCCCCTCCCGGTTCCCGGGAGGACGGCTCCGAAATCGGCGTCGCGCGACGCCTGCTCGAGCCTCGTCGGTCAGGCGTCGTCGGCACCAGTGCCCCCGCCCCGCCGGCGCCGGAGCATCGAGACACGGACGGTCCCCACGAAGGCGGTCAGGCCCGCGACCAGGAGCAGCAGGGGCGCCGGGCCGGGGGTGCGAGGATCCGTGGCTGAGCCCGGTCCTGCGGTCGCGGTGTCGGGCGGGTCGCCGACCGTGAGCTTCGGCCCGGTCGAGTAGTGGATCCCCGCGCCGGGTCCGTTGCCGTCCTCGCACCACCACCAGAGTTGGTAGCGTCCGTCGGGCACCTTCGGAACCGTGATCACGGCGCTGCCGACGCCACCGGCCTCACGTGCCGAGTCGAAGGGTAGCCAGGTCTCGGTGGGCGGGATGTCCTGCGGTAGGCCCTCACCCGGAGCCGTGTCGGGATCGGCCTCCGCTGCCCGGCTGCCCTGCCACAGCCAGAACGCCCGGGGGGCGAACGCCAGCGGACCGGTGTTGTCGGCGGCGAGACACCGGAGGCCCGTGAGCTCCACCTTGGCCCCGGGCACGGCCGTACGGGGATCGATCTCGACCCTGGTGTTCGCGCAGCAGGTGTCCGCCAGCGCCGGCGGGGCGAGTGGCACCGCCAGCGCGAGCGCGGGAAGGAGGACGAAGATCACCCGCCGGACCGAATGCACGACCATGTGCGCACCTCCATCGCCGATGGGACGCCGGCACCGTTGAGGCTGTTGCGATCTCGTCCACGCAACGGACACGGGTGTCAATCGCCCGGCCGCGGTTGCCACCCGGCGGACTCTCGAGCGTCCGGGACACTCCCTCCGAGAGTTGCACCCTACAGGCTGGAGAGGACGACCATCAGGGCAAGGACGAAGACAATTCCTGACAGTTCGAGGGCGAACCCCAGGCGCAGCCGACGGACCGTGTCGGCGCGCCCAGCGGCGACCCGTGCCTCTGTCGGGACTGCCCACAGGGCATCGTCGCCGGCCAGCCGCCGGGCTGCCGGCCCTGTGATGAGCCCCCCAACGGCGAAGATGGCGACCGTGACAGCGATCGCAGCGAGCCAGACGATCCCGTACTGGCTGCTCAGCGCGTCGATTGATCGTATCGGTCCGAAGACCGTTCCCCGCACGACCCCCAGGACGCCGGCGAGCAGGGCCGCACCGATCAGAAGCCGTTCCGGGCCGAGGATCACGGTTCGGACGAGGTCGCGCTGGCGTTCGATCGGCTGCCCGAAGACGAACGGCAGCAAGACGAGGCTGGCGAACGCGGATGCGCCCAGCCACGCGGCTCCGCCGAGGATGTGGAGGAACTGGACGAGCGCGAGCCCGTAATCCATGCGGCTCTCCGATGTGGACCGGTAGTTCGGCATTCGCATGTATGAGTCGGTCAGGCTGCCACGTCAACAGGCGGCGGCGTTCAGGGCGAACCGGGCTCGGCGGAGCCCCGGAGCGCTGTAGGCTAGTCTTCTGGTCATCGCTCGGGGCGCACATGCGCTTCCTGAGCGTGAACCTGTCGGGGTGTGGCGCAACGGTGGCGCACGTGCTTTGGGAGCCCCGGGGTCCTATGCGGTGTAGGGTGGCCCCGTCCGCGCACGAACCGCCGAGCGGCGTAGGCACCGATTATTAGGGGCTTCGCGAGCACAACAGGTCAGCCGACCCCGCGGCACCGTTCGGCATGCGCGGCGGCCCGTCCGGCGCGCTGCCGACTCCGTCGGTCAGGGCTCAAGGAGCCACCGCGGCGCTGGGTCACGGATCGGCTGCCCTCAACAAGCATGACGGTGACGCCGTAGGGTCGGATTGATCCGCCGCACAGCTACTGACCAACCTCACCGGCGAACGGACAGACCGGCACCGCTCCCCATCTCGGGTCGGCTGGTGGCGTGCGCTCGGCTGGGACCCATATGCCAGACTCGCCCCTGTGGACGAGCGCCCAGTCATCGCCAGCTACGACCGGCTCCTCGCCTCGATCGGTGACCGCGCCACCGAGATCGGGTCGCGACCCGTCGTCACCCATTGGCCACATGTCGGTAGCGCCTATCGCGGGCTCGTGATTGTTGGTCAGGCTGTCTACGGGTGGCCAGATGATGTCAAGGCCGTCGACTTCCAGGATCCCGCGGCGCGAGCCGCGATGATCGCCTCGATCCGCGGCCGGGTCGACAAGCCCGAGCCGCTCGACTGGATCGACACGCATCCCGTCAGGACGTCGCCCTTCTGGCGCGCCGTGCGCCGCTTCGTCGAAGCCCTCGAGCCCGACATCGACGCACCCTGGTACGCCCGTTTTGCCTGGGTGAACCTGTACCCCTCCGCGCCCGAAGATCCGCCGGGCAACCCGGGCGGGGCGCTCAAGGAGGCCCAGGACGGGCATGTCGGGCCGCTTCTCCGTGCCGTTACCGACTGGCTCGACGCCAAGCGCGTGATCGCGACGGTCGGTCCGTTCTGGTGGCCTGCGGCCGGCCCTGCTGGCCTCGCCGGTCTGGCCGAGCAGCCGCGCCCGCTCCTTCGCGCCGGCCGCACCGACGGGCGCACCTGGGTCGTCGGCTGGCATCCGAATGGCGCGAGCCACCGGGGCTACGGCCCAGCCGCCTACACCGACATCATCGTCAACGCGGTTTCCGCGGCCGAGTCGCCCTCGACGTGACGACCGCACGGCTGTACCCGGCCGCCGCGCCGTACTTGCCGGTCTCAAAGCCTGCCGGGTGGCGTGGCCCCCTGCCGCTTGACTTCGTCCTGAGTGCGGACGTTGTCTCTCTCGTCGGCGACACCTTGCCGACGGGAACGCGGTTGCGACATGAGCAAACCGACTGGGAGACCCCGGCCGACATCTACATCGTGACCCAGGTGTTTCGCGTCATCGATGGCGATCATGCCGGCGGGTTGGTCGAGTTCTACGTCGTCAACCCGCCTGGGCAGGGTGCCGCCTACGACTGGCTTCCGGCCGAGGTCCGGCCAGTGGGTCTGGACTTGATCACCAAGATCGAAGCCGCCATCGGGACGATCCCGGCGGACTGGGTCACGGCCATCGGCCCGGCCGCTTCGCCGGAGCGTCTCGCGCCGATCGCTAAGTACGTCGCGTCGCGACGCCAGCAGACACCGGGCGTGCTCCCCGAGCCTGAAGGCGTCTTCGCCGCGCTGGCGACCACGCCCTTTGACGCGGTCCGCGCGGTCATCCTCGGCCAGGATCCGTACCCGACCCGTGCGCACGCCATGGGCCTCGCCTTCTCGGTACCGCGCGATCTCCCGCCGCCCTTTCCGCCGTCACTCCGGAACATCCACGCGGAACTCCTGATTGATGGCGGGTGGGCTGTGCCAGGCCATGGCTCGCTCGAGGCATGGGCGCGCCGCGGCGTGCTGCTGCTCAACACGACGCTCACGGTCCAGGAGGGCGCTCCCGGGAGCCACCGAGCGGCTGGTTGGCAGGTCCTGACCGACGCGATCATCACTGCTGTCGCCGCGAGGGAGCAGCCAGCCGCCTTCCTACTGTGGGGCGAGCACGCCAAGGCCAAAGCCGGGCTCATCGATCCAGAGCGGCATGTCATCGTGCCGTCGTCCCATCCGTCACCGCTCTCGCAGAAGGGTTTCCTCGGGTCGAGACCGTTCAGTCGGGCCAACGAGGGACTCGTGCAACGTGCGAGTTCGGCGATCGACTGGAGCCTCGAGGGCTAGGGCTTGTGCCGTGCTCCAGGCTGAATGGCTGCACCGCTCGTGAAAGTCGATCCGCGATCCAATCCCTGACCGCGCGTCCCACGACCAGAACGGCGAGCCCGGCGACCGTACCCGCGAGTATCCAGAACGGCGGTGCATGAGCGCGATCGGTCCGTCCGGCCGTGGTGTGCGGCGGTCTCCGATCGTGCGCTACCTCATGGCACGGTGGTTACCCCTGCCTCGAGGGGTCGATCTCGCGCGGGATCGCAATGAGGGGACCGATGCCCGGCGCCCCCGCGCCGATTGCCCCTCGCTGCCATCCGCCAGCCGGAAGACGAGCACGGTGCAGCAGGAGCCGGAGCGGATCAGCAGGACCTGGCGGCAACACGCCCAAGAGCCGGCCGGCGATCGCGTGTCGCACCCTCGGCTGGCTTTCGGCGGCGGGATCCCGGATCCCACGATCTGATGCCATCTGGGGTCCTGAACCCCGACTAGTGGCCCACTTGTGTTTGGCGGGGTTCAGCGCACGATGCCGAACATGAACGGCCCGAGGTTCTGTCCGCACTGCGGCGTGCCGCGCGCACCCGAGGCTGCCTTCTGCCCCAACTGCGGCGAGCGGCTCGACGGCCAGCGTCCGGCGCGGCAACGCCGCGGCAACCGCATGGGAACGGGCGCCCTGCTGGCGATCGTCGGCGGCGCCTTCCTCTTTGGCCCCTTCTCGCCGTCCGATCTCGGGAAGGTCTCCCTCTGGCAGGCGCACGACCTGTGCTCGAGCCTGTTTGGCTCGATCCTGCCGAGCAGTTGCTCGACCCTGACCCTCCTGTGGGTCATCGGGATCGGGCTGCTCGGACTCGGCATCCTCGTGGTCGCGGCCAACCTCTTCAGGCCAGGCGATCCGCCGC
>DASXVG010000027.1:0-32810 GCA_036504355.1 Candidatus Limnocylindrales bacterium
ACGATGATCACGGCCCACAGCCCCTTGTTCCCGCCCCGGACCGCGCGATCGGCGCGGAGCAGGTCGACGATCGCGGCGATGAGCAGGCCGAGCTCGACCAGGACGAGGGGGACGAGGAGCAGGAGCAGCCTCGGGTCGAGCCCGTCGATGCCGACGCTCACCGCAGTGCCTGGCGGGCCGCGAGGCTGATCCGGCAGCCGTCGGCGAGGTTCATGGGCTGGGCTCCGTCCGGTCGTATCGCAAGACGTCGACGAGGGCCATTCTGACCGCTGCGTTGACGGTCTTGTCGAGGCGGATGGTCGCGCTGGACCACGAGCGGTCAGCCTGGACCACGGAGGCGCGCCTGAGGACGGCGGAATGGCCCGACATCATGGGCCATGAGCGGTCGAATCCCCCGGCCGGCTCGCCCGTGGCGCCAACGACCGCGCCGACCAGCGCGAGGCGACACGTGTCCCGCGGACGTCGGGGACCGCGCTGATAGACTCCGGGTGCCCGGCTTCGACCGCCGTCGCCGGGCTTCCCCGCCACGTCCCGGAGGAGCACCATGACCGACGACCGCGAGCGCTGGGCGCTGATCCTCGGCGCGTCCTCGGGCATGGGCGAGGCGACGGCGCTCACGCTCGCCGCGAACGGATACCGGATCGCCGGGGTCCACCTCGACTTCCGCGCCGCGCTGGGACACGTCGAGGAGCTCAAGGCGAAGATCACGGCGCTCGGCTCCGAGGCGCTGTACTTCAACATGAACGCGGCCGACGACGAGAAGCGCGCCGCGGCGCTCGCCGCGATCCGCGAGCGCTTCGACCGGTCCGCGGCCGAGGGCCGCACCCCGTACGTCCGCGTCGTGATGCACTCGCTGGCGTTCGGCTCGCTCGTCCCGTTCCTGTCCGAGGACCCCAAGGCCGGCGTCGATCGCAAGAAGATGGAGATGACCCAGGACGTCATGGCCAACAGCCTCGTCTACTGGGTCCAGGACCTGTGGCGCGGCGGCTTCCTCGCGCCGGGCTCGAAGATCTACGCGATGACGTCGGAGGGCTCGACGCGAGTCGTGCCGTCGTACGGCGTCGTCTCGTCGGCGAAGGCCGCCCTCGAGTCGCACACGCGACAGCTGGCGATGGAGCTCGCCCGGCTCGGGACCGGCGTGACGGCGAACACGATCCGCGCGGGCGTCACCGTCACGCCGGCGCTCATGAAGATCCCGGAGCGGGACGCGATCATCGAATCGGCGACGCGCCGCAACCCGACGGGTCGGATGACGACCCCCCAGGACGTGGCGAACACGATCCTCGCGCTGTCCGGGGAGGGGACGGAATTCATCAGCGGCGAGGTCATCGGCGTCGACGGCGGCGAGTACATCACCGGGTCGTAGGCGCCACGCAGGGAAGGGAAGGGAACGGGGTGACGGTCCGATGAGCGGACGGGTCCTGGTCGTCGGGTCGGTCAACGTGGACCTCGTGGTCCAGACGGAACGCCTCCCGCTGCCCGGTGAGACGGTGCTGGGCGGGACGTTCAAGCGGTTCCACGGCGGCAAGGGCGGCAACCAGGCGGTCGCCGCCGCGCGCCTCGGCGTGCCAGTGATGCTCGTGGCCGCGCTCGGCGACGACGAGTTCGGCGGCGACGCTCGGGCGGCGCTGGCCCGCGAGGGGATCGGGACGGACGTGCTCGTCACGCTCGACCACACCGCGACGGGCGTGGCACTGATCCTCGTCGACGCCAAGGCCGAGAACCAGATCGCCGTCGCGCCGGGCGCCAACGCGGGCCTCACCGCGGCGCACGTCCGAAGCGCGCTCGGGCGGCTCAACCCGCACCGCGGCGACGTCGTCATCGTGACCCACGAGATCTCGACCGCTGCCGCTCGTGAGGCGCTCTCGATCGGGTCCGAGGGCGGCGCGTGGACGGTGCTCAACCCGGCGCCCGCAGACGGGATCGATCGCACGATGCTGTCGCTCGCCGACGTCGTGACGCCCAACCGGGGCGAGCTTGCGCGGCTGTCCGCCGACGACTCGCGGCGGTCCGGCCGCCCCACCTCGGGGTCCGAGGACCCGATCCGCTCCGCGAGGACGCTCCTCGAGACGACCTCCGAGGGGCCCGGGGCGCGCAAGGCGTTCCTCGTGTCCCTGGGTTCGTCGGGGGCGATCCTCGTCCCGAACGACGGAAAGCCCGTGGACATCAAGGCCCCGAAGGTCAAGGCCGTCGACGCGACCGGCGCAGGGGACGCGCTCAACGGGTCGCTTGCCGCCGCGCTCGCGAGCGGCCTGACCCTCGAGGTCGCGGCCCGCCGGGCCGTCGTCGCGGCGTCGCTGTCGGTGACCCGCGCCGGTGCCCGCGAGGGGTTGGCGACCGCCGAGGAGCTTGCCGCCGCGCTCGGCGAGCCGCTTGCGGACGCGGTCCCGGCCGCCGCCGACACGCCTGCCGATGCGGAGACGCCGCCCGCCGGTTGAACGGACCGATCAGCCCAGGCGCCCCTCCGCGACCCACAGCGAGCGGCCCCGTGCCGCGGGCGACATCCCGAGCCGTCCCTCGTCCGTCACCCACCAAGCCGCCAGGTCGCGCGCCCGCGCCTCGTCCGCGATCGCGCCTCGTCCTGCGAGGAACAGCGCCTTGGTCCACACCTCCGCCCACGCGGGGTCCGGACCCGCGACGCTCACCGCGAGCAGGCCCGTCCTCGCCGGCTGGCGGGTGCGCGGGTCGACGAGATGATGGACCGGCCGCCCGTCCGGCCCGATCCAGTGGCGGACGCCCACCGATGACGTTGCGATGGCGCCGTCCTCGACGAGCACCACGGCAACGGGCTCGGCGTCCGGGATCCCGGCGGTCACCGGATCCTCGATCGCGACGCGCCACGCATCCGCGGGCGGGCGTCCGGCCGCCACGATGTCACCGCCGGCCTCGACGAGCAGGCCGGCGTCTGCGGGCAGCACGGCGACCGCGCGCCTCGCCGCCCAGCGGAGCGCGAGGCCCTTGCCGATGCCGCCCGTGTCGAGGGGCAGCGGGGGGATCGCGATCGTGCGCGGCCGTTCCAGCGTCGCCGCCTCCACGGTGGCGACGCCGCGACCCGGCGCATAGACCGCCGCCCCGTGCTCGCCCAGGCGCTCGAGGGCCGCGAGGACGCTGGGGTCGAACCGGCCACCGGTGATCCGCGCGGCGCGCGCCATGAGGGCAACCGCCTCGCGCAGGCGCCATGACACCGCGACGGCGCTTTCCGACCCCGCGAGCCGGTTGAGCGCCGTGAGCTCACTGTCCTCGCGGAAGCGTGAGAGCGCGAGGTCCACCGCGTCGAGCTCTGACCGTACCTCCGACCACGCACCGGGAGCCGCGTCGACTGGGTGAGTGGCGGACAGGCGCACGTGGAGCCGGAGCGCGGACCCGAGCGCCCGGCCCTCGAACGACTCGACCCGGTCCGCCGGCGCCGCCACGCTCACGGCGCGGTCAGCCGCCCGACGCGCCGGACGTGGACGTCGACGTCGGAGCCGACGAGCGCCCGGAGGATGACCGCGTGGTCACGGCCCCGCGCATCGTCACCTTGGGCAGCGCGATCCGCGTCGGCAGCGCGGCCGCGGATCCCTCGACCTCCGCGACGAGCGCGGCCAGGTCGTCGAGTCGCGCCTGGTACGTCGCAACGTCGCCGCCGACCGTGTCGTACTCGGACGCGAGCCAGCGCGCGTCGGCGTCGGCGCGGAGGAGGGCCTGCTCCAGCGCGTCGTTGGCGCTCCGGGCTTCGGCGACCTGGTCCACCCACGGCTGGCGGCGAGCGGCCACCTGCGCGTCGCTCGATGCCTGCAGCGCGGCGATCCCGGCGAGCGTGACCGCATACACCGCCGCGGATCCTCCGAGCAGCATCCCGGCTCGCGCCGGGGTGGTGAGGAACCCTTCCTTGCGGTGCGCGGTCGCGGGCCGGGCCATCGGACGCTGTCGGGGCCTCGCGACCGGCTGGGCGACCCCGCGGCCCGCGGGGATCGGGATGGAGATCGCGGGCAGGATGCGGTCAGTCATCGTTGGGCTCGTGCCCGCCGCCACCGGAGGTGACCGATCCCGACGTGGTCGTCGAACGCACCTGGGACGCCGCGCGGTTGAGGGCCGCCTGGCGGGCCGCCGCGGCGTTGAGCGCCGCAAGCCGCTCCTGCGCCGCCTTCAGCTGGCCCTGCAGCCGTGCGAGCTTCGCGGTTGCCACGTCGAGCTTCGCCTGGAGCGCCCTCGCGCTGTCGGTGTCGCTGGTGACGGTGTCGCCGGCGGCCAGGAGCGCCCCGCGGAGCGTCGCGACCTGCCCCGCGACGTCGGCGATCTGGCCGGTGAGGTCGCTGGAGCGGGTGACCTCCGCCGCGAGGTCGGCGTCCAGCTGGGTCATGCCGACGGGTGCGACGTCGAGCGGCGCGCTCTCCGCCCGCCACTGGGCGGCGAGCCCCACGGTGAACACACCCGCCGCGAGCACGGCGCCCGTCATCGCGAGCACGATGGTTCGCCGCACGAGGCGGCCTCGAAGCTCCCCGGACATCAGGATTCCTCCACGGTCAGGGCCGCCGGTGCCGGGCGGCCCAGGGTCGGTGCCGGCGTGCCCGCGGGCACGACCGGTCGCTGGGGGCGGGAACGGGCGGTCCACGAGCGATGGACGACGCCCGCGAGGATCGGCAGCCCGGTGCCGAGGTACAGGGGGAGCAGCGTCCCGCCATCGGTGCCCGAGAGCACGGCGTGGAGCCACGTCATGAGGAACGTGAGGGCCGCGACCCGGTGCACCTTGAGCCACCAGCCGGACGGCAGGAGCCGGGTCCACTTGGCGGTCACGGCCGTGAGCAGCATCGTGTACGCGGCGACGGTGCCGAGCGCGATGGCGGGCGTCCGGAAGGCCGACATCCCCGGCACGAGGGCGCCGAGCCAGCCAACGTTCGCGTACCGGTCGACGGCCAGCAGCCCGCCGTGCACGGCAAGGAAGCCGAACGTGAACACCGTGAGCATCTCGTGCCACGGGAAGACCTGCTTCGTCTTGCCCCACTCGGCGGTGTTGCGCGGGTGGCTGAGGACGAGCCCGGTGGCGACCTCGAGCGCGAGCAGGAGGTAGGCCATCACGCCCAGGGCGCGAGCGGCGATCCATGGGCGGAGCTCGGCGGTTCGGGCGTCGGTCGCCGGCAGGACCTGGTCCGTGACGCCGATCGCGACGAGCACCGCGATGGCCCCGATCGCGACGAGGACGGGCGCGCTCACCCGCATGCGCAGGCCTCCGCACCGAGCGGTGGCCGTGACGCGGCGAAGGCAGGCGGCTCGAGATGAACCATGGCGACTCCCCCGTATGGTGCGGTGCCGTTCCGAGGCACCGAATCGCCCGAAGGTTTCACTGCAGCCGTCGTCGATGGTCCCGGCCGGCGCCCGGTACGCAGGTCCCAGCCGAGCGGCGGGACCACGGTGGTCAGCCCCTGAGCGCCGCCACGACCTGGTCGATGTTCCAGCGCATCATCGACTCGTACGTGTCCTGGGGGGCCTCGCCCACGCTGTCCGTGTACAGGGTCGCCACGATCCTTGCCCCCGTCTCGGCGGCGATCGTCTGCGCGAGATCCGGGTTGAACTGCGCCTCGGCGAAGATCGCCCGGACGCCCTTCGCCCGGATCGTGTCCACCAGCGCGGCGACGCTGCCCGCGCTCGGGTCCTGCCCGGGCGCGTCGACGATCGTGCCGTCGATCGTCAGCCCGTATGCCTGCGCAAAGTACGGGAACGCGTCGTGGAACGACACGACCGTGCGGTTCGCCTCCGGGATCGCGCCGAGCTGCTCACGTGCGTAGGCATCGAGGTCGGCGAGCCGCGCCTCGTAGGCGGCGAGGTTGCCCCGGTACACCGCTGCCCCGTCCGGATCGACCTTCACGAGCTCGGCGGCGATCCGCTGCGCGTACAGCGAGCCGTACGCGATGTTCATCCACAGGTGCGGGTTCACGGCCTCGCCCGAGCCCTGCCCGCCCGCGATGACCGTCACGCCGGGGAGGCCGGGACCCAGCTCCACCAGCGGCGCGGACGTCCCGGCGTCCTCGATGAGCGCGGCCAGCCAGTCGTCGAGGCCCAGGCCGTTGCGGAACGCGAGCCTCGCCTCGGTGATGCGCCGGATGTCGCCCGGCGTCGGGTCGAACGTGTGGACCTCGCCGCCCCTCGGGACGAGGGTCTCGACGCTCACCCTGTCGCCGCCGACCTGGCGGACCATGTCGGCGAAGATCGTCGTGGTCGTGATGACCTTCACGGGGACGTTCGTTCCGCTGCCCGGGCCGTTCGGGGCGCAGGAGGCCGCCACGGCGGCGAGAAGGCCGATCACCAGCAACCGGAGCGAGCGACTCATGCGGACGGGATCGCGGGGCGGGTTGGTGCCGCGGCCGCCTGGCACGCCGCGCACAGCCCGAAGATCTCCAGCCGGTGCGTCGTGACCCGGAACCCCTGCCGGCCGCCGATCGAGGCGAGCACGTCGGCCAGACCCTGGTCGTCGACGTCCGACGCGCGGCCGCACCCCGTGCAGATCGCGTGGTGGTGGTGTGACCGATCGCAGGCGACATACGCATGCTCCCCTGCGGGCAGGTCCACCCGCTCCACGAGGTTGAGCGAGGCGAACAGCTCCAGCGCCCGGAACACCGTCGCGCGGCCGAGGCCCGGGTGTCGCCCGCGCGCCTCGCCGATGAGGTCCGCGGCGGTGAAGTGGCCCTCGCGCCCGGCGATCATCCCGGCCACCGCTCGGCGTGGCTCCGTGAGGCGGTAGCCGGCGCCCTCGAGCGCGTCGACGAGCTCGTTGGCCGCCCCTGCCGCGCCAGTCATGCCGGCACCCCGGCCGGCACCTCGTCGTCCGGATCCTCCGGGACGAGTCCGCGGCGGCGGGCCACGAGCCCCCGCGGGCCGAAGGCGAGGACCAGCAGGAATGCCGCTGTCTGGACGAGGACAATGGTCGCTCCGCTCGCGACGTCGAGCCAGTACGAGAGATAGAGCCCGACGACGGAGCTCAGGATCCCCACCAGCGCCGCCGTGACCATCAGCCGGGTGAAGCGCACCGTGAGCAGCTGCGCGGTGGCCGCGGGCGTGATCAGCATCGCCACGACGAGGATGATCCCGACCGCCTGGAGGCTGACCACGATCGTCAGGGCGACGAGCGCGAGGAACAGGTACTCGAGGCGGTCCACCTTGATCCCCGACGCGGCGGCCCCGAGGGGATCGAACGTCGCGTAGAGGAGCTCCTTCCACAGCAGGGCGACCACCAGGACGACGCCGGTGCCGAGCACGAGCAGCGCGACCAGGTCGGTGGCGCCGATCGCGAGGACGTTGCCCAGGAGGAAGCCGAACAGGTCCGCGACGTAGCCCTTGATCGCGCTGAACATGAACACGCCGAGCGCGAACGTCCCGGCGAACAGGACGCCGATCGCGGTGTCCTGTCGGATGCCGGCCCGCTTCGTCACCCAGCCGATCGCGAGCGCCGTCGACACGGCTGCGACCGCCGCCCCCAGGTAGAACGGGATCGAGAGCATGTACGCGGCGACGACGCCCGGGAACCCGGCGTGCGCGATCGCGTCGCCGATGAAGGCGATCCCGCGCAGCACGACGTAGGTGCCCACGACGGCGCACACGACGCCGACCAGCGCCGACGCGACGAGCGCACGGATGAAGATCATGGTGCCCAGGGGCTCGAGCAGGAGGTCCATCAGCGTCCACGCTCGTGGAAGTGCCGCTCGCCGGGCGCGGCGTCGTCATGGTGGTGCGCGTCGTCGAGGAGCACGCGTCCTCCGTCGAGCAGGAGCAGGTGCCCGCCGTAGGCGCGCGCGAGGACGTCGGCGTCGAGGACGAGGTCCGACGGACCGTAGGCCACGACGGTCCGGTTGACCGCGAGCACCTGGTGGAAGCGATCCGCCGCGGCCGCGAGGTCGTGCGTCGTCGCGACGACCGTCTTGCCCCGCGATGCCTGGGCCTCGAGGAGGTCCATCAGCAGATCCTGGGTGGTCGGATCGATGCCGGTCACCGGTTCGTCGAGCAGGAACAGGTCGGGCTCCGCGGCGAGCGCGCGGGCGAGGAACACGCGACGCCGCTGGCCGCCGGAGAGCCGCCCGATCTGCGTCCGCAGATGGGTCGCCATGCCGACTTGGGCGAGCGCGTCACGGACCGCGCGACGATCGTCGGCACCCGGTCGGCGGATCGGGCCGAGCCTCGGGAAGCGGCCCATCATCACGACGTCCTCGACGGTCACGGGGAACGCCCAGTCCACGAGCTCGGCCTGCGGGACGTACGCGACGCGACGCGCCTCGCGGCCCGCCGGCGCGCCCAGGATCTCGATCCGCCCGGACCACGGCTGCAGGAGCCCGGCCATGAGCTTGAGCAGCGTGCTCTTGCCGGCGCCGTTGGGACCCACGACCGCCAGCAGGCTGCCCGGCTCCACGGCGACGGTCACGTGCTCCAGCGCCATCCGGTCGCCGTAGCCCGCCGAGACGTCGCTCAGCCAGACGTCGGCGTGCGCGTGCGCATGCGATGCGTCGAGCGGGCCGTCATGGGTGTGCGGCGCTCGCCCGGGATGGGCATGGGCGGTGGGGTCGCTGGGCGGTTGCGTCATATGAGACCAAGTATCAACTACCCTGCCGGGGCGCGCAAGGCGTCCCGACCGCGGTCCGGGGACCGGGCCGCACGGCCCGCGCCTCGGGCCAAACGTCCCTTCCGACGCCGCCCCGGCACCGGCGACGCTGGCGCGGGCGGACTTGCGCCACACTGTCGCGCGTCCTGCGCAACGCCAGCATGACCCGGAGGCCTCCCCTGAGCGCGAACAAGCAACCCACCAGACAGACCACGCGGCGCGACCGCCGGGCGGCAGAGCGCGAAGACCGGTTCGTCAGCGCGCGCGAGCAGCGTCGCGCACGGGCGACCTCGTCCGGGGGATCGGGCGGATCCTGGCTCAACACGAAGACGATCATGATCGGCGCCACCGTCATCGGCCTCCTCATCGTCGCCTTCGTCGCCGTCAACCAGCTCGGGGGTCGGGTTTCAGGGACGTTCGCCGACCCCGGGATCACGTACCCGGTCGCGCTCGTCGACGGCGCTGCGATCGGGAAGGCCGACGCGCCGGTCACGCTCGAGGTCTGGGAGGACTTCCAGTGTCCGGTTTGCGCCCGGCACTCCATGTCCGTGGAACCGATCCTCGTCGAGCGCTACGTCAAGCCGGGGACGCTCCGGATCGTCCACCGCGACCTCGCCTTCCTCGGGAGGGGCACGCCCGACGAGTCGGAGGTCGCGGCGTCGGGTGCCGCGTGCGCGAACAGGCAGGGCAAGTACTGGGACTACTCCCACTGGATCTACAACAACCAGGACGGCGAGAACGCCGGCGGCTTCCGCCCCGAACGGGTGAAGGCCATCGCCGAGGCCGCCGGTCTCGATGTCACGGGCTGGGACGCCTGCGTGGCTGACCCCGCCGTGCTCGCCGAGGTGCGCGCCTCGACCCAGACCGGCGTCGGCCTCGGCGTGAGCTCCACGCCGACGATGTTCCTGAACGGCACGCTGCTCAACCCGCCGGGTCTCAAGAGCGCGGACGACCTGGGCGCCCTCATCGAGCAGGCGGTGGCCGCCAGCGCCAGCCCGGCTCCCTGACCGGGTCGCAAGCCGGACACGGCGCCGGGTCCCACCCGCGGGGGGACGATCGTCGGGGTGGAATCCCCCTCGGCGACGCCTAGGATGCTCGCACCTGCGCCCGGGAGCGCGGGCCCGACGCGGCCGGTCCCAGTCGCGGAAAGGAGGGATCGATGGCGTTCGACGCGCTGCGGTCCACCCTCAGGCGAGCGTCCTCGACGCCCGGCGCCGCCACGCTCCAGGCGTCTGCGGGCGTGTCCGCCGTCCCCGTCGGGACCTACGCATCCGCGTCCGATCAGTACACGCCGGTGTTCGCGGATCCCGTGGCAGGTGGCGGCACCGATGCGCAGGCATTCAACTGCCCCGGCTGCGGGCGGACGCTCACTCGAGGCGCGCACCGGTGCGATGGCTGCGGCCAGTGGCTCATCCTCGATATCCCGATCCGGCGGGCGGCGACCCTGGCCGGCGGCGGGGCCCTCGCTGGCATCGTCCTGAGCATGCTGCTCGTCAACCTGTTCGCCCCGTCCCGGCCGCTTGCCGCCCCCGGTGACGGCACCTCGACGGGTGCAGGCACCGGGGCCATGCCCGCCGTGGTGGACATCCCGTCGGGCGCCATGGCCGCGATCCGGGGCACCACCGCGATCAACGGTCGCCTCGCCGCCGAGGCGGGGCCGCTCGCGAAGGCACTCCAGGCGAAGTCGTTCGACACCAACGAGATCATCAAGGTCCTGCGCCGGATGGCGATCGACACCCGCGCGGGCGCGGGCATGCTCCGGGCGATGGCCGCCTGGCCCGAGGCCGCCGGCCAGCAGGCCGCGTTGCAGGCGTTCTACGACGGCCTGGGCCGCCGGATCGACACCGGCCTGGCCGCGTCCGTGAACAGCTCGGGCTCGTACAGGAAGGCGGCCAAGGGCATCCTGTCCAGCCTCAGGGACATCCCGGCGCTCGATGCGGACGCGCGCTCGCTGGCTGCGCAGGGAGGCCTCGAGCTGCCTCCGGTCACGATCCCGGACGCGCTCCGCTAGGGTCGCGTTCGGCGAAGGGGCGGCGGCCGGCGCCGCCCGACGTGGCTATTCGGTGGGGCCGTACCCGGTCAGCTCGACATAGGCCTGTCCGCCGACGGCCGTCCCGTCGCGCGTCGCGCGGACGACCTGCGACCCCTCCCAGTACACGACGCCCGTTGTCGCTCGCGTGTCCAGCTCCTGCTGCGCGACCGTGGGCGCGAGGGAGACCTCGAGGCCTTCGGTCGGCAGGCGGACGGTCCAGCCGGCCGGGTAGGTGGCGCCGGTCGTCGGGCTCGTCCAGGATGGGCCGGCCTCGACGCCGATGACCTCGCGGCCGAGGCGCCGCGTCGTGCCGTCCACCGCGACGACGGTCCCGTAGACCAGCGGGTACGTGCCGTCGGCGGCACGGACGAGCGACAGCGTGATGTCCGTGCCGTCGTCCAGGTTGATCGCGAACCAGTCCCACCCGCCCCCGCCCACCGAGATGAAGTCGCCCCACTGGTGATCGAACCAGGCGTCGCCGGTGACCCGGAAGGTCTCGTCGCGCAGGGTCACCGAGCCCGAGGCCGTCATCGCCGTCCGCGAGTAGTAGTACGACGAGCCGGCGTCGCCGAAGTCGATCCAGCCATCGCCGTCGTGGAGGGCCGGCACCTTCCGGCTGACGAGGGAGAGGTCGAGGCCGAACGCGGCGATCGCGTCCCCGGAGATCTCCGCGCCGCGTGCCGATGCCACCAGCCGATCGGCGGCCCGCTGGCCGGTCATCGTCCACGGCGTCGAGCCCGGTGGCGTCGCGCCGGCGAGATCCACGCCGGTGAGCGTGAAGGCGAAGCCGGTCGGCCCGGCGTCGCCCCGCGGCGAGCCATCAACCTGCGGGCCGACCTCGGCACGCTGCGCGTAGTGGAACCGGCTGCCCGTCTCGTCGGTGAGGGCGAGGTGGGAGGCCCAGGTCACCGGGAACCCGCCCCGCTCGGCGCGGAACACGACGTACTCGAACCCCAGCCGCGTGCCGTCGGCCGCCGCGAGGTGGCCCGTGTAGTACCACCACTCGGTCAGGCGGTCGTGTGGGCCGTCGTCGCGCGGGAGCACCACCGGCTGCGGGTCGGCGGGCCGGGCGGTGGGTCTGGGCGCCGGGGTCACGACGGGGCGCTCCGCGGCCGGGTTCGCGAGCACGGGCCCCGAGCACGCCGTGACCACGAGCGCAAGCAGGGCGAGGAGGATGATGGGCGCGCGTCGGGCGGTCATCGGGTCGCTGCCTCCACGTCCGCCTCGGTCCGGGGGAGGATCGGCTGGAGCGCGGCGTCGAGCCGACTGGGCACCCACCAGTTCCACTTTCCCAGCAGCCGCATGGTTGCCGGCACGAGCAGCGCGCGGACGACGGTCGCATCGAGGGCAACGGCGATCGCGACGCCAAGTCCGAGCGCCTTGATCAGCACGATGTCCGCGAACGCGAACGACCCCGCGACGACGACGACGATGAGCGCCGCCGAGCTCACGATCCGCCCCGAGCGCTCGAGCCCACGCGCGACGGCCTCGGTGTTCTCGCCGGTCCGGTCCCAGACCTCCTTCATCCGCGACAGCAGGAAGACCTCGTAGTCCATCGACAGCCCGAACAGGACGCAGAACAGGATCACGGGCTGGGTCGTCTCGACGAACCCCAGCGGCTGGAACCCGAGCAGCCGGGACAGGTTGCCGTCCTGGAAGATCCAGACGAGGGCGCCGAAGCTGGCGACGATCGAGAGCGTGTTCATCGCGAGCGCCTTGACCGGCAGCACGACGGAGCGGAGCAGGACGAACAGCACGACGAACGTGGTGACGACGATGAACAGTGCCGTGCGCGGGAAGTCCGACCAGACTCGCGAGACGACGTCGTCGACGTCCGCGGCCCCGCCACCCACGAGCACGGAGACGCCCGCCGGGGGCGCGAGGGGGCTCGCGGGGTCCCGCAGCTCCCGGACGAGCGCCCGGCCCTCGTCGCGGTTGGGGCCGTATGGCGTGTACACGGTGAACGCGGTGAGGTCGCCCTTGGTGGTGGCACCGAGGGCCGTCGCGACGAACCGGTCCGGCGGCCCGGACGGGGAGGCGTACAGGAGCTGGTACTGCGCGAGCGTCAGGCGCGGATCCACGTCCACGACGGAGCTGACGCGACTGACGCGTGGGTCCGCCGCGAGCCGGCGCGAGTAGTCGTAGAGCTTCGCGACGTTGTCGGGCGTCGTCGCATCGCCCGTCGTGCGGATCGCGAGGATGAGCGGCGCGAACTCGCCCTCGCCGAACTCCCGGGCAAGGATCTCGTACGTCTCGCGAGAGGGCACCGAGGCCGGCAGGATCGCCGCGTCCGGGGCGTTGAACCGGACGTGCAGGAACGGGGTCCCGAGCACGAGCAGCAGCGACAGGGTCGGGATGAGCACGGCAACGGGGTGGCGCATGACGCGCCTCGCGAGCCTGGCCCACGGCCCGTCCGTGGTCGGCGTCGCGCGCACGGGACGAACGCTGAGGCGGTCGATGCGGCTGCCGATGATCGCGAGCATCGCGGGCAGCAGCGTGAGCGCCGCCGACACCGCGAGCCCCACCACGATCGCCCCGGCGATCCCCACGGAGCGCAGGATCATGAACTCGAACAGGACGAGGCCCAGCAGGCCCAGGAGCACGGTGAGACCGGAGAAGAACACGGCGCGGCCGGCCGTCGCGACGGTCTCGCGGACGGCCTCCGCCACGCGGTCGGGGCCGGCGCGCCGCGCGAGCTCCTCGCGGAACCGGCTCGTCATGAGCAGCGAGTAGTCCACGCCCAGCCCAAGCCCGAGCAGCGTCGCGAGGTTGAGCACGAAGATGCTCATCGGGATGAACGACGCCACGACGAAGATCGCCGCGAGGGCGACGAGCACCGCGGCCCCGCCCACGGCGAGCGGGACGCCCGCGGCGACGAGGCTGCCGAACACGAGCAGCAGGGCGAGCGCGGCGAGGGGGAACGAGATGAGCTCCGAGCGGCGAAGGTCGCTCTCGGTCACGGCCTGGACGTCGCCATAGAACGCAGGACCGCCGCCGATGCGGACGGTCAGCCCCGGCACCTCGTGGAGGGAGGCCGCGACGGGCGGGATGGCGTCGGGGGAGTCGTCCGGCGGAAGATCCAGGAACACGATGTCGTAGGCCGTGTGCCCGTCCTCGCTCACCTGGGCCGGCGCGAGCACGTGGGACAGGATCCGCGTGACGTGGGGCGCGCCGGCGACGTCCCTCGTCGCGGCAGCGACCGCGGCGAGCCACGCCGGCGTCCCGGCGGTGAGCGTGTCCGACGTGTACACGAGCACGAACGCCGAGGGTTCGACGCCCAGCTCCGCCTGCAGGAGTTGCTTCGCACGCGCCGACTCGAGGTCGTCGAGGATGAAGCCGCCCGCGGACAGGGCGCCCGGCGCACGGGGCGCAAACGGCAGCGCCGCGAGGAGGATGACGGCCCACGCGCCGACGATCCACCAGCGACGGCGGACGGCGAAGCGGCCGAGTCGATCGAAGCTCATGCGGTGTCCGGTTCGGCGGGGACTGGCGGACGGATGTTTCGTGCGTGTTGCAGGTAGCATGTTACGCGACGGCGAGGGATTGCGCCGACTCGTGCCGAGGCCGTTCTGCTAGCATCGTCCGGCCGCCATCGGCGGCGCCGCGACTCGCCCCGCTCCACCCTTCGAGGGACATCCCGCGTGACGATCTTCACGGTCTGGTTCCAGAACTTCCCGAACAACTTCGTGATCTTCCTCGCCGCGGTCACGATCGCCGGCGGGTTCGTGTTCGTGTTCGCCCGCGCGGCGCTCGTCGCCGAAGGCGGCCGCCAGCCGCTCGCTCGGCGAATGACGGCACCCAACACGAAGCTCCTGTTCGCGGGCCTGATGGTCGTGTGGGCGGTGGTGTTCGGGATCGGCCTCCAGCTCGTCCCGCACGAGGGTGCCAGCTCGCCGTACGGCGGCATCGGGCTCATCGCGCTGTTCAGCGGGTTCTTCATCCTGATGGGGCTGATCTGGAGCGTGATCGGGGAGTAACCCGATCCACGACCGTCACCCGGGAGCCGGGCCACGGCTCCTCAAGGCAGGGCGGCGATGATCGCCTCCGTGAGGTCCGCCGGCGCCCCGACGACCTGGAACAGGATGTCGTCCTTGGGGTAGACGACGACGTTGAGGCCGCTCGCGCCCACCTTGTACACGGACTTGCCGCCCATCGTGGCCAGCTGGAGCGCCGCGGACGCGCTGAATGTCGCCTCCACGACGTCCTTGGGGTCGGCGCCCGGGACGCGGATCGCGAGCAGGATCCCGCTCTTCGAGGGGTCGGCGGGCCGCGCCTCGGCGACCTGGACGTCGGCGAGCGACTTGCCCTGCGCCTTCGCGAGCCGCTCGAGCTCCGCGCTGTCCAGCGCGACTCCGAGTGACCTGACATCCGGCCCGGTCACGCTGCTCCGGACGAAGTCGAGGCCACCGGCGCTGGACGGGAGCATCGCCGCGAGCTCGGGGGCGGCGTCGGGGCCCGGGGTCCGGTCGGCCACGACGGTCGCGGCGGGGGTCACGGTCGGGGTCGCGGCGCCGCACGCGCCGAGCGCGAGCGACAGGGTCAGCGCGACGGCACCGGCGAGCGCTCGTCGATCGAGGGACATGCGGTCAGATCCTTTCGGGCGGGTTCGGCGCCATCGTACGGTGCATCGCCGCATCGCCCCGTGGACGGCCGGGCGGGCCTTCGCTATGATCGGCGTCCATTCATACTGAATAGGTTCTATGCACTCGAGGCGCGGCAACGACGCGGCCCGATGCGAGCGGCGGAGGAGCACGGACGATGGAGACGGAGGCGCGGGTGCAGCCCGGGACCGGGACGATGACAGCCCCCGAGGCGGCCCCGTTCGTCAACCTGCGCGACCCCGCCCGGCGGCTTGGGCCGGACGGGAAGCCCGCGGTGAGCCGCCGCGCGCCCAAGTGGCAGGACGTCCCCGACGAGAAGTGGAACGACTGGCGCTGGCAGTTGTCCAACCGCGTCAACGACCTCGACGAGATCGCCGAGATCCTCGAGCTCACTGACGAGGAGCGCGAGGGCCTCGCCGCGGACGACAAGTTCCGCGTCGACATCACGCCGTACTTCATCAGCCTCATCGACCCCAAGGATCCAGACGACCCGATCCGCCGCCAGGTCATCCCCCTGGGCCGAGAGCAGAGTGCCTTCGTCGGGATGATGGAGGACTCGCTGGGCGAGGATCGCCACAGCCCGGTCCCGGGCCTCGTCCACCGCTACCCCGACCGCGTGCTGATGCTGATCACCACGCAGTGCGCGACGTACTGCCGCTACTGCACCCGGAGCCGGATCGTCGGCGACGCGAGCCAGAACTTCAATCGCAAGGACCATGAGGCGCAGCTGGACTACATCCGGCGAACGCCCCAGATCCGCGACGTGCTCATCTCCGGCGGCGACGGCCTCACGCTCGCCCCGAAGCTGCTCGAGAGCGTGATCCGCGGCCTGCGCGAGATCCCCCACGTCGAGATCATCCGGATCGGGTCGCGGGTGCCGGTGTTCCTGCCCCAGCGGATCGACGACGAGCTGTGCGAGATGCTCGCCAGGTACCACCCGATCTGGCTCAACATCCACGTCAACCACGCCAACGAGATCACGCCCGAGCTCGCCCGCGCCTGCGACAAGCTGACCCGGGCCGGCATCCCGCTGGGCAACCAGTCCGTGCTCCTGGCGGGCGTCAACGACTGCGTCAACATCCAGCGCGACCTCGTCCACGGGCTCGTGGAGATGCGCGTCAGGCCCTACTACCTCTACCAGTGCGACCTCGTCGAGGGATCCGGCCACTTCCGGACGCCGGTTGGCAAGGGCCTCGAGATCATCGAGGGCCTGCGAGGCCACACCAGCGGCTACGCGGTCCCGACGTACGTGATCGACGCGCCCGGCGGCGGCGGCAAGATCCCGGTGATGCCCAACTACCTCGTCAGCTACTCGGATCACAAGATCGTGCTCCGCAACTACGAGGGGTACATCACCACCTACGAGGAGCCGCTCGAGTACAGGCAGCACGACAAGGCGCACTGCCAGGCCTGCCAGCACCCGCGCCAGGAGGCCGGCCAGGGAGGGATCCACGCGCTGCTCCAGGGCGAGCGGATGTGGATCGAGCCCGCGGGCTTCGAGCGGGTTCACGAGCGTGGCAACCAGGAGGCGCACCGCCTCCAGGAGTCGTCCAAGTGGGTGCCCTACGGCGTGGGCGCGATCGAGGGATCGGTCGTCGGCGATGGCCGGGGCCTGCCCGTGCTCGAGGCGGGCGGGCTGCCCGCGCACGCCCCCGGCGAGGAGCCTCGTCCGCCCGAGGGCGCGCCGACCGCCAGCGCGAACCACGAGCTGCTGTAGTCCAGGGCGGACCGTCCCGCGGCCCGGCGCGATCCGGGCGGATGCGGGACACTGTGCGTCAGCGCGCAGCCCGAGGACCGGCCGACAGCCGGGCGGCGGATGGCAGCGGGACGGACCTTCTCCGCAGAGGGGGCGAATGAGCGCAGGATCACGCAAGAAGCGCCAGTCGGTCGGGCAGACCGTGGGCGGGATCATGTTCGGCTTCGAGCAGCAGGCGCTGCGCACGGTGCCCCCGGCCGAGGAGCTCGTCCACCACGCGCGCCCCGATGCGCCGCTCCCGGGACCAGACGGCGAGCTGCTCTCGCTCGAGCTCCCGGAAGGGCTCGAGGTCGACGACCCGTGGGCCGGCATCGAGGACGAGCTGTCGGACGACGACGACCCCTGGGGCGACTACGCCGCGGAGACCGAGGGCGACCGAGCCTAGCGGGCCGGCGTCGGCGCCACGTAGGCGGCGAGGTGCTCTCCGGTCAGCGTCGAACGGGCCGCAACGATGTCGGTCGGCGTGCCCTCGAAGACGATGCGCCCGCCGTCGTGACCCGCGCCCGGGCCGAGGTCGATGATCCAGTCCGCGTGCGCCATGACCGCCTGGTGGTGCTCGATGACGATGACCGACTTGCCGCCGTCCACGAGCCGGTCGAGCAGGCCGAGCAGCTGGTCGACGTCGGCGAGGTGGAGACCGCTGGTCGGCTCGTCGAGGACGTAGACGCCACCCGGCTCGGCCATGCGGGTGGCCAGCTTGAGGCGCTGCCGTTCGCCGCCTGACAGCGTCGTGAGCGGCTGGCCGAGGCTGACGTAGCCGAGCCCGACGTCGACGAGCCGCCCGAGGATGGCGTGTGCGGCCGGCGTGCGAGCCTCACCCGCGGCGAAGAACGCCTCGGCCTCCGTGACGGGCATCGCGAGGACCTCAGCGATGTTGCGCCCGCCGAACCGGTAGTCCAGCACGGCCGCCTGGAACCGCTTCCCCTCGCACTCCTCGCACACGGTGGCGACGCCCGCCATCATCGCGAGGTCGGTGTAGATCACGCCGGCACCGTTGCAGGTGGGACAGGCGCCCTCGGAGTTGGCGCTGAACAGCGCCGCCTTGACGCCGTTCGCTTTCGCGAATGCCGATCGGATCGGGTCGAGCAGGCCCGTGTAGGTCGCAGGGTTGCTCCGGCGCGACCCCTTGATCGCCCCCTGGTCGACCGTGACGACCCCGTCGCGACCCGACACCGAGCCGTGGATGAGCGAGCTCTTGCCCGACCCGGCGACCCCGGTGACCACGACCAGGACGCCCAGCGGGATGTCGACGTCGACGTCCCGCAGGTTGTTCGTGGAGGCGCTGCGCACCTCGAGGGCGCCCGTCGGGGTGCGGACAGCGGGCTTCAATCGCGCGCGGTCGTCGAGGTGACGCCCCGTGAGCGTCCCGCTCGAGCGGAGTCCATCGACCGTTCCCTCGAACACCACCTCCCCGCCGGCGGTCCCCGCGCCCGGCCCCAGATCGACGACGTGATCGGCGATCGCGATCGCCTCCGGCTTGTGCTCCACGACGAGGACCGTGTTGCCCTTGTCCCGGAGCCGCAGCAGCAGGGCGTTCATGCGCGCGATGTCGTGAGGGTGGAGGCCGATGGTCGGCTCGTCGAAGACGTAGGTGATGTCCGTCAGCGACGAGCCGAGATGGCGGATCATCTTCGTGCGCTGGGCCTCGCCGCCCGACAGCGTGCCCGATGTCCGGTTGAGCGACAGGTAGCCCAGCCCGATCTCGACGAACGAATCGAGGGTCTCGCGCAGCGTCGTCAGGAGCGGCGCGACCGACGGCTCGTCGAGCCCGCGGACCCAGTCGGCCAGGTCGTTGATCTGCATCGCGCAGGCGTCCGCGATGTTGATCCCGGCGATCCGCGACGAGCGCGCGCCCTCGTTGAGCCGGGTGCCGTCGCACTCGGGACAGGTGGTGAACGTGACCGCCCGCTCCACGAACGCGCGGATGTGCGGCTGCAGCGTGTCGACATCCTTGGCCAGGAACGACTTCTGCATGCGGGGGATCAGCCCCTCGTAGGTCAGGTTGATCCCGTCGACCTTGATCTTCGTCGGCTCCTTGTGGAGCAGGTCGTGGAGCTCGCGCTTCGAGAAGTCGCGGATCGGCTTGTCGGGGTCGAAGAACCCGCAGCCGCTGAAGATCCGCCCGTACCAGCCGTCGACGCTGTAGCCGGGGATCCTCAGCGCTCCCTGGTTGAGCGACCTGCCGGCGTCGTACAGCTGGCCCAGGTCGAAGTCGGTGACCGAGCCCATGCCTTCGCAGCGGGGGCACATCCCGCCGGTGATGGTGAACGACCTGCGGACCGCGCCGGCGGACGCGCGATCAACCGTGACTGCCCCGGCCCCGCGGGCAGAGGCGACGTTGAACGAGAACGCCTGCGCGGACCCGATATGTGGCTGCCCGAGGCGGCTGAACAGGATCCGGAGGAGCGCGTTCGCGTCCGTGGCGGTGCCGACGGTCGAGCGGGCGTTGACCCCCATCCGCTCCTGGTCGACGATGATCGCGGTCGTCAGGCCGTCGAGCAGGTCGACGTCCGGCCGCGCGAGCGTGGGCATGAAGCCCTGCACGAAGGCGCTGTACGTCTCGTTGATCATCCGCTGCGACTCGGCCGCGATGGTGCCGAACACGAGCGAGCTCTTGCCCGACCCGGACACGCCGGTGAACACCGTCAGCCGGCGCTTCGGCAGCTCGACGCTGATGTCCTTGAGGTTGTTGACCCGGGCCCCGTGCACGCGGATCAGGTCGTGCGTGTCGGCCTCGTGCCGCGGCTCCGGCTTGCCTGTCCCATCGGTCATGCGGGCGTGTCTCCGTGCTGGCTCTGCGTCGGCGAGGGACGCCCTAGTTGCGCATCCCGCCGAACAGCCCGATGACCCGGGTCACGTCGGCGCGATCGGCGGCGTCAGGGCGCTCGTCGAGGTACTGGCGGAGGTCCGCGATCGCGGCCGACCACTGGCCGGTTCGCCCGAGGAGCAGGCCACGATCCCGCACGTGGTCCGGCGCGGTGGGTTCCACGATCCGCAGCAGCTCCAGCGCGCCGAGCGCCAGCGACCAGTCTCGCGCGTGGAGGTGCGCGGCCTGCAGGTTCCTGATGACGCGGGCGAGGATCTCGCGCCGGCGCGCGGGCCGGAGCATGCCGTCGTGGAGCAGGACGCCGTCGCCGAGCGAGCGGCGGATGAGCGCCTGGCAGTCGTCGCGGGTGAGCTGCCGGCCGCTGTCCGCGGGATCGAGCAGGAGGCCGTCAGGCCCGCCGACGATGAAGTGCCCGGGAAGGCCGACCCCGTGGAGCGCGAGGCCGAGCCGCCACCCGACCTCGAGCTCGATGATCGAGAGGCTGATCGGGAGGCCCAGGCGGCGTTCCAGGACGAGGTCGAGGCGGCTGAGGTCCGCATCGGGGCGGAGGCGTCCCGGCGGCCCGAAGCCCAGCTCGCGGTACAGGACGTCGTGAAGGGTATCGATGATCCGGCCCGTGCCGTCGCCCAGGTCGAGGTGGATCCGGACGCGCTCGGCGAGCTCGTCGAGGCGCTGGAGGCTGGGTTCCGGGTCGAGCTCCTCGCGGCCCTCGGTTGCGATGAACAGTGCGCCGAGCGCGAGGTCGATCTGCGGCTCCGGTCGCGCGACGAGCCGGGCGAACCGGGAGCGGTTGGCGGCGCGGGCGGCGTCGAGACCGGACATCCCCGGATCGTACCGCCGCCCGCGGGATCGGCCGCTATGGCACGCTGCGCCCAGGTGGGGACACCCGTCGGTCCCGGCCCGGCCGGTGCCGTCCGCGCCGCCGAGTGGTCGCGACGATCACTGGCGGATCTCGACACGCGAAGCAGCGAAGCCGCTGTGCTAGCCTTCGAAACCCGACCCATCTGGTCGGATATCGAGAGCACGTGACCGCCAGTTGATGACCGTCGAGCCCGGTGTCGTCGGCTCGAGGCCCGCCCCGCCCGGCCTCCCCGACCCGCACATCACCCCGCCGCAGGTCGCCGAGCCCGGCGACCCCTTCAGCACGCTCCGGGTCATCGACGCGGTGGCGCGGATGGACCGTGGCCGGCCGATCCGCCTGGACGACCTGGTCGACCGGTTGAACGCCACCTGGCTCGACTGGCTGTTCACCCGGGTCGTGGTGGTCGACGCGCTCATCGCGCTCCAGGCGAACTGGATGGCGGACTACCGCAACGCGTCGGGCATCGTGCTCGGGGGCGGCCCATACGGGGACACCGTGACGCTCGAGGACTCGAGCCGCGTGGATCCCTGGATCGTCGGCCAGGCCCTGCGCGCCGAGCAGGCATGCCGCGTCGCGCTCGACGAGTTCGCCCGCCGCGACCGCGTGGCAGAGGGCTGAGCGGATGACGCCCGTCACCTGCCGGCGGAGCCACGCGGCGTGCATCGGCTGTCTCGCCGGCATCGACCTCGCGGGCCGCTGCGCGTGTCGCCGGCGGGCCCGGTCTTCGTAGACCGCGCGTCCGCCCGACAACACGCACCCGACCCACGCGACGGGTTGCGCGTCCCTCGTTCCCTTGCATGTCCCAGGAGCACATCGCACCCATGACCGTCTCCGGCTACGCCAAGGACGTCCTCGTCTCCGCCGACTGGGCGAAGGCCAATCTCGACAACCCCGCCGTGCGGTTCGTCGAGGTGGACGTCGACACCACCGCCTACGACCAGAGCCATATCCCCGGCGCCGTCGCCTGGAACTGGACCAGCCAGCTGGCCGACGGCATCCGCCGCGACATCGCCGGCCGCGAGGAGTTCAGCGAGCTGCTCAGCGCGAGCGGCATCGGCCCCGACACCCAGGTCGTCCTGTACGGCGACAACAACAACTGGTTCGCCGCCTGGGCGTACTGGCAGCTCAAGCTCTACGGCGTCGAGCACATCCGCCTGCTCAATGGCGGTCGCAAGTACTGGCTGGACAACAACCTGCCGCTGTCGACGGACACGCCGTCCTACCCGCCGACCGGGATCCAGCTCCCCGAGGTGGACCAGTCGCTGCGCGCGTTCCGGGACGACATCCTGCCGCGTCTGGGTGACGAAGGGCTCGCGCTCGTGGACGTCCGATCGCCCGCCGAGTTCAACGGCGAGGTCATCGCCCCTCCCGGCATGACCGAGACCGCCCAGCGGGCCGGCCACATCCCCGGCGCCGCCTCGATCCCGTGGGCGCAAACGGTCCGCGAGGACGGGACGTTCAAGAGCGCGGACGAGCTCGAGGCGCTGTACGCGGCGAAGGGCGTCACCGCCGACAAGGACGTCGTCGCGTATTGCCGGATCGGCGAGCGGTCGTCGCACTCATGGTTCGTCCTGCGGGAGCTGCTGGGCTTCCAGCGGGTCCGCAACTACGACGGCTCCTGGACCGAGTGGGGCTCGATGGTCGGCGTCCCGATCGAGAAGGCGGTCGCTGTCCCGGCCTGATCGCGGTCGGTCACCTCGCGCCTCGACGGCGCCGCGGCCCCGGGCACCGGCGCCGTCACGATCCGACGGCGCCGTCGCCGTAACGGTCCCCGGCGCCCGCCTACAGGAGGCCGGGGCCCGGAAGCAGCCGCAGGGGGTCCACGAAGTCCGGTGAGGACGCGAGGTACACGTCCGAGTCCGCGATCCGGAAGCCGTGTTCCAGCAGCACGCGCAGGACCGGGTTGGGGCCCGGGACACACGCCATGACGCGACCCTCGCGCGCGGAGCGCGCGAGGCCGGCGAGGATCGGCGCCACGGGGTCGGCGCCGGGACGCACGAGCAGGCGGTCCAGTGCGCGTGCGGCCGATGCCTGCTTCGCGCGGGCATAGCCGAAGGCGACGGGCCCTTCCTCGTCCTCGATGCGGAAGGCGTCCCCGGCCGGTTGGCGCGCCCAGTACGCGTGGTCCCCGGGTCGTTGGGCGCCCTTCCACGCCTCCTCGAGCAACGCAAGCTCCTCGGCCGTCGCATCCCACGTCGTGAGGCCCGGGGCCGGGGTCGGGAGCTGCGAGGCAGCGCCCTCGAGGTAGAAGATCGTCCACAGGGGTGTCATGCCGGCACGGACGTACAGCGGCAGCGCGCGCGGGTCGGAGGAGGCGAAGGTGGCTCGCGCCGTTGATCCATCGAACAACGCCTCGAGCAGCGGCCGGCCCAGCCCGTTCCCGACGAGGTCCGGGCGCACGAACAGGTCGGCCAGCATCGCCGCGACCCCGGCGTCGGCGACCGCCCCGAACGCGACGACCTGGGCGTCCCGCTCGGTGACCATGGCGCGGTGGCGGTGCAGCAGGTGGAGCAGGTAGGGCCCGATGATGTCGACGCCGTCGGCCGCCACGGGCCCGTCGTTGCCGTTCGCGGCGAGGATCGCGCGGATGGCCGGAATGTCGCGGTCGGCGGCGGCGCGCATCGTCGGCATGGCCGTGCTCCGTGTCGTCCCGCGGCTCGGCATCGCCCTGGGCATCCTCCGTCAGCTCGAGCGGGCGCGCGGGCCGCGCCCATACCCGGCCATGATCTCGACCAACCGGTCGTGCTCGAGGCGATGGGCCGTGATCCCGTCCCTCCCCGTGAGCGTCTCAGCGGCCAGGAGCGCGGCGACGACCGCGGCCTCGACGACTTCCACCGCGGCCTGGAACAGTGGCGAGATCGCCTTGTCCACGAGCATCCGCGTCGCGACGGCCGCACGGGGGTCGCGCTCGGTCGCGGTGCGCGCCAGGCCGCGGTTGCCGGTCGCGAACGCGATGATGATGTCGCCCGAGCCGTGCGACGCGATGCTGCCCATCCGTCCCAGGCCCAGGCTCGCGCGCTGCGCGAGGCGCTCGCACTGGTGGGGGAGGAGCGGAGCGTCCGTCGCGAGGACGATGATGATCGACCCGCCGCCGGGCCCCATCCGCGCCGATCCACTCGAAGGGGCCGCGTCGGTGCCGCCGGCGTTGACGAGCTCCTCCGCGTCCCAGGCGGATGGGACCTCGCTCGTGGGAATGTGCTGGCCCACCGGCACCCCGTCGATGCGCAGGAGCTCGCGCGAGCCGTAGTTCGCCTGGACGAGCGCACCGACCGTGAACCCGCCGTCGACTCCGGCGGTCCGGCGCGATGCCGTCCCGATCCCGCCCTTGAACTCGTGGCAGATCATGCCGACACCCCCGCCCACGTTCCCTTCGGCGACCGGGCCGCCGCGGGCCGCAGCGAGCGCCTCGTCGACGTGGTGGGCCTGGACGTGGAACCCGTTGATGTCGTTGAGGGCGCCGTCGTACGTCTCGCCGACCACGGGCAGCGACCAGAACACGGAGTCCCGCGCGTGCGCCCGGGCGGCGTGCGCCACGAGCGCGTCGCGGACGACGCCCACCGAGTGCGTGTTCGTGATCCCGATGACGCCGCCCAGCAGCCCCGACTCGCGGACCCACTCGAGACCGGTGAGCTCGCCGTTGCCGTTGAGGCGGTGGCAGCCAGCGAACACGGGCTCCGTCCACGCGCTGTCCTCGTGGGGGACGACGATCGTCACGCCGGTGCGGACGGGGCCCTGCCCGACCACGAGCGGACCGTCGCCGCTGGTCAGCGTCGTATGGCCGACGAGGACGCCCTGCACGTCCGTGATCGCGTCCTCTTCCCCCGGTTCGAGCAGGCCGATCCTCAGCCCGAGCTCTCGAGCGCGCACGGTGTGCCTCCGCAGGTCCCCCTGTCCGCCTTCGGTGCGGCCCCCATATCATCGCCGCGTGTCCATGATCCCGGAAGCCCGTCCCGCCTCGCGCGGCCTCGTCGCCGTGCTGCCGCTCCCCGCCGTGGCGGGCGCCGCGCCGATGGACGTGGCGGAGGCGTTCCGCGACCTGTCCGGGCTCGCCCTGCTCGAGAGCGCGCGTCCGGGCCGCACCGGTCGCTGGAGCTTCCTGACGGCCGACCCGGTGGCCGTCCTCGACGCGCCGTCCGAGGGGCCGGACCCGTTCGTGGAGGCTCGGGCACTGCTCGCCCGGCTGTCGGCTGCGACCGTCGACGGGCTGCCGCCGTTCGCAGGGGGGCTGGTGGGCTACCTGGGGTACGACCTGGGCCGGCGGTTCGAGCGGCTGCCGTCGATCGCGCTCGTCGACCAGCACCTGCCGGTGATGCGGCTCGCGCTCCACGACTGGGCGATCGCGTGGGACCGCCGGACGTCGATGGCGTGGCTGGGCGTACGCGCGGTCGACGGAGACCGGGACGCGCTCGGGGCGCGGGTCCGCGACGTGCTGGAGCGCGTGGACGCGGTCGGGCGCGGGGGCGCCCCCGCCGCACGGCCCGGCGTCCCCGCCCGCCAGGGAGGCGCGGTCGACGAGCGCGTTCCGTCGGCCGCTCCCGACGCCCCGGCGGCGTTCGTCTCCGGGACGAGCCACGCGGCCTGGATCCGGGCTGTCGAAGCCGTCCGCGACGCCATCGCGCGCGGCGAGCTGTACCAGGCAAACCTCACCCGGCGACTCGAGGCGCCGTTCTCGGGCGACCCGTGGCCGCTATTCCGGCGGCTGCGCACGGGAGACCCGGCGCTGTTCGCCGGATACCTCGACCTCGGCCCATCGCCCGCCAGCGGCACGCCGCGCGCGCTCCTCTCGGCGAGCCCCG
Organism: Candidatus Limnocylindrales bacterium; assembly: GCA_036504355.1. Classification (GTDB taxonomy): domain Bacteria; phylum Chloroflexota; class Limnocylindria; order Limnocylindrales; family CSP1-4; genus CAIXZV01. The sequence continues at coordinate 25,441 of DASXVG010000027.1, forward strand.
AGCCGTTCCTGTCCTTCGACCGGTCGGGCACCGTGACGACGGACCCGATCAAGGGGACGCGGTCGCGTGGCCGCACCCGTGAGGAGGATCGCGCCCTCGCGCGCGAGCTGCTCGCGAGCACGAAGGACCAGGCCGAGAACGTGATGATCGTGGACGTGCTGCGCAACGATCTCGGCCGCGTCTGCGAGCCGGGCTCCGTGCGCGTCCCGCGCCTGCTGCGCCTCGAGCGGACCGCGGCCGTCCAGCACCTCGTCACCACCGTCGAGGGTCGGCTGCGCACGGACGCGGACGCGTTCGACCTCCTGGCCGCGAGCTTTCCCGGCGGCTCGATCACCGGCGCGCCGAAGATTCGTGCGATGGAGCTCGCGGAGCGTCTCGAGCCTGTCCGTCGCGGGCCGTACTGCGGTGCGCTCGCGTGGCTCGGGCCCGACGGCCGCATGGGCTCCTCGATCCTCATCCGGACGTTCGTCGCGGACGGCGAGCGGCTGACGCTCCACGTCGGCGGCGGGATCACGTGGCGCAGCGACGCACAGCAGGAGTGGGACGAGACGGTGGCCAAGGCCCGCGGGCCGCTGTCGTCGATCGGGGCCGTCGAGGTGCCGGGGTGAGCGAGGGCGCGCCGCGGTTCGTCTGGGTCAACGGGGCGATCCTCGCCGCAGACGGGCCGCACATCACCGTGTTCGACCGCGGCTTCCAGCTGGGGGACGGCATCTTCGAGACGATGCGCGCGACCGGCGGCCGGGTGACCGAGCTCCGCGAGCACGAGGCGCGCCTGCGCCGATCGGCCGGCGGCCTCGACATCGACCTGCCTGGCGACGTCGGGGAGCGGCTCGAGCGGGGGATCACGGACCTGCTGGCCGCGGAGGGCCTCGCAGGCGACGCGGCGGAGGCCTCGATCCGGATCACGGTGTCGCGCGGCGCGTGGGCGTCTCGCGGCCTGCTCCCGCCGCGCGACGTCCACCTCGACCCGACGATCGTCATCCAGGCGTGGCCGGTGATGCCGGCCCCCGCATCCCACCTCGAGGTCGGCCTCCACCTCGTGGCGTCGCTCGTCCGGCGCGACCCGGCCAACCCGATCGTGACCCTCAAGACGACGAGCCGCGCCGACTACGTCTTCGCCCGCCTCGAGGCCCGGCGGGCCGGCGCCGACGATGCGCTGTTCCTCACGACGAGCGGCCACCTGTCCGAGTCCACGACCGCGAACGTGTTCCTCGTCCGCTCGGCCCCCGACGGTGTCGTCGAGCTCGCGACCCCGGCCCTCGAGTGCGCGATCCTGCCCGGGACCACGCGCTCGTGGCTGCTCCGCTGGGCGGGCGGAGCCGGCTTGCGTGCCGTCGTGGGCTGGCTCCTCCCCGAGGAGCTGGCCGCGGCCGACGAGGCGTTCGTGTGCTCGTCCGTTGCCGGCATCCTGCCGGTGACGCGGTTCGCCGGCACCCCGATCGGTGACGGTCGCCCGGGGCCGCTCACGCGGCGTGCGCGGGCCGACCGCGAGGCGTTCATCGTCGGCGGCTGACCCTCGACGGGCTGCTACGGGGCCATGTCGTCGAACGCCACGGTCTTCACGGCAGTGCCCGCAGCATCGCGGGCGACGATGGACGTGGATCCGCTCGGCCCGGTCCAGGAGGTGAGCCAGTAGCCGTCCTCGAGGACCGCGACGCGCGTCGACCCATCGGCGAGGGTGACGACGACCGACGCAACGTCGTCCGAGACCCTGCCACCCAGGGCGTGGACGATCGGCGCCTCCTGCGTGCGGATGACCCGCTCCAGGGCGAGGCCCCGCGCCGGGATCGAGGCCACGGTCCCGGCGTTCGTGACCGGCCGGTCCCGATCGGCGGGCGTCCACATGCACAGGCCGAGGAACAGCTCCGTGGCGTCGTCGGGGAGCGCGGCGGCGGCGATCAGCGCCCCCGTCGTCGCGTCGCCGAGCGCGATCCTCGGAGTGATCGCTGCCGCGGCCGGCATCGTGGACTCGATCGCGGTCGTCGAGAGCTCCTGCTGGCAAGGAACGACCCACCGATCGGCGCCAGGCCCGGCGGACGGCGTGGACGTCGGGACGAGGCTCGGCGTGGGCGGCGGAGTCGACGACGGTGCGACGGAGAGTGACGGTGTCGCAGCTGATGCCGAGTTGACGGGCGGCGTCGGCGAGGCGATGGGCGTCGTCGAGCAGGCGCCGGCAGCGATGACGAGCACGAGGACGGCGACGACGGGGGCACGCGATGGCATCCAGACCTCCTACGGTCCCACGCAGGTCCACCCAGCTGGGGGACGCATGGTGGATGGTGCGCCGTCCGGGGGCAACCCCGGCAGCCGGTCAGCGCTGGGTGCCGGACCCGGCGCGACCCTGCGGCGATCGGGCGTTGCCGGCGATCGCCGCGACGCGCTCACCGCGGGCGCACGCCTCCACGAGCGCGGTGAGCCGCCTCGCCCGTGTCTCCGGCCGCTTCGCGTCCAAGATCCAGTGGGTCGCGATCCGCCGATAGCCAGGCGGCTGCTCCTCCCAGAACCCCCACGCGTCGCCGCGCGCCCGGAGGGCGGCCTCGGCCTCCGCGTCGAGGGCGGCGACCCGCTCGAACGAGTAGACGGCCGTCCGGTCGTCGCGGCGCTTCGAGAACGCGATCTCGCCGGCCTCACGCATCCGGCCCTCGGCGCGCAGTGCCTCGACCCGGCCCACGTTCCGGGCGCTCCAGATCGAGCCGTCGCGGCGGGGCGTGAGGCGGATGGCGGTCCCGCCCTCCACGGGCATCCGCACGCTGTCGATCCAGCCGTAGCACAGGATCTCGTCCACGAGCTCCGGCCACGTGATCGTCGCCAGGCCCGAGTCCTTCGCGCGGAACCCGGCCCACAGGTCGGCCGCCGTGGCGTGGTTCGCCTCGAGCCACTCGCGCAGCTCCCCGGGAGAGGCGAAGAAGACGACGTCGTGCGGGACGAGGCGGACCATCCGCGTCAGCCTACCGGGCGCGGGCGGGAGCCTGTCCTAGACTGGCCCTGTGACCCGTGACGAGCTCATCCTGCGCACCCGCCAGCTCATCGCCGAGGGCGCGCGCCTGGACGCCGACCCGTCGATGACCGCGCTCACGACCTGGCTCCAGCTGTCGGACGACCTCCTGTCGCACGCGTGGGGGACCATGGACCGCTATCACCTCGCGTGGCTCATGGTCGGCAAGCCGAAGGGCATCGTCCGAGGCCGGCAGATGACCGCGGACGAGGAGGGTGCGTACGTCCGCGAGGTCGTGAGCCAGAAGGTGGCGGCGCTGCGAATGAGCCTCGACGCGGTGGAACGGCAGAGAATGCCGTTCGTGGGCGAGACGGGCGGGGTCGGCGCGGGACAGGGAATGGGCGAGGTCCCGGCTGCCGGCGATACCGACGACGTACGGCACGTGGCCGCGGAGCCCGGCCCCAGCAACGAGGCCGTCGCGATGCGCCATGCGCACCTGGCTCAGGGCTCCCGGCGGTCGATCCCGCTCGACCCGGAGATGCAGCGCCGGCTCGACGAGGCCCGCACGGCCGCGACGGAGCATGCCGACCACGACCCCGGCACGGGATCCGCCGCGACCCGCCGCGCGCCCCGTCCGGAGCGACTCCAGCGGTGACCCTCGAGCGCCCGCGCACGATGGCGGTCGGGGGGACGCGCCAGGTGCCCGTCCCGGACGCGGTCGCGCGCGACTACCTCCTGCTCGCGCTCCGCCTCGACCAGCATCTCCCGGGCACCGTCGACGGCTTCTACGGCCCCGCTGCGCTCAAGGCGCAGGTCGACATGGAGCAGCTCCGGTCGGCCGGGCGCCTGGCCGAGGACGCGGTCGCGCTTCGCGCCCGCCTCAACGCAGAGGTTGCCGACGACGCGCCGCGCCGCCACTGGCTGGATCTGCAGCTGGTGGCGCTCGAGACGCTGGCGCGCGTGCGTGCCGGCGAGGAGATCCCGTATCTCGAGCAGGTCGAGCGGTGCTTCGCGATCACGCCGACGCGGCGGCCGGACGCCGAGATCGAGGCCGCCGCGGCGTCCCTCGACGCGCTGCTGCCCGGCGACGGCTCGCTCGCCGAACGGCGCGCCGCCGAGGACGGGCGCTGGACGGTCCCGCCCGACCGCGTCCGCGCGGTCGTCGACGCGCTCGTCCCCCGGTTCCGGTCCTGGGCCGCCCGCCACTTCGACATCCCGCCGGGCGATGGGCTGGCGGTCAACCTCGTGCATGACCAGCCATGGAGCGGCTACAACTGGTATGACGGCGGCTCCCGCTCCCGCGTGGACTTCAACCTCGACCTGCCGGTGCGGCTCCCGCAGTTCGTCGGGGTCGTCGCCCACGAGACGTACCCCGGCCATCACCTCGAGCACGCCCTCAAGGAGGCGGTCCTCGTCGAGGCGCGCGGTCACGGTGAGGCGGCTGCCCTGCTCATCAACACGCCCGAGTGCCTGATCTCGGAGGGCCTCGCAAACCTCGGCCGGGAGCTCGTGGTGCCGCCGGCGGCGCTGGCGGACCTGCTCGTCGAGCTGGCGCCGGTGGCCCGGCTGCCGCTCGCGGGCGACCCGACCGCGCTCCGCGACGGGGCGGAGCGCCAGGCCGCGATCCGCGAGTCGCGAGAGATCCTGGACCAGGCCCGGCTCAACGCGGCGTTGCTCCTCCACGCCGACGCTCGGCCGCGGGACGAGGTGATCGACTACCTGGTGACGGTCGGCCGGTTCGACGCCCCGACCGCCGCGAAGCGGCTCGAGTTCATCGAGCACCCGCTGTGGCGTCTCTACATCTACGTGTACTTCGAGGGCGAGCGACAGCTTCGCGACTGGCTCCACCTCGTCCCGGCCGCCGACCGCCCCGCTCGCTTCGGTCGCCTGCTCACTGAGCCGCACACGCCGGTGTCGATCCAGGCGGAGATCGACGCCGGTTGATCGTGTGTCGCGAGCGCTCGACTGGTCGGCGGCGCTCCCGTGTCGGCGCCCCGGGCGATCGCGCTCAGCGGGCGCGGATGGAGGAGACCAGGGTCGCCACCGCGACCTCGGCGTACGCCAGGACGCCGTACCGCTCGTTCACGTAGTCGATCGGGCCGAGCGCACCGCCGCCCAGCCGCGCAATGAGCGATTCGAGGGTGAGGCCGGCGGCGATCGCGATGCCCGCGACGATGCCGGCGGTGAGGGCACGCCGATGGATCGGCAAGCCGCCCGCTCCCCAGATGAGCGCGAGCGCGACGACCCAGCCCGCGAAGGCGGCGATGGCAAGGGTCCCCGGGCCGAGGTCGACCTGGCCGACGATCGCCCGGCCGATCGCGACGATGACGGCGATGCCTGCGGCGGCGAGCACGGCACGGCGCGCAGCGCCCGCGGAGCGGTGCGTCGCGGTTCCCGCCGTCGCGCGTCGTGGGGCCATGCTGCCTGGAGCCGACCCGGTGCCGGTGGGCGGCGTCGTGCCCCGGTAGCGCTCCCCTGGTGCGCGGTCGAGCTGCCGGGGGCGCCCCGGCTCCGGCGTTTCGGTCATGACGAGATGCTACGCGGAGGCGTTCCGGACGGTATCCTTCGCTCCGTGAGCCACCCCACGCTCGGCAAGCCGCCGCGCAGCCTTCACGCCGGGTTCCCCGAGGCCGCCGCCCGTCTCCGGACGGAGCGCAGCCGCCTCGCCGTCCGCGCCCTGGAGGCCGCCGTGGACCAGGACCCGACGTTCCGCACCCGGTACGACGAGGACGGCCTCCGGAGCCTGCTGCGCGACGCCGAGGTGTTCGTCGAGCGCCTCGCCCTGTGCGTCGCCGGCAACGACCCGCACTGGCTCAAGGAGTTCGCGGACATGTCCGCACCGGTCTTCCGCCGGCGCAAGGTCGCGATGGACGACGTGGTGCGCCTCCTCGAGGGCCTTCGGGCGGGTGCCCGCGGCGTGCTCTCCGAGGTCGAGACAGTGGCCGCGGACGCCGGGCTGGACGAGGCCGTCGCCGTCTTCACGTGGTACCGGCGCCTGGCGGGCGACGCGCGCAAGCGCAACCCGATCCTCGCCGCGCTGTACAAGGGCGCGTAGGAGCCACCCGATGACGATCAAGTGGGTCAGGTCGGACCCGCTCGTGATGAACGGTGAGCCGTTCTGCTACGGCTCACGTCTCACCGTCCGCCAGGTCCTCCAGGCGCGCGCCAACGGGATGACGCTCGTCGACATGCTCAAGGACCACCCGGAGCTCCGCCTCGTGGGGATCGCGGAGGCCTACGCGTTCGCGGCTGCGAACAGGGACCGGTACCAGGAGTTCTTCGCCACGGACGGCTCGATCCTCGGTCCCGGCTACACCACGAGCGAGGCCGCTGCACTCCCTGAGCGCCTCCGGATCCCGGGCGTCGTCGTCAAGGCGGCCGTTCCGGCCTGAGGGCGTGCACCACCCGCCCTCCGGGTGGCAGACGGGCGAACAGCCGGGGCCGACGATCGCTCACGGCGGGTCGTGCGCAGCCGTGTTCCCGCCCTGGTCATCCGTTCCTGCGGCGGTTCCTCCTCGGGGGAGACTGCGTCGGCGCCCGGCCGCGGGGCGTATCTGCCCCTACCCGGCGGCGAGGGCAGCGGGGGCCATGTCCGGGCCGATGACGAGGACCTCGCCGTATCGCTCGTCACCGCCGGGGTCGCGGACGAGGTACGCGTGGTGGATCTCCACCGCGCCCGACGCCAGCGTCGATCCGACCGAGCAATAGCGCGTCGCGGACAGCTCGATCGCGCGCCGGATCGCCTCCAGGTCGAGGCCCGTGCCGTCGACGACGTGCACGACGTCGAACCGCGTGAACGCGTGCGGGTGCTCGTCCATCTGCTCGCCGCTGACGCGGACCTCGTACGCGTCGATCGGCTGGCGCTTCTTGCGCAGGATCGAGATCACGTCCATCGCCGTGCAACCTGCAAGCGCCGCGCCGACGAGCTCCGCCGGCCGCGCGCCCGCGTCCCCATCGCCCGAGTCGAGCACGATCGTGTGTCCGGACCCCACGGTCGCCTCGAACCGGAGTGCCTCGCCGGCGAGACGGACGAGCGCGGTCTTGGTGGCCATGGCGGGACCTCCTGGGCGGTGGGGCGGGCACCCATCGTCGACGGGTTGCGTGCTTGCGCAAATGGACGATTGGCACCATCGGCAAGGCCGAACGACCCCTTCGGCCATTTCCGACCATGGTGGTAGGATTTCGCCACGATGACCGACACGCAGCCCGCCACCGCCCCCGATACGACCGCCGCGCCCGAGTTCGACGCCCAGCGTCGGGCAACGGAGCTCGCGATCCTCGACGCCCTCCGCGCCGTCGTGGACCCGGAGATCGGGATGAACGTGGTCGAGCTCGCGCTGATCAAGCAGATCATCCTCGGCCCGGACACCACCGAGGTGAAGATGATCCTGACGACCCCGTTCTGCCCCTACGCCGGCGCGATGATCGCCCAGGT
>DASXVG010000028.1:0-15405 GCA_036504355.1 Candidatus Limnocylindrales bacterium
GACGCCTCGCTCGAGGCGGCCGGGCTGACGCGGGCGATCGCGCGCCGGGTCAGCGCGCCTCGATCGCCGTGAATGTCCCGTCGGGGTCGCGCACGAACCTCCGTACCTCGAGCACCGCCGTCGGCGCGATCGGGCCGTAGACGTGCGGGAACGGCGAGCCTGGGTCGTCGAAGCGCCATGGGCTCCCGGTGGCGTCGAGATCGAGCGTCAGGAGCAGGAACGGCTGCGGGTCCTCGCGGTAGAACCGGTTGGCCGTCTGCAGCATCTCCTCGTCGCCGTCCGTGCAGTGGACGAAGCCCTCCTCGTCGAACCGGCCTGGCATGTACGGAGCTGCCGGGTCGCGCGCGTCCCAGCGCGCCTCGGGGACGAGGTGGAGCGTCGGGCGGGTCACCGGGCCGGCGTGTCGGTGGCCGGCCGGTCGACGTGGACCCAGCGCCGGTCGAGCGCGAGCTGGATGACTGTGGGTCCCGTGGCCGCGAGCGCGGTCCGCAGCGCGCCCTCGAACGCCGCATCGGTGTCCACGCGGACGCCGCGGGCGCCGCACGCGCGCGCAGCCGCCGCGAAGTCGAGCGGTCCGAGGTCCGTCCCCGGTGCCGTGGCGCTGCCCGCTCGCTCCTGGTGGTCGTGGATCATCCCGTAGCGCTCGTTGTCGAACACGATCGCGACGATATGGGCGCCCTCGCGGACGGCCGTCTCGACCTCGGCGAGGGTCATCCCCATCCCGCCGTCGCCGAGCAGCGCCACGACCCGGCGCTCGCGGTGCACGAGCGCCGCAGCGAGGGCCGCCGGGAAGCCGTAGCCCATCGCCCCCGACGTCGGGCCGAGGAACGTGCCGGGCCGCCGGAACCGGAACCCGCGCGCCGCCCAGCCGCCGAACGCCCCAGCGTCGGTCGTGAGGATCGCGTCATCGGGGAGGAGCCGGCGGAGCTCGGTGACGACGCGGCCCGGGTGGACGCCCGGTCCGGACCACTCGCCGCCATCGACGACCGTCGCCGCCTCCCACGACGCACGGTCGGCCGTGTTGTGCCCGTCCCGCGCTGCGACCGGCGCCGCGACGAGCACGGCCTCCTTGAGCCGCGCGTTCGCGGCCCGGAGGAAGGCGCGGGCGTCGGCGCGGATGGCGCGCTCTGGCGGCTCGGCGAACCCGACGGCGGCCGTCCGCGGCTCGAGGTCCACGTGCATCCAGCGCTGGCCGAGCGCCGGAACGCGGTACTCGCCGGTCGTGGGCTCGTTGAGTCGCGATCCCAGGACGAGCAGCGCGTCGGCGGCCGCAAGGCGCTCGCGGACGACGGCGGGCGCCCCGAACCCGGACATGCCGAGATAGAGCGCGTGGTCGTTGGGGATCACGTCGCCACGGCGCCACGAGGCGATGACCGGGACGTGGAGCTGCTCCGCGAACCGGACGAGGTCGTTCGAGCACCTCGCCCGCAGGACGCCGGCGCCCGCGAGGATCACCGGCCGCTCGGCGGCCGCGAGGAAGTGGAGCACCGCACGGACGTCGTCCGCGTTCGGGACCTCGGGGTGGGATCGCACGACCGGGGTCTCCGTGCCCTCCGGGAGCGGCAGGTCGAGCACGTCCTCGGGGAGGCTCAGGAACGCCGGTCCCGGTCGCCCCTCCACGGTGGCGCGCACGGCGGCCTCGAGCGTCGCCGCGGCGGTCGCGGGATCGTCGATCTCGCCCGCCCACTTCGCAAGCGCGCCCACCGTCCCGACGAGGTCGACCTCCTGGAACGCCTCGCGGCCCCGAAGGCCGCGGTCCACCTGGCCGACGAGCACGAACATCGGCGTGGAATCGGCGGTCGCGGTGTGGATCCCGATCGCGAGATTCGCTGCGCCGACGGCCCGCGTCCCGAGGCACACCGCGGGCCGGCCGGTGAGCTGGCCGTACGCCTCGGCGGCGAACGCGGCTGCGCCCTCGTGTCGGGTGGCGACGATCCGGATCCCGGCGGCGGCGAGCGCGTCGAGGACCGGGAGGAAGCTCTCCCCCGGGACGGTGAAGGCCATCCGGACCCCGGCGGCACGCAGCGTTGCCGCGACGAGCTCCGCAACGGTGGTCGGCGCCGCCGGCGCCTCGCGCGGGTCGTCGGTCGCGACCGCGTCCGCGTCGTCGTGCCGGTGCACCGGCTCGGGCTCCAGCTCCGCCTGGGGCACCGGGTCCGGCGCGCCCTCGGCGACCATTGCCTCCCCGGCGAGCGCCGCCTCCTCGTCGGGACCGGCGGGCGGGGCGTCCGGGTACGGGTCGGGGTCCGCCGGCGGAACGCTGCCGTCGAGCGGATCGATCGGCGCGTCGGGGTGGAGCTGCATCGCGACCTCCTGGCAGCCGGCTGGGACGGCGGTCCGTCCGCGGCCGGGGTATGCGGGCTGGGCTCGAAGCGGTGGGAGGGTGATGGACGAGGGGCGCGGGTGAAGCCTAGCGGCCCACGAGGGCCGCCGTCCCGGCCATGCTCGCGAGCAGGCCCAGGATGACCACGAGGGCGACCACCATCATCACCATCCGCGCGGTGCGGCCGGATCCGGGCATCGGCGCCCCTACCGGTAGTTCTCGAACTGGAGCGGCACCGCCTCATCCAGTCCGCGAAGCCAGGTGATCACCTTCTGCAGCTCGTCCTTGCTCTTGCCGGCAACCCGGATCGCGTCGCCCTGGATCCGCGGCTGGACCTTGGGAAACTCGTCGCGGATCTGCTTCACGAGCTTGCGCGACAGGTCGTCCGGGAGCCCCCGGCGCAGGATGATCTCCTGGCGGACCTTGTTGCCGCCCGCGGGGGCGATCTCGCCCCAGTCGAAGATCTTGAGCGACAGGTTGCGGCGCACGGCCTTGGACTCGATCAGGTCCTTGAGGGCCTTGGCGCGCATGTCGGAGTCCGTCACGAGGACGATCCGCTCCTTCTCCTGCGCCACGTCGACGTGCGCGCCCTTGAAGTCGTAGCGCTGCTGGACCTCGCGCCGGACCTGGTCCAGCGCGTTCCGCAGCTCCTGCTCGTCGAAGTCCGAGACGACGTCGAACGACACATCGCCCGCCACGTCACCCTCCTTCCCGGCCCGCGAGGTGCTCGCGGGTGACTGCCCACAGCCGCAGGCGCACGACGCGCCCGTCCTCTCCCACCTCGGCGGAGAGGAACCCTGCCTGCCGGACCTTGGCCGTCTCGTCGGCCGCGCGGTTCCAGCTGGCATGCCAGGCGGCGAGCGCGGTGTCGCCCGCGACCCAGTGACGCTCGATCGCCAGGTCGAAGTACCGCTCGGCCTCGGCCGCCTCGAGCAAGTATGCCCGCAGCGCGTTGTGCCCGGCCAGCGGCGGGACGAACGGGTCGAGCGCCAGCTCCCCGTCATCGGTGAACAGGGCCGTGAAGCCGTCGCCGTCGTACGCCATCCGGGTCCGGCAGTACGCCTCCAGGAGGTCGTGCGCCGCGGCGTAGGTGAGCATCATCCTGCCTCCAGGTGCTCGAGCAGCAGCTCGCCGATGCGATAGGACCGGCCGCCGCCCATGACCAGCACGGCGTCCCCGGACCGGACCTCGCTGGCAAGCCAGCGAGCCGTCGCCTCGACGGTGCCCGGGGCGGCGACGGGGATGCGCGGGGCGCGTCGCGCGACGGCCTCCGCGAGGCCGGCCGCCGACGCGATCGTCGTGTCGGGGTCACGGCCCGCCCAGATGTCCGCGATCGCGACCGCGTCCGCGCCAGCGAGGACGTCCGCGAACGCGTCAAGGAGGGCCGCGGTCCGGTGGTAGGTCAGCGGCTCGTAGACGGCCCAGATGCGCCGCCCGGGCTCGCGCTGCCGGATCGCGGCGAGCGTCTCGCGGATCGCCGTCGGGTGATGGCCATAGTCGTCGTAGACCACGACGCCGTGCGCCTCGCCCTTGCGCTCGAGCCTCCGGCCCACACCACGGAACCCCGCCAGCCCGTCCGTGATGGCGCCGGGTCCGAGGCCGAGCGCCGCCGCGGCGCCCGCGACACCCAGCGCGTTGGCGGCGTTGTGCCGCCCCGCCGTCGCCAGTCGGGCCGCGACGGGTCCCGCGAGCGGGTCGAGCCCCGCGATCTCGAGCGTCGTCGCGTCGCGGTCCGCCGCGGTGATCCGGCCGAGGAGCGCCGACGCCGGCCCGGCCGCGGTGTGGAACCGCTCCCCCATCCCCCGTGCGTACCCGCCCAGGCGCTGCGGCGCGACGTCCACGAGCGCCGTCGCGACGATCCGGCCCGGCCAGTCGGCGAGCCGGCCCGCGAGCTCGGCGACCCCCTCGTCCGCCACGTTCGCGACGAGCACCGGGGGCGCGCCTGGACCCTCGGGCCCGGCGGTCGATCCGGCGCGCCGGATCCAGGCCTCGAACGCCGCGATGACCGCGGCGCGGTCCTCGAACACGTCCGGATGGTCCCACTCGGCCGAGGTGAGGACGGCGATGGCCGGGCGATACGCGTCGAAGTTGCCGGCGTACTCGTCCGCCTCCACCACGAACGCCGACCCGGCCCCGCGTCGGGCGGTCGCCGCGAGCCCGATCCCCGTGACCGCCGCCGGCAGCAGGGCGCCCACGAACGCACCGGGGTCCGCCCCGCCGGCCGCGAGCACCCCTACGAGCCAGCCGGACGTCGTGCTCTTGCCATGCGTGCCCGCGACCGCCACGAGCGTCCGCCGCGCAGCCGCATCGGCCACGACCTGCTGCCACGGCTCGAGCGGGATGCCGGCGCCACGGGCCGCCGCGAGCTCCGCGTTGTCGGGGTCGATCGCGGTGAGCGCCTTCGTGACCGCCAGCCGCTCCGGGGCCGGCAGCACGCCGGCCCGCAGGTGCGCTGCGTCGTGGGCGTCGGCGACGCGGATCCCCTCGGCCAGCAGCGGCGGCGTGTAGGGGGAGGCCCCGCCTGGATCGCAGCCGTCGACGCTCGCGCCCGCCCACGCCGCCAGGAGCGCCGCTGCCGACGCGCCCGCGCCCGCCGCGCCCACGACGTGGATCCGCTCGCCCTCGCGGATCGGGCGCGCCTCGCGAGCAGGCGCGAGCCCGGCACCGACCGCTGCCGAGCCTCGCACGCTCACGCGGCCCCGCCATGCGGCGCCGCGTCGACCTGGGCGAGCATCAGCTCGATGGCCGCGACCGCGCTGTCGCGCTTGTTCGCCGACCGGTCGCCGGCCCACAGGAAACGGCGCACGACCGGCGCGCCGAGCCCCGAGACCGCGATGTACACCAGCCCGACGGGCTTCGTCGCCGTGCCGCCGTCCGGCCCCGCGACGCCCGTGACGCCGACCCCGAGATCCGTCCCGAGGCGCGCCCTCGCGCCCTCCGCCATCGCCACCGCGACCTGCGCGGAGACGGCACCGTGCGCCTCCAGCACCTCGGCGGGGACGTCCAGGAGCGCCGTCTTGACCTCGTTCGCGTACGCGACGATGCCGCCGCGCACGTACGCCGACGACCCGGGCACCTCCGTGAGCGCGTGCGCGACGAGCCCGCCGGTGCACGACTCGCCGGTCGCCACGGTCAGGCCGAGGGCCGTGCACCGCGCCTGGAGGCGCCCGGCGAGCTCCACGAGCGGATCGGCGGCCACGTCAGGTGCGGCTGGTCTTGACGGGAGCGTCGGGCGGCCGGAACAGCCACGTCTCCGGGTTGCTGTCCTTCGACATCCGCCCGATGTCCTTGCCGTTGACGGTGAAGTACGTCGCGCTGGACTTGCCCGTCCGGACCTCGATGGTCTTCTTCGCCGTGAACGTCAGCACCTTGCCCGGGTTGAACACCTTGCCGGCGCTGCCGGTGACCTTCGAGATCTTGCCGTCGACCCAGACCTTGATCCAGGCGCGGCTGTTCCTGACCTCCAGCACGAGGTTGACGCCCCGGTAGCTGATCGCGACGTCGCGGGTGAGCGTCGTCGTCTTGCCTTCGGTGGAGGTCGCCGTGACGGTGATCTGCCACGCGCCGGTGGACAGGTCGAGCGGCGTCTCGAACGCGCCCGAGTCGGTCACGTCGACGGTCCTCGGGCCGACCTTCGCGCCCTTGCCCCCGGCCGGGGCCACGGACGCCGGCTGGCCCTCCACCGGGCCCGTGTACACCGCGGTCACGGCGACGCTCCTGGCGTTCGTCGTCGTGCCCTTGACCGGGATCGCGCCGTTCTCGAAGCGGGCCCCGTCCGCCGGCGAGTCGATCGCGAGCGTCGGCGCCTCGATGACCAGGAACGGGACGGTGATGAACACCTTGGCGGTGGTCTCGGACTGCTTGCCGGTCTCGGGGTCCAGCGCGGTGATCGTGAACTCGTTGCGGCCCCGCCTGAGCGGCACATCCGCCGTCCAGCGGCCGGCGCCGTCGGCGGAGACCCGCTGCGGCTGCTCCCGACCGGCCTCGGTGATCGTGATCGTCGCCTTCGCCGCGGACGTGCCCTTGAGGGTGTACTCCGTCGTGTCCTCGCTCACCTCGACGACCGCGGTCGCGGGTGTCGTCACGGCGATGGTGGGCGGCTTGGCGAACCGCACGAGCTGGATGCCGATGTACACCGCGAACACGCCGATGAGGACCGTGAGCAGGGCCCCGATCACGATGACCGGCGAGAACGTCAGGCCCTGGCGCGGCGCCTCGAGCGGCCTCGGGACCGCGAGCACGGGCTCTGGAGGCGCGACGGTGTCGCCCCGGTCGCGCTTCCACTGGCGGATGACCTCCTCGGGGTCGAGCCCAAGGTAGAGGGCGTAGTTGCGCAGGAACCCCTTGGTGTAGACGGCGCCCGGCAGCTCCGCGTACTCACCGGTCTCGAGCGCACCCAGGTACTTCGCGCGGATCTTCGTGTCCCGCTCGGCGCGGTAGAGATCCACGCCCTTGCGCTCGCGGGCCTCGCGAAGACGTTCGGGCAGCGACGGACCCTCCGCCGCGTAGCCTCGATCCGCGTCGCGTGCGTTGCCGCGCGCGCCGACACGCCCCCGTCGCGCCTCGTCCCCCGCGGTCATGCCTCGTCCTCGTCCTCGTCCGGGCCCGGACCGTCGTCCCGGCGCAGGACCACCCGTGCGCTCGACCCGTCGAACGCCCCGATGTACCCCCGCGCCTCGAGCTGGTCGATGATCCGGGCAGCCCGGGCGTACCCGACCCTGAGGCGCCGCTGGAGCAGCGACGCCGAAGCGCGATCGTACTCCCGGACGACGGCGATGGCATCGGGCAGGAGCCGGTCGGCGTCGTCGTCCGCGATGTCGTCCACGGAGCCCGTGGATTCCTCGTCGTTGGAGATGATCGAGAGGTCGTAGCGCGGGTCGCCGATCTGGTTCCGCCAGTGCTCGGTGACGCGCCCGATCTCGGGGTCGGACACGAACACGCCCTGGAGGCGCATCGGCCGCGGCAGGTCGGACGGCTGGTAGAGCATGTCGCCCCGGCCGATGAGATCCTCCGCGCCCGGCTGGTCGAGGATCGTGCGGCTGTCGATCTGGCTGGCCATCGCGAACGCGATCCGGCTCGGGAAGTTGGCCTTGATCAGGCCCGTGACGACATTCACCGAGGGCCGCTGGGTCGCGAGCACCATGTGGATGCCGGTGGCGCGCGCCTTCTGGGCGAGCCGGACGATGGGATCCTCGACGTTCTTGCCCTCGCGCATCATGAGGTCGGCGAGCTCGTCGATGATGATCACGATGTACGGCAGCCGGTCCGCAGGGTCCACCCGGGAGTCGTTGAACGCCTTGATGTTGCGGGCCGCGGCGCCCGCGAACCGCCGGTAGCGGTTCTCCATCTCGCCGACCGCCCACTTGAGCGCGGCCTTCGCCCGTTCGGGCTCCGTGATCACCGGCACCAGCAGGTGCGGCAGGCCGTTGTAGCCGGCGAGCTCGACGCGCTTGAGGTCCATGAGGATCATCCGCACGTCCGTCGGCGTGGCGTTGCACAGCAGGCTCGTGATGAGCGCGTTGACCATGACGCTCTTGCCCGATCCGGTGGCGCCGGCGATGAGCAGGTGGGGCATCTTGGCGAGGTCCACGGCCTGGGCACGGCCGGCGACGTCCCGGCCGAGGGCGAACGTGAGTCGCGTCCCGGACGCCCCGAAGTCCACCTCCTCGAGGATCCGCCGCAGGGCGACGACGTTGAACTCCTTGTTCGGGATCTCGATGCCCACGGCGCTCTTGCCGGGGATCGGCGCCTCGATCCGGATCGAACGGGCTGCGAGCGCCATCGCGAGGTCGTCCGACAGGCCCTCGATCCGGCTGACCTTGATGTGGGGCGCGGGCTGGACCTCGTACTGGGTGACGACGGGGCCGGCGTTGCGGCCGACGATCCGGGCCTCGATGTCGAAGCTGCCCAGCTTCTTGACGATGATCTCCTCGTTGCGCGCGTGGACGACGTCCGCGTTCGCGGTGTCCGCGGGCAGCGGCGGGGCGCCGGCATCGAGGAGCTCGTGCGGCGGCAGCGACCACTCGATCATGTCGATCGTGGGCGGCAGGTCCGACGCGTCGGTGACGTCCTCCGGGTCCCGGTCCGCCGGCCCCGTCGGGCGCGGGTCGCGGGTCGGGCCGCCGCCGTTGGCACTGCCGTTCGTCCCGGCCGCCGCGCCGGCGACAGCCGCGCCGGCGGCGCCCGCGACGCGAACCGGGGCGAACGTCGATGAGGTCGGACCGACCGACGGCGGCGCGGTGGGGATCCCCGGGTCTCCGGCCCCGCCCCAGACGCCCGTCTGGCCGGGGACCTCTGGGACGGCGCCACGCGGAGCGCGGCCGCGCCGACCCTCGGCGGGCACGGGACCTGCGGCCGCTGTCAGCGGCTCGCCGTTGCGCCCGTTCGTCGTCCGCGCGGATTCGTCCGCTCGTGGCGTGCGGTCCTGGAGCGTGGCCGCGGCGGCCTTCGCCCCGCGCGTGGCGGGCGACAGCAGGGACCGCAGCGGACGGTCGAGAGCGATGAGCAGCCCGGCGATCGTGAGGGCGAGCAGGATGACGAAGGCGCCGGGCGTCGTGAGCGCCGGCACCAGGAGGTCGGCAAGGAAGCGGCCGATCCGGCCGCCGCCCCGGTCCACGATCACCTGGAACGCCCCCAGGAAGCCCGCGTACGCGACCGCGATGCCGAGCAGCGTCCGGCCCCACGGGGCGCCGCGCTCCTTGCCCGGGCCCCATTCGAGGTACCAGCCCGCAAGGAGCAGCACCGCAGGCAGCAGCCAGCGGCCGCTGCCGAAGAACGGCACCGAGACGTTGCGCCAGCCGTCGGTGAGGGCTCCCTGGCCCGGCAGGAGGAGGGCGATCGCCGTCACCGCCCCGAGGACGAGCAGGACGATCCCCACGAGCGACCGGACGACCGCCGGCGACAGGCCCAGGTCGAGCTTCGGCGTCGGGATGCCGCCACCGGCCTTGCGCGGCCTCGAGCGGCGGCGCGGGCGCGCGGCGGTCGTGCGCCTGGTGCCGGGCGACGAGGACGTGCGGCGCGTCGCCAACGCTAGACCTCCACCACGACCGGGAAGACCATCGGCCGCCGCTTCGTCTGCTCGTACAGGAAGCGCGAGACGCTGTCCTTGATCTGGACCTTGAGCAGGGCGACCTCGCTGATGCGGTCCGCGCCCGGCTGCTCGACGGCCTGCCGGAGGCGGCGGATCGCCTCGGCGATGATCCGGTCCTCCTCGGCGCCGTGGACGAAGCCCCGGGTGATGATCTCCGGGTTGCCGACGATCCGCCCGGTCTGCTTGTCGACCTGGACGACGATCATGAACATCCCGTCGTTGGCGAGGGCACGCCGGTCACGCAGGACGATGTCGCCGACCTCGCCCACGGACAGCCCGTCGACGAACACGTAGCCGGCGGCCACCGGCGAGCCGCGTCGCGCGGAGCCGTCGGCGAAGATCTCGATGGGCGTGCCGTTCTCGATGATGAACACGTTCTCGGGCAGGACGCCGGTCTCGATCGCGAGGCGGCCATGCTGCACCAGCATCCGGAACTCGCCGTGCATCGGGATGAAGTACGTGGGCTTGGTGAGCCCGAGCATGAGCTTGAGCTCTTCCTGGCTGGCGTGGCCCGAGACGTGCGCCCGCTTGATCGTGTGGTAGAAGACGTTGGCGCCGGCCTTGAACAGGTTGTCGATCGTGCGCGCCACGTACTCCTCGTTGCCGGGGATCGGACTGGCCGAGACGATGACCGTGTCACCGGGCTGGATCTCCACGAACCGGTGGTCGTTGTTCGCCATCCGCGCGAGGCCGGCCATCGGCTCGCCCTGGGCGCCGGTCGTGGCGATCACGAGCTTGTCGGCCGGGACGTCCTTGATCTTGTCCTTGCCCACGATGTTCGAGGGCAGGTACTTGAGATAGCCGAGGTCCGTCGCGATCCGGAAGTTCTGCTCCATCGAGCGCCCGATGACCGCGGTCTTGCGACCCATGTCGGCGGCGGCGTCGAGGACCTGCTGGATGCGGGCGATGTTCGAGGCGAACGTCGCCACGATCACCCGGCCGTCGAGCGGTTCCATGATCTCGCGGAACGCCTCGCCCACGATCCGCTCCGACGGGGTGTAGCCCGGGTTCTCCGCACGGGTGGAGTCGGACAGGAGGCAGATCACGCCCTCCTCGCCCAGCCGGGCGAGGATGTGGAAGTCGGACAGCTTCCCGTCGACCGGGGTGTGATCGAACTTGAAGTCGCCGGTGTGGACGACCGTCCCGACGGGCGTGCGCAGCGCGATGCCCATGGCGTCGGGGATGGAGTGGCCGATCCGGAACGCGAGGGCCGTGAACGGGCCGACCTGGAGCTCATCGCCCGGCTCCAGGGCGATCAGCGGGTTGTTGTGGAGCTTGTGCTCCTTGATTTTGTTGCCCAGCAGGCCGCGCGCGAGCGTGCTCGCATAGACCGGCACGCCCGGGAACTCCGGGAGCACGTACGGGAGGCCGCCGACGTGGTCCTCGTGGGCGTGGGTGATGAGAAACGCCCGGACCTTGTGACGGTTGTCCTTGAGGTACTGGACATCGGGCACGACGAGGTCGATGCCGAACATCTCCTCGTCGGGGAACATGAGCCCGCAGTCGATGACGACGATGTCGTCGCCGTACTCGAACACGTACATGTTCTTGCCGATCTCCCCCACCCCGCCCAGCGGGATGATGCGGAGCGGCGTGGTGGGATCAGGCATTCGGGGTGGTATCCATGGGGTTTCTTGTCTCGTTGGCTCAGAAGAGGGTCAGCTGGGAGGCATCCTCGACCGCGGGCTCCGCGGCGACGTGGATGTCGCGTGTGTCGGGGGCAGGAGTCACGTCCGGTGCAGGCGACGGGCCCCGCTCGGATGTCATTGTCGCCCCCGTGACGCCCTGCGATGCGCCCGCGGCGCGGAGCTCGCGGGCGCGCACGAGGACCGATGGCACGTGGCGCATGTCCTCGAAGCTGTCGCGCTCGACGCCGGCGGAGCGCAGGGCCGCGGCCGGGTGGTACATCGCGAACACCAGCGCGTTGGCGGCGCCCGTCGCCGGGTCAACGGCGTGGGACGTCCCGTGCGCCTGCCCGATCCGCGCCCCGGGCATGAACGTCCCCATCGAGTAGCGGCCGAGCGTCACCACGACGGCCGGGTCCAGGACCTCGAGCTGGCGCCGGAGATAGGGCGCGCAGGCCTCGATCTCGTCCGGCTGGGGGTCCCGGTTGTCGGGGGGCCGGCACTTCACGACGTTCGTGATGAACACGTCGTCGCGTTGCCAGCCCACGCTGCCCAGGAGGCGCACGAGCATCCCGCCCGCCCGGCCGACGAATGGCCGCCCCTCGCGGTCCTCGTTGAAGCCCGGACCCTCGCCCACGAACACGACCTCGGTGTCGGGATCACCCTCGCCGGGCACCGCCTTCGTCCGCCCCTCGTGGAGGCGGCACCGCGTGCAGGTGCGGACTTCGTCGGCGATGACCTCGAGCGCCGCCCGGCGCTCGTCCCGCATCACGCGGTCCGTCCCCCGGCCCCCACGGGCTCGCGCTCGCTCGCCTTGCGGATCCAGCCGCGCTCCACGAGCACCTCGGCGATCTCCACGGCGTTCGAGGCCGCGCCCTTGCGCAGGTTGTCGCTGACGACCCAGAACGCGAGGCCGCGGTTGCCGTCGACCGACGGGTCCTGGCGCACGCGACCCACGTAGACCTCGTCCGACCCGGCGGCCTCGGTCGCCAGCGGGTAGAGGTTCGCGGCCGGATCGTCCTGGACGACGACGCCCGGAACCCGCGCGAACAGGCCGCGCGCCTCGTCCGGCGTGATCGGGTCGCGTGTCTCCACGTGGACCGCCTCGGAGTGGCTGATGAACACCGGGACGCGGACGGCCGTGCAGCTGACCCGGAGCGCGGGCAGGTGGAGGATCTTCCGGCTCTCGGTGACGACCTTCCACTCCTCCTTGGTGTACCCGTTGTCGAGGAACACGTCGATGTGCGGCAGGGCGTTGAACGCGATGGGGTGCGGGTACACGTTCGCGACCTTCTCGCGCCCCTCGGCGTGAGCCTTCACCTGCTCCTCGAGCTCGACGATCGCCTTGTGGCCGGTCCCGGCGACGGCCTGGTAGGTGTCCACGATGACCCGCTCGATGCCCACCCTGTCACGCAGGGCCATGAGCGGCGGCATGAGCTGCATCGTGGAGCAGTTGGGGTTCGCGATGATCCCCTCGTGCCAGGCGAGGTCGTCCGGGTTGACCTGGCTAACGACGAGCGGCACGTCGGGGTCCATGCGCCACGCGCTGGAGTTGTCGATGACCGTGCAGCCGCGCTTCGCCGCCTCGGGTGCGAGCTCCTTCGATGTCCCGCCGCCCGCACTGAACAGCGCGATGTCCACGCCCTCGAACGCCTCGGGCGTCGCCAGGCCCACCGTGTGCTCGGTCCCGGCGACGGTCACGGTCCGGCCGGCGGAGCGGGCGGAGGCGAGGAGCCGCAGCTCCGTGATCGGGAGCTGCTTCTCGAGCAGGACCTCGATCATTGTCCGACCGACGGCACCGGTGGCGCCGACGACGGCGACGACGAGCGAGCTGGGGCTGGCATCAGGCACGGTCCGACCTTCTGGCTGTGGGTTGTCGGGCTTCGGCGGAGTATATCAGCGGGTCCCGGCCGGGCCCCTCGGGCGAACGCCGCATCCCGCGTCCCGAGCGTCGTCAGCTGACCGGTGACGAGCCCCGGTCCAGGTCCGCGGCGAGGCCCGCACACACGTCCAGCGCAATCTCGACGAACGCCCGCGAGGCGGGCGATCGATAGCGGTCGCGGTGCCACATGAGCGCGATCCGCCGCGGCTCGAGGTCCGTCGGGATGATCGCGATCGTCGGATCGGAGCGGTCGACGGCCATCAGCGGCACGATCGCCGTCCCGAGCCCGGCGGACGCCATCGCCTGGACGGTCCCGTTGTCCTCCGAGCGGAACACGAAGTTCGGCTCGTACCCGGATGCGCGCATCTGGCTCTCGACCCACTTGGTGCTGCGACAGGATCGGAACCCGATGAGCCGCTGGTCCCCGATGAGCTCGAGCGACGGAATGCCCTCGAGGCCGGCGAGCGGCGAACCTTTCGCCGTGACGAGCACGAACGGGTCGTGGAGCAGCTCGACCCCGTCGAACGGGCCGTCGGGGAGCGGCAGCACGCCGAAGGTCAGGTCCAGCTTGCCGGGCTCGACCATGTCCATGAGCCCCTCGTCGGACGCCGCCTCGGACAGCCGGACCTCGACCCCGGGCCAGGCGTCCGCGAACCGCCCGATGATCGCGGGCAGCAGCTTGGTGCCGACGCTCTGGTACACGCCGACCCGCAGCGCGCCCGTCTCGCCGGCCGCGTACGCGACGAGGTCGGCCCGGGCGGCCTGCAGCCGGTCGGTGATCGTGACCACGTGGCGATGGAGCATGTGCCCCGCCTCGGTCAGCTCCACGGTCCGCCGCCCGCGCCCTCGGTCGAACAGGCGCACCCCGAGCGCGGCCTCGAGGCTCATGACGTGCTGGCTCACGGCCGACTGCGTGTAGTCGAGCGAGTCCGCTGCGCCGTGGAAGGACCCCTCGTCCGCGACCGCGCGGAAGCTCATCAGCTGGCGGAGGCTCACGTCGGAGAGTGCCTCAGGCAGGACCGCGCGGGCGGGCGGAGCAACGTCGGACAAATAATCAGTTGCCATGATTACTTATCCAATCACATCCGATTGCTCTTATCAACCCCTGCCGGCAGGATAGGGCCATGGAACTCTTCGTCGCCCTCCTGCTCCTGGCCTTCATTGGCGTCCTGGCACAGGCAGCGGGCTCCGACTCCCGAGACGCCGATACGCGGTCCACCAACCTCAGCTGGTAGCCGCACCGTCCATCGAGGCCCGCTCGATCCACCCGCCCCACTCGAATCGCCCCCGGGGATCGCCTCCGGGGGAGCCGGCCGCGATGGGCCTGCATGGGAAACGCCCCCGGGAGCCGTGGCTCCCGGGGGCGTCTGCGTGACGCGGGTTACTTGGCGAGGTGGCGCTGCATGGCCGCCTTGCGGCTCAGGTTGACGCGGCCCTGGCGGTCGATCTCGGTGACCACCACCATGACCTCGTCGCCCACCGACACGACGTCCTCGACGGACGGCACGTGGTAGTCGGCGAGCTCCCCGATGCGGACGAGACCCTCCTTGCCGGGCAGGATCTCGACGAATGCCCCGAAGGTCATCAGCCGGGTCACCTTGCCCAGGTAGAGGGAGCCGATCTCGACCTCGCGGGTCAGGCTCTCGATCCAGTTGATCGCCTTGCGCGAGTTCTCGCCGGAGACGGCCGCGATCTCCACGGTGCCGTCGTCCTCGACGTTGATCTCGGTCTGGGTCTCCTCCTGGATCTTGCGGATCATCGATCCACCCTTGCCGATGATCTCGCGGATCTTCTCGGGGTTGATCTTGATCGTGATGATCCGCGGCGCGAAGTCGGACATCTCCTCGCGCGCGCTGGGCAGGACGGACGTCATCTTGTCGAGGATGAACAGGCGGGCGGCGAGGGCCTGCTTGAGCCCCTCGCGGATGACCCGCTCGTCGATGCCCTTGACCTTGATGTCCATCTGGAGGGCGGTGATGCCCGCGGTGGTGCCGGTGACCTTGAAGTCCATGTCACCGATCGAGTCCTCCTTGCCGAGGATGTCGGTGAGGACCACGAAGTTGCCGGTCTCGCCGTCGAGCACGAGGCCCATCGCGGCACCGGCGACCGGGGCCGAGATCGGCACGCCCGCGTCCATCAGGGCGAGGGTCGAGCCGCAGGTCGAGGCCATCGACGTGGAGCCGTTGCCGGCGACCACCTCGGAGACGAGGCGGATGACGTACGGGAACTCGTCATGGCTCGGCAGGACCGGCAGGAGCGCCCGGGCCGCGAGGTTGCCGTGCCCGATGTCGCGCCGCGACGGGCCGCGCATCGGCTTGTTCTCGCCGGTGCTGTAGGGCGGGAAGTTGTAGTGGTGGAGGTACCGCTTCTCGGTCTCCGCGCTGATCGTGTCGATCCGCTGGACGTCCGAGGACGCGCCGAGCGTGGCGACCGTCAGGGCCTGCGTCTGGCCGCGGGTGAACAGGCCGGAGCCGTGCGCACGCGG
>DASXVG010000029.1:0-3328 GCA_036504355.1 Candidatus Limnocylindrales bacterium
AGCATCGCCTCGGTGATGACGTAGTCGGCGATGACGCCGTCCTTCATGGGGCGGATGGCCTGGATGTTGCCGGGGGTGCGGCCGATCATCTCGCGGGCTTCCTCACCCACCGCGACGATCCGGTTGTCCTCGCCCACGGCAACCACGGATGGCTCGGTGATGACGATTCCCTTGCCCTTGACGTAGACGATGACGTTCGCGGTGCCGAGGTCGATGCCGATCTTCATGACGTGGGCGATGCTACTCCGAGACCCGCGGAACGCCCGGGAAGGGCGACGCGCGGTGGGACAGGCGGCTGGGGACGTCAGGGGGCCGTGTCGGCCGAGCGGACGATGCTGGCACCCAGCTGCTGGAACTTGCGGTCGATGTTCTCATACCCCCGCTGGACGTGGTGCGCGCCGTGGATGAGCGACGCGCCGTCCGCGGCGAGGGCCGCGAGGATGAGCGAGGCCCCGGCCCGGAGGTCGCCGATGGTCGCCTCCGCACCGTGGAGCCGCGAAGGGCCGTGGATCGACGCGTGGTGCGCGTCCTCGATGTCGACGTCCGCGCCGAGCTTGCGCAGCTCCGACAGCCACTCGATGCGGTCCTCGAAGACCGCCTCGTTGACGCGGGACGTCCCGCTCGCCTGGGTGAGCAGGACGCAGGTCGGGGGCTGGACGTCGGTCGCGAGGCCCGGGTAGGGCGAGGTCTCGATGTCGCAGGCGCGCAGGTCTCCGGGGCGGAGGCCGGTCGCGTCGATGTTGATGGAGCGGGCGCCGCACGCGACGGGCACGCCGACCTTGCTGAGCACGTCGACGAGCGCACCGACATGCTCGCAGGCCGCGTTCTCGAGCGTCAGCTTGCCGCCGGTCACCGCCGCCGCGACGAGGAACGTGCCGGTCTCGATGCGATCCGGGATCACCGAGTGGCGGGCTCCGCGGAGACGCTTGCGCCCCTCGACCTCGATCGTGTCGGGCGCCGTGCGCACGACCTCGGCGCCCATCTCGCACAGGAACTCGATTAGGTCGTCCACCTCCGGCTCCTGGGCCGCCGGCCGGATGGTCGTGTGCCCGTCGGCGAGCGTCGCCGCGAGCATCGCGTTCTCCGTGCCCATGACGGTGACCTGCGGGAACGTGACCTCGCCGCCGCGCAGCCGGCCGGGCGCCTGGGCGTAGTAGTAGCCGTTGCGGTACTCGATCTCCGCGCCCAGGGCGCGCATCGCGTCCACGTGGAGGTTGACCGGCCTGCGGCCGATCCGGTCCCCGCCCGGGTTGCTGATGATCACGCGCCCGAACCGCGCAAGGAGCGGCCCCAGGAGGATGAACGAGGCGCGCATCTTGGCCGCGGCCTCGAGCGGGATGAACAGCCAGTCGACGTCGCCCGCCGCGACCTCGTACACCCCCGGCTCCGGGTGCTCGACCACGACGCCCAGATCGCCCAGGACCTCGCACATAACGCGGACGTCCTCGATCTCGGGCACGTTCTCGAACCGGCAGCGCTCCCCCGTCAGGCAGGCGGCGGCAAGGAGCTTGAGCGCGGCGTTCTTCGCGCCGGACACCGTGACGGTGCCCCGCAGCGGCCGGCCGCCCTCGATCCGGAACGCCTCGGGCAGCGGCGCCTCAGGGACGTACTCCCAGTGGAACGGCCTGGCATCAGCCATGTGTGCTCACCCCCGGGACCGAGGGCCCTCCCGTCGGTGGCGCTCGGCGACGCGGATCCGGATGAGGGCCCGCTGGAGCTCGGCGCGGGCGGCGGACAGGTCCGCCCCCTCGACATAGCCGCCTTCGAGCGCCTTCTCGGCCTCGGCACGGGCCTTCTGGGCGCGCTCGAGGTCGATGTCGGAGTCGATCTCCGCGGTCTCGGCCATGACGACGACCTTGTCCGGCCGGACCTGGAGGAACCCGCCCGCGATGGCGAAGCTCTCCTCGTCGCCACCCTTGCGGATCTTGAGCTCACCGACCCCGAGGAGGCTCACGAGCGGCGTGTGATGCGGGAGGATCCCCAGCTCGCCCTCGATCCCGGGGACCAGCACCATGTCCACATCATCGGAGTAGGCGAGGCGCTCGGGCGTGACGATCTCGAGGTGGAGCGGCATCAATTCGTACCTCGTGCGGCGGCGGCTCTCGCCGTCGTGCTGTCGGGCCGATTCATGCCCTTCGGGCAAAGATCGCCCGCCATCCCGCCGGCTACGCCGCCGCCGGCGTTGGCGCGCGGCGCGGCCACTCCATCCCATCCCATCGACCCGAGACGGGCGTCCTGACGACCGATGGTCCCCGGCAACGAGGCGATGGAGGTGGGGTGAGGAGTACCCGTCGCGGCGTAGCCGCCGGCCCGCGCGAGCGATTTTGTGCCGAAGGCACAGGCTAGCGAGCGTGGGGCGGCGGCGAGAGCCGCGACGAGATTCGTCATCGAACTACGCGTTCAGCTTGGCCGCGTTTTCGCGGACGTCGTCGAGGGTGCCCGCGAGGAAGAACGCCTGCTCGGGGAGCGAATCCGCTTTGCCCTCGAGGATCTCCTTGAACGAGGCGACCGTGTCGCGGATCGCCACGTACTTGCCCGGGCGGCCGGTGAACACCTCGGCAACCGTGAACGGCTGGCTCATGAAGCGCTGGAGGCGGCGCGCGCGGGCGACGGTCGCCTTGTCCTCCTCGGACAGCTCGTCGATGCCCAGGATCGCGATGATGTCCTGGAGGTCGCGGTAGCGCTGGAGGACGCGCTTCGTCTCCTGCGCGACGTCGTAGTGCTCGGTGCCAACGATGAGCGGGTCGAGGACCCGGGACGTGGACGTGAGCGGGTCGACGGCCGGGTAGATGCCCAGCTCCGCGATCGAGCGCTCGAGCCGGATCGTGGAGTCGAGGTGGGCGAACGTCGTCGCCGGCGCCGGGTCGGTGTAGTCGTCCGCGGGGACGTAGACGGCCTGGAGCGAGGTGATCGAGCCCTTGTGGGTCGAGGTGATCCGCTCCTGGAGCGCCGCCATCTCCGTGGCCAGGTTCGGCTGGTAGCCGACCGCCGACGGCATCCGCCCGAGGAGCGCCGAGACCTCGGAGCCCGCCTGGGTGAAGCGGAAGATGTTGTCGATGAACAGGAGGACGTCGCGGCCCTCCTCGTCGCGGAAGTACTCGGCCATCGTGAGACCGGTCAGGCCGACGCGCTGGCGGGCACCGGGCGGCTCGTTCATCTGGCCGAACACGAAGGCCGTGCTCTTGATGACGCCCGAGTCCGTCATCTCCTTGATCAGGTCGTTGCCCTCGCGGGAACGCTCGCCGACGCCGGCGAACACGGAGACACCGGCGTGCTCCTTGGCGACGTTGTTGATGAGCTCCTGGATGATGACCGTCTTGCCGACGCC
>DASXVG010000030.1:0-43852 GCA_036504355.1 Candidatus Limnocylindrales bacterium
GTTGACCTCCGGCAGCGTCGTGCCCGAGCCCTTCGAGATCCGGCGCCGGCGCGACGCGTTGAGGACGTTCGGATCACGGCGCTCGCGCGGCGTCATCGACAGGATGATCGCCTCGACCCGCTTGAGATCGCCGCGGTCGACAGCGTCCTGCGCCTCCTTGGCCATGCCGCCCATGCCGGGGATCATCCCCATCAGCTGGCCCATGGGACCCATCTTCTGCATCTGGCGCATGGACGAGAGCATGTCCTCGAGCGTGAATGCCCCCTTGCGGACCGACTCCTCGAGCCGGGCGGCCTGCTTCTCGTCGAACGCGTCCTGCGCCCGCTCGACGAGCGTCATCACGTCGCCCATGCCGAGGATGCGGCTCGCCAGCCGGTCCGGGTGGAAGACCTCGAGCGCGTCCGTCTTCTCCCCGGTGCCCAGGAACTTGACGGGGATGCCGGTCACGGCGCCGATGGACAGCGCCGCGCCGCCACGGGCGTCACCGTCGATCTTGGTCAGCACGAGCCCGGTGACGGACAGCGCGCCCGCGAAGCCCTGGGCGACGGTCACGGCCTCCTGCCCGGTCATCGCGTCAACCACGAGCAGCGTCTCGACGGGCTTCGTGGCGATGCTCACGGCCCGAATCTCGTCCATGAGCGCATCATCGATCGTGAGCCGGCCGGCGGTGTCGATGATCACCACGTCGCGCCCGATCCGCTTCGCGTGCTCGATGCCCTGCCGCGCGATGTCCACCGTCGGGGTGCCGACGGGGGCGCGATACACGGCGATGCCGAGGCTCTTGCCGAGCGTCTCGAGCTGGTCCGCGGCGGCGGGTCGATACGGGTCCGCAGCCACGAGGAGCGGCTGCCGTCCCTGCTTCGCGACGAACCTGGCGAGCTTTGCGGCCGAGGTCGTCTTGCCCGACCCCTGGAGGCCCACGAGCGCGACGACAGCCGGGTTGCCGACGAGGCGGAACGTCCTGTCGCCCGCGGACAGCAGCGCGGTGAGCTCGTCGTTGACGATCTTCACGACCTGCTGGCCCGCGGTCAGGCTCTCGAGCACCTCGGCGCCGATCGCGCGCTCGCGCACGCGCGCCACGAAGTCCTTGACGACCTTGAAGTTGACGTCCGCCTCGAGCAGCGCCAAGCGGACCTCGCGCATCGCCGCATCCACGTCGGCCTCGGTCACGCGACCACGACCGGTGAGTCCGGCCAGGGTCCTGCGGAGGCGGTCGCTCAGACTGTCGAACATGCGGGGGCGGGGACCCTTGGCTAATCGGATGGATCAGGCCGTCGCGGCGGGGCCGGACGGGTGGTGCGCGGGTTCTGGCGACACCGAGGAGCAGCGAGTGTAGCCCAGGCGTGCGTGGCTGTCGCCCGCGGCCGTCCGGCGCCACCCCCGGCAGGTACCCTGCCCGCCGTGAGCGACCCCCTCCTCGACCCGCTCCCGCCGGACCACGGCTTCGTTCCGACCCTCGGCCTGTGGCGGAACGGCGCCTTCCTGCGCGTGTGGAGCGCCGCCACGATCTCCGTGTTCGGATCGTTCGTGACGCGGATCGCGCTCCCGTTCGTGGCGATCCTCACGCTCAAGGCCGGCCCGATCGACGTCGCGATCCTGCGCTCGCTCGAGCTCGTGGCTGCCCTCCTGGTCGGGTTCGTCGCCGGCGCGTGGGTCGACCGGCTGCGGCGCCGTCCGGTCCTCATCTGGGCGGACATCCTTCGAGCCCTGCTGCTGGCCTCGATCCCGGTTGCCGCGCTCGGCGGCTGGCTCACGCTGCCGCAGGTGTTCGGCGTCGCGGCGCTCGCCGCGGTGTGCACGACGTTCTTCGACGTCGCCGACCGCGCCTACCTGCCCACGATCGTGTCGCGAACGGACCTCGTCCGAGCGAACGGCGCGCTGTCGGCCACGTCCGCGGCCGTCGAGTTCGTCGCGTTTGGCGTCGCGGGGTTCCTGGTCACGCTGCTGACTGCCCCGATCGCGATCGTCATCGACGCCGCCTCGTTTGTCGTGTCCGCAGTGCTCCTGGGCACGATCCGACGGGCGGAGCCACCGCCGCCGGCCGTCGAAGACCGCGAGCCGGTGATCCGCGAGATCGCGGAGGGGCTGCGGCTGGTGGTCCACGACCCGGTGCTCCGGGGGCTCGCCGGCGGCGTTATGGGGCTGGCGGCGATGTGGGGCATCTTCGGCGCGACGTGGCTGCTGTTCGTGACCGAAGAGCTGAAGCTGGACCCGGCGACGATCGGCGTGATCGCGGCACTGGGCGGGTTCGGGTCGCTGCTCGGGGCGCTGCTGGCGGAGCGTGCGACCACGCGCTTCGGCCTTGGCACGGTGGTCCTCGTGTCGATGATCGGTGCCGGGCTCGGGAACCTGCTGATCCCGCTGGCGCCGGTCGGGATGCCGCTGGTCGCGGTCACGCTCCTGATCGGACAGCAGCTCATCGGCGACACGGCCGTGACGGTGTTCGACGTCACCGAGGTGTCGGTCCGCCAGGCTCGTGTCGCCGACCGCCAGCTGGGCCGGGTGAACGCGACGGTTCGCGTGGCGATGGTCCTGGCGCAGCTGGCCGCGACCCTCGCCGGCGGGCTCGTCGCGGAGGCGGTGGGCCTTCGAGCGGCGGCGTTCCTCGCGCCGCTCGGGGCGCTGCTCGGGGCCGGAGCGATCTGGCTCTCCCCGGTGCGCCGTCTGCGCACGATCGAGTCGGGCGGGACCGAGACGCCCCCGATCTAGTCGAACAGCGCCTGGACGAACGCCTCCGGGTCGAACGGGAGGAGGTCCTCGGCTCGCTCCCCCACCCCGACGAACCGGACGGGGACGCCGAGCTCGCGCTCGATAGCGAACACGATGCCGCCCTTGGCGGTGGAGTCGAGCTTCGTGAGCACGACGCCCGTGAGGCCGACCGCCTGGTGGAACGCCTTCGCCTGGGCGAGCCCGTTCTGGCCCGTCGTGGCGTCGAGGACGAAGAACGTCTCGACCCTCGCACCCGGCAGCCGCTTGTCGATGACCCGGCGTACCTTCGACAGCTCGTCCATGAGGTTGGCCTTCGTGTGGAGGCGACCCGCGGTGTCGGCGATGATCAGGTCGGCGTGGCGGGCGATGGCGGCGTCGAGCGCATCGAACACGACGGCTGCGGGGTCCGCGTTCGGCGCGTGGGCGATGATCTCGCTGTCCGTCCGCTGGGCCCAGATCCGGAGCTGGTCGATGGCCGCGGCGCGGAACGTGTCGGCGGCGGCGAGCAGCACGCGACGGCCGTTCGCCCGCTCGCGGGCAGCGAGCTTGCCGATCGTCGTGGTCTTGCCGGTCCCGTTGACGCCGACGACGAGCACGATCGCGGGTCCGCCATCGGTCGCCGGGATCGGTTCCCAGTGCGCGGCGTCGCGGGGCGCAAGCAACCCGGCAAGCTCCTCGCGCACCGCCACCTCCGCCGTGACGTTGCGGCGCCTGCGGGCGCGCTCCACGAGGTCCATCGCGAGCGCGGCACCGACGTCACCGGTGATGAGGATCTCCTCGATCTCGTCCCAGTCGGCGTCGTCGCCACCCCCGAACGCGCTCCGCAGCCGGGCCCCGAACCCGGTGCGGGACTTCTCCAGGCCCTCCTCGAGCTGCTGCAGCTCGCGCTCGCGGCGGGCGGCGTCGGCCTTCTCCGGGCTCCAGTCGGCGCCCCAGGCCCACTGGACGGCAGGCTCGGGCTCCGCGACCGATTCCGGTTCCGCGGGGGACCACGCAGCGGCGGGCTCGACCTCGGCTGGCGATTGGTCAGTCGCGGCCGCGGGTGTCGGAAGCGGGTCCTCGGACGCATCGGGGTCCTCGGAGTCGGCGGAGACCCGCCGCCATTCCTCGCCGATGAGGTCCTCCCCCGACTCGGGCGTCTCGTCCTCGGACGCCTCGGAGCCGGGGTCCCCGGGCTCGGACTGGCCGCGTCGGAAGAAGCGCACGTGCCCTCCCGACTCAGCCGGCCCCGCCGGCGAGGACCGCGCGGACCTCGGGGCGACGGTGGTCGGCGATCGCCGTCGCCTCGTCGAGGCGGAGGCTGATCACGCGGCTGACGGAGTCGTCGCCGACGGTCACCCCGTACAGGGCGTCGGCGGCCTCGATCGTCCCGCGGTTGTGGGTGATGACGATGAACTGCGTCCGCGCGGAGAGCGCCTGCAGCGCGTCCGTGAAGCGCCCCACGTTCGCCTCGTCGAGCGCGGCATCCACCTCGTCCAGGACGCAGAACGGCGCCGGTCGCACCTCGAGCATCGCGAACAGCAGGGCCACGGCCGTCAGCGCGCGCTCGCCGCCCGAGAGCATCGACAGCGCCTGGGGCTTCTTGCCGGGCGGCCGTGCGGTGATCTCGATGCCGGTCGCGGACAAGTCGGTCGGGTCCGTCAGCACGAGCTTCGCGAAGCCGCCGCCGAACAGCTGCTGGAACCGGGCGTCGAAGGCGACCTCGAGCTGGGCAAACGTCGTGCGGAACTGGGTCGCGATGAGCTCGTCGAGGTCGGCGATGAGCTGGCGGGTCTTCGCGATCGCCTCGCGCAGGTCCTTGTCCTGGGCGTCGAGGGTCTCGAGGCGCTCGCGGACCGCCCGGTACTCATCGACCGCGAACGGGTTGGCCGCGCCGAGCTCGTGGAACCGGCGACGGAGGACGGCGAGCCGGCCGGGAGTCGGGGGCTCTCCATCCGGCGGCGTCCCGGCCCAGCGAGGGGCGAGGATGTCGAGGGCGGCCTCGAGCGCCTGTCCCTCACGCGTCGCCTCGGGGACCGGATCCCCGCCGACCTGCGACCCGGTCGACTCGTCGGTCACGTCCCGAGTCATCTCGGCGGTGGTCATCTCGACGGTGATCGGCTCGAAGGCATCGATCCCGGCGGCGCTCGTCAGATGGCGGAGCCCGACCTCGCCGAGGCCCGCGAGCTCGACGAGCAGCTGCTCTCGAAGCGAGTCCAGGTTGAGCCGCGCCTCCATCGCGCCGACGTCGGCGCTCCGGGCCCGGTCGTCTGCCGAGCGAAGCCGCTCCCGCGCCGCCGTCGCCGCGCGCTCGGCCTCGGCCAGCCGGGCACGCTCCGCGCGATCGTCCGCGAGCAACGCCTCGAGCGCCTCGCGGGCGGTCGCCTCGCGGGCGGTCGCGGCCGCCAGCTCGCCGGAGACCTCGTCCCGCTCGTCACCGGCGGCACGCTCGCGGTCCGCCAGGGCCGCCAGGTCGCGGTCGGCGCCCGCGATCCGCCCGTCGGCGAGCGCCACCGCGGCCTCGGCCCGCGCGCGTCGGCCCTCCGCCTCGCGACGGATCCGGTCCTGCGCCGCCACCTCGTTGGAGAGCCCGTCACGGCGGCCGCGGAGCTCCGAGACCCGCCCCTCCCACGCGCCGATCGCCTCCTGTTCGCCCGCCGCGCCGACCCCGGTCGGGGTGTCGTCGGAGGTGCGGGCATCCAGTCCGGCGAGCGCGGACGCTGCTCGCGCCGCCTCGCCGACAAACCGCTCCGACTGCGCGGTGTGCCAAGCGGCCTCGCGTGCAGCGGCCTCGAGCTCCCGGCCCGCGGATCGCTCGACGTCCTCTGCGCGGCGTCGCTGGGCGGCTGCGGCCGACTCGTCGGCTCGCGCATGCTCGAGCGCAGCGCGGACGTCCTGGGCGGCACGAGCCGCGCCGGCGGTTTCAGCCTCGGCGGCGTCGGCCTCCGCCTGGAGCGCCTCGACCTCGCGGGCGAGCCTGTCCGCCTCTGCCCGGCGCTCGAGCGGCGAATCGCCCCGCCCGACCCGGATCGTGAACGCGTCGACGACCGCCGAGCCGTCGCGCGGCACGGCGACCCAGCCGAGGGGCAGAAGCGGCTGGAGCGAGAGCGCGGACGCGAGGTCGGGCGTCCACGCCCCACGCGCGAGCAGCGCCCGGACCGCCCCGTTCGGGTCCCGCCGAACCGCGTCCACGAGCCGGCCACCGCCCGTGCTCGCAAGCGCGTCCTCGAGTCGCCGGAGCTCGCCGGCGGTGCCGCCGCCGGCGACGCGCTCCGCGGCACCGATCCGCTCGCGCACCACGACGTGCCCGCGTTCGCCGGCGAGGGCTGCCGCGGTCCCCTGCTCGACGACGTAGGCGCGAGCGAGCTCGCCGAGGGCGGCCTCGACCGCGGCGCGCAGGGACGGCTCGATCCCCAGGTCCTCGTCGACGCGCCTGCCACCAAGCTTGCGCGCGGCCCGCGCGATCCCGCGCTCCTCCTCCTCGTCCAGCCGTCGCAGGACCTGCTCGAGCCGGCCGCGCGCGCCCGCGAGCATCGATCCCGCGCGCGCGGCCCGTTCAGCGACGGCGCGGCGGGTGCCCTCGGCCGCGTCCGCTGCCGCCCGCGCGGTCTCGCGGGCCTCGGCGGCCGCGACCTCCGTGGCGACGGCGGACGCGAGGGCCTCGCGCGCACCAGCGAGCGTCTCCTCCAGGGTCCGGCGCCGAGCCTCCGACTCGGCCGCACGGCCACGTTCATCCGCCGCGCGACGCTCGCTCTCGCCGGCCCGCCGGCGGGCGGTCTCGGCCTCGGATGCTCGGGCCGCCTCCGCCCGGCGCAGGGCGGCGAGCGCATCGCCGCGCGCCCGGGATGCTGCACGCAGCGAGCCGAGCTCGGCAAGCGCTTCTGCGAGTGCCCGGTCCGCCTCTCCCAGCGCGGCCTCGAGCTCGAGATCCCGCTCCGGGACGGCTTCGGCGAGGATCCGGCGGTGCGCGGCCAGGTCGGCCTCGGCGGCGGCGCGCTCGACGGCGATCCGCTGTCGATCGCGGGCCGCGGCCTGGATCTCGCCGAACGCGCGCGCCTCGCGCAGCCCGAGCGCGGTCAGCGCGGCACGGGTGGACTCGTGGACGAGACGTCGCTCGCGCTCGGTCTCGGCTCGCGCGGCCATGGAGGTGGCGATGTCGCCGACGGATGATTCCGCGGTCTCGAGCGCTTCCAGTGCCCGCTCCGTCTCGGCGCGCAGGCCGTCACGGCGTCGCTCGGCGTCCCCGGCCCGGGCGGCGGCCTCGTGCCACCGGCCGTGGGCCGCGGCGATGAGCGCGGCCGCGAGCTCCTCGCCCGCCGTCAGCCGGGTGGCCTGCTGCTCCGCGAGCTGCCCCAGCCGGCGGGCCTGCGGCCGGAGCTCGGCCAGGATGTCCTCGACGCGGGCGAGGTTGCCGTCGGCCTCCGCCAGATGCTCCTCTGCCTTGCGCCGGCGGCGCTCGTGGCGCCGCACCCCGGCGACCTCCTCGAACAATGGCCGCCGCTCCTCGGGCCGCAGCGCGAGCGCCTGGTCCACCATGCCCTGACCTATGAACAGGAACGCGTTGTCGGCCAGGCTGGCGGCGTCGAGCAGGTCCTGCAGGTCGCGCAGGCGGACGCGCTGCTTGTTGAGCAGGTAGTCGTTCTCGCCCGAGCGGTAGAGCCGCCGCCCGAGCTCGAGGACCGAGTACTCCACGGGCAGGAGCCCGTCGGCGTTGTCGATCACCAGGGTCACATCCGCCATGCCCTGCGCGCTGCGCTTCTCGGAGCCCGCCCAGATGACGTCCTCGCTCTTCCGGATGCGCAGCGACCGACCCTGCTCGCCGAGCGCCCAGCGGAGTGCGTCCGCAAGGTTCGACTTGCCAGAACCGTTCGGCCCCACGACCGCGCTGATGCCGGGCCCGAACTCGACGAGCGTCCGCTCCGCGAACGACTTGAAGCCCTGGACGCGGAGGCCGAGGAGCCGGGCGGGCGCGCTCACGACGTCGTGGCGCCAGGGGAGGAGGGCCGGTCCCCCAGCGCGTCGCCGGTCGCGAGATCTTCGGACTCGGGATCTCCGTGGCGCGCGCCGGCGCGCGCGGCCCTTGCCGCCAGCCGCTCGGCGCGCAGCGCCTCGAGGGCCTCAGCGGCCGCGGACGTCTCGGCGATCCGGCGCGAGGGTCCCTCGCCGGTCCCGAGGACACGTCCGTTCACCATCACCTCGATCCGGAACTGCTTCTCGTGGTCCGGACCGACCGCCTCCAGCAGGTGGTAGACCGGCCGATCCCCCGTCGTCCGCTGGGTGTGCTCCTGCAGCCGGCTCTTGGGGCTCTTGAGGGTGGTGAGCGCGAGGTCGGCCGAGAGCTCCTCCTCTGCGCATGCATGGATCCAGTCGCTGGCGGCCTCCCACCCGAGGTCGAGGTAGATGGCGCCGACGAGCGCCTCGAACGCCGAGGCGAGCAGCGACGGGCGCACGCGGCCACCGCGCTGTGCCTCGCCCTCGCCGAGCAGCAGGTACTCGCCGAGGCCGATCCGCGTCGCGAGCCGTGCGAGGCCGGGCGTGCTGACGATCGCCGCCCGGCGCGCGGACAGGACGCCTTCGTCGTCGGACGGATGGCGCCCGAACAGCGCCTCGGACACGGCGAGGCTCACCACCGCATCGCCGAGGAACTCCAGCCGCTCGTTGTGTCCCCGAGCCGCGTCGGGATGCTCGTGGAGCCAGCTGCTGTGGACGAGCGCCTGCGCGAACAGCTCGCGGTCGCGGATGGGGAGCCCGAAGCGCTCCGTCAGCGAATCGGCCGGGTGCTGCATCGCGCCCCCGGTCCGCTGCCGACTAGGAGGAGTGCTCGTCGATGTAGTCGACGGCGTCCTGCACCGTCCGGATCTTCTCGGCGTCCTCGTCGGAGATCTCGGTCCCGAACTCTTCCTCGAGGCTCATGATGAGCTCCACGAGGTCCAGGGAGTCGGCGTTCAGATCATCGACGAAGGAGGCTTCGGGGACGGCTTCCGACTCATCGACGCCCAGCTGCTCGACGACGATCTTCTTCAGCCGCTCGTAGGTGCTGGCCACTGACTCCCTCCTGGATCGGGGTGCTATCGGGTTGCGCTCTGGTCACGGGCAATGCGCCCGAGCACGCCGTTCATGAGCCGACGCATCGGATCACCGGAGTAGGTCCGTGCGAGCTCGACCCATTCGGCGATTGCCACCCGGGCCGGCGTCGCGGGCGAGTGTAGCACTTCGGATAGGCCGCAACGGAGCAGCGCGCGGTCCATGCGGGCGAGCTGGACGACCGGGTACTGGGGTGCCGCGGCGCTGATCTGCGCATCCAGGGTGTCACGATGTCTGACCACGTTCGCAACCAGCTCGCGGGCCAGTGCCGAGGCCTCGGCATCGCCCTCCGTCGCGAGGTGGCGCTCCAGGATCGCGTCTGCCGTCCGCTGCCCGAACTCGGCCTCGAACACGGACGCAAGCGCCAGCCGGCGGCCCGCGCGGCGGCCCCTGATGAGCTCCTCGTTGCCGCGCCTGGCGCGGGACCCGTCAGGCCCCGTTGCCATCGACCAGGACGGTGACGCCGCCGAGCTCCAGGCCGAGCAGGCGCTCCACGGCCCCGGCGATCGCCGCCCGGACCTGGGCGGTGAGGGGGACCAGCCGCTGGCGTGGA
Source organism: Candidatus Limnocylindrales bacterium (assembly GCA_036504355.1). Classification (GTDB taxonomy): domain Bacteria; phylum Chloroflexota; class Limnocylindria; order Limnocylindrales; family CSP1-4; genus CAIXZV01. The sequence continues at coordinate 9,326 of DASXVG010000030.1, forward strand.
CGCGCGACGAGCCACACGGTCACGTGGACGCGGCCGTCCCGGACGCGGATGTGGACCGGGTTGCCGCCCAGGGCATCCCGCCAGGCCGGGCCACCACGACCCAGGCGCAGCACGCCGGGCACCTCGAGCGCGGCCAGGCGGACCGTGTCGCGGATGACGCCGGTCCCCACCGACAGCGCGGGCATCAGGACGCCTCCCCGGCGCGTGCGGGGGACGCGCTGGCCGCGCCTGCGAGCAGTCCCGCCTGCGCCTCGGCCGCGGCATCCGCCGCCAGCGCCCGGGCGATGCGCTCCGGTACCTGCTCGCGCGCGGTGGTCGCGCCGACCCGGACCGCGTGCTCGATCATCCGCCGCTTGGCACGGCCGTGGGTGATGATCACCGCCCCCTTGACCCCGAGTAGCGGCGAGCCACCCACGATCTCGTAGTCGAAGGTCTTCCGGATACGGGCGATCCCGGGCCGCAGCAGCAGGTACGCGAGCCGGCCGCGGAGGTTGCGCCGGAACTCGCCGCGGAGCTGGTCGAAGATGAAGCCCGACAGCCCCTCGAAGAACTTGATCACGACGTTGCCCAGCATCGCGTCGCACACGACGACGTCCGCCATGTCCGCGGTGAGGTCCTTGCCCTCGACGTTGCCCACGAAGTTGAGGTCGGTGGCACCGATCAGGCTGGTCGCCTCCTTGACCCTGGTGTCGCCCTTGCCTCGCTCCTCGCCCAGCGAGAGGAGGGCGACGCGCGGCCGTCGCACGCCCACGACATGCTCGGAGAAGATCGCGCCCATCCGCGCGTACTGGGCCAGGTTCTCCGACGTGGAGTCCGGGTTGGCGCCGATGTCCAGCAGGACCAGGGGCGGGTCCCCGCCGGGGACCTGGACCGCGAGCGCGGGTCGGTCGATGCCCGGCAGCGTGCCCAGGATGAGCACGCCCGCGGCCATGCCCGCGCCGGTGTGCCCCGCGGTCACGACGGCATCCGCCTGGCCGTCGCGCACGAGCTCCGTGGCGACAACGATCGAGCTGCGCTTCTTGCGCACGAGGGCCTTGGCGGGATGCTCATCCATGCCGATGAGCTCCGGCGCGTGGACGACGGTCACGTTCGCGGGCGCATCCACGAGGAACGGTGCGATGAGCGCCTCGTCCCCGCACAGGATCACGCGGTCGAGGGCGTGGGATCGCGCGTACGCGAGCGCGCCCGGGACCACCTCGCTCGCACCGTGATCACCGCCCGTGGCGTCGACGGCCACGCGGACGCCGGCAGCGGACCCCGATGCCGACGCGCCGGGCGTCAGCGGGCCCGTGGTGTCGCGCGCGGGATCGTCGCTGTGGCTCACGAAACGGTTACGCGGACTCCTCGCCCGCCGACGCGCCGCCGGCCGGCTTGAGCTGCACGGCCTGTCGGCCGTTGTACCACCCGCACGCGGGGCAGACCCGGTGCGGCAGCTTCATCTCGTGGCAATGCGGACACTCGACGAGGTGCGGCAGGGTGAGGGCCAGGTGGCTCCGCCGCTCCATCTGTCGCGCGTGAGCGACCTTTCGCTTCGGCACTCCCATGTCGGTCTGTTGCTCCTCGAGGTTTCACGCGGGTCCGGCCCGCAGGACGATCGATCGTGTCGTGGCACCGGCATCGCGGGCGCGCGAACGCGCCGCCGCGGGACGGGGGGCCGAGCGGGGAGTCTACCCGCTCTCGGCGTCGCCGTCGACCCGGAACACGAGCAGTGCCTCGAGCCGGGGGTCGATGGGCGTCTCGCCGTGGCCGTGACCCGGCTCCATGCGCTCGCCGCACTCCGGGCACAGCCCCGGGCACTCGGGCTCGCACAGCGGCGCGATCGGCTCTTCGAGGCTGACCGCGGCGGCGACGAGGGGCCGCAGCTCGAGCTCCCAGTGATCGGTCAGCCGGGCGACCTCGAGATCGCCGTCCTCCTCCGGCGGCACCGGCTGGCCGCTCGCGATGTCGATGGCCGGCAGGACCTCCTCGTCGATCCGCGCGTCCACCGCGGTGACGAGCGGGCGCAGGCAGCGCGCGCACTCCCCCGCCAGGGCGGTGTGGATCCGCGCGTCGACGATGAGCCCACGGTTCGTGCGGGTGAGGCGCATCCGGCCCGTGACGGGCTCGGTCGTCGCGAGCTCGTCGTCGAGCGCCACGTGGACGGGCGGGATCTCGTACGTGAACACGGTCCCCGCAGGCTCCCCCATCAGCCCCGAGACCGCGAACGTCAGCGGATCGCCCGCCGGGTCGACCGGGTGGATCGCCTGCGGATCGCGCGAGGTCATCGCCGGCCGGCGGGCGAGGCTCCCTCTTCCTCGTCCTCGCTCTCCTCGACGGCGCCGTAGCCCTCGTCGGGGTTGCCCATGACCGCGACCGGCGCCGGGGCGCTGGCTGCGCGCCGCTCGTCCAGCATCGCGATCCCGCGCTCGATGCTGGTGAGCGTCCGGGTCACGTCCGCCTCGAGGCCCGCGAGGACCCCTGCGGCGTACTCGTCCGCGCCGCGGCGGACCTCGGCGGCCTCGTCCTCGGCGACGGCGACGATCCGCCGGCTCTCGGCGTCCGCGGCCTCGGTCAGCCCTCGCTCCTCGATGAGGAACGCCGCCTGCTCCTGGGCCCGGGCGACGATCCGCTCCGCCTCCTCCTGGGCCTTCTCGATGATCCGCTCGCCCTCGGAGTTGATCCGCTTTGCGGCGCGAACCTCCTCGGGAACGGCCACCCGGAGCTCGTCGATCAGGTTGAGGGCGGCGTCACGGTCGATGATCGCGTTGCGGGTGAGGGGCAGCGGCTTGCCGTTCGCGATGACCGACTCGAGGCGCTCGACCAGAAAGATGATGTCCAGCGGACGGCCTCCGTGCGCGCGACGCCCCGGCGGGGCTCCCGTGGATTATGGCACGCGTTCCGGTCCCCTACCCGCGCGCCATCGCCCCGCGCAGCGCGTCGGCGGCAGCCGGCGGGAGCATCGAGGACACGTCGCCGCCGAACTGCGCGATCTCCTTGACCAGGCTGGAGCTCACGTAGCTGTGGTCGAGGCTGGTCATGAAGAACACCGTGTCCACGTCCGGCGCCAGCTGGTGGTTGTTGTGGGCGAGCTGGAGCTCGGTCTCGAAGTCCGCGATGGCCCGCAGGCCGCGCACGAGGAACCCTGCACCGACCTGGTGGCAGAACGTGACCGTCAGGCCGTCGAACGTCCGCACGTCCACGATGCCTGCGACGTCCGGTTCGGCGGCGAGGGCGGCGCGGATCACCGCCACGCGCAGGTCCGCGTCGAGGAGCGGTGACTTGCGGGGGTTCGCGAGCACCGCGACGACGACCTTGTCGAAGACTCGTGCGGCGCGCCGCACGACGTCGAGGTGGCCGTTCGTGATCGGGTCGAACGAGCCCGGGTAGACCGCGATCCTCACGCCTCGCCCGCCTCCTCGTCCGTGCGCCGGTAGAACGTCAGCACGGTCTCGCCGAAGCGGCGTTCGCGCTGGGACGCCAGCATACCCACCCTCGACGGGGGCGCGTCCCGCCAGAAGTGCTTCGCGACGACGGTGCCCCCCGCGCGCACGTGCGGACCGAGGAGCTCGAGCGCGCGGGCGAGCCCGGTGATGTCCGCGTACGGCGGGTCGACGAGGACCAGGTCGAACGGCGCGTCGGCCGCCGCGCCGGCGGGCTCCGAGAGCCAGGTGATGACGTCGCGGCGCACGATCCGCGCAGCCTCCTCGAGCCGGGTCCGGCGGAGGTTCTCGGCGATCACCCGGCACGCGCCGGCGTCCTTCTCCACGAGGATCGCCATGGCCGCGCCGCGCGACAGCGCCTCGATCGCCCCGGCGCCGCTGCCTGCGTACAGGTCCACGACGACGGCGTCGCGCAGCGCGGGCTCGAGGACGGCGAACAGGGTCTGCTTCACCCGGTCGGTGAGCGGACGGGTGCCCGTCCCGGGTGCGGCGAGCCTGATCCCCCGCGCCGTGCCCGCGATGACCCGGCCGGCGTCAGCCATGCATCGGTGCCGCGGTGGGGGTCGTGCTCACGCGGCGCTCGCCGGGTCGCCCGAGAACACGCGCCGCAGCCACCCGCCCGCGAGCTCCCTCGCGAGCGCCGGGTCCGCGGGCGCCTCCCCGTCATCGCCGACGAGCGTCTCCGCGTGGCCACGGGCGCGGGCGGCGAGCTCGCGATGGTCGGGGTTCGCGAGCGTCGCGACGCGCAGCCGCGGCAGACCGCTCTGGGCGAGCCCCAGGACGTCGCCCTCGCGCCGGAGCTCGAAGTCACGCTCCGCGAGCGCGAAGCCGTCGGTCGTGGCGGCGACGGCCTTGAGCCGCTCGTGCTCGGTCGTCCCCTCCGCGGCCTCCGAGACCAGGACGCAGAAGCTCGCCTGGGTGCCGCGGCCGACGCGGCCCCGCAGCTGGTGGAGCTGCGCGAGCCCGAACCGCTCGGCGCCCTCGATCACCATCATCGTCGCGTCCGGGACGTCGACGCCGACCTCGACGACCGTCGTCCCCACGAGGACGTCGACCTCACCGTCCCGGAACCGGGCCATCTCGGCGTCGCGGTCGGCGGGCCTGAGGCGGCCGTGCACGAGACCGACGCGCAGCGGCGCGAGCAGGCCCGTCAGGCGTTCGAACTCCGCCTCCGCGGCCGCCGCCCACGCGGTCTCGACGTCCTCGTCGATCAGCTCGTCATCGTCGAAGAACCCGTCCGGGTCCTCCTCCTGCGCGCCGCGGGCCTTCGCGGCAGGCCCGATCCGCGGCACCACGACAAACGTCCGCCGGTCCGCGGCCGCTTCCTCGCGGACCTTGTCCCACGTTCCCTCGAGCTCGTCGGGGCGCCGGATGCCGGTGCGGATCGGGACGCGGCCTGCGGGCGCAGACCGGAGCGTCGAGACGTCGAGGTCCGCATACAGGACCTGGCCCAGCGTCCGCGGGATCGGCGTCGCGGTCATCAGCAACACGTGCGGGGCGCCGCGGGTGGCCTTCGCCTCCAGCGCACCGCGCTGGTCCACGCCGAACCGGTGCTGCTCGTCCACGACCGCGAGCGCGAGGTCGGCGAACGAGACCGCGTCCTGGATGAGCGCGTGCGTTCCGACGACGATCCCCGCCTGGCCGTTGGCGATCGCCTCGAGCGCCTTGCGGCGCGCCTCGCCCTTGAGCGAGCCGGTCAGGAGCGTCACCGGCACGCCGAGGTCCTGGACCAGGTCGGCGACCGTATTCCCGTGCTGTCGCGCCAGGAGGTCCGTGGGTGCCAGGAGCGCGCCCTGCCGACCGGCGAGCGCGGCGGCGGCGAGCGCCCACGCCGCGACCGCCGTCTTGCCCGAGCCCACGTCGCCCTGGACGAGGCGGAGCATCGGGACCGGCCGGGAGAGGTCGGCGCGGATCTCGTCGACGGCCGTCTCCTGGTCCGCGGTGAGCGGCGCCTCGTGGCCCAGCTTCCGCGCCAGCGACGCCTCGAGCGCGACGCGGATCTCGCGGTCTCGTCCGTCCGACATGTCGATCGGTGCCGCGTGGGCCCGGCCGCGCGCACGGCGGCGGGCGACCATCCCCAGCTGGAGCGCGAGGAGCTCGTCGAACGCGAGCCGGCGGAGCGCGCCGTCACGCGCCTCGAACGACGTGGGGTAATGGGCGTGCTCGAGGGCGTCGGCGATCGGTGGCAGGTCCTCGGCGGCCCGCAGCTCGGACGGCAGGTACTCCGGGTACGCGAACCCGGCCTTGTCGAGCGCCTCGCGGATCGCCTGGCGCAGCCTCGCGGCCGTGAGCCCGGCGGTCAGGCGGTAGACGGGCACGATCCGGCCGACGTGGAGGAGCGACGCCGCGTCCGCGCGCTGGAACTCGGGGTCGTCGAACACGATCCCGAACCCACGGTGCTTCAGCTTGCCGCTCACGATGAGCTCGTCGCCGGCGTGGAGCCGGCGCTCGATGAACCGCCGGCCGAACCAGGTCGCCTCCGCGGTCCCGGTCTCGTCCGCGAGGAACGCGGTGGTGACCTGGACCCGGCGGCGGAACGTCTGCTGCACGCGGATGTCGGTGACCGTCACGCGCGCCGAGACCACGACCCCGTCCGGCGCGGCGTGGAGGTCGTCGAGACGGCGCATCTCGCGCAGGTCGTCGTAGCGCCGCGGGAGATGGAACAGCAGGTCGCGGACGCGCTCGACGCCCAGCCGGCGGCCCGCCCGGCGGAGCACCGAGGCGGCGGCGAACCCCGACAGCCCGACCGGCTGGTCGAGCAGCTCGGCGGGATCCGTCGGCGCCTTGACGACGACCTTGGGCGTCAGCGCGCGGCTGCCCCGCAGCGGGGCGCTCGGGCGGGTCCGCGCGCCATCGCTCACTCGGCGGAGATCAGGTACCGGTAGTGCGGCTGGCCCCCGTGGAGCACGTCCACCGCCTCGAGCCCCGGCGCCGCTTCCTGGATCCGCTGGCTCAGGGTCTCGGCGTCGTCGAGCGTCGACCCCTCGCCGTAGTAGATCGTGATGACGCCGAACCCGGGCTCCAGCTTCGCGAGCGCCGCGAGCACCGCCTTGTGCGGATCGTTGTCCACCGCCAGCAGGCCGTCGTCCGGGTCCAGGGCGATCGTCTGGCCCTTCTTGACCTTGCGACCGGTGACCGTGGCGTCGCGCACGGCCTCGGTCACCTGCATCGTCTGGGCCTCGCGGCTCGCCTCGGTCATCGCCCGGACGTTCTCCTCGACGGCATCGGAGGGGTCCAGGCCGAGGAGCGATGCGAAGCCCTCGGCGCAGTTGCGGGTGGGCACGACGTGGATCCGGCGGTCCGTCATCGTGGCGACCTGCTTCGCGGCGAGGATCACGTTCGGGTTGTTGGGCAGGATCAGGAGCTCGTCCGCGGGCGTGGCCGCGACCGCGTCCAGCAGCTCGCCCGTGCTCGGGTTCGCGCTCTGGCCACCGCGCACGATGCGCACGGCGACGAACTCCTTGAAGCCCGCGGCGTGCTCGTCGAACAGGACCGCCAGGCCGTCGGAGGGCACGACGGCCACGATGCCCAGTGGGAGCCGGCTGGCAGCCGGGCGATCGAGCTCCTCGCCCGCGCCGATCGCCTCCGCCACCGATGTCGATCGAGTCGTGCGCGCCCCGCCGCCCTCCTCGACGAATGCGGTGGCGCGGGCCTCGCGGACGTCGTGCGCCTGGCCGTCGAGGTTCTCGATCGTGATCCGGCTCAGCGTCCCGATCGAGAGCCCGTACGAGATGACGCTGTCGGGACGGTCGTTGTGGACGTGGATCTTCGCCAACTCCGCGTCGCCGGCGACGAGGACGGAGTCGCCGATCTTCTCGAGGTGCGCCTGGATCGCCGGGATGTCGAGCGGGTGCCCGTGGCGCGCGCGCAGGAGGTAGACCGTCTCGTAGCCGTAGGCGCCGCTCTCCACGGCGGCCGACACGTGGTCGGTGCGTCGCTCGGTGACGTCGGGCGCGGCCGCGGCGGCGCCCCCCGCGTCCAGCGGCCGGCCGCGGGCAGCCTCGAGCGCCCCCTGGAACAGGCGGAACAGGCCCTGGCCGCCAGAGTCGACGACGTGGGCCTCGCGCAGGATCGGCAGCAGCGACGGGGTCTTCGCCACGGCACGCTCGGCGGCCTCCACGGTCGCGGCGAGGACCATCTCGACGTTGTTGTCGCGCTCCGCCGCGGCGACGGCGGCGGCGGACGCCTCGCGAATGACGGTCAGGATCGTGCCCTCGACGGGCTTCGCGACCGCCTTGTACGCGGTCTTCGTCCCGGCGTCGAGCGCATGCGCGAGGTCGAGCCCGTTGAAGCGCTTCTTGCCCTGGAGGCCCTGCGCGATCCCCGCCAGGATCTGGCTCGTGATGACGCCGGAGTTGCCGCGCGCGCCCATGAGCGCCCCGAAGCTCGCGGCATGCGCCATCCGGTCCGCGTCCGCCAGCGGCCCGGCCTTGTCCGCCTCTTCGAGCGCGGCTCGCACCGTGGCGAGCATGTTCGTGCCCGTGTCACCATCGGGGACTGGGAAGACGTTGAGCGAGTTGATCTCGTCGACGTTGGCCTCGAGGGCGGCGACGGCCGACCGGAAGGCCGCGAGGAACCCGGCGCCGTCGCACGAGCGGCGGGGCATCAGGCGACGTCCGTTCCGGACCCCGCCAGGTCCGACGAGCGCGGCTCGCCGGTCGCGGCTGCGTCTGCGGCCGGGGCGATGCCGTGCTCGTGGCGCATGCGGCCGATGCGGATCGTGACCCGGTCGGGCTCCCGATCCAGCGCGTGGCGGAGCGTGTAGCGGACGGCTGCCTCGACCTGGCGCGCGACCTCTGCGATCGGCAGGCCGTACGCGACGGTGAGCTGGAGATCCACCGTGAGCGCCTCGCCGACCTCGAGGTGGAGGCCAGGCTGGGCGAGGCCGAGACGCTCGAGGAGGCGGCCCACGGGCCCCCCGCCCACGAAGCCCGAGACGCCGTAGACGGAGAGCGTGGCGGAGCGCACGAGGTCCCGGATGGCGCGCCTCGTGACGAGCGAGCGGCCGGGAACGGGATCTGCGGTCACGCGGGCGACGTCCTCCTCGCGGCGCGGGTCCGGCATCGGGCGGGCCGCGGCAGGCACCGGCGGGGCTGCCGGAAGGCTGTGCTACGATACCACCCCGTTCGCGCCGGACCTGATCCGACGCGTGCCCGAAACACTGCCGATCCGAGGAACCACCTGACCATGGCTCGCGCCTGCAGCATCTGCGGCAAGGTCTCGATGGGCGGGTTCAACGCCCAGTCGTCGGGCATGAACCGCGTCCGCGCCCACCGCCGCTACCAGCCGAACCTCCAGGTCACGACGCTGCCCGCGAAGAACGGTGGCACCGAGAAGGTGCTCGCCTGCACGCGCTGCCGTCGGACCCTGACGAAGAACGCCCGCTAGGCCCTCACCGGGTCTCCACGGCACCCGAGCCGGTCGTGCCAGCGACCGGCTTTGCTGTGTCCGGCCCCAGTCGCGTCAGCCGGCGCGGTCGGCGGTGTCGAGCCAGATCGTGAATGGACCGTCGTTCACGAGCTCCACGGCCATCTCCGCTCCGAACTCGCCCAGGCCCACCGCCACGCCCCGGGCACGGATCGCGTCCGCCACGCGGAGCCACAGCCCGCGCGCGACGTCCGGCGCGGCGGCATCCGTGAAGCCCGGACGGCGCCCGCGACGGGTGTCCGCATAGAGCGTGAACTGGCTGACGAGCAGGCACGCTCCGCCGACGTCGAGCAGCGAGCGGTTCGTGCGCCCGTCGTCGTCCTCGAACATCCGCAGGTCGCAGATCCTGCGCGCCAGCGCATCGGCCGTCGCGGCGTCGTCGTGATGACCCACGCCCAGGAGCACGAGCAGCCCGCGCTCGATCGCCGCGATCTCGCTGCCCTCGACGCGCACGGCGGCGCGGGTCACCCGCTGCAGGAGCGCGCGCACGACCCGTCAGCCGGCGAGCGTCGCGGCGCGCGCGGCCCCGGCGATCGCGCGGATCCGCTCGACCTCGGCCGCCATGTCGGGCGCCCGGTAGAGCGCCGACCCCGCGACGATGACGTCCGTCCCACCCCGCCCGATCGTCCCGGCGGTCCCGGCCCGTCCGCCACCGTCCACCTGGACCTCGGACGCCCCGGCCGGGTCGAGCCAGCCGCGTGCGGCCAGGAGCTTGGCGTCGGCGACGTCGGCCATGAACGACTGCCCGCCGAAGCCGGGCTCCACGGTCATGACGAGGATGATGTCGAGCAGGTCGCGATAGGCGTCCAGGGCGCTCAGCGGCGTGCCGGGCTTCACGGACAGCCCCGCCGCCCTGCCCGCATCGCGGATCCGCTCGAGCGCCGGCCGGACCTGGCCGCTGTCGACCTCGACGTGGAACGTGATCGAGTCGCAGCCGGCGTCGAGGAAGTGCTCGGTCCAGCGGCCGGGCTCCGAGATCATGAGGTGCGCGTCGAACGGCAGCGCCGTGACCCGCCGGACCGCCTCGATCGTCTTCCAGCCGAACGTGATGTTGGGGACGAAGTGGCCATCCATGACGTCGAGGTGGATCCGGTCCGCGCCCGCGGCCTCGGCGCGGCGGATCTCGTCACCGAGGGCGCCCAGGTCGCTGTCGAGGATCGACGCCGCGATGAGCACGCCCGCCGGGCGTCGCGATCCTCCGCGGCCGGCGAGCGGAACGGACACGCCGCTCATCGTCAGCCCTCCCCCGCCCCGGCCGGCACCGGGTCGTCGGAGCGCTCGCCACGGAGGGCCTTGGCACTCTCGGTGACGAGCCGCTCCCGGCGGCGCTGGACGACGATCGGGGTCGGCTGACCGGCGTGCTCGGCGGCGAGCTGGCCGCACGCGGCGCCGATCTCGGTCCCGCGGTTGAACCGGATCGTCGTCGCGATGCCCGCGTCGCGCAGCCGGGCGGCAAAGCGCTCGACGCGCGGGATCGGAGTCCCGGTCCACGGCGTGTGCGCGACCGCGTTCATCGGGATGAGGTTGACGTGCGCATGCTCGTCGCGCAGGAGCGCGGCCATCGCATCGGCGTCGACGTCCGTGTCGTTGATGCCGTCGATCATCACCGCCTCGTAGGTCACCCGGCGGCCCGTCGCCTGCGCGTGCTCGCGGGCCGCATCGACGACCTCCTCCACGGGCCAACGCCGGTTGAGCGGTACCAGGACGTCCCGAAGCGCGTTGCGCGCCGCATGGAGCGAGATCGCGAGCGTGAACTGCGGGCCCAGCCCCGTGAGCCGCCGGATCCCCGGCACCACGCCGGACGAGCTGACCGTGATGTGGCGGGCGCCGAGCCCGAAGCGGGTCGGGTCGTTGAGGGCCGAGATGGCCTCGAGGACGCGGTCGAGGTTGAGGAGCGGCTCCCCCATGCCCATGAACACGACGTTGGTGAGATGCCTCCCGTCCTGCGCGAGGCGCCGCCCGGCGTTGCGGACCTGGTCCACGATCTCGGCCGTCTCGAGGTCGCGCTCCATCCCGAGCTCGCCGGTCGCGCAGAACGGGCAGCCCACCGCACAGCCCGCCTGCGAGCTGATGCACAGCGTGTGGCGCTCGCGGCTGCCCGTGCGGGCCGGGTAGTGCATGAGCACGCTCTCGATGAGCAGGCCGTCGCTCAAGCGGTGGAGGGCCTTCTCGGTGAGGACGCCGTCCGTGTAGCGGACCTCGCTGTCCTCGACGGTGTCGAACCGGAACGACGCGTCCAGCTCGGCCTTCGTGGCGGCGGGGAGCGTCGTGAGCTCGGCGAACGCCGTGTGCTTCGAGCCCCAGACCGCGTCCAGGACCTGACGGGCCCGGAACGCAGGCTGGCCGCGCTCGACGAACCAGGCCGTGAGCTCGTCCGCCGTGACGCCCGAGATGCCCGGGCGCTCGTCGCGTGCGCGGGTGGCGGAGGGTGCCGGACGCAGTCCCTTGAACGGGATCACGACGGGCTGCGGATCGGTCATCAGTCCGATGATGACACGTGCCGCCCGCCGCCAGTGCGCCGGGGTCCGGCTCGACTACCATGCGCGACAGGACGGCGGCCTGCGGCCCAAGGGAGGCCTCGATGCGACGGACGGTGCGTGGGACCGATCTGCAGTACGTGGAGATCGGCGAGGGCCGGCCGATCGTGATGCTCCACGGCCTGCCGGCCGATCACCGGCTGCCGCTCCACCACCTGGAACCGGTGTTCGAGCGGCGGCCCGGCTGGCGGCGTGTCTACCTCGATCTGCCCGGCATGGGTGGCACGCCGATCGGGAACGTCGCCTCGGTGGACGACATGCTCGAGGTCGTGCTCGAGGCGATCGACGGCCTCACCGGATCGACCTCGTTCGCGCTCGCCGGCGTGTCATTCGGGGGCCATCTCGCCCGGGGCGTGCTCTCGCGCCGCGCCGACCGCCTCGACGGCATGCTGCTCTGGACTCCGAGCGTGTGGACGGACGGGCGAGCACTGCGCCTGCCACCGTTCGAGGCGCTGGTCAGCGACGCGGAGACCGTGGCAGCCGTCGCCGACGACGAGCGGATGTGGCTCGGGGTCGCCGTGATCCAGGTTCCCGAGACGCTCGAGGCGTTCAGGGCATCGGTGAAGCCGGGGGTGCTCGCGGCCGATATCGATTCGCTTCGGGGCCTCCGCCGGCCGCTCTCGCTGTCGGCCTCGAACCTGGCCCTCGCCGCACCGTTCGCGGGACCGTCGCTCATCCTCACCGGCCGCCAGGACAGCGCGTGCGGGTACCTGGACGCGTGGGACCTGGTGGACGACCTCCCTCGCGCGACGTTCGCCGTCCTCGATCGCGCGGGGCACGGCGTCGCCGCGGAGCGTCAGGCCCTGTTCCGGGCGCTCGTCGACGACTGGCTCGACCGGATGGAGCTGGAGGCCGCGGCGCGAAGCAACGGCAGCTGACGGCGGAACGGCGCGGTCAGGGTCCCGGTCGTCGGCCGCGGACGTACTCGGCCCCGGTCATCGTGCGCCTGCCGGCCGGCGTCACTTCGTCGAGGACAAGGCGGCCGTCCGAGGTGGCGAGCGCAGGCGCATCCCCCGCGACGACGAGGCTCCCCGGCACGTCGCCATCCCCCGATGGCGCGACCGTCGCCGCCTTGACGACGAGCCGCTCCCCGCCGATCTCGAGGAACGTGCCGGGCCATGGCTGGTAGGCGCGTACGGCGCGCTCGAGGGACACGGCCGGGCGCATCGGGTCGAGGCGCCCGTCCTCGCGCCGGAGCGGCCGGGTGAGAACGATCCCCTCCGTTGCCTGCGGGGCCGCGCGCAGCGAGCCATCGAGCCAGGCGGGCAGCGAGGCGACGAGCAGCTCGGCACCGAGCTGCGCCAGCCGCGCCTCCAGCCCCGGCGCCGTCTCGGTCCCGTCGAGGGTCGCCCGTGCCTGGCCGACGATCGGCCCCGTGTCGAGGCCCGCGTCCATGCGCATCAGCGTGACCGCGGTATCGGCGTCGCCGGCAAGGATCGTCGCCGGGATCGGCGAGGCGCCGCGGTAGCGCGGGAGCGCGGACGGGTGGAGGTTGAGCGCCCCATGCGGGAGGTCGAGCAGCGGCGGCGGCACGATCTGCCCGTAGTCCGCGAGGACGGCGAGCGCGGGCCGCAGGGCGAGGATCGCGTCGATGGCCTCCGGTGCGCGCAGCCGCGGCGGTGTCAGGACCGGCTCGATGTGGAGCGCCCGTGCGGCACCGTCGACGGGGGTCGCGGTGAAGCGCTGGCTTCTGCCGGCCGGCTTGGGGACCGCCGTGATGACGCACACGACGTGGAGGAGGGGGTGAGCGGCGACCGCGCGGAGCGACGGGACGGCGAAGGTCCCCGAACCCAGGAAGACCGTCCGGACGCGGCCGTCGTCCGGCGGCGCGGGCCTCACGCCAGCTGTCGCAGGGACTCCTGCGCGTCCTCGTCCTCGTCGGCGAGCTGGCCCACCGGGATCAGCTCCTCCATCGAGTCGAGATAGTCGATGTACAGCTTGCCCTGGAGGTGGTCGAGCTCGTGCTGCAGCGCACGGCCCAGCAGCCCCGAGCCGGCGACCTTGACCCGCTTGCCGACACGGTTCTGGGCGACGACCCAGACCTTCTCGTGGCGGGTGACGTATGCCACGTACCCCGGGATCGACAGGCATCCCTCCAGGTCCCGGTCATCGCCCGCGGCACGCACGATCTCCGGGTTGACGAGCTCGTACAGGTGGCCCTCGACCTCGACGACGCACGCGCGTAGCGGCTCGCCGAGCTGGGGCGCAGCGAGCCCGACGCCCGGCGCGTGGCGCATCGAGTCGGTCAGGTCGTCGAGGAGCTCGTGGAGGTACTTGCCGAAGCTGTCCACGGTCTCGCCCTTCAGCCGGAGCCGCGGGTCGCCGAGGAGGACGATGGGTCGAACGCTCATGATCCGCGGAGTATACGCAACGAACCGCCCGGTCCCGGGCGGGACGGGGCGGTCGCTGTCGGGGCGCCGTGACGCCTAGATCGTGCCGCCGGGCGCCGTGTCGTCTGCGGTCGAGGTCGCGTCCTCGAACGTCGCCGCGGGTGCAGGATCGACGGCATCCGCGGCCGACTCGGCGCTGTCCGACCACGGGGCGTCGGCGCCGGTGGCCGCGGCGATGTCGCCGCGCAGCTCGGTGGCGAGGTTCTGGGCGCGCTCCGCGAGCTTGTGGCTCGCATCGCTGGTGACGTTCGCGGCCTTCTGCGCGAAGGGACCCGCCTTGACGGCCGCGACAGCCGTGAGCTCCGCCGCCTTGGCGGCGATCTGGCGCGCAACGGGCGCGGCCTGCGTCGCGACGTCGTTGATCATCGACTCGAGCTGCGCAAGCCACTCGCGGCTCTTCGCGGCCCCGGTGCCGTCGCCCGCGGCGTCGGGGGCCGGGCCGGGCTCGGCCGTAAACGGGTCGCCGCCCGGCGGCGTGGTCTCGTTGGGGTTCTGGTCGGTCATTGTGTCTCCTTCTGCGAGGCGTGCGAACCGGGCCCCGTCACCGTCCATTGTCGCCGTCCCGCTGATTCGCGCACGTGCCAGCCGACCCTCATGGGGTTCCGCGCGCCGGACAGTCAGGCCGATGCGGGGCTCAGAGCAGCGACTCCGGGTCCACGTCCACCGACCACGGGGCACCCGGCGGCGGGTCGAGCAGGGCCGCCGGCGCTGCGCCGCGCAGGACGATGTTGTAGCGCCACTTCTCCGCCCGCCGCGCGACATACGCGGGCGCCGGTCCGGCGACCTGGATGCCGGTGCCTTCGGCCGTCGCGCGAGCCCGCAGCCGATCGGCCATGTCGAGCGCCTCGCGCTCCGCGGCCTCGCGGTCCGGCAGCCCCACCGTCAGCTTCAGCAGTCGGCCGAACGGCGGCGACCCGAACCGCTTGCGCAGCGCGAGCTCCTCGTCGTAGAACGCTGCGGCGTCGCCGTCGACGACCGCCCTGATCGCCCGATGGTCGGGCCGGTAGGTCTGGATGAGGGCAATCCCGCGATGCTCGCCGCGTCCCGCCCGACCCACGGCCTGCGCGAGGAGCTGGTACGTCCGCTCCGATGCCCGCTCGTCGGGCAGGTTGAGCGCGATGTCGGCCGAGACGACGCCGACGAGGGTGACCTCCGGGACGTCCAGGCCCTTGGCGACGAGGCTCGTGCCCACGAGCACGTTCGTCCGGCCCGCCGTGAAGTCGTCGAGCACCCGGTCGGCCGCACCCTTGCGCTCCACGACGTCCCGGTCGAGCCGGGCGACCCGGAGTCCCGGGAAGCGGTCGCGGACCTCGCGCTCGACGCGCTCGGTGCCGCCACCGAGGTAGCGGATCCGGGGCGAGGCGCACGACGGGCAGCGCGTCGCGGGTGGCCACGCGCGGCCGCAGTGGTGACAGCGCAGCGTCGTGCCGGCCTGGTGGTAGACGAGCGGCCGGTCGCAGTCGGGGCAGCGCTGGACCGTCCCGCAGTCGCGGCACACGACGACGGATGCCGTCCCGCGC
This sequence comes from Candidatus Limnocylindrales bacterium, assembly GCA_036504355.1. Taxonomy (GTDB): domain Bacteria; phylum Chloroflexota; class Limnocylindria; order Limnocylindrales; family CSP1-4; genus CAIXZV01. Next base: position 24,619 of record DASXVG010000030.1, read on the forward strand.
CGGTTGAGGACGAGGATCGCACGGTCCCCATGCTCCGTGTCCAGCGCCGCCAGGGCGCCCGACAGGGCGTCGGAGAACAGCCCGCGGTTGCCGGCCGCGAGCTCCGCCCGCATGTCGACCGCGATGACCTCGGGCTCGAGGCCCGCGGCCCGCACCGGGAGCACGGCGCGCCGGTACCGGCCCGCCCGGGCGTGGCCCATGCTCTCGACCGAGGGGGTCGCGCTGCCGAGCACGACCGCGGCCCCGGCGAGGCGCCCCAGCTCGAGCGCCGCGTCGCGCGCCTGGAAGCGCGGGGTCCGGTCGCTCTTGTAGGCGGCCTCGTGCTCCTCGTCCACGACGATGAGGCCGATGTCGGCGAGGGGCGCCAGCAACGCCGTCCGAGTCCCGACCACGAGGTCGACGTCGCCCGCCCTGATTCGCCGCCATTCGTCGGCACGCTCCCCTTCCCCGAGCGCCGAGTGGGCCATCGCGACGCGCACCGGGAGGTCCGCGCGCAGCCGGTCGGTGATGGGTGTCGCGAGCGCGATCTCGGGCACGAGCAGCAACGCCGGGCGGCCCGCGCGAAACGACGCCGCGATCGCCTCGACGTAGATCGCCGTCTTGCCGCCGCCCGTCACGCCGTCGAGCAGGATCGGCGTCGGGTCGCGGGCTTCCACGGCCGCGAGCACCAGCCGGAGCGCGACCGCCTGGTCGGGCGTGAACGCCGATGCCGGGGGCCGAGCGCCGCGGAGGCCCACCGGCCGATCGGCCAGGGGCCGCCGTGGCCGCTCCCGGACCTCCGCCCGGACGAGGCCCCGTCGGACGAGCCCCGCGATCGCCGACGCCCCATGGCGCTCGGCGAGCGGTCCGGCCTGCCGGCCGCCCGCGTCCGTTGTCGCGCGGGCATCCGTTGTCGCGCCGCCGTCCGTTGTCGCGCCGGCGTCCGCCGCGTCGTCCGGCGCCGCGAGCTCCAGGAGGGCAGCCCGCTGGCGCGGCCCGAGGGGCCGCCCCGCGACCCGTTCCCCTTTCGCGAGTGCCGCGGCCGTGTCGGCCCCCGCCTCGGTGATCCACAGCCGCCGCTCATACCGCGGCCCGAGCGCGGCCCCCAGCAGCGTCCACGTGAGCTCCACGAGCCCCGATGCCGCGAGCGCGCGGAGCCGCCGCAGCAGGCCCGCCCGGCCCTCGGGCGTCGAGAGGTCGCGGACGGGGCGCGCTCGCCCGGCCAGCTCGTCGAGCAGGTCCAGCTCGACGGCGGGCAGGCCCGGGTCCGGCTGGGAGAGCCGTGACTCCCCCGCCGGGGTCACCTCCGCGACGAGCTCGAGCCGCTCGAGCATGCCCGGCGGGAGCATCGCGCGGATCACCGTCGCGAGCGGGGCGAGGTAGTGGTCGCCGATGAAGCCCGCGAGCGCCAGCGACAGCGGCGGGAGCAGCGGGCCGTCGGAGCGGACTCGTGCGGCCACAGGCCGGATCGTCGGACCCGCGGCACCGCGCGCATCCTCGCCACGAGCCGCCCCTGCAGCTGCGGGACCGAGCACGATCCCGATCGCCTGCCGGCCTCCCTTGCCGAACGGCACGAGGACCGCCTCGCCGGCCGCGAGCGGCCCGATCTTTCGCGGCGCGGCGTAGGTGTACGTCCGCGGCCCGGGCCCCCCGGGCGCGTCGACGGCAACCGCAACGAGGGGCTCGTCCTGCCCGCCTGCCGCGGTCTCGAGCTCCAGCATCGACGCTACGTGATCCGCATCCGCCGGTCCGGGTTCCGGCGCTTCTCTTGCTCGATGATCGCCTCGATCTCGGCCGCGGTCCGGGCGATCTCGCCCGTCTCGTTGACCACGACCCGGTCATAGTCGCCCTGGCGGGCGAGCTCGATGGCGGCGTTGCGCTGGCGGATCTCCAGCTCGTCGGCTGTCTCGGTCGCGCGCGAGCGCAGGCGCTGGAAGAGGGCCTCGAGCGTGGGCGGCACGATGAACACGAGCAGCGCGTCCGGGACGCGCTCCTTGACCGCTGCCGCACCCTGCACGTCGATCTTGAGGATCACGTCGTGACCCGCGACGAGCGCGTCCGAGACCTCGCGCCGGGGCGTGCCGTAGTGGTTCCCGTGGACGTCGGCCGACTCCAGCAGCTCACCCGCGTCGTCGAGCGTGTGGAACGCCTCGTCTGTGAGGAACTGGTAGGAAACCCCGGGGATCTCGCCTGGCCGCGGCTGCCTCGTCGTGCATGTCACGACGTAGTGGTAGTCGGGCGACCGCGGCCGGTCGCGCAGCGCGTCGATGATCGTGTCCTTGCCGACCCCGGAGGGACCGCTGATGATCACGAGCAGCGCGCCGGGTGCGCCCTCGATGACCTCCGGTGTCGTCACGCCGTCCCTCCCTGCGGCCGACGCCCCGCCGAGGCCTCGCCTGCCCGCAGCAGGTCCAGGACGCGCTCCAGCTCGGGCGGCAGCGGCGCCTCCGCCCGGACGAGCCGGGCCGAGGTCGGTGACACGAGCTCCAGCTTCCAGGCGTGGAGGAACAGCCGTTCGAGCCCGTCGGGCCCCTTGCGCGACGTCCCCGTCCCGTAGACCGGGTCGCCGGCGATCGGGTGGCCCAGCGCCGCGAGGTGGACCCGGATCTGGTGGGTGCGCCCCGTGACCAGGTCCAGCTCGAGCAGCGTCCAGCCCGCGAACCGCTCGCGGACCCGGTAGCCGGTCACGGCCCGGCGCCCGTCCGCCACGACGGCCATCCGCTTGCGGTCCTTGGGATCCCTGCCGATCGGCGCCTCGATCCGGCCGACGCTCGCGCCGACGGACCCGAGCGCGAGCGCGAGGTACGTCTTGCGCACCCGGCGCGCCTTGAGCTGCGCCATCACGCCGGCCTGCGCGGCGTCGTTCCGGGCGACGATGATCAGGCCCGACGTGTCGCGGTCCAGGCGATGGACGATGCCCGGCCTCGCGACGCCCGCGATCCCGCCGTAGTGGTCGCCGCGGGCGAGCAGCGCGTTGACGAGCGTCCCGCGCCAGTGGCCCGGCGCCGGATGGACCACGAGACCCGAGGGCTTGTTCACGATCAGGATGTCGTCGTCCTCGTAGACGACCTCGACCGGGATCGTCGGGTCGGGCTCGAGGTGGTACGGGATCTCGGCCGGCGGCACCTCGAGCGTCACCGCCCCGCCGCGCAGCTCCGAGTTCGCGCGCAGCCGTCGCCCGTCGTGGTCGACCAGCAGCCCTTCGCTGATGAGCTTCTGGACGTAGGAGCGCGACAGCCCCGTGCGATCGGCGACGAAGCGGTCCACGCGCCGGATGATCTCGCCCTCGGGGACGGCGATGACGCGCGGGCCGGGCTCGATCGACGGCGCGGGTTCGGGCGGGAGGCCCGGGTCGTCGTCGAGCGGCTCGTCGTCGAGCAGGTCGTCGGCCTCGAGGTCCGCCGGGAGCGGACCCGGCGCGTCAGCCATCGGCGCCCCACTCGGCCAGGCGCGGGAGCAGGGCCATGCCGATGAGCAGGAGGATCGCGGTCGTGATCGCCGCGTCGGCGATGTTGTAGGTGAAGAACCGCCAGCTGCCGACGCCCATGTCCACCCAGTCCACGACGTACCCGAACTGGAGCCGGTCGAGGAGGTTGCCGATGGCGCCGCCGAGCAGGAGTCCGAGCGCGAGCGTCGTGAGATGGCCCCTGCCGGCCCGCCGGTGGTAGACGACGATGAGGGCAACCACGCCGAGCGACACGACCGCGAAGATCGGGGCGGACTGCGGCAGCAGCCCGAACAGCGCGCCGCTGTTGCGCCCGTGGACGAGGTTGAGCCAGCCGTCGATGACCACCCGCTGGTCGCCCGGGTCCGGGAGCATGGCCACCAGCCAGGCCTTGCTCAGCTGGTCGACCACGAGGGCCATGATCGCGATCCCCGCGAACGCGACCCAGCGCGCTGCCGACGGACCCGGCCAGGTGCCGCTCGTTGTCGGAGACGGAGCACCAGGCGGAGCCGCGTCCCCGTCGTCGACGATCTCCTCCTCAGGCAATTCGTCCCCGAGCAGCTCCACGGCGGGTGCCGGTCCCGTCACGAGGTCAATTCCCCTCGCCGGTGCGCCGGAGCGCGATGCGAGCCTCGCCGGCGTCGAGCCGCACGGCAGCGACGCTGATCCCAGCCGGCGGCGCGCCGAGCACCACCTCGTCCGCCAGCGTCTCGCGGCCGATGGTCTCGAGGAATGGCGTCATCCCCGGCGAGATGCCATCGACCCACAGGACGATGCGGTCGTCGAGGTCGAGCTCGGCCTCCTTGCGCAGGTCCTGGACGGCGCGCTGGAGCTCGCGGGCATCGCCCTCGGCGCGGAGCGCCGGCGTGAGCTCGGTGTCGAGGACGACCACGAGCCCGTCGCGGTCCGCGACGGCCGTGCCCGGACGCGGCGTCGCCTGGATCTCGACCTCGTCGGCGGCGAGCGTCACGCCGCCCAGCGTCACCGACCCGTCGGCGTGGAATTCGACGGCACCCTCACGGGCCGCGGCCATGACCGCGGGGATCGCGGCACCGAGGCGCCGCCCGATCCTGGGCAGCAGCGGCTTGACCTTGCGTTCGACGAGCTCGGAGCCATCCTCGATGACCTCGACTGCGTGCACGTTGAGCTCGTCCGTGAACAGCGCGAGAAGCTCGGCGTCGAGCGCGAGCCCGCGATCGGGCACGGCGAGCCAGGCGGTCGCGAGGGGCTGGCGCGTCCGAAGGCCGGCCTGCGCCCGCAGCGTCCGGGCCAGGTCCACGGCGCCACGCACGAGGGCCATCGCGCGCTCCAGCGGCTCGTCGCGGTGCGCTGCCATCGCCTCGGCAGGCCAGGGCGTGAGGTGGACGCTGTCCGGCAGCGCGGGGATGACCGTCACCACGAGGTTGCGGTACAGCGTCTCGGACAGGAACGGCAGGATCGGCGCGGTCGTCCGGGACAGGCTCACGAGGGCCGCGTGGAGCGTCGCGAACGCGGCGTCCCGGTCCGAGGGATCGGCCCCCGCGCGCATCCGGTCGCGCGACCGGCGCAGGTACCAGGTGGACAGGTCATCGATGTAGGCGCCGATCGCCCGGGTCGCCGCCACCGCATCGAAGTCCGCGAGCCTCGCGCCGACCTCCGCCGCGAGGCCCGCGGCGCGCGACAGGATCCAGCGGTCGAGGACGGGCCACGCGCCGTCCCTGGCCTCGATCGCCTCGCCGATCCCGTGGCTGGGCGTCCACGCGGCGAGGCGCGCGTAGGTGACGAAGAACGCGTACACGTTCCACAGGACGAGCAGCTCCCGCCGCGCCTCGTCCGCGGCGTGCCAGCCGAACAGGATGTTGTCCTCGGGCCGGGCCTTCGCGAACATCCAGCGCATCACGTCGACGCCCATCCGGTCGGCCGCCTCGTCGAACTCGATCGCGTTGCCCCAGCTCTTGTGCATCGGGCGCCCGTCCTCGCCGAACACCAGGGCGTAGCCGAAGATCGTCCTGAACGGCTCGCTGCGCCGCAGGACCGTGGACATGGCGAGCATCGAGTAGAACCAGTTGCGGAACTGGCCCGGAAAGCTCTCCGTGATGAAGTCGGCCGGGAACCACCTGGCCCAATACGCGGGATCCTCGCGGAAGTGCAGCGTGCTGAACGGGACGATGCCGGCGTCGAGCCACGGGTTGCCCACGTCCTTGATCCGCTCCACGGGGGCACCGCAGCCCGGGCAGGCGATCCGCACGGCATCGATCCACGGCCGGTGGGGCGTGTGGCCCTCGAACGTCTCCCAGCCCTCGATCGCCCTGCCGCCCAGCTCCTCGCGCCCGCCGATCACCTCGACCGTGCCGCACTCGCCACAGTCGTAGATCGGCAGCGCCAGCCCCCAGTAGCGCTTCTTGCTGATCATCCAGTCGTGCATGTTGCGGAGCCAGTCGAGCTCGCGCTCGTGGCCGAAGTCCGGGATCCACCGGATCGCGTCCACGACGTCCATGATCTGGTAGCGCAGGCTGGCGTCGACCTGCGCGGCGGTGAGGGTCTCGCGCGGCTGGTCGTAGACCTCGCCCATCGAGATGAACCACTCGTCCACCAGCCGGGACAGCAGCGGCGTGCCGCAGCGCCAGCAGTGCGGGTAGCGGTGCGTGTACGGCTCGAGGTGGTAGAAGAACCCGCGCCGCTCCAGGTCGTCGACGATCCGCTCCGCGACCGCGGGCGCCTCGAGGCCGGTGAGCCAGCCGAAGCCCTCGAGGTAGCGGCCATCCTCGTCGATGGGACCGATGACCGGCAGCCCGATCGCCTTGCCCAGCTGGTAGTCCTCGGCGCCGCAGCCCGGGGCGATGTGGACGATCCCCGTGCCCTCGTCCTCCCCGACCTCTGCCCACTCGACGACGCGGTGCTCGTAGCCCGCATCCCCGAACGCCGTCGCGACCGCGGGCAGCGCGTCATAGGGACCGGTGTAGCGCCAGCCCACGAGGGCTGACCCGGCGACCTCGTCCTCGACGGTGAACGGACCCTGGAGCGCGGTCTTCAGCGTCCCCTTGCCGAGCCAGAAGGCGTCGTCGCCCTGGCGGACCTTCACGTAGCGCAGGTCCTTCCCGACCGCGGCCGCCACGTTCGAGGTCAGCGTCCACGGCGTCGTGGTCCACACGAGCAGGAACTCGCCCGGCCGGTCCACGAGCGGGAAGCGCACGGTGAGCCCGGGATCCTCGCGGTCCTGGTAGCCCTCGTTCATCTCCATCTGGGACAGCCCGGTCCCGCAGCGCGGGCACCACGGCATCGTGTCGTGGCCCTTGTACAGCCAGCCCCGGCGGTGGCACTCGGCGAGGAAGCCCCAGATGAGGTCGTTGTTCTCGTTGCTGAACGTGAAGTACGACCCGCCGACCTCGGGCATCCCGAGTCGTCCGACGAGCATCTCCACGCTGTCGGTCACCGGGCCGTCCGGTCCCTGGATCGTCGTCACGGCCGTCGGGTCCGACCCGAGCAGGTCGTGGAGACGGCGCAGCTCGGCCGGGTCGTTCCAGTCCATCCACATGCCGAGCCGGATCGACTGCTCCGTCTGGCGGGCGGCGTAGGTCAGCACCCGCTGCTTGCACAGCGTCACGAAGCGGTCGATGCCGAACGCCTCGATGTCGCGCTTCGACGTGAACCCGAGGTCCCGCTCCACGTTGACCTCGACCCACAGCCCCTGGCAGTCGAACCCGTTCTGGTAGCGCTGGTCCTCGCCCTGCATCGCGTGGAAGCGCTGGTAGAGGTCCTTGTAGGCACGCCCCCACGCGTGGTGGACGCCCATCGGGTTGTTCGCGGTGATCGGGCCGTCGAGGAAGCTCCAACGCGGCCCGCCCTCGTTCTGCGCGCGCAGGCGCGCGAACGTCCGTCGATCGGCCCACTCGCGGAGCAGCTCGTGCTCCTGGGCGACGAAGTCGGGCTTGGCGGTGACGGGACGGAACATCGGGCCTCGGGTGGGCGCCGGGGATCTGCGATGCCATGGCGCGGCGGGCTCCAAGGATACGGAACGCGGGCGTCGCGCGCCGCGACGTCCGTCCGTCCCTCCCCCGTGACCATGGCTCACCGCCCGGATCCCGGTCAGCGCGTATCATTCCGCGCGATGTCGAACCCCCAGGCGGCGCCCGTTCCCGAGCGGAAGGAGCGCCCACCGCGACAGCGGTCCGCATTCGCGTCGGCCTTCCTGTCGCTCCTGTTCCCCGGTCTCGGCCATGCCTATGCCGGCGCGTTCGGCCGGGCGCTGGCGTTCGCTGCCGCACCCCTGCTGGGCATCGCGCTCATCGGCGGGATCGTCCTGCGGGCCGACCGCAACGACGTCCTCGGGTTCTTCGCCCAGGAGTCCGTGCTCCAGGCGCTGTTCGTGCTCAACCTGGGCCTCCTGATCTACCGCGTCATCGCAGCGATCGACGCGTGGAACGTCGCCCGCTTCCTCAATGACGCCGACCGGGCCCGCATCGAGGCCGCGACGGGACGCGTCACCCACGGCGGCCGCGCCCGCTCCCCGCTGAGCATCGTGTCGATCGGCGGACTGCTGGCGGTCCTCGTCGTGATGGCCGGTGCGCACCTCGCCGTCGCGCGCTACAACGCCCTCGCGCTCAACCTCGTCCAGTGCGTGTTCAGCGAGGACGACACCAATCCCGACTGCTCGTCGGGGACGCCGTCACCGTCGCTCACCGCGGGCGGCGGGACATCGCAGCCGTCCGCGTCCGCGAGCGTCGAGGCGTCTCCGACCGACGTGCTTCCGACCCCCGAGGGCTCCGGGGCGACCGGCACCCCGGCCCCGACGCTGCCGCCGTGGGACGGCAAGGAGCGGCTCAACGTGCTCCTCGTGGGCTCGGACCAGCGCCCGGGCGACTCCAGCTTCAACACCGACACGATGATCGTGGTGTCCGTCGACCCCTCGACCGGCGAGGTCGCCATGTTCCAGGTCCCCCGCGACATGGTCGACGTCCCGGTCCCCTCGAACGCGCGCTCCGTGTGGGGCAGCGTCTACCGGGGCAAGATCAACAGCTGGTTCACCCAGAACCGCAACCGCACGGATCTGTGGCCGGGCACGTCCCAGAACGCTCGGGGCTTCGCGGCTCTGAAGGGCCTCCTCGGCGAGCTGTACGGCCTCGACATCCGCTACTACGCGCTCGTCAACTTCGAAGGCTTCCGGAAGGTCGTCAACGCCCTGGGCGGCGTGAACATCAACGTCCAGATCCCCGTCGCGGAGAGCCAGTACCCGATGCCCGGCGGCGCCCTCGCGCGCATCTACATCCCGGCAGGGCCCCAGCACATGAGCGGCGGCGAGGCGCTCATCTATGCCCGCTCCCGCCACCGCGCGACCGACTTCGACCGCGGCCGGCGCCAGCAGCGGGTGCTCCTGTCGCTCCGCGAGCAGATGAACGCCCAGGCGATCGTGGCCAACCTGCCGGATCTCGTGAACGCGCTCAAGGACTCGGTGAAGACCGACATCAAGACGAGGGACCTGCCGAAGCTCCTGTCCCTCGCGGAGAGCGTGGACACGAAGAACATCCGCTCGTTCGTGTTCTCGCCCACCTACTACGCCACCGAGTTCCAGCACAGCGACCGCGGCTACATCATCACCCCCAACGTCGCGCGCATCCGGCGGGCCGTGGACCAGGCCTTCAACATCACCCCGCAGCTCCTCGCCCGCCGCGAGCAGCTCGAGGAGGAGGCCGCGACGCTGTGGGTGATCAACGGCTCGGGACGCGCCGGCCTCGAGACGAGCACGGCCTCGTATCTCGAGTACCAGGGGATCACCGCGTCGGCGCCGCGACGCCAGACGACCGACCGGCCCGCGAAGACGACGATCGTCGTCTACAACGGCGCCGAGACCGAGCTCGCGAGCACGATCGCCTACCTCGAGAAGCGGTTCAAGGCGACCGTGACGACGGCCACCGACCCCAAGGTCACGGTCGACATCGTGGTCACGCTGGGCAAGGACGCCCCGACCCTGGACATCGACGCGGTCGGCTGACCGCCGCGCTCCATTCGCCGGGACGCAGCACGGCCGGCGTCTCGCGGCGCCGGCCGGTTCGAGTCTCGGGTCGCCCCCGCGCTCAGCCCCCGACGGGCGTCAGCCAGTCGCGGTACTCGGGGAGGTTGCCGCGGACGGCAGCGAAGTAGCGCTCGCTGATCCGGCCGGTGATCGCACCGACGGCGCCGGTGCCGACCGGGCGATGGTCGATCTCGATCACGGGGCTCACCTGGACACCGGTCCCCACGAAGAACATCTCGTCGCACACGTAGAGCTCGGAGCGGTCGATCGAACGGACCTCGGACGGGATGCCCAGGTCGGCCGCGAGCTTGAGGATCGCCTTGCGCGTCACGCCCTCCAGGATGTCGTCGGACACCGGCGGGGTGAGCAGCAGGCCGTCGCGGACGACGAACAGGTTGGCAGCGGAACCCTCGGACGCGTGGCCGTCGGGTGTCATCACCAGCGCCTCGTCGAAGCCGTTCAGCTCCGCCTCGGACTTCTGGAAGGCCATGTTCACGTAGCCGCCCACGAGCTTGCCCCGGGCGGGCAGCGCCTCGTCCGCGTTGCGGCGCCACGAGGAGGACATCACCCGCACGCCCTTCTCGGTGTCGATGTAGTTCCCGAACGGCGTCGCGATGACGTACAGCTCGTGCTCGAGGTGGTGGAGCCGGACGCCGATCGCCTTGGTGCTCTTGTAGAACGATGGCCGGACGTAGACGTCCTCGGCGAACCCGTTGCGGCGGACCGTCTCGAGGATGATCCCCACCAGCTCGTCCGTGGACGGGAGGTCCTCCATGAGCAGCATCTTCGCGCTGTTGCGGATGCGCTCCGCGTGCTCCCGGACGAACAGCACGTACAGCTGCTGCTGGTCCGCGTTCCAGTAGCCGCGGATGCCCTCGAACGTCGCCGTCCCGTACATGAACGCATGGGTCATGATGCTGACCTTGGCATCGCGCAACGGGACGTACTCGCCCTCGAAGTAGGCGATCAGGTCCTCGAGGGGACGGGGCTGCGGCGCCGGCGTGGGCGCCTCGGACGCGGACGGCTGCTGGGTGATCATCTGGCGGGCTCCAGGTCGCGTGCGGCGTGGACGCCGCGAATGCCTTCGTCGGTCACCGGACTCTAGCACGCAGCCGTTCCGGCCCACCCCGGCCGGACGGCCCGCCCCACGTCAGCCGAGCGGCAGGATCCCGGTGATCGCCAGGAGGACCAGCGCCAGGTACGCGAGGTACAGCACCCCGCCCACGAGCAGCGAGCGGCCGTCGAGGCGCGCGCGTCGCCACATCGGCCCGAAGATCGCGGCCACGGCAACGAACGCCATCCCTGCGGACGCGAACGCCAGCAGCGAATCCTCCGTCACGGTCCAGGCCGACCCGGCCAGGACGAGGGCGACGACGGTGGGGATCGCGGACTGGAAGACCATCGCGCCCGTGATGTTGCCCATCGCCAGCGTGTCCTTGCCCTGGCGGACCCAGATCAGCGAGTTGAACTTCTCCGGCAGCTCGGTGGCGATCGGCGCGATGACGAGCGCGAGCAGGAGCTCGCTCACGTTGGCGGCGGCAGCGAGCCGGTCGACCGCCCCGACGAACAGGTAGGCGCCGCCGACGATGCAGGCGAGCGCCGCGACGACCTGGACGTTGATGATCCGCAGCCGCGGCACGGAAGGGTCGCGGCGGTAGCCGCGCCGGTCCACGCGCCGGAAGCGCAGCGGCGCGAGGTCGCCGTCGCCCCCGTCACCCTCGGCGTCCAGGTGGCCCTTCACGTAGTAGACGTAGATGCCGATGAGGACCGCCGCGACACCGTACTTGAGGGCTGCCAGGCCCTGCGGCAGGAACGCGGCGCTGATCGCGAGGGCGTAGGCGATGACGAAGTAACGGATGTCGTGGACGAGCACGGTGGTGTCGACGACCATCCGCGTCCCCGTGGCGCGCCGCTTGCGGAAGGCGATCACGCCGATGCCCGTCACGAACATCGCGAGCGTCGAGAGCATGAACGGCGCCCCGAGGATCGCGCCCACGCCCACGGCATCGGTCGCCGCGCCACCGCCCCCGAACGAGATCGCGATGATGGGGATCATCGTCTCGGGGAGCGCGGTGCCCACCGCGGCGAGGACGGACCCCACGGCGCCCTCGGCGAGCTCGAGCTTGCGCCCGAACCACTCGATCCCGTTGGTGAACAGCTCGGCACCGAGCAGGATGACCACGAACGCGATCGCGAGCACGAGGATGTCCATCTACCGCTCCAGGCCCACGGCGGCGAGGATGGAGGCGCTGACGACGAGCAGCACGGCCAGCGACACGAGCGCGAGCCGCGTGTCCCGGGCGGCGAGGAACCCGACGCCCGCCACGCTGACGCGGCCGAGCGGCAGGACGAGCACCGCGATGAGCCCGAGCCACAGGAAGCCCTCCGGGCGTCCGGCCGCGACGTCCGCGGGGATCCGGCCGGCATCGAACGTCGGCGTGGCGAGGGCGAGTGGATCGACCCCCGTGGCGAGCATTGCGACCACGCCGACGAGCACGAGCCCGATCGCGAGGTAGGTCCCCGCGACGAGCAGCCTCGAGATACGCGCCTCGAGCCGGTACGCCGTCTCGTTCACGCGCGGGTCGGGGGCGGCGCTCACAGGCCGACCGCCTTGGCGGCCATCTGGGCCGCGGTCACGATCAGCACCGCGACGAACAGGTTCTGGAGGAACGCGGTGTCGATCCGGTTGATGACCCGGGCCCCGACGGAGGCGCCAACGAACACACCCAGCGCCACCGGGCCCGCGATGTACGGGTTGATCTCGTCCCGCAGGAGGTAGATCACGGCGGACGACGTGGCCGTGATGCCGATCATCATGTTGCTGGTGGCGGTCGCGACCTTGAGCGGGACGCCCATCGCGAGGTTCATCAGGGGCACCTTGACGATCCCGCCGCCGACTCCCAGGAGCGCGGAGACGATACCGGCGAACACCGCCCCCACGACGCCGAACGGCATCCGCGTCACCGTGTACCCGGGCCCGGACAGGCTCCGGACGAACGGCCACGTCGAGGGCATCGGCACAGCCGGCGTCGGCACGACGGCCACCGGCGGGACCGCCGTCGCCCGGGACGCGGCCGGCAGCGCGACCGGGTCGGTGCCCTCGCCGGACGGCGGCACGAGCACCTCGTCAGCGGGCGGCTGCGGCGTTGCCGTCGCCTTGGGCGGCCGGCGGCGGAGCATGTTGAACGCGACGTACGCCAGCAGGGCCGCGAACAGCCCCTCGAGGACGGGGACGGGCAGCGCGAAGGCGATGAGCCCGCCGAGCAGCGCACCGCACGCGGTGAACAGCTCCAGGACCATGCCCAGGCGCAGGTTCGCGACGTGCCTGCGCAGGTAGATGCCCGCGCCCGCGCTCGAGGTCACGATGACCGAGACGAGCGAGATCGCGACGGCCTCGCGCAACGGACGCCCGAACCCGAGCGTGAGCAGCGGGACCAGGAGGATCCCGCCACCGAGACCGAGCAGCGAGCCGAACAGGCCGACGGCGGCGCCGCCGGCCAGCAGGACGAGGCCCGCGATCATCGCCGGGCAGCCGGACCGCGCCCGGCCTCCGGACAGGTGCGTGCGGGGCCCGTCACCCGTGTCAGGGGCGGAGGTGCTGCGGCGCGTACGGCAGGAGCGCCACGTGCCGGGCACGCTTCAGCGCGACGGCAAGCTCGCGCTGGTGCGCGGCGCAGGTGCCCGTCTTCCGGCGCGGCTCGATCTTGGCGCGCTCGGAGAGATAGCGGCGGAGGCGGTTGACCTCCTTGTAGTCGATCGCGACGGTCTTGTCGGCGCAGAAGGAGCAGACCTTCCGGCGCCGGCGATCGCGGTAGTAGTCGTCGCGCTTCTTGGTGCGGGGCGGCATGGGTGATGTCTCCTGGTGTGGCGGGCGCACCCGCCGTCAGCGGCGCTCGGCCGCGAGAAGGGTCAGAAGGGAAGGTCGTCCAGGTCGTCGTCGGACGGGGCGGACGGGGCCGAGGGCCGGGTGGGCCGGACGGGCGCGGTGTCGCCCCCGCCGAAGCCACCGGACGGGGCGTTGAACGAGCCGCCGCCACCCTCTTCGTCCCGGACGCGCGCCTCGAGGCTCACGACGTTGTCCGCCGTGATCTCCAGCGAGATCCGCTTCTGTCCATCCTTGGTCTCGAACTCCCGGGTGCGGAAGCGGCCCTCGACGAATACGCGGTTGCCCTTGCGGAGCTGCTCGGCGGTGCGCTCGGCGCGGTCGCCCCAGACGGTGACCCGGAACCAGTCGGTCGCCTCGACCCACTCGTTGGTCTGCTGGTTCTTGGTGCTCTGGTTGACCGCGACGCTGAACTCGGTCACGGGACGGCCGTTCGGCGTGTAGCGCATCTCGGGGTCACGCCCGAGGTTGCCGATGATCATGGCCTTCGAGAACGACGCCATTGCCGGCTCCTCGCTCAGTCGATGGCCGCGGGCGCGGCCTCGGACTCGGACTCGTCGACGGCCTCGGGGACATCGAGGTCGTCCGCGTCCGCGTCGTCGGCCTCATCGACCACGGGCGGGATGTCGGCGTCGTCGACGTCTTCCTCGCCATCCTCGGTCGAGCCTGCGTCGCGGCGGGCCCTCACGGGCTTCTCGGCACGCGTCACGAGGTAGCGGAGGACCTCTTCGGTGATCTGGAGGCTGCGCTCCAGCTCCGCGATGGCCTCGGCCGGCGACTCGAACACCACGATGTGGTACGAGCCGTCGCGGTGGCGGTCGATCGGATAGGCGAGTCGGCGACGGCCCCAGGGCGCGACCTTGACGATCTGCCCGCCGGAGGCGACGACATAGCGGGTGGTGCGGTCGATGACCGCGGCGGCCTTCTCATCCGGCGCGTCGGGCCGAATGATGAGCATGAGTTCATAGCGGCGCACGGCCTGCTCTACTCCTTCCAATGGGATCTGCCCCGCTGACGGACATGCCGATGCGGAGCCGAAAGGACGGCCGAAGGATAGCACGGGCGTTCGCGAGCGCCCCCCGCGACGGCCCGGCGGGTCCGCGCCCGGCCCGTTGTATCCTCTCGCGGACACCGCCCACCGAACCGTCCCGGGGACCCCGTGCAGCTCTCGATCCTCCTCCTCACCATCGATCGCGCAGCCGCCGACTCGCTCACCGCCGCGTTGAGCCGTCCCGGTCACGGCGTGACCGTCGTCAGCGACTCCGTGGACCTGTTCGCCACCGCGGCCGGCTACAGCCTCGTCATGATCGACAGGGTGGCGCCACCGCTCACGGTTGCGGCGGTCGTCGAAGAGCTGCGGCGCGACGAAGCCACCGCGAAGATCCCGGTCCTCGCCATCGCCCAGGCCGACAATCTCGAGGAGCGGATCACCCTGCTCGAGGCCGGCGCCGACGAGGTCATCACGAAGCCGTTCGATCCCGTGGAGCTCGAGGCGCGCGTCGAGGCGGTCTCGCTGCGCTTCCAGCGGTCGCTGAGCGCGACACCCGTCTCCACGCTCGCGTCGGCGTCGATCGGCGACCCCGATGCCCGCCGGATCATCGCGGTGTTCAGCCCCAAGGGCGGCGTCGGGACCACGACGATCGCCACCAACCTCGCCCTCATCTCGGCGGAGCGCCACGCGAAGTCGACGTTGCTCATCGACCTCGACCTGTCGTTCGGCCAGGTCGCGTCGCACCTGAACCTCCAGCCGAAGCAGGGCCTCCTGGAGCTCGTCCGGGACGACTCGGCGCTGCACGAGCCGGACCTGTTCCGGACGTACACGATCCACCACCCGAGCGGGCTGCAGATCATCACCGCACCGCCGACCCCGGGCTTCGCGTCGCTCATCACCGCCGAGCTCGTCGAGCTCGTGCTGGCCCGGGCGCTCGAGGCGTACGAGGTCGTGATCCTCGACGCCGGCGCGACGCTCGACGACCGGATGCTCGCGATCTTCTCGCGCTCGGACACGGTCGTCGTCCCGGTGGTCCCGGAGATCCCGGCGCTCAACGCGGTCCACCTCCTCACGGACCAGCTGAGCGAGACCGGCGCGATGGGCGGCCAGACGGTGTTCGTGCTCAACAACACGTTCGCCCGAGACCTGCTCCGGCGCAGCGACATCGAGACGGCGCTCGGCGCCCCGATCACCAGCGACCTCCCGTACGACCCCCTCGCCTACCTCAAGGCCGCCAACGAAGGCGTGCCGGTCATCATCGGCAGCCCAAAGTCGGCGGCGGCAACGCGGCTCCGCGACCTTGCGGACGTCGTGCTGGGCAAGGCGACCACCGCGCCCGCCGCGGGTGCGTCCGGTTCGTCGCAAGAGCCGAAGAAGGAGCGCCGCGGCCTGTTCGGCAGGCGGTAGCGCCGCAGCGACGCCGCACTGGCTGACGGATCTGTCGGACGTTCGATAGGTCGCTCCCGGTCGCCCCCGCCCTATGATCCCGGCGTGATCGTTCGCGTCCTCACCGCCCGCATCGCCCAGCACAACGCCGCCCGGTTCGAGGATCTCCTGCGCCAGCAGCTGCCCCGGATGCGAGAGCACGAAGGCCTCGTGTACGTCAAGCTCGCCCGCCAGGCCAACGGGCCGTTCGAGGAGGTCATGCTGTTCGAGGAGTGGCGCGACGCCGCCTCGCTCTACGGCTGGGCTGGCGAACAGCTCGCGAAGCCACGGCTGATGCCCGGCGCCGAGCAGCTCGCAGAGGACGTCCGCGTCACGCACTACGAGGCCCTGGACGTCGATCCGGACTCCCTCGTCGCGATGCAGCGAGCGGCCGGTCCGGGGGTCGATGGCCTAAGCTGAACGCAGCCTCGTGCTGCGGTACGGCCGCGACTCGGCCGCTGGCAGACTGCCGGTGGGCAGGCGTCCGGGAGCTGCGCTCTTGTGTTTCGCCGGCAGGCCCCAAGCCTGCTTCAGGTGCGCATCTCGGGGAGACCGCTCAGCAGCAGCGACTTTGCACTGGCGTACTCATCGTCCGTCAGGGCACCCCGATCCCACAGATCGGCCAGTCGGCCAAGGTTGGCGGCCACGTCCGTGGTGCCGGACACCGGATCACGCGACGCTGTCAGGATGCTGGTGATTGTCGCAGTGATGGCCGAGAACAGCCCGATCCCGAGGATCATGAGCACCATTGCGCCGAGGCGGCCCTCCGGCGTCACCGGGTAGGTATCGCCGTAGCCCACGGTCGTCATCGTTGTCACGCCCCACCAGAGCGCATCGAACGGGTTGGCCATGAGCGACTGTGGGCCCCCGTTCTCGGCGATGTAGACGAAGATTGAGCAGACGACCATCGTCGTAATCTAGACGACGAGGAGCGTGGCGAACCCTCGGTGGCGCGCGACGCGCTCGAACTGCATCCCGGCGCGATAGATACCGGCGAATGCGCGGACCAGGCGCAGCAGACGCAGCAGCCGAAGGAGCCGCAGGCCACGCACGGCCGGGATCAAGGCGATGGCATCGATCAGGTGCTCGCGCGCATACGAACGCCGATCGCGGACGGCGGCGAGTCTCGAGGTGAACTCGAGGAAGAAGGCACACCAAAGCGCGATCTCCAGCGTCGCGATCACCGCGCTCTCGCCGTACTGCTGGTCCATGAACCCGACGGCCACCCAGAGCAGCGCGAGCCCACCAAACAGCAGCTCCCAGGCGATCTCGTGACTCTTGATGAAGTCGTTGTAGCGGTCGCGGGCATGGGCCGGCGTGGCGGTCTCTTCCATGCCGGCGAGCCTACACGTCTCCCGGTCTCGGATCCGACGCTCCTTGACCGGGAGTTGCGCCGACGCCGCAGGCATTGTCCCCGGGTTGACTGGAACCCTGTGACCGGGTGACCATCGGCACGGGGACGCAGGTGTCGCCGCGCCCTACGCTAGTGCCTGCAATGGCCACATCGCTGTTCTCGAGTCGACGATTGATGGCCGCCCGCGCTCTGGCAATCTCATTGGTGCTGGTCGCCTGTGGCGACGCCGGAACGGCGGTCGAACCGCTCGCCGGCCTCCCGACTGCCGCCGCTGTTCCGACAGTCGACGCATCTCCCGAAACGACGAGCCCGACGCCGCTCGCGGTCGAGGAGATCTCGGCAGAGCCGTCGGCCGACTCGACAACGGGAACCGAGCCCACGCCTGCACCAAGCTGGAGGCCGCTTGCGGTCAAGGTGTCATCCGTGACGAAGACGAGGCTGCCGGGACAGACCGCTTCGGTCACGATCACGACCAAGAGGGCTGCCCGCTGCTCGATCGACGTTGAGTACGAATCGGGCCGATCCACGGCCAAGGGCCTGGGAGACAAGAGGGCCGGGAGCAACGGCAAGGTGACGTGGTCGTGGACCGTTGGCCGAGCGACAAACCCGCAGAGAGTCGATGTCTACATTGCGTGCAGCTTGTCGGGCCGCGCGGGCGACGCACGCACGAGCATCACCGTCAAGTAGATGCGGCGTGGATTTCTCGTCGCCGCGAGCCTCGCAGCCGTCATTGTCGTGTCCATCGGCATCGGCTACTGGTTCCGCGGTCCGTCCGTCGTACTCACCATGCCGACCGCAGCTCCAACGAGATCCTCAGACTCGGAGGCGAGTACTCCGCCAGGTCGCTCAGGTCTGCCGAACCCTGCTCTGACGCCTGGTGCCATCAACCCGAGGGTGCGCCCGGACAACCTCGCGGAAACGATCTGCAAGGCTGGCTGGACGAAGACGGTTCGACCGCCATCGTTGTACACGGGGGCGCTCAAGATCGCCCAGATCGTCGAGTACGGGTATGCAGACAGGGACCGCAGCCACTATCAGGAAGACCATCTCGTCCCGCTCGAACTCGGCGGAGCCCCTCGCGATCCACGCAATCTCTGGCCGCAGCCGATGACGGCGACGCTTCCTGACGGCACCGCGATCGGCGCGGACGAGAAGGACGACCTCGAGGACGAACTCAACCGGCGGGTCTGCGACGGGGCTATCAAGCTCGGCGATGCCCAGCGCTCGATCGCAGGCAATTGGGTCGCCGCATGGATCGAAGCGGGACGGCCTTAGCAGCTTCGTGGTGCCGAGGGAGGGACTCGAACCCTCACGGGGTTGCCCCCTGCGGTGTTTAAGACCGCTGCGTCTGCCATTCCGCCACCTCGGCGCGCCGCCATCGTACGGGGCGGAGCAGCAGGCGGCTCCGTCGATGGGCAACCCTGTCGCAGCGGCGGGAGCCGGCCGCTGTCGCTCGTCCGCAGCGTCTGCGCACGACGCCGCACACGAAGGACCCCGGGCGCACGGCCCGGGGTCAGTGAGAGTCGGTGGAGGCGACGATCGGATTCGAACCGATGAATAAGGGTTTTGCAGACCCCCGCGTTAGGCCTCTTCGCCACGTCGCCGGTGTCCGGCGAGGCCGCCGGGGATGCTGTCTGAGTGGCTGCCCCTCGAGGATTCGAACCTCGGCTAACGGATCCAAAGTCCGCTGTCCTACCACTAGACGAAGGGGCAGCGGTGCCGGAAGTCGATCTCTGTACGGGGAGGAGAATGGAGCGGAAGACGGGACTCGAACCCGCGACCCTCACCTTGGCAAGGTGATGCTGGTACCGCGGGTGCCAGAGCCGCCATCGCCACTCGCCCGAGCGTGCGAGAAGTGTTCTGCGGGTGACTAGGGTGATGCTCGCGCGCGGGCGCGATAGGCAGAGTCTAGCGCCGCGGCTGGCGGACTGTCAGCGTCAGCTCGGTCCCATCGGACACGCGGTGGACGCGGACGGTGCGCACGGCCTCCGCGCGGCTCGGGTACCGCCAGACCCGCAGGACCGCGTCCCACGGGATCATCTTCGCCCGGCCGTCGGCCGGGTCCGCCATGGTCGGGATCGCCAGGGCCCGGATGATGCGGCGGACCATTTGGCCGTCGCGCCCCGTGATCGAGGCAACGTCCGACAGTCCGATCCAGTCGTCGGGAC
>DASXVG010000031.1:0-43157 GCA_036504355.1 Candidatus Limnocylindrales bacterium
CCTCTGATCAGGCCTGAGGGACCGGAGCGATGCCGGCCGGCTGATCGCCGCCGAGGACCATCTCGGGGACTTGCCGCAACACCCGGCCATCGCCCGGCCCGTCGCCCTCGACGACCCACACGACGTCGTATCGGTCGTCCGGCCAGTCCTGGGGCACACGGGACGTGTCGCCGACGAGCATGGTCGCGATCGATGGGATCAGGCGGTGCTCCCACGCGATGAGCACGATCCCATCGGTCGCCTCGACGGCCCGCACCAGGCCGGCGAGCTCCTCCTTGCGGAACCGCGAGTCCACGGCCAGGCCAAGCCGTTCGGCGAGCGGGATGAGCGTCTCCCGTGGCCGCTCACTGCTGCTGTGGAGGCCGACCAGGGACGCGAACAGGTGGGTCGGCGTGGGAAGCCTCGGGCCGCGAGCGTCGGATGGATCGGCGACGAACAGCGCGACCAGCGCTCCCGCGCGCTGCCAGCCGCGTGGCGTCAGCGATTCCGGATCCGGCGTTCCGTCCACGGTCACGCCGTACGGAGGACCGGCACCGAGGGGCTTCTCGGCATGCCGTAGGAGCATCACGACCGACGGCATGGACCACCTCCGCTGACGGGCTTACAGGATCACGTCGACGACGCTTCGGTCTGGTCCCAGCGCGTCGAGGAAGGTCCGCTTCGGGATGCGCAGGCCACCCGTCCGGTACGGGTTGTCGGTGTACCCCGCGCCCGCGAGCGCCGTGCCGTTGACGCGCACCTCGCGGGGTGAGAAGCCGCCTCCCGAGACATGGTAGCGGTAGGTGACGGGCCGCCCCTCGTACTCGAAGTCGAACTCCAGCCCGTCCGCGTCCGACGGCAGGACCGGATCGAAGACCACATCGTCCCACGCGATCCGCACGCCCAGCACGTGTGCGATCAGCTTGTTGAGGAAGATCCCCGGTCCGCTCGAGTAGACGCGCCAGCCGCCCTTGATGCCCACCCGGCCGGAGCGGATCCTGCCGAACAGGCGACTCGCCTCCCGGCGGTCCGCGAACGCCGCGTCCGAGCTGCTGAAGTAGGCGTTCGCCTGGCGGGGCAGGGCTGTCCGGACATCCTGCTCCAGCAGGATGGGACAGACGGCCATGAGCCCCCGGAACGCGGCCTCTGCCCGGCCAAGGACGGTCATCGCCTCGATGTACCGGAGATGGGCGTGGACGTATTGGAGGCCGATCTCGCGACCGAAGTTGGCCGCCGTCTCGGCCCGGATGAAGATCCGCGCCGTCCCGCCGGTGTACTCCATCGGCCGGTTCATCAGCCGCACGCCGTCGGGGAACAGGAGGTGCCGCTCGATCAGCTCGGCGTGGCGCACCGCCTGCTGCGGCGTGAACAGGCCGCTGATGATCCCCCGCGTCATCGGCAGGAGGCGGTACGAGACCCCGGTGCGCCGGTCGCGCGGATGGAGCAGGTACTCCATGCCGTCGGGCCCGAAGTGCGCGAGCCCTGCCACGATCCCGTCGGGCAGGAGGTGCATGTTGAAGTCGGCTCGGAGGCGGTCGCACAGGCGGCCCAACCGCTCTGCCAGCGGGGCCGCACCCGCACGCTCGCAGACCCCGCGGAGCGCGGTCAACGCCTGGTAGGCGAGCTCCACCGTCCACGAGCTGACGAGGCGCCGGGCCATCGCCGGGTCCGCGGGCTGGAGCGTGTCCTCCCAGTCGCCGCCCGCGAACATCGGCAGGGATGTGCCCTCGATGCAGTCCTGCTCGATCCGGGCAACCTGGCGCTCGACATGGGCGAGGAGCGTGTCCGTTGCGGCGGTTGGCTCGTGCGTCACGTCGTCGGTCCAGCCGATGCGCTCGTCGAGGATCGCGAGGTCGCCGGTCAGCTCGATGTAGTCGCACAGCGCCTTGATCGGCCAGTGGATGACGTCCGCATGGCTCGAAGGCCCCTGGACCCGGTGGAACCGGTCGAACATGAACCACTGCGGCCAGTCCCCGCTGGTCCGGTACTGGTGGGCGTAGACCACCCTGAGCAGCTCGCGGATCGGGTCGGGGTGCCCGGTCGCAGCCAGCAGCTCCACCGGCCCCTGGCAGACGTCGCGCACGCCCCATGCCGCGCCGCTGTACTGCTCCAGCCCGTGGGGGGCCGTGAAGTGGACCAGCGCGTCGTGGAGGTACCAGGGGATGACGTCGTCGAGACGGGCGATGTCACCAGCGCGCCGCCCGGATCCGCCCCGGAGGGCGGCGCCGCGGCCGAGCCCCGGTACGAGGGAGCCCGCCTCCGGACCGGCTTCCGGGTCGAGCGCCGCCATCGCGTCGCTGCCCCGTCCGGAGGCTCCGCCGCACGCGGTCGCGAGCTGCGCCGCGCTCGCGCCATCGAGGAGGCTGCCGGTCAGCGCGAGCGTCAGGTGCGTCACCGGCCTGGTCCGGACCACCACGTGGGTGCCGCCGCCGGCGTCCCCCTCGCGCAGGAGCTCACTGCCGCCGATCGCGTCGATGCCCTCGCCATCGGGCGAGACGAGGAAGAACGTCGCCTCCGGGTACGCGGCACGGATGACCGAGTCCGGATGCGGACGAAGCTCGACTCGAGCGTTCGGGACGTCGATCGACACCTGACCGGGCAGGTCGAACTCGTTCGCCCCGAGCACGACGTCGTGGGTGACCAGCAGGGCGGCCGGCCCGCCTCGCTCGATGTCGATCGTCAGCGTGCATACGGGCTCGTCGAGCGACACCGTGACCCGGACGACGACCGTGAACTGCTCGTCCTGGTAGATCCAGCGCGCGCTCCTCGGGCCCATCTCGAACGCCGAGGGGACGCCCAGCAGCTCCAGTCCGCGTTCGGTCCGGATGAAGACGCGCTGGCCGCTCGACTTGAGGACGTTGAGCGGACTGCGCACGACGCTCAGGACCTTGTTGAACGACGTGTTGCCGATCGTGACCTGGGAGGCGAACACCCCGAACATCCAGGCCGTGACGGACAGCGTCTCATCGCTCGGGAACAGGGCGCGGCCCGACTGCAGGATCAGGCCCGTCGGGCGCTCCGAAGCCAGCTCCTTGGCGCGCAGGACCACGTGCCGCTCGCGCCCATGGAAGAACGACAGCAGCCTCCCCTCCCGGCGCTCCACGTGGCGCCATGCGGCCCCGAACCAGCGAACGAGATCCGTCCGGCCGAGGTCCAGGCTGGGGAACAGGACCGGTGCATCGAACACGCCACGATGGACCGGGTGCGGAGCTGAACCAATGGGCGACGGCAGGAGGCGCTGGAACTCGTCCAGGACGGCTCGCCCGAGGTCCGCATCCGTTGCGCCCGTGGCGGCGGGATGGTCCGGCTCGTACGCGGCGAAGAAGGTGATCTCGCGGCTCCCGCCTGCCTGGAGGGTGAGCGGTCGTGACTGCACGGCCGCCAGGGCGAGCTCGTACTGGTAGACGCGGTTCGGCAGTCGGCTGCGCCCGAGCGCCCCTGGAACGTTTGTCGCCTTGGACTCCAGCCCGTGCAGCTCGATGCCGTCGGTCAGGTAGCCCGCCGCTCCGGTCAGGCACCCGTGCATCACCCACGGCGTCGCGCCCGCCTGGGGCACGTTCTGGCGCGAGCACAGGAGCCAGCCCAGGGCCTCGTCGTAGAGCACGGTGTGGTCGATATACTGGCTCGTGTACGCCTCGCTGCTCCGGACCGCCGACTCGTGGGCCAGGCCCAGGTCCTGGGCAAGCACCCCGTCGACAGCGAGGCGACGACCGGTCGCGTTACGGACCTCGATCGTCCAGAACCAGGTCGGGTCCGCCGGGGCGAGGCGCAGCGTGCACGAGTAGTCGAGCCCGTCGAACGAGCCGGACCAGCGGGCACCGTTCCCGCCCGCGGCGGCCGAGAAGCGGCTCGTCGACGACGGGCCCACGATCGGGACGTGCTCGACGCCGCTGCGCGTCCGGCGGCGCAGGTACACGTTGCCGAGGCCACCCCCCTCCGGGCTGCCCAGGACCTGGTTGACCAGCGTCTCCCCGTGACGGATCGCGAACACGGAGCCGTTCTCGAGAAGCTCGATCGAGAGGCCTGACGTGTTGCGCAGCACGGCGGCGAGACGGGGCGCTCCCCCAACTGTGCTCGTCCCGCCCGCCACGGGGTTTACGGCCCGTCGACGCTCAGGGCGCGGCTGACCGGGCCGGCACCGAACTTCTCCATCGAGATCACGGGTTGCAGCGCGGCCTCGACCTCCGGCGTCGCGAAGGCGCGCCGCAGCATGTCGTGCCCGAGCGCATTGCCGACCGCAGCCATGATGATCCCCTGGTCGAGCGACAGGTAGGCGTCCGAGACCGTGCCCGAGTCGACGTTCACCGTATCCCGGAAGCCCCACGTTCCGTACAGGTCGGGGAAGTCAGCCTCCAGCCGCCCCAGGTTGTCGAGCGCCGAGTTTGGCGCCCAGCGGAGCGCGAGGAACGCGGCGTGCGGCGTCACCACCCCGTTCGTGTAGGCAGTCGCGGGCGGATCCGGCCGACCGTCGCGACAGCGGCCGAAGCCGTGGTCGACGAACGTGTTGTCCTCGTTCGACGGGTAGCCCTCCGGGTTCATGCCGAGCGCGTCGACGCCGTAGACGCTGTAGCCGCCCTCGGGGATGTTCGCGGGCGAGAAGCCCCAGTAGCCGTACGCGGCCTCCTGGAGCCCGTGGTGGATCTGGGCGGCAACCGTGAGCGGATGGTTCAGCCCCCAGCTCTTGGGCCCCCACTCCTCCTCGGGCACGAACAGGGCCGGCATGAGCGCCTCGAACATGCTGCCGCCCCACCCCGGGACGATCCGCATGCCGTCGTATGGATACGCGCCCTCGAACACGGAGACGCCGAGGTAGCTGCGGGTGACGCCGACGGGCTGGGTCTCCTGCCAGGACCAGTCGCACGAGGCGGGGAACGTCCGCCAGGCGCCGAAGTACTCCTTGGCGGGGATCTCGCCGGTGAAGATCCCGATGTAGCTCGCGATCCGGCTCTCGCTGACGATCGTGTCGTAGCAGCAGGGCGAGACCCCGGTGGATGGCACGACGTGGAACGCGATCCGATTGACGACGGGCCGGTAGTAGAAGCCGAAGTGCATGCTCGCGAACAGCGCTGTGGCGCGCGACGACACCTCGGGCACGCTCGTGGCGACCATGTGCAGCGCGGCCGCGAGCCAGCCGTTGTCGACCGACGAGAGGATCGGCGTGACCGGATCGCCCGTCGACGGCCACACGGTGAGCACGGCGCCAGTGTGGTGGTCGTACCAGTTGAAGTACTGGCCGCTGGGCTGGTCCCGCTCCATCGTCTCGAGCGAGCCCAGGGTCGTCTCGAGGCGCGCGATGGACTCCTCGTGGCCGATGATCCCCAGCCGCTCCGCGACGAGCGTGCTCCACAGGTAGGCGCCGATGTTGGTGGTGGACGTCTGGACGCTCGTGGTGCCGTCGGACGACAGGGCGTCGGCCGGCAGCCCGCTCACCGGGTCCGTCATCGCGACGAACGAGGCCCAGGTATCACGGGCGTAGCGCAGCAGGGTCGCCTTGTCGGTCTTCGCGAGGGCCGGGGTGCGCTCGGCGAGCCCGGTCGCCGGCGGGAACCCGGCGGACGTGCCCGCCGCGACGGCCGGCAGGGCGAGGACCAGCGTGAGCACGCCGGCGAGGATCGCGTGGAGCCGCGGAGCGCGCGGGCGGGTCAGCATCGGACGCCTCGGTTCGGTGGGCGGCCGCCGGCACCGGGTGGGCGCCGTGGCCGTCTGGTGGCTCAGCCCTTGAGCCCTGTCGTGGCAATGCCCTCGGTGATCCAGCGCTGGAACAGGACGAACACGATCAGCACCGGCACGACGAGCATCACCGAGCCGGCCATGAGCATCCCGTGGTCCGCCTGGTACTGGCCGGTCGCGAACGTGGCGAGCGCCACCGGCAGCGTGTACATCGCAGGCTCCTGGGCCATGACCAGCGGGTACAGGAAGCTGTTCCAGTTGCCGAGGAATGTGAGGATGGCGAGGGTCGCGAGCACGGGGGTCGCGATCGGCATCACCACCGACCAGAACACCTTGAACTCGTTGGCGCCGTCCATGCGCGCCGCCTCGAGCAGCTCATCGGGGACGCCGAGCATGAACTGGCGCATCAGGAACACGCCGAACGGGCCGGCGAGGAACGGCAGGATGAGCCCCGGATAGGTGTTCACCAGCCCCAGGTTGCTCATCAGGATGAAGTTCGGGATGAGCGTGATCCCCGCCGGCACCATCAGGGTGGCGAGCACCAGGCCCATGATCACGCCCTTGCCGTGCCAGTGCAGCTTCGCCAGGGCATACCCCAGCATCGGGCAGAACACGAGCGTGCCGACGGTCACCGCGAGCGCGATCACCGACGAGTTGAAGAAGAACTTCGGAAAGTCGAGCTGATCGAACAGCCGGCCATAGTTGTCCGTGGTGGCGGCCGACGGCAGGAACGTCGGCGGGTTGCGCAGGAAGTCTGCGGCCGGCTTCACCGACCCCAGGACCATCCACAGGAACGGGCCGATCATCAGGACCAGGCCGGCCGTCAGGAGGATGTAGGCCCAGGGCACGGAGCGGCCGCGAGGCGCCTCGTCGGCGCCCCCGGGGGCGACGGCGACAGGGGCGGTTGTGGGTGCGGTCGTCATTGCCTCGCCCTCATCACACGTCGGACCGGAGGAACTTGAACTGGAGGAACGCGACGATGGCGACGATCACGAACAGGACATAGGCGACCGCCGACGCGTAGCCCTGGTGGAAGAACGTGAACCCCTGCTGGTACATGTACATCGTGACGGACAGCGTCTTGTCCAGCGGCCCGCCGCCCGTCATCACGAACGGCTCCTCGAACAGCTGGAGGTAGCCGATGGTCGTGATCACGGTCATGAACAGGATCGTCGGCCGGAGCATCGGGAGGGTCACCGAGCGGAACGCCTCCCAGCGGCCGGCGCCATCGATCGACGCGGCCTCGTAGAGGACCGCGGGGATGGCCTGGAGGCCCGCGAGGAACACGATCATGGCGAAGCCGAGGTTGCGCCAGACCGCCATGGCGATGATCGAGGGCATCGCGAGCGCCGGGTCGGCGAGCCACGCGGGGCCCTTGATCCCGAGCGACGAGAGGGCCATGTTGATGAGCCCGACGTCGGGGTTCAGGAGGAACCGCCACACGACGGCGATGGCCACGATGCTCGTGATCACCGGGATGTAGTAGCCGACCCGGTAGGCCGTCTTGAAGCGCGTGATGCCGCGGTTCAGCGCGTTGGCGATCAGGAGCCCGAAGACCAGGGTGAGCGGAACCCCGAGCACGACGAAGTAGACCGTGTTGAACAGCGACGTGAAGAACTTGGGATCGGAGAACAAGGTCACGTAGTTGTCGATGCCGACGAACGTGGCGCCCACCGGGTTCTGGAGGTCGCGCAGCCCGAAGCTCGTGAAGCTCAGGGCGAACGACGCGGCGATCGGGAAGGCGAGGAACAGCAGGAACAGGATCACGAACGGCGCTGCGAAGGCCCACCCGATCAGGTCGTCACGCCATCGCCAGCCCGAACCGGGGGAGGCGGCCGAAGCCGCCGCCCCCTGGACCTCGCGTTGGGCGAGCGCCGGGACCGTCACCTCAGCTGCCCGTGCCGATCTTCTGGGCCTCCGACTGCATCTCGTTGGCCGCGTCCTGCGGGCTCATGCCCGCGGTGGTCAGCTTCTCGAGCGTGGAGTTCAGCGAGGTGGCGAGCTCGCTCCAGGTCGCCATGGCGGGCTGCGCCTTGGTGTCCTTGAGCTGAGCCCCGAACATCGCGACATTCGGGTCGCTGGTGAGCGCCGGATCGCTCCACGCCGCCTGGACGGCCGGCAGGTCGGTCACGTCCCCGTACCAGGCGATCTGCGTGGCCGGGTCGGACAGGTACTGGACGAATGCCCAGGCCGCGTCCTTGTTCTTGCTGTTCTTGTATACGACCACGTTGCTGCCGCCCACGAAGGACGTGCCGGTGACCTTCTTGGGCATCGGCGCGATGGCCCACTTGCCTTCGATCGCCGCGCCGCCCGCCTTGGCGATGAGCCCGAGGTGCCATGGCCCCGAGAAGAACATCGGGTGCGTGCCGGCCACGAATGCGGGCGTGATGTCGAAGCCCTCCGGGACGGAGGCGGGAGACAGCTTGTCGTTGAAGAACGACTGGTAGTAGGTCAAGGCCTCCACGGCCTGGGGGCTGTTGAGCTGGAATGCCCCGGAGGCATCCATGACGTCCCCACCGGCCGACCACAGGAACGGGAGGTACTCCTGCCAGTTCTTGGTGCCCAGGGAGATCCCCCAGTCGGCGCCGCCCTTCGACTGCATCGCCTTGGCCATCGCCGTGAGCTCCTCCCACGTCGCGGGCGGAGCGGTGATGCCGGCCTTCTCGGCGATGTCGGTGCGGTAGTACAGGAGGCGCGTCTCGACGTACCACGGCACGCCGTACACGGTCCCGTTGATCACGTTGGTGTTCCAGGCACCTTGGAAGAAGGCGCCGGGCTCGAAGTTCGCGGGGACGGGGTCGAGGGCGCCGGTGGCCGCGAACTGGCCCATCATGTCGGTGCCCATCTGGCTGACGTCAGGGGTCTGGTTGCCCGCGATCGCCGTCTGGAGCTTGGCGACGGCCTGGCCCCAGTCGACCGGCGTCACGTTGACGGTCACGCCGGGGTTCGCCTTCATGAACCCGGCGGCGAGCGTCTTCAGCTGGACGCCCTCGTTGCCCATCGCCCAGACGGTGAGCGTGCCGGCGAGCGAAGCGGCCGGGCTGATCGCGGGTGCCTGGCTGGCAGGGCCGGTCGACCCCGACGCTGCGGCGCCGCCACCCGAGTTTGTGCCGCACGCTCCCGCAAGGAGCGCCACGCACGCGAGCGTGACCATGAGGGGGCGCAGCCGTCCGCGCGGCGCGCGATCCGGGGCCCGGGGGGATGTTCGAAGCGACATGTCAGTGCTCCCTGTTGAGTCGGCTGCTGGTGGCGGTCGGCGTCATCGCCAAGCGGGGATCCGGGGTCTCGCCGCCGACGGCGACGAGACCGCTCTCCCCGACGGAGTCGCTGCCAGTCAGACCGCAGCCGGGGCCACTTCGCACTGTGTGACGCCGGACGCGTGGCGTCATGACGGCCCGTCATCCGGGCCGCAGGGGCTTGGCGGGCCGGTGGAAGGAGTCGGCGGGACGCGGATGGGCGGTCGGTCGGTCGGACGGAGCGACGGACGTCGGATCCTGGCGAACCACAACGCGAGCGCGCCGACCCTCGGCGGCCCGCCGGCGATCAGGGCTGCGGCGTGTCTTCCAGTTCGCCCTCGCCGGTCCAGCCGGAGTTGGAGAACGTCGGGATGAACCGGTAGCCCCGGCCCGGCACGGTCGCGATGAAGCGCGGGTGCCGGTAGTCGTTCTGGAGCTTGATCCGCAGGCTGCGGATGTGGCGGTCGACGATGTTGCTCTCCGCCACGAAGTCGGTGCCCCAGATCGCGTCGAGGATCTCGTCGCGCGAGACCACCTGGCCACTGCGGCTGGCGAGCAGGTACAGGAGGCTCTGCTCGATCCCGCTCAGGTGGACGACCGACGTCCCGGCCCGCACCTCACGGCTGAGGATGTCGATCTCGATCTCGCCGATCATGATCGTGGGGATGAGCGGCTGCTCGAGCCCCGTCGAGCGGCGGGTGATCACGATCGCACGCGCCAGCAGCTCCTCGGGCGAGAAGGGCATCGTCAGGATGTCGTCGACGCCGAGGTCGAACGCGCGGAGCTTCGTCTTGAGGTCACCACGACGCGTGAGCCCCAGCGCCGGCGTCGCGCGTCGGGTGAGGACGTCTGACGCGCCGAGCCGCCCGAGCAGCGCGGTGCTGTCGTCGTGGTCCATGTCGATGACGACCAGGTGCGGCTGCCAGTCACTGAGGATCCGCTCCGCCTCGGTGAGGTCACGGGCCGCCCGGACGACGAACACGCCGTGGTTCAGGGTCAGCTCGACCAGGTCCACGACAAGGTCGCGTTCGTGGAGGATCAGCGCTCGGCGCGCCTCGCCGTGTCGAGGTTCCGTGCGCTGGACCGTCATGCGCAACTCGGGCTCCCGCTGCCCACCGGTCTCGGAGACATGCGGCACCTCGCCGCACCACTCGGGGTGAGCACCCTGATTCTATCCGTGGGATCAGCACCGGTGGGGCCAGGGGTTCCGGGCCCGGACGCGTCCTTCGACCCTGTGCGCCGGCACCCCGGACGGCTATCGTGGACCCGATGGACGCGATCGGGTTCGTGCTCGCGACGACGTTCCTCGCCTCCGCATTTGCGGTCTTCGGGGTGGTCGGGCGCATCGTGGACGGCGTCGTGGACGGGCTGCGCTACACGGTCGCGCCGACGATGATCGGGGGGTTCGGAGCCTGGGCGGAGCGACGCACTCCGTCGCCCCCGCAAACGATGCCTCCAGCCGAGGTGGAGCCGCCCGACGACACGTCTCGAGAGGGCGGACCCGGCCCGGGGGACCGGTCGCGCGAGCCCGGCGGCGCGGGCCTCGTGGTCCCGGTCCAACGCCTGTCGCAGCGCGGCTGGCACCGGTTCGGCCTGTTCCTGGGCGCGCACGCGTCCCCTGGCGGGCGTCAGCCCGGCTGATCGCCCGCGACCGAGGCAGCCCGTGGGAACCGCGGGTCCCGGGAGCGCGTCAGGACTCCGACGCCGGACGGACCAGCTCGGCAGGCGAGGTCCAACCGGCGTCGACGCTGACCTGGACGTCGAACCCCAGCCGCCGCAGGATGGGTGTCATCCGGGCGGCCGCCCGGGACCGGTGCGAGATCTCGTTCTTCGCCTCCGCGGACCATTCGCCCAGCGTCCGGCCGCCGGGCGGCTCGGACCACGGCTCGAAGATCGGGTCGTAGCCGAAGCCACCGTCGCCCTTCGCGCCGGTGGCGATCCGCCCGCGGCACGTTCCCCTCGCGGTCACGATGTGCAGCCCCCCGCGCGGACCGGTCTCACCGGGCATCGCCAGCGCGAGCACGCACACGTAGCGCGCCCCTCGCTCGTCAGCGGGCCGGCCGGCGAGCTCGCGCATGAGCTTGAGGTTGTTGTCCGCGTCCGTGGCATCTGGCCCGGCGTACCGGCGGGTGCGGACCCCCGGGCCGCCGCCCAGCGCATCGACCTCCAGGCCGGAGTCGTCCGCGAGCGTGGGCAGGCCGGACAGCGCGGCGTAATAGCGGGCCTTGATGCGGGCGTTGGTCTCGAACGTCTCGCCGGTCTCCTCGGGCTCGCCGGGGATGCCGACGTCGTCGGGCGAGACGAGCGCCACGTTCGGACCGAGCGCGAGCAGCTCGCGCAGCTCCCGCAGCTTGTGGCGCGACCGGGTCGCGACGAGCAGCCGCGCGGCCACGGCTACCTGCGGACCGTGGCCAGGGCGGCGGTCTGCGCCGCGAACAGCTGCGCCAGGCCTGTGTTCGCGAGGTCGAGGAGCTCGTCGAGCGACGCGCGGTCGAACGGCTTGCCCTCGGCCGTGCCCTGGAGCTCGACGTACGCGCCGGCGTCCGTGCCCACGACATTAAAGTCGACCTCCGCCCGGGAGTCCTCCGAGTAGTCGAGGTCGAGGTACTTCACGCCGTCGATGATCCCGACCGAGACCGCGGCCACGTGCCCGATGAGATGGCGCTCCATCCCGTACGTCATGAGCGCCGCCGCGAGCGCGACATAGCCGCCGGTGATCGACGCCGTGCGGGTGCCCCCGTCCGCGACGATGACGTCGCAGTCCACGGTCACCGTCCGCTCCCCGAGCCGGGCCATGTCCACCACGCCCCGGAGCGAGCGTCCGACGAGGCGCTGGATCTCGTGGGTCCGGCCGCCGACCTTGCCCTTCGCCGCCTCGCGCTCGGACCGCTCCGCGGTGGCCCGCGGGAGCATCTCGTAGGTGCCGGTGACCCAGCCGGTGCCCTTGCCGCGGAGATGCGGCGGGACGCGGTCCTCGATCGTCGCCGCGCACAGGACCTGCGTGTCACCGAAGCGGATGAGGGCGGACCCCTCCGCCCACTTCTGCACGCCGAGCGTGATCTCGATCGGGCGAAGGTCGCCCGGCCGTCGCCCGTCGGCGCGGACCACGCCGCGATTGCCGATGCCGCCGTCGCCCGGCGCCCTGTTCCCGATCGTCATGCCGTCGCCTCCCGGCGCTCGTCGGCCTTCGCGGCGTCCCAGAGCGCATCCAGCTCCTCGAAGGAGAGATCACGGAGGGCGACGCCACGCGCGGCGGCCGCCAGCTCCACGTGCCGGAACCGCCGGCGGAACTTGTCGTTCGCGGCGCGCAGCGCCGCCTCGACCTCGATGCCGGTCTTGCGCCCGACGTTGACGAGGACGAACAGCAGGTCGCCCAGCTCCTCGGTCCGGTGCGCGAGCGACTCGGCCTCCACGAGCTCGGCGACCTCCTCCCGGACCTTGTCCAGCACGCCGTCGATGCTCGGCCAGTCGTAGCCCAGGTTCGCCGCCCGGTCCTGCATCTCCTGGCTCGCGGCCAGCGATGGCAGCGAGCGGCTGATGCCGTCGAGCGCGCTCTTCACGGGCGCGGATCCGTCGCCGGCCGCTGCCGCCTCGGCGCGCTCACCGGCCTTGATGCGCTCCCACTGGCGGCTCACGTCCGCCGCGGTCCGTGCCTCGGACTCGCCGAACACGTGCGGGTGCCGGCGAACGATCTTGGACGCGATCGCGGCCCACACGTCGGTCATGTCGAACACCCCCTGCTCCGCGGCCAGCTGTGCGTGGAGCACGACCTGGAGCAGCAGGTCGCCCAGCTCCCCGGCAAGCTCCGGGGTTGCCCCGCCGGCAAGGGCGTCGTAGACCTCGTACGCCTCCTCGAGGAGGTGATTGCGCAGCGACTCGTGGGTCTGCTCCTGGTCCCACGGGCAGCCATCCGGCTGCCGGAGTCGGGCCGAGATCCAGGGCATCCCCCACGGGGAGGCGACGTCCGCGACGGGGGTGAGCGGCGCGAGGTAGAGGGGTTCCGCAAGGTCCGCGGCGGTCAGCTCGCCGACCGTCGTCTCCCGAGCGAGGCCAAACCGCCCGACGGGATGGTCCGCAGGGTACAGGCGCCGCAGAACCGCGAGCGGATCGGCCGCGTCGCGCCCGTGGCGACCCGGCAGCGGGACGGCGGACCCGTTGTCGACGAGCGCGCGCACGCGCGACGCCGGGACGAGCAGCAGCGGGACCACGGGCTCGATCGGCGTCGCGACGAGCCGCTCCGCGACGACCATCGCGATCCCCTCCGCGGGATCGAGCCGCCACCGGAGCCGGGCCTCGGCGAGGAGCGCGTCGAGCATGAGCCGGCCGGTCTCCGTCCGTCAGGAGGTGGCGCTGACGATCGCCGGGTCGCGGGTGATGGTGAAGCCCGCCTTCTGCTTGGAGTACCAGATCGAGAACGCCGAGCTCTCCAGCGCGGCCTTCTGGTCCGCGTCGGGCGCCCGCGTCTCTTCCTTGGCAACGAAGAACACGTACGTGCCGTCGTCCGGGATCACGACCGGATCGCTGACCTTGCCGACCGGAGCAGCGAAGACCGCGGCTTCCTTCGCCTCGCTGAGCTGCCCCTTGCCGACCCAGCCGATGTCCCCGCCTTTCGCGGCGTCGGCGTTGTCGGAGTTGTCGCGTGCCGCATCGCTGAAGGTCAACCGGCCGGCCTCGATGTCGGTCTTGAGCTTGTTCGCCCACTCGAGGTCCGTCGGACCGTGCATCACCTGGATCACGTGCCAGCCGAACGCGGACTGGACGGGCTGCAGGAGCTGCCCGGGCTGCAGCCCGGGCGCGAAGATGGCATCGGCGAACGCCTTGTCGATCGAGTCCGCGGGTGCGAAGTACGGCAGCTTCCCCCCGCTCGTCGCGGCGGCGTCCTCGTCGCTCTCCGCGCGCGCGATCGCGTCGAACTGGCTCGGGTTGGCCTTGAGCTTGTCGTACGTCGCGCGTGCCTTGGCCTCGGCATCCTTCCAGGCCTGGTCCGTCGTCGGCACGTTGGCGGCCGCGGACGGGTCGCCGTTGGGCGAGTACAGGATGTGGCGGACCTTGATCGCTCCAGCGAGCGACTCGCTGGTTCCCGCCTGCATGAAGATCTGGGCGACCTGGCGCTGCGGCCCCGGCGCGAGGTACTGCGCGAGGATCGCGTCGCTGAGCTTCGTGCGGACGACATCGCGACGGAGCGCCGCGCGATAGTCGGCGACGTTGATGCCATCGTCCTTGACCTGCGCCTCGAGCGTCGCGTCCACGATCGGCGCGACGATCTGGGTGACCTCGCCGACGCGGAAGGTCCCGTCGGCCCCCTCGATGACCTCCGTCGGCGCGTCCTCCTTGGCCGCGAACAACGCGTCCACGAACGGCTTGTCGAGCGACGCATTGTCGTCCACGAACCCGATGTCGCCGCCCTGGGCGCTGGATGCGTCCGTGGACACGCCCTTGGCGATCTCCCCGAACGACTTCCCGGACTTGAGGTCCGTGAGCGCCTTCGCGGCCGCGGCCCGCGCCTCGGCCTTGGCGGGCGCGTCGGGCGCGGTCGCGCCGTCGGGGGTCTTGGGGGCGATGGCGATCATCCAGGCGTGACGCAACTCCGGCGTCGTTGCCTCCTCGGTGAGTCGCGCATCGACGTCCGCGTCGGTGACGGCCACGCCCTGCGCCGGCGCCAGCGACTCCATGACCTTGCCGTCGATCAGCTGCTCGAGCGCGATCGTGCTCGCCTGCTGCGCCCGCTGGTCGAGCGCCGAGAGGCGCGCCTGGGCGTCGGAGGTCCGGATCTGGCCCGCGGTCAGCAGGGTCCGGATGCGGCGCTGGGCATAGTCGATCCGGAACTTGTTGATCGCGACCTGCTTGTTGAACTCGTCCTTGGTGATCGTCTGACCGTTCACCGAGCCCGCGGGAGCGAGGTTCGCGTCGTACCACGTGGCGGCGAAGGCGATGACGAGGAGCAGGAGCGCGGCGACGATCGTCAGCCCGAAGCCGATGTTCAGGAGCATCGAGCGGCGGTCCCGATCGTCCCAGGTGCGAGCACGATTGCCGGACGGCCGGCCGCGGAACGACGTCATGGGATAGTGCTGTCCTCTGGCTGGGGCCGTCACGGCGACGGGTGGTGAGGCGCTGACGGCGCGGCGCGCAATGGTACCCCATGGACGCGCTCGAGCCGCCCGACGGCCTGCCGAACAGGGTGCGTGCTACCCTCCGCGCCGTGACAGCCAGATCCGAGGCGCCTGCCTCCTTCCGGTCGTCGGGCGTCCGTCCCGGAACGCTGGACCTGATCGCGGGCGGCGTTCGCGAGGTCCTCTCCCGACGCCGGCTCATCGCCTACATGGTCCGGGCCGACCTCAAGAAGAGCGGTTCGGATACGGTGCTGGGCAACATCTGGTGGGTCGTCGACCCGCTGCTCCAGATGCTCATCTACTCCGTGCTCGTCACGCTGATCTTCGACCGCAAGATCCCGGACTACGGCCTGTTCGTGTTCTCCGGCATCCTCCCCTGGAAGTGGTTCGAGTCCACGGTCAAGGAGGGCGTCACGGCCGTCACGGCGCAGGAGCGGCTGATCAAGCAGATCTACTTCCCGAAGCTCGTGCTGCCCGTGTCCGCGGTGAGCGCCGGCATCGTCAACTTCACGTTCGGGCTCATCCCGCTGGTCGGCCTCACGATCGTGCTGTACCCGGATCGCCTCAGCGCCTGGGTGGTGCTGATGCCGCTCGTGGCGGCGGTCCAGTTCCTGTTCTCGCTCGCGGTCGCGATCTCGCTGTCCGCGGTCAACGTCTTCTACCGCGACATCGGGAACCTCGCGCGCCACCTGCTGCGGTTCTGGTTCTACCTCTCGCCGATCCTGTACAGCTCCGACGTCATCCTCAAGTCGGGCTTCGGCAAGGAGCATCCGTGGATGACCACGGTCTACAACCTCAACCCCTGGACCCACCTGATCGCGTCGTATCGCAACGTCGCCTACAACGGCCTGCCCCCCGACTGGGCCGGCCTGGCGGGCCTCGCGATCGTGTCGACGATCATGCTCGCGGGCGCGATCCTGCTGTTCAAGCGGGTCGAGCCGTCGTTCGCGAAGGTCCTGTGAGCAGGGCGCCCACCGATGGCGCCGGCACCGGGGCCGCCATCATCGCCGAGGACCTCGGCGTCAAGTACAGCCTGAAGCTGACCAGGAAGCAGACCGTCCGCGATTCGGTGATCCGCCGCGTGCGTCGCGAGGGCGATCCGGACTTCTGGGCGCTGCGGAACGTGTCGTTCTCGATCGCGAACGGCGAGTCGGTGGGCGTGATCGGGCCCAACGGCGCGGGCAAGAGCACGCTCCTCCAGGTCCTCGCCGGCATCCTCACGCCGAGCGAGGGCATGGTCGCCGTTGACGGCCACATCTCGAGCCTGCTCACGCTCGGCGTCGGGTTCGACCAGGACCTGTCGGGCACCGACAACATCCGGCTCGCGGGCGCATTCATGGGCATGCCCCACCGCGACGTCGAGGACCGCCTCGAGGCGATCATCGAGTACGCGGAGCTGGGCCAGTTCATAGACGCCCCGCTCAAGACGTACTCGTCCGGGATGCGGGCGAGGCTGGGCTTCGCGATCGCGACGTCCGTGGACCCGGACATCCTGCTGCTCGACGAGGTCCTGGCGACGGGCGACGCGGCGTTTCGCGAGAAGTCCAAGCAACGGGTGCTGGAGCTCGTCGGCGCGGCCAAGGCCATCATGCTCGTGACCCACGACATGCAGTGGGTCAAGGAGTACTGCAATCGCGCGATCCTGCTCGAGCACGGCCGGGTGTTCATGATGGGCACGCCCGAAGAGGTGGTCCAGGTGCACACGGAGCGGATGGCGATCCGCCGCGCGGAGGCCCAGGAGCGCGGCGTCCTGACGCCGAAGACCCGCGCCTAGCGCGACCGAGGGCGATCCGTCGCGCGGCTACCGTCGTGCGCGGTCGCGAACCCCTGCGGCGGCGCGCACCGCCGTCGTCACGGCCGCGATGCCCAACCCGGCCGCCAGCGCGCCGCGCCAGTCGAGCAGCGGACGGACCGAGCCGTCGACCCGCTGCGCCACGAGCACGAGCACCGCCGATGGGCGGTTGATCGTGATGTGCTGGGCGATCATCGTGCGCACGATCGCCTGCTCCACCGTTGCCTCACGAGCCGCCAGCAGGCCCGCGTAGCTCTGCGTGAGGCGCGCCTCGCCCGCGAGCGCCGCGCCGATGCTCCCGAACTCGACGCTGGCCGTGTCCGCGCGGGTTGCGCCGATCCCGCCCCACTGGACGAACACGTCCTGTGCCTGCAGGGTGCCGATGCCGCCGAGGCGCACCTCCACGGTGTCCGCGGTCGCCTCGCCGATGCCGCCGCGCTCGATGCGCAGGGTCGTGCTGGGAGTGACGGGCTCGGGCGTGGCGCCCGCGGGCAGGTCGGCCATGTGATCCTCGGCTGGGGAGGCGCGTTCGCTTGCGTGACAGGGTGGGTCGAGCCTACCGCGACGCGCGTCGGGTGCCGAATCGGGCTATCCTCCGCGCGGACCGGCCGTGGGCGAGTGGGGCGCACGGCGTGGCAGGCGCCCACCGAACGGCGTCCGTGGAGCTGCATGAACCGTCACCTCGCTTGCACGCGCCGGCCGCCCGCATGAGCAGGGCCATCGCCGGTTTCCTCGTCGCACTGACGCTCGGCGTCGGCCTTGCCGTCGGCGTCGTCGCGGGCGGGCTCATCTCGGGCAGCGACGCCACGGCGGCCCCCCTCGCGGTCGCGACGGCGGCAGCGGGCCCCACGCCGACACCGGCGCCGACCGCATCCCCCTCGCCCACCCAGCCGCCGAGCGTCCCCCCGACCCTGCCATCGGTGCTGCCCTCCCCGAGCCTCCCGCCCAGCCCGACCCCCGAGCCGTCGCCGACCCTCGTCCCCGCGCCGCTCACCGGCCGGCTGGTCACGCCCGCGGTTGCCGCGCGCCACGTGATCGCGGTGATGATCGACGACCAGTCAGACGCCCGGCCGCAGTCCGGGCTGACCTCCGCGAGCGTCGTGTGGCAGGCACCGGCCGAGGGTGGGATCCCGCGCTACATGGCCCTGTTCCAGGAGGGGAACCCCAAGGCGGTCGGACCCGTGCGCAGCTCCCGCTACTACTTCATCGCGTGGGCATCCGAGTGGCGGTCGGTGTACGTCCACGTCGGCGGCTCGCCGCAGGCGCTCGCGTTCCTCCATTCGTCGCAGGGCCGCGGTGGGGCGGTGTTCGACGCGGACGGGTACCGCTACGAGGGTCACTACCTGTGGCGGATCCACACCAAATTCCCGCCGCACAACCTGTACACCGACGCCCGGAACCTGCGGACGATGGCCAAGGTCGTCAAGGCCAACGCGATGAAGTACAAGCCGGCCTGGCGGTTCGGTCCGGACGCGCTGCCGGCCGACCGCCCGAAGGGTGGCACCATCGTCGTGCCGTACCTCTACAACACGATCACGTACCGGTACGACCGCACGACCAACACCTACCTGCGGTCGGTGACCGGTGAGGCCAGGCAGACGGATCAGGCGAACGAGAAGCGCGTGGCACCTCGCAACGTCGTGATCATGATCGTGAGCTTCGCGCCGCTCAACGACGGCTCGAAGAAGCACCGGCTCGAGGCGCAGCTCACTGGGACGGGCACTGCCTGGATCGCGACCAACGGGAAGACCGTGAAGGGGACCTGGCGCAAGAAGTCGTTGACCGCTCCGACCCGCTTCTACGGGCCGGACGGCAAGCCGGTCACGATGACGGTGGGCCAGACGTTCATCCAGGTCATCCCCAGGGGCTTCCGCCCCATGATCAAGGACGGCAAGGTGCCGCAGCCGCCGCCCCCTACGGGCACGCGAGGGTCGGCCGGCCAGCTGCTCGAGTAGCAGCGGCACCCGAGACCGGGCCCGTCGCGCCGGCGGGCGCTACAGCAGCGGCGCCGCCCGCGCGACGTCCGCCCAGACGGCCCGCGTCTCGCGCGCGACGTCCGCCCACGTGCGAGCGGTACCGGAGTGCTGGGCCGCGGCCGCCACCAGCTGCGCGTGGAGCTCGTCGTCGGACCACGCCGCGCGGAGCGCCGTCGCGAGACGGACGGGGTCGCCCGGCTCCACGAGGATGCCCGCTGCGCCGACGACCTCGGGCAGCACGCCGACCGCGCTCGCCACGACCGGCGCTCCCGCCGCGAGCGCCTCCATCGCCGTGAGCCCGCTCGCCTCCGAGCGGACGGGCTGGACGAGGAAGCGGGCACCGCCGACGAGCGCCGCCAGCCGGTCGGGCGCGAGCATCGGCGCGTATGCCATGGCGTCGGCGACCCCCGCGTGATGCGCGGCCCGCGAGAGGGCGGCGCGGTCGTCCGGCGTCGCCCCGATGAGGCAGATCCGGGGCGGCCACGCGGGCGCGGCGGCCACGCCGGGCGCACCACCCGCGATCGGCAGGCCGTCCGGGGCGGGCTCGCTCGCGAGCCGCGCGAGCGCCTCGAGGAGCGTCGGGAGGTCCTGGCGAGCGTCGTAGCGACCGGCGTAGACCGCGTAGCGCGGCCCGAGCCCAAGCCGGTGGGCCTCGTCGGCGCCGTCGGCCGCGGACGCATCCCGGAACACGTCGCGGGGGGCGAGCGGCACCACCCGGAGACGTGCCGGTTTCACGTGGAGGAGCCGGCGGGCGTCGACCGCGGTCGCCTGACCCGGCACCAGCACGGCCGCCGCGTCCCGGAGCAGCCGGGCGCGGATCCGCTGCCCGAAGCGCGCGGCGACGCCGCGCTGGTAGGCGCCGGGCAGGGCCCAGGGTGCGAGGTCGAGGACCGTCGCGACGATCGGGATCCCGCTCGCGATGGGCAGCGCTCCCGCGGCCGCGTGGTACACGGTGCCGGCTGCGCCGCCGCGCTCGGCGCGCCAGCCGGCGCCCAGGGAGGCGCCGCGGAGCAGGATCGGGTCCACGGTCAGGGCGCCCGACCGGAGCAGCCGGGTCGGGGGGAGGAGCCGGCGATCGACGATCTCGAGGTTGGGCCAGCGGTCGCTCGGGTCGTCCTGGTCGGCCGCCAGGAGCAGCGAGAACGACTCGCCGCGGACGGGGCTGGCATCGAGGGCGCCGAGCAGCTGCTCGAGGTAGACCGCGGTGACCGGCGCCCGCTCCGGGTCCTGGATGGGGCGCAGGTCGATGAGGACGCGCACGCCGGCGGCGACGTCCCCTCCGTGGGGAGACGAGGCGGCGTCGGTGCCGGCACCCGGTCGCCAGCCGGGCCGGCCCTCGCCGGTCACCTGGCCTGCTGCACCGGACCGCGGCCGCGGAGCTCGTCCCAGCGGAGGCCGATCACGACGAACAGGGCCTCGACGAGGATCCGTCGGCTCATCTTGGACTGGCCGACGCGGCGGTCCTTGAACGTGATCGGGACCTCGGCGACACGGGCGCCCAGGCGCGACGCGCGGTAGGTCATCTCGATCTGGAACACGTAGCCACCGGCGCGGACGCCGCCGAACGGGACCGAGGCGAGCGTCGACGCGCGCCATGCCTTGAAGCCACCGGTCAGGTCGCTGGGCTTGAGGCCGAGGACGACCTTCGCGAACAGCGAGCCGCCGCGCGAAATGATCCGGCGCAGGATCCCCCAGTCCTCGACCGCACCGCCCGTCGTGTAGCGCGAGCCGATCACGAGAT
This sequence comes from Candidatus Limnocylindrales bacterium, assembly GCA_036504355.1. Lineage (GTDB taxonomy): Bacteria > Chloroflexota > Limnocylindria > Limnocylindrales > CSP1-4 > CAIXZV01. Next base: position 20,505 of record DASXVG010000031.1, read on the forward strand.
CCGCGACTCCACCCACGATCGGCGCGATCAACGACGGCAGGCTCGCCGGGTCGTGCGACCAGTCGGCGTCCATCTGCACGATGGTCTCGGCGCCCCCGTCGAGCGCGACCCCGAACCCGTCGAGGTATGCCTTGCCCAGGCCCTGCTTCGCCGAGCGGTGCCTGACCCGGATCCGGGGGTCGGCCGTCGCCAGCTGTTCCGCCAGCTCGCCGGTGCCGTCGGGAGAGCTGTCGTCGACGACCAGGAGCGTCGCGCCCGGCAGCGCCTCGAGGATCGCGGCCGCGATCGGCGGCAGGTTCTCCGCCTCGTTGTACGTCGGCAGGATGACCCAGGCGCCGGCGCCCACGGGTCGAGCCGACCCGGAGGTCACGCTGGTCTCACTCGGCTCGCTCATCCGCGTGAGTGTACGCGCTGGGCCCGGGTCAGGACGCCACCCGGACCTGGATCCTCGTCGTGTTGACACCCCCACCCGAGTCCTTCGCCGAGACCCGGATCGAGCCGCTGCCGGCGCTCCCCGCGCGAACGGGAAACGACGCTGTCCACGATCCGTCGGCCAGCCTCGTCGCGGCGACGGTCACCCCGGGGCGGCCGGGCTGGACGAAGGTGACCCGTGGCCCGCTGGCCAGCTTCTCGGTGGAGCGGAACCGGATGCGCAGGGTCTGGCCCGCCTTCACCGCGGTGTGGTTCGGCACAACCGCGAATGCCGAGGCCCACACCCAGCCCGTGTACTCCGTCGTCGCCCACGCGGATGTCACCCGCAGCGTCGCCAGGTAGCGGCCCTGTGGCACCTGCGCGCCGTCGCCGTCGGTGCCGGTCCACTTCCATGACCGATGCCCGTCCCCGAGCAGCTTGCCACTCCAGGGCTTCCACACGAGCCGGCCGGCGGCGTCGTACAGGCGGAGGGTCGCCTCCGCGTCGCGCGCCAGCGTGAACGAGAGCGTCGACGTCGGCTTGAGCGCGTCCCCATCCTGCGGGTAGAAGTCGCCGGACCAGGCGAGGTTCCTGAGCGTCCGGTCCACGACGACCCGCTTCGAGACGGCGCGCACGTTGCCGCCGCCATCCGCGACCCGGATCCTGAGCGCATACACGCCGTCCGATGCCCGGCTCCCGTCGCTGCGGGTCCCGTTCCACGTCACCGTCCAGGTGTCGGCGTCAGTGATCTTCCACGCCCGGACGAGGGTCGAGCCCTTGTACAGCCGTGCGCTGCCCGTGGCGGGCTCGTTGGCCGTGAACGAGAGGACCGTCGTGTCGAGGGCGCCGTCTCCGTTCGGGGAGAAGGCCGGCACGGAGACGGCCGGCGTCACGGTCGGGGCTTTCGTGTCCACGACGAGCAGCCCCGTCCGGCGCGCCGGGTTGCCCGCGGCGTCGAACAGCGTGAGCGCCACCTGGTAGCGGCCGTCCGGGACCCGCTTGCCGCGGTCATCGGTCCCATTCCAGGTCAACGAGGCCGACGCACCGGGACCGCGCTTCGTTCGCACCGTGGCTCCCGACGCGTTGGTCACCACCGCGGTCCAGCGCACCGCGTCTCCGGCGGCCGCGAGCTTGAGCGTCGTGCTGTCGCGGACGCCGTCTCCGTTGGGCGAGATGACCTGGTTGGTCGCCGACGCCGAGGCGATGGCGGGCGGGACCGTGTCGACGCGGACGCCGTACGCGGCGAGCTGCTCCGGCGTGGCGGGGTGGGCTGACGGCGCGCGGTACGCGCGGCCACCGGCGACGCCGACGAGCTGAAGCAGGTACGTCCCGTCCTTCACACGCTTGCCGGCGAGCTTCCCGTCCCAGGTCCAGTCCTGGGAGCCTGCCGCGACGTCGGGCACCAGGCGCGTCCCGAGGAGCGATCCGTCCCTGCGCAGCACATTGAGCTTCATCGTGCGCATCGCCATGCCGTTGATCCAGCGCAGCCGAAGCCCGTCCTCGGACCGGTCGCCGTTCGGGGAGAAGGCCCGCGCCGCGGTCGCCGACGAGCCGGTGCCGACGGAGGTCGGCGTGCCGGGGGCCCCGAAGTCGAGTCGCCGGATCCCGGCCCTGACGATCGTCGAGTTGGGCGCCGCGGTCGGTGCGACGAAGCGGCTGGCCCCCCGGGCCACGGCGATCCACACCCCGCGCTCCACGAACGAGACCGGCGGCCACTCGCGGATCGGCTCCGTGACCTCGTACCACGTGGAGCCGTCGCGGCTCACCGGCCCGCGAGTCAACGCCACGATCGTCCCCGCCCTGAGGGACCCGAGGCGCGCGGAGGCGGTGCTCGGTCCGGTCCGGTACGCGAGCCCGTCACGGGTCACGCGCGCGAACCCGCCGGCGGCCAGGGTCGGCGTGGCGTCCCACGTCGGCACGATGCTCCAGGCGCCGATCTGCCCCTTGCCGTCCTTCGCCCGGACCCGGAACGCGTACCCGGTGCCGTGCCGCCCGAGGAACACGTCCGAGGTCGCCTTCGTCCCCGTCCGCCAGGCCTTCCAGCGACCGCCGCCCGCGGACACCTGCACGTCGTACGAGACGACGGTGCCGGCGTCCTTCCCCGCCCAGCGGACCAGGAAGCCCTCGTCCGCCTGGGTGGGCGCAATCGCCCTGATGCCGCTGACAGGCGCCGCCCTGTCCACCAGGAACGTGCTCGCCAGGGCCCGGTAGAGCTCGTCGTGGCCCCCGTCGTAGCCCAGCGCCCAGATCCCCGCGCCTCGCAGCCCGTAGTCATTGACCAGCTGGTAACGCCGCGCGAGGGACACGGCGTCGTCGTACCAGATCTGGCGCCACGAGGTGACACAGCCGTAGGCGGACGTGCAGTTCTCGCGCCGGTAGACGACGTACGGGCTCTGCTCCACGCTGTCCCAGCGGCGCCCGTACTTCGCGGCGAAACGGAGCACGTTTCCGTACGGCACCGGCGCGCTGTAGCCGTACTTCGGGCCACTCGTCGTCGCGCTGCGAGGCTTGTCGGTCGCGGTGGACCATGCGCGTCCATACCACGGGATGCCGAGGATGAGCCGCGATCCCGGGACGCGCGCCTTGTACGCGCGGACCGTGTCCGCGAGGTCGACACTCGGTCCACTGAGCGGGTCGACGGAGCCGGCCGTCGACGAGCTGCCGATCCGGTAGTCGTAGCCCATGACGAAGATGGCGTCGGCGGCCGCGCGGCCCACCGAGGCGGCGAGCGGGTAGCTCCCGATATAGGCCGTCGTGTCGTACGTGATCTGGTAGCCCGTGCGGACCTTGTTGAACTCGCTGCGCAGCGTCCTGAGCAGTGCCACGAACTCGTCGCCGTAGCCGCTCGCGAGCGGCTCGAAGTCGAGGTTGACGCCGTCCGCGCCGCGGTCGCGCACGGCTGCCACCACCTGCCGGGCAAGGTTGCGGCGCGCGCTCGAGCTGCCGAGCAGTGCCCGCTGCACGCTTGCCTGGGTGCTCGTCCAGGCGAACACGCTCACCGTGAGCACGACGCGGGTGCCCCGCCGGTGCGCCGCGTTGATCACCTGGGTCATGCTCGAGCTCGTCCAGCCGCCCCAGCCCGTGGTGGCGGTGCCGTCGGCGTCGCGCTTCTTGAGGTTGCCGGCGCTCGTGGCCCCCACGGAGAAGTAGGCGATCGTGGACAGGACGTCGTAGTCCAGCTTCGCCGACGCGCCCGACAGGCCCCAGTACGGGAGGAAGCCGTAGACCTGGCGACGCAGGCCGGACGCGGCGACGTCGATGGCGGGATCGGACGCGGGCGTCGTCGCGATCACGGCCGACGCGGCGACGGGTCGGCCGTTCGATGGCGCGTCGACGGGAGCGTCGACCGGAGGGAGCGGAACCGGGGCGGGGGTGTCCCTCGACTTGCTGCGCGAGCCCGGGAGTATCGTCCACGCCGTGCCGTTCCCCATGCGGGCCATGTCGCGGCCCGCGGCCCGACCCGCCGGCAGCGTCCGGGGCGCCTGGCCGCCGACCGCCCATCGGTCGTCCGGCCGGGGCTTGAATCCCACGGTGACCCGGTCCCCGGGGGGGAAGTCGATCCGGTCGTGCTCGTGGGCGAGCCACTCTGCGTATGCCGTCGAGGGCAGCTCGCCCGGGCCCCCTTCACCGCCGGCGTCGATCGCGCCCGCCGCGTTGTCCGCGTCGGCCTGACTGCTGCCCACGGGCGCAGCGGCGGCCACCTGGGCGGGGGCGGGGAGCACGCCGGCGGCGAGCAGCACCGCGAGCGCCGTGCTCGCGAGCTGGCGGACCGGGCGGGCGAGCATGCGGGGTCGGGTCACGGCCATCCTCGGGTCGGAGATGCCCGCGCGACCGCCTGACCGCGGGGCGCGGGCCCCTGCCGACGGGTCCGATCGATGCGGGCGCTCCGGCGGGGACCACAACCGTAGGCCGCTACCCCGCCCGTGCCCATGACCCCATGGTCATGGTGCGGGCCGGTACGGGATGGTCAGGTGCGGTGCGGTGCGGTCGACGGATCAGTGCAGCGGGAGGTAGATGCTCGCAGCCTGGGCCCGTCCGTTCGTGTCGTAGCCGTAGGCCCGGACCCGCAGCGTCCCCGTCTTCGAGGAGCGGAGCGTCACCGTGGCGCGGTAGGTGGCCGAGGAGACCTTCGTCGTGGCCACGCTCCACCTGTCGATCCCCGGCTGGTAGAACGAGATCCTCGGGTTCTTCGACAGGGCCTCGGGCGTGACGATCGTGACGGTGATCCGCTGCCCGCGGCCGGGCGTCGAGTCGCTCACCACGAACCGGAACGCATCGGCCACGACCGCCGCTCGCTGGACCGCGCTGTTCGTGGCTCCCGTCGCGCGAACCTCCGAGCGATACCTGCCGCGCGGGACGAATGCCCCCGCGTCGTTCCGGCCGTCCCACGACCTCGTCCACGTCCCCGCGTCCGTCGCCTCTCCGGTGGCAAAGGTCCGGACGACCGTGCCCGCGGCGTCGACGACCGTCCACGACACCGTTGCCGGCGACTGCAGCCGCATCGAGAACGTCGTCGTCCTCGACAGCGCGTCCCCGTCCTGCGGGAAGAAGACAGTCCTGGAGGAGGTGACGAACCCGAGGGCGGCGTAGACATCCACCGTCCGCAGCTGGGCATCGGACCGGTTGCCCGCGCGGTCGCGGGCCTGGACACGGAGCGTGTAGCGGCCGTCGGGGACGTAGCCACTCGATCCCTTGCCGTCCCACGTCAGCGTGGCCGAACCACCGCTCACGGCCGCGGCGAGCGCATCGACCTCGGTGTCGTGGTCGTCGAGGACGGTGGCGACCAGCGAGCCGGACTCCGTGGATGCGCCCGCGAGCGAGAACGTCTCGCGATAGCCGTCGCCGTTCGGCGCGAAGTCCGGGGTCGCCTGTGCGTCGGCATCGGCGAGCGCGAGCACGGGCGCGACCGTGTCGACGCGGACGGAGCCCTCGTCGACGAGCGGTCCGTTGCCCCAGCTGTCGGTCGCCTCGACCCGCCAGGTGTACGTGCCGTCATCGATGGAGCCGGGGTCGGGGGCCCAGGCAAGGCTCGCGACGTCCCCGCTGCCAGTGGCGTGGTCGAGCACGGCGCCGCTCCCGTCGAGGATCTTGAGCGACCACGCGCTGGGCTCGGAGAGGCTGACGCTCAGCGACCAGTCGTCCTGGCGCCCGTCCCCGTTGGGAGAGAAGACGCCGGCCCCCTCATCGGTGCCCCACACCCTGGGCGCGGCGCTGTCGCGCGGCGTGAGCGTGCCGCCGGTCATCCAGCCCTCCACGCCGCCGTCGCTGTGGACCCGGAAGATCGGCGTGCCGTCGACCGCCGTCGACGACTCCTGGCCGTCGATACGCACCACGGCCGATGCGGGCAGCGACGCCACCGGCTCGACTCCCTCCGCGGCCGTGTCCACGGAGCCGTAGACCGGCGCGCCGTCCCACGTCGGGGTCGCGTTGCCCGGCACGACGAACGTGGCGGGGTCGCCGGAGGTGCTCGCGTACGCCGCGCCCGTCACCTGCGTCGTCGTGAGCGTCATCGCGCCCGCGATCGAGCGGTAATAGCCGCTGGAGGTCTCGGGGTCCAGCTGGTACGTGTACCCCGCGCTCCGCGTGGAGTCATACGTTCCGACCCGGTTGTGGAAGTCGGGTGCGTGGCGCCAGTACTCGTCGATGGTCTGGCGTGTCGTGAACAGGGCGTCGATGTAGTACGGGTTGTGGCTGTGGCCGTTCGCGATGACGGCGCGGGCGCCGGCCTTGAGGAACGCGGCCGCGTAATTGTCGACTCGCTTCCTCGCGGTTGTCAGCGTCGGCGTGGCGTCGCCCGGCTCGGAGTTCCCGGACGCGTAGCAGAGGTGGAACAGGAGCACGACGGCGTTCTTCGCGGGGGTCAGCGTCCGGATCGACGGTTCGCCGTAGTACTTGTTCTCGTAGTCGCTCAGCTTGCCGTCGCCGTTGACGTCGTAGTTCAGCCCGAAGCCGTCCTTCGTCGTGTAGTTGGGATCGTACGTGTAGGGGCTCGGCCAACCGTTGCCGTGGCCGAGGTAGACGACGATCGACGCGCCGTTGATGGCGGCTTTCACCTTCGTCCACGTCGCGTTGGGGCTGAAGACCTTCACGACGTTGGAGGTGTACTTGAGCGCCGTGGCGGCGATCTCGTTCCCGTAGGTGCGGTACTGCGCCGTGGCGCCGTGCGTGGCACCGACGATGACGGCGACCTTGGGACCGGTCGCAGCCTGGGCCGCGGGCGCGGCGATCGGGGCGAACGTGCCCAGACCCGCGAGGAGCGCGGCGACGAGCGAGAAGGCGAGCGTGCGCAACGGTTGGCTCCGGGTGACGTCGAACCGGCGCATCGCGCGACCGGGCAGGGATGAGTGCCTGTCCAGCCTCGGTCACCCGCGACGCCGGACCAATCGCGGGATGGTCAGGACCCCGCTGGCCCTTTGGGACCGGGCCGGCTGCAGAGGCGTGGGGCGCGGTGGGGTCCCGTGCGGTCACAGGTCACGGGCACCGTGGTGCAGCTGGGCAACGCCCACGCCCGGCGTGGGCAGCTTCAGGCTTTCGGCAGGCCCCGGAGGAGCGCGGGCACGGCGTCCGCGAACGCCTCGTGCCAGTCGCGCATGGGCTCCCCGGACGGGAGCGGCGTCGGCTCGAGGACGGCCCACGCGGGTGGCGTGGACGCGCGCCTCCACGTGCTGCCGGGCACGTCGATCACGGGCACGTCGATGCGCGCGACGCGCAGGACCTCCCGCGCCCACGCCGCGCGCGATGCCCGGCCGCCGTTGACGAGGTGGTGGATCGCGACCCGGTCGCCGCGAGGTGCCAGCTGGTCCGCACCGAGCACCTCGGCGATGGCCTCGGCCAGGTCGGGGGTGTAGGTCGGGCAGCCGGTCTCGTCCGCGACGGCGCGGAGCGGCTCGCCAGCCGCCCTGGCTCGGAGCGCGGCCGCCGCGATCTTCGCCGGAAAGTCGTTGCCCGGCGGCCCGTAGAGCCAGGACGTCCTGACGATCGCGAGCCGAACGTCGCCAGCCGCGGCCGGGTCCTCGAACGCCGAGCGGGCGAGCTCCTCGCCGCGCAGCTTGGAGGCGCCGTACGCGTTCGGGGGGTTGACCGCGTCGTCCGGGCGATAGCCCGCACCGTCCGTCCGCGTCCCGTCGAACACCTCGTTGGTCGAGACCAGGACCAGCTCCACGCCCCGCGCCGCGCAGGCCCGGGCGACGACGCCGGCGGCCTCCCCGTTGCGCTGGCGCGCGAGGTCGGGGTCGCGGGCGCAGCCGTCCACGTCCGTCCACGCGGCGGCATGGACCACGACCTCGGGTCGGTCGCGTGCGATGAGCGACGCCACCGACGCCTCCGTGACGGTGTCGAGGTCGAGCTCCGGGCGGGACCAGGCGATCGGCCCCATCGGGCCCGTGAATGGCGCCGCCTCGAGCGCCTCGAGCATCGCCCGCCCGAGCCGCCCGCCGGACCCGGTCACCGCGACGCGCACGCGTCAGCCCGCGTCGATCTCGGCGGCCGCCTGCCCCTGGGCCAGCCGCGTCTCGTATTGCCGCCGGTAGTAGTCCGCCCAGTCGCCGCCCTTCGCCGCCTGGACCCAGGCCCCGTTGTCGCGGTACCAGGCGACGGTCGCCGGCAGCCCCTCGTCGAAGGAGACGCGGGGCGCCCAGCCGAGGGCGCGGAGCCTGGAGCCGTCCATCGCGTAGCGCCGGTCGTGACCCGGCCGGTCGGGGACAACGCGCACCAGCGACCAGTCGCGGCCCGCCGCCTCGAGCAGCCGGCCGATGACCTCGCGGTTCGGCAGCTCCGTCCCGCCGGGCAGGTTGTAGGCCTCGCCCGGCTCGCCGTGGCGGAGGACGAAGTCGATGCCCGCCGCGTGGTCGCTGACGTGGAGCCAGTCCCGGATCTGCATCCCGTCGCCGTACATCGGGAGGGGCTCCCCCGCCAGGGCATTGGTCACGAACAGCGGGATCAGCTTCTCGGGGTGCTGGTGGGGGCCGTACGTGTTCGAGCCCCTGGTGATCACGGCGTCAATCCCGAACGTCACGCCATACGATCGGACGAGCAGCTCGCTGGACGCCTTGGCGGCGGCGTACGGCGAGCGCGGGGCGAGGGCGTCGGTCTCGACGCTGCGGCCCGTGGCGATGTCGCCGTACACCTCGTCGGTGCTCACCTGGAGGAAGCGAAGCGTCCGGCTGGCGGCCGCCTCCGCGCGGACCGCTTCGAGCAGCACGTGGACGCCGATGACGCCGGTGCGCAGGAAGGCCTCCGGGTCCAGGATGCTGCGGTCGACGTGGGTCTCCGCCGCGATGTTGAGGACGGCGTCGGCCTCGGCGACGAGCGGCCCGACCGTGTCCGGGTCCGCGATGTCACCGCGGACGAAGCGGAAGCGCCGCGCCTGCTCCTCGTCCGCCTCGACCGCGGCGAGGTTGGCGCGGTTGCCGGCGTAGGTGAGCTTGTCGAGGACCGTGATCCGCGTCCCGTCGCGCCGGGCGAGGACCTGGCGGACGTACTCGCTGCCGATGAACCCCGCGCCGCCCGTGACGAGCAGCCGGGCGCCCGCGCCGATGCGCTCGGTCACGCGGGGTCCATCGGGCGGGCGACCGGGGCCGCCAGCGTGCCCTCGATGTCCTCGCGCTCGGCGAGCTCCGCCGCGCGCAGCAGGCTGGGCACGGTGCCCGCGTCCGCCCATGTGCCCCGGTAGACCTCGGCGAACAGCCCGCCGTCGGTGATGTAGTGGTTGAGCACGTCGGTGATCTCGAACTCACCGCGACCCGAGGGGGCGAGGCGGTCGATGACGCCGAACGCGTCCGGACGGAGGAAGTAGACGCCGATCGGGATGAGGTTGCTCTTGGGGTGCTCGGGCTTCTCCTCGAAGCCGACCACCGCGCCGTCCGCGTCCAGCTCCGCGACGCCGAACCGCTCCGGGTCCTCGACCTCGTACAGGAGGGTCCCGGCGCCCCACGCGCCCTGCTCGAAGCTGCGAGCCGTGTCCGCGAGCGGGTCACCGCGCAGGATGTTGTCCCCCAGGACGACGCAGAACGCGTCGTCGCCGATGAAGTCCCGGGCGAGCCCGATCGCGTGCGCGATGCCCAGCGCCCCGCGCTGGTAGCGGTACGTGAGGTCGAGGCCGAAGTGCCGGCCGTCCCCCAGCAGCTCCACCACGTCGCCGACGCTCTTGCCGCCGACGATCACCATGACCTCGCGGATCCCCATGCCCGCGAGCGTGTCGAGCGGGTAGTAGATCATCGGGCGGTCGTAGATCGGCAGCAGGTGCTTGTTGGTGACGATCGTGAGCGGGTACAGCCGGCTCGCCGTGCCGCCCGCGAGGACAAGACCCTTCATCGGCACCACGCTAGCACGAGGCGGGTCAGGGTTTGGGCGTCGACCTGGCGGGAGCGGGGGTCGGCGTGTAGCACGGGACCTCGCCCTCGGGGACCGTGCCGTCCGTCCCGCATGGGACCGGGGCCTGGTCTCCGGGTGGGAGGCCGCCCTCGTAGTCCGTGATCACGAGCGCGAGCTCGAACGAGTCGAGGTCCGCGGCAGGTGCGAGGAACGCCGTCTGGACGACGTCGTTGACGTCGCGCTGGACATCGACCACGGACCCGATGACGAGACCCTTCGGGTACGGCGACCGGATGCCGGCGTTGACCTCGATGCCCGCGGTGAACACCTCCTCGTCGACGCCGATCTGTACGGCCGAGTCGATGTTGCGCATGATCAGGACGCCGCCCGCCTGGCCCACGACCTCGCCCGACTTGCCCGACTCGGCCAGCTGGCCGACGACGGTCGAGGTGCTGTCGCTGATGAGCGTCACCTTCGAGAACGTCGGGCCGGCAACCGTGACCCGGCCCGCAAGCGCGCCGCCGCCGACGATGACCACGTCCCCCTCCGAGATCCCGTCGTCGGTCCCCTTGTCGAGCACCACGACGCGCCGGGTCTCGAGCGTCTCGCGGCCGATCACGCGCGTCGCGACCGTCGCGTGGTCGAGGCCGCTCCGGAGCTGGATCAGGGCGGTGAGCTGCTCGTTCTCCCTGCGCACGGCCTCGAGGCGCGCGTTCTCGTTGCGCAGCTGCTCGTTCTCGTCGCGCAGGGTGGTGTTCTCGGTCCGGAGCGAGTCGATCTCGCCCACGGCGCCGGCGACCCCGGCCACGGAATCGGCGACCCCGGCGATGGCCCCCTCGAACGGGCGCAGCGCGAACGTCAGGCCCCTCTGCAGATCCTGCACGTAGGGGTTCGCCGAGAACGCCATGAGCAGCAGGGTGATCGCGATGAGGATCGTGAACGTGATCCCGCGACGACGGGTCTGACGGTTGTTGAGCAGCGAGGTCATGACGCGACGCGGTGTCTGATCGCCGACGGGTGGACGAGCGGCACGGCGCTGCCCGGTGTCAGCGCGGCGGGCGGCTGTAGGTGTCCGCGACGAGCACGCGCTCCATCGTCGGGTTGGTCAGCTGCTGGAGGACGACGCCCGTCCCGCGGGCCACGCAGGTGAGCGGATCGTCTGCGACGTGCACCGGCATCTGGGTGGCCTCCGCGACACGCCGGTCGAGGCCCGCGAGCAGCGCCCCGCCGCCGGCGAGCACGATGCCCTGGTCCATGATGTCCGCCACGAGCTCCGGCGGCGTCTCCTCGATCGTGTCCTTGATCGTGTCCACGATCTGGGCGACCGAGACCTCGATGGCCTCGCGAATCTGGTCGGCGCCGACCTCGACGGATCGCGGCAGCCCGGTCAGCAGGTCGCGGCCCCGCAGGGTCACCCGCTGCGCGTCCCACTCGCCCGGGTACGCCGAGCCGATCGCGATCTTGATGTCCTCGGCAGTGCGCTCGCCCAGGAACAGGTTGTACTCGCGCCGGGCGTAGCCGACGATGTCCATGTCCATCTCGTCGCCGCCGATGCGGATCGAGCGGCTGACGACGATGCCGCCGAGCGAGATGACGGCAACCTCGGTGGTGCCGCCGCCGATGTCGACGATCAAGGACCCGGAAGGCTCCGACACCGGCAGCCCGGCCCCGATCGCCGCCGCCATGGGCTCCTCGATGAGGCGCGCCCAGCGCGCGCCGGAGTTGAGCGCCGCATCGCGGACCGCCCGCTTCTCCACCTCGGTGACGCCGGATGGGATGCCCAGCAGCATCCGGGGCCGCGGGATGAGGCCCACCCGGTCGTGCACCTTGTTGACGAAGTACTTGATCATCTGCTCGGTCACGTCGAAGTCACTGATGACCCCGTCCCGGAGCGGCCGGACGGCGATGATCGAGGCAGGCGTGCGGCCGACCATCCGCTTCGCCTCGGCGCCGATCGCCAGCACCCGCTTCGTCTTGGCGTCGATGGCGACGACGGACGGCTCCGAGATGACGATCCCCCGGTCGCGCACGTGGACGAGCGTGTTGGCGGTGCCGAGGTCGATCCCGATGTCGCGGGAGAAGAGGCCGAGGATTCGGTCGAGCATGCTGTTCGAACAGGTCCTTGCTTGCATGAGTCGGCCGCCCGAGAAGGCGGCGCGGCGGCCGGGACGGGCCGCTGTGGGGGATCGTCGGCGTGGGGGTCGGGGCACGGGCGCGGAGGATGGCGGCCGAGCCCGAGCAGTATACCCGCGGCTGTCGGCCGCCTCTCCGCGGCTGTCGGCCGCCTCCGGTGCGGGTCGCCCCGAGCGCGGGTGCCGCACCCGGGTAGTACCTCTGGGGGATGCGACGGTACTTCGGAGGGCTGCCTCGTGCGAGGGACTGGCGGGAGGATGAGGGCAGTTCGGTGACGAGCCCGGCAGGACCTGCCGGGACCATCGTCCCCGGACCATGGAGGGACGGTCGTTCAGGCGCCGCGGGGTGGGCCCCAAGCCCCGTGCACACGAACGGCCGCCGGCCTCGCGCGACGCGGCGGTCAGGACCGAGGAGGTATCGGGGCCGCCGGGTGCGTGCCCGAGCCGGCGCATCGCGGAACCGGTTCCCCGTCCGCGTCATGGTCGGACAACAGGTGTGCCTTCCTGATGGACGTCCTCTCGCTGGACCGTTCTCTCGCAACTCCCTACGACATCCCCGACAGCCGCGCACGGCGCGCGCAGGCGAGTCGCATGCGACGCGCGCTCGCCTGGCTGGTTCGCCTCATCGACGTACGGGGCGGCGATGCCGGCGACCCGTCGGACGGCGATGGGGCGGTAGCCGCGCGCTCGAACCTGCTCCACGGCTACACCGCCGCGGAGATCCTGCTCGGCTTCGGGCTCGTGGCGGTCGTGACGGTCGCCGTCCCCGTCGGCGCCGGCATCGCGAGCGGCTCCCTGGCCGGCACCGCCCTCGCCGGCCCGACCGGTGGCGTCCTCCTGTGGACGATGTTCGGGCTGATGGGCTCGGTCCGGACGGCCTCCGCGGCCGGCGGCTCGGTCCACTTCACGTTCCACCTCCCGTTCGTCGGCGCGGCGATGATCCTCGGCGGTCCCACCGCCGGCGCGTGGGTCGCGCTGCTGTCCACGATCGACCGCCGCGAGCTCGAGTCCCAGCCCTGGTACGGCACGCTCGCCAACCACGCCGCCATCGCGACGGCCGCGGTACTGGGCGGCCTCGCGTACGCGTTGCTGCTCGCCGGGCTCACCGCCGTGACCGGCGACGAACGGTTCGCGACGTTCGTCGCGATCATCGTCGCCGGCTTCGTCCTCGAGGCGGTCGCGAGCGGCCTCGCGCTCGTCACCGTGAAGCTGCGCGACGGGCTCTCGTGGGCCGGGATCCTGGGCATCGTCATGGACGACTTCCGGCGCGAGATGCTCCTGGAGATCGCCCTCATCTGGGTGCTGGTCCTCGCCTCCGCGACCGTGGGCTGGTGGGCGCCGCTCGTCGTCGGGGTCGCGGCCATCTGGTATCTCGCCCGCGAACGGGACGAGCCCGTGGACCGGCTGAGCGGCCTGATGCGCAAGGCGACGTTCACGCGGCGCGCCGATCGCAACGTTGGCTGGATCCGGCGCGGCATCCTGCCCGGCGGCACCCTGATGTTCATCGACCTCAACGGTTTCCACCTGGTCAACAACACCCACGGCTACGAGATCGGGGATGCCGCGCTGCGGGTCGTCTCCGCACGGATACGGCTCGTGTTCCCTCGTCGGGAGGACCTGCTGAGCCGCCTTATGGGGGACGAGTTCGGCATCTTCCTCGCCGGCATGACGTCGACCGCCGCGGCGATCCGGAAGGCAGACGAGCTGATCGCGGCCGTCGCCGAGCCCATCCCGACCCCGGCCGGCGTCGTGACCGTCGGGGCGGCCATCGGCATCGTGATCGTCCGCGACGACGGTCTCGCGACACCGGCTGTCAGGACGCTCCTCGTGCGAGCCGTCGAGGCGATGCACCTTGCGAAGGACGGGCCGCTGACCGGCGCCTGGCACGTGTGGTCACCGGGCGAGCAGGTGGCCACGGACGGCCGGGGCGGTGGCTCGAGCCGAGACCGTCAGCGTCCCATGTGAGCTGGCGATCCGGTTCATCGGGGGACCGGATGCCGGCTGATGCCTCGCGTGGCTCAGCGCCAGATGGGCGCGCCCCCGTGCTCACCCTCGAGGATCCTGCCCTCGGCGAAGCGCGTGACGGCGAAGGGCGCGATGTTGACCGATGTCGCCGCGCCGTCGAGGATGAGCTCCGCCATGCCGAGGCCCACCGCGGGCGCGGTCTTGAAGCCCGTGCCGCTGTGGCCGCAGTCCAGGTAGAAGCCGTCCGGTCCCGCGGGTCCGAGCATCGGCCGCTGGTCGGGCGTCGAGAGGCCGTCCTGGCCCGAGTGCGAGGCCCGGAAGGTGCCTTCGATCAGCCCCGGCACGCGACGCACGATCCGCTCCGCCGCACGGTCCCGGAACGTCGGGGCGGCCGCTGTCGTGTCGCGGTCCGGCGAGCCGCCCATCTGGTTGTCGTCCTCGAGGCCCACCAGCACGAGCTCCGTCCCTTCCGGCCGGAAGTACATCGAGTTGGCGATGTCGATGACCACCGGGATCGGGCGCGGCACCCCCGGCGGCACGCCGAGGTATCCCGTGTCGTGCCGCCAGACCGTGAACGGGATGTCGAGCCCCGCGAGCGCGGCCACGCGGCCCGCCCAGCCGCCCGCCGCGTTGACCACGACCGGCGCATCGATCGCGCCCCGCGTGGTATCGATGCCCACCACGCGTCCGCCGGTCACCCGGATCGCCGTGACCTCCGCGCCCACGTGGAGCGAGGCCCCGCGCTCCCGCGCCGCACGGATGAACCCGGCCGTGGTCATGGACGGGTCGGCATAGCCAGACCCGGGCTCCCAGGCCGCGACCTCGTCGTCCGCCACCGACAGCCCGGGCGCGAGCTCCCGCATCGCGACCGCGTCCACGACCGTGCTGTCCACGCCGAGCGCCACGTGGCTCGCGACGTTCGCCCGGACGCGCGCCTCGGCGTCGCCGGGCTCGATCCACAGGAAACCGGTCCGCGTGAACCCGCAGTCGCCGCCGACCCGCGCGTCCCACTCGCGGAACCACTCGGACGCCGTCGCGGCGAGCCGCGCCTCCGCGAGCAGGTCGTAGTACACGCGGACGAGCCCCGACGAGCGGCCCGTGGCCCCAGCGGCCACGCTCGTCCGCTCCACCACGACGACGCGCGCGCCGCGTGACGCGAGGTGGAACGCCAGGCTCGCGCCCTGGACGCCCCCGCCGATCACGATGACGTCGGCCGTCTCGCTCATGGACTCGCACTCCCGCTCGTTCGTGGCTCCCGGCGCCAGTATCGGGCAGGCGACCGCTCCGGGAACGGCCTCATCGGGCTATGCCCGCCGCACGGGTCCGCGGTCGAAGACGACCCCGCGGTCCCGCAGGCTGACCCACGCGTCGTGGCCGATGACCACGTGATCCAGCACGTCGACGTCGAGCAGGCGTCCGGCCGCGATCGTCTCCGCCGTCAGGTGGAGGTCATCCGGGCTGGGCGTTGGATCGCCGCTCGGATGGTTGTGCACGAGCACGATCCCCGCCGCGTCGAGCCGGACGGCGTCGCGGAACAGCTCGCCGACCCGGACGAGCGACGCAGAGACGTTGCCGACGTAGACCGTCGTGACCCGCTGGACGACGTTCTTCGTGTTCAGGACGAGCACGCGGAGCTCCTCGCGCTCGAGGCGGCCCATATCGGCTCCGAGCGGACCGAACACGTCCCGTGGGGTGCGGATGGTCCAGCGACCCGTCGGCCACTCGGCCACCGAACGCCGGCCGAGCTCGAAGGCGGCTGCGATCCGGGCCGCTTTCGCCCCGCCGAGACCGGGCGTCGCGGCGAGCTCGGCATCCGAGGCACGCGACAGTGCCCGCACCCCGTCGTGTCGCGCGACCAGATCCTCGGCGACCTCCATCGCGCTGCGCCCGGCTCCGCCGGTCCCCAGGATCACCGAGATGAGCTCCGCCGCCGAGAGCCCGCCGGGCCCGCGCATGGCGAGCCGCTCGCGCGGGCGCTCGGCGGCGGGGAGGTCCCGGACGGACCGGGAACCCCGTGGGTGCGGAGGAGCCTCATCCACGGGTGCGTCCACGATCGTCACGTCCACCTGCCTGGCGGCGGGTCAGGGTGTGCCGGTCCCGGCACCGCACCGGCTCGATGCGTCCGGCGTCCCCGGGCCCGGACGACGGAAGCCCGCCGATTTCCCCCGCCGTCCGGACCGGGAACACCCCGAACACTACGGACGGGCGCTTACCGGCAGATCACCGGTGGCTTCGCGTCGACTTGCCCCCGGCACTACCGGCCGAGCGCCCCCGCGGCGGCGAAGGCGAGCAGGACCTGGATCCCGTTGAAGGCTGCGTGCAGCCCGATCGACGCATAGAGCGATCGCCGCGCCAGGAACAGCCAGCCGAGCGCGACCCCGACCGGGAGCAGCGCGAGGAACGAGAACAGCGCCCGCTGGGCGCCCGTCGCGAATGACGCGTCGAACAGCGTGAGGACGTGGGCGATGGCGAAGAACACGGCCCCGCGCGCGATCGCCGGCCACGCGGACCCGAGGGAGCGTGCCCAGGCCGTGGTCGCGAACCCGCGGAAGAACAGCTCCTCGCCCACCGGCGCCAGCACCGCAGCGGAGACGAGGTTGAGGAGCAGGCCCGCCGCGTCGCCGGCCTGGGGCAGCGGGCTTGGCGTCCGCTCCAGGAAGGTCCCGAGGAGGAGGCTCAGGGCGATGGTCACGACGAGCACGGGCAGCGCGCACAGGGCACCGATCAGCAGGTCCCGGACGGCGGCCGCGTCGGGGCGCCTCACGCCCATCTCGGCCCAGGTGAGCGACCCCGGCCCCACGACGAGCAACCGCACCGTGACCGCGTACGCGACCAGGGTGAGCAGCAGGGACAGGGCGGTGGCGCCCGGTGAGGTCGGGTCCATGCCCAGCGCGGACAGCGGCGCCAGCACCACGACGATGGCGACCAGCGTGATCGCGATCGCGACCACGAAGGCGATCACCGGTGACGGCCCGCGATAGGCGAGGTCGGATCGATGGCTGCGCTCGACGGCCTGCGACCCGGCGGCGGCGATCAGCCCGAGCCCCAGGACGACGAGACCGGCGAGGAACAGCCAGCGAGCCGCTCCGCCGCCCGCCGCCATGAACGACACGAGGAGGATGGCGAGGCCCATGACGGTGCCGATCCAGCCGACGAGGTAGAGGGCCGGGACGCGACGTCCCTCGAGGCTGAACATCGACGACGGCGCACGGGCATCGTCCGGCGGCTCCGGCGCCGGACGCTCGGGCGTCGACTCGGTCAAGGCTCCGGGTACGAGCCCGGGGCGCTCGAGGGGTTCTGGGCGGTCGGCTTCGATGGCCCGCGGAGGCTGGCGGAGCGGCGGGCGGAACGGAGGGCGGCCGCCGGTCCGGCGGCCGTCGGCTCGTCGAGCTGCTGCGGTGTCCCGGTCGCGATCGGCTCCCAGGAGGCGACATCGGAGCGCTCGAAGTCCTTGCCGCACCAGGCGCACAGCGACCAGTCGAGCCCCACGAGGCGGCCGCAGTTCGCGCACACGCGGTTGAGCCGCGTGCGGCAGCTCGGGCAGATGATCCACTCGTCGTTCACGCGCCGCGAGCAGGAGGGGCATGTCCTGATCGTCTCGACCTCGGCGAGGAGCGCCTCCTCCGCGAGGTTCCGCTCATAGACCTCGCCGATCTTCTCCTGCGGTCGCACGACGCGGTACACGATCACGCCCGCCAGAAACAGGATCGGCGTGAACAGGATGATGAGCGCGGCGGCGAGGTACGGGAGGACCGGGTTCTCGCTGCGCAGCTGCATGTCCCGGAATGCCCAGTACGCGGAGGCGAGCCACAGGATGACGATGTAGAGGGCCATCGCCTGGATCGCCAGCTGCACGATCGCGTTCGAGAAGAACCCGCCGATCGTGTCCGTGATCGTGCCGATAATCTGTTCCATGCGCTGAAGTGCAGCCTCCCAGGGGGCGTGGCGCGCCCTGAGGCACGCGGCGGACGGCAGTGTAACAGGCACGCCGGGCGAGCCCGTCCATCCCACGGGACGCGTGGGCTATCGCGTGGGTGACGAACCGCGGTTCGGAGACCCCGTCACGCCCCCCGCGCCGCCGGACGAGGCAGCTCCAGGGTCCACGTGGCGTTGCGGAACGCCGCCGCGACACCGGCAAGGGCGAGCGCACCGAGCCAGATCGTGACCCACAGCACGACCGCGAGGAGGATCGTCGCCGGGTCACCGCCCGAGAGGAGCAGGTCGCGGAGGCGCGACCAGCCGAGCGCGGCGGCAACGAGACCGGGCCCTGCGACGAGCACCGAGACGGCGATCCCCACGAGCGCGGTCGGCAGGATCCGTTGCGGCCGCCGGACGAGGTCGGCCCAGCCGAGCAGCCACGCAACGAGCAGCGGCCGCCGTTCTAGGACCAGCCGCCGGACGCCGACGGCGGCCGCCGCATCGCTCACCAGCCACGTGACGAAGATCGCCGCGAGCAGCCACGGGACGTTGCCGAGCACGCGGACCGGCAGCGGCGTGACCAGATCCTCGGGAAGGATGAGCTCCCGGTAGGTGACGTCGTACAGCGGGCGCCAGGCGAGCAGCCCCGCGACGCCGACCGGAGTGAGCGACAGCAGCCGCAGGAGCGCGATCCGGCCTGGACCGGGAGCACTCGCGAGAGCGTCCGCGCAGGGCACGATCCCCTCGTCGGCCGCAGCCCCGAGCGCGATCACGATCCCCTGCCGCTCGGCCCATGCGCCCAGGAGCAGCCCCGCGGCGAACAGGATCACCCCGCCGACGATGGCGCCGACGATGAGGGCGACGAGCGCGCTCGACGGCGCCCCGAACACGAGCGAGCTCACGGGACCGCCCAGGGCCGTCTGGAGCCCGGTCGGCGTCGGCAGCACGAGGATCGGCCAGGTGACGAGCACGAGACCGCCGCCCGCGAGGAACCCGGCGAGGCCGACGGCCCACGACAGCGGCCGGACGAGCGTCACGACGAGCGCCCCGCTGATCGACGCCGCCCACGGCAGATGGACGTCCCGGGACAGGCCGTCCGCCTCCTCCTGCCCGGGGTGCACGGCACCGGGCGCGACGGTCACGGCTGCGTGCTCGCCCCCTCGGTGAGCGGTCCCAGCGCGCGCAGCGCCGCCTCGACCCTGTCCATCTCCGCCCCGTACGTCGCGAAGTCACCGCTTCGGAGCGCCGCCTGGGCGAGCTCGAAGTGCGTATTCGCGTACTGGACGAGGCCGGCCACGTCGGTCGGCAGGCCAGCGTCGGGCGGGGTCGTCGCGCCAGGCGTGGCGGACGGGCCAGGCGTGGGCGTCGGGCCGGACGACGGCGACGGCGTCGGCGACGGGCCTCCCTCGCCCTGCTGGTTCAGGAGCAGCGTCAGCGCCTCTCCCAGGGAGTCGCCCCACACGATCGTCGTGGGGCTCGCGACCACGATCTTCTGGAACTCCGGGAGCGCGGACGAGGTGGACTGGAGGTAGACCGGCTGGAGGTACAGCAGCGAGTCGCCGACCGGGACCACGATGAGGTTGCCGCGGACGACCGCGCTGCCGCTCTGGTTCCACAGCGAGATCTGGGCGCTGATCGACGGATCCTGGTCGATCCGGGCCTCGATCTGCGCCGGGCCGAAGATCGTGGTGTCCGTGCGGAACCCGTAGACCCGCACGTCACCGTAGTTCGGGGCGTCGTTGCGCGCGGCCACCCAGGCGATCATGTTGGGGCGGCTCGCGGCGATCATCGGCTGGAGGAGCAGGAACTCCGCCTTCGGCTCGCCCGGCATCCGCATCACGACGTAGTACGCCTCGGATTCGAGGCTCTGCTGGTTGGTCTGCTTGGCCGGGACCGTCCAGCGGTCGGTGTTGTTGAAGAACGTCAGCGGATCCTTCACGTGGTACTGCCCGTAGACCCGCGTCTGGACGTTGAACTGCTCCTCCGGGACGCGCAGGTGCTGGCGCACGCCGTCGCCCATCTTGTCCATCGGCTCGAACAGCGACGGGAAGATCCCCTGCCACGCGCGGATGAGCGGGTCGCCGGGGTCGGACACGTAGAGGTGCATCGTGCCGTCGTACGCGTCCATCGTGATCTTCACGCTGTTCCGGATGTAGTTGAACGTCTCGCCACGCAGGCCGGACGCGTCGCCCAGCTCCGAGGTGTCGAACCAGCTCGCGTGCGGGAACCGGTCGCTGATCGTGTAGGCGTCCTGGACGTAGACTTGGTGGCCGCGCTCGTCGATGACGAGGTAGGGGTCCTTGTCGTAGCGCAGGAACGGCGCGATCCGCGTCAGCCGGTCGTCGAGCGTGCGGTGGAACAGCAGCTGGCTGTCGGCAGTGATCTGGTCCGAGATCAGGAGGTCCAGGTCGCGGAAGCGCAGCGCGTAGAGGAGCCGGTTGAGCGTCGAGTCGAGGCGAACGCCCGTGTCCGCCGACCACGACGTCGTCTCGTCGACGGGCCCGTTCGAGGAGTCGCGCGGGAAGTCGAACTCGGGCTGCTTCGCCCGCACCACGATGTAGTGGCTGTCCGACTCGCCGAAGTAGATCCTGGCCTGGCTGACCGTGGGTGCGCCCGCGCTCGAGACGGGCGGCAGGTCGCGGATCCAGAGCGTCGGCTGGCCTTCGGTCGTGACCTCGTTGACGGGGACCATCGCGAGGCCGATGCCGTGGGTGTAGATGATCCGCTGGTTGACCCAGCTCGTCGCCTGGGTGTTCTTCTGGATCGCGAGCTCGCGCCCCGAGAGCATCACCTGGCGCAGGTTGCCGTCGATGACGTAGCGGTCCGTGTCCACGTCGTAGAAGTCGTAGTACTGGCGCACGGTCTGGATCTGGTCGAGCGTCGTCTGGAGCGGACGGTAGTCCCACAGCCGGGCGTTCGTGAAGGTGTCCTCCTCGTTGAGGATCGCCTCCTTCGTGAGCGGCGTCGTGCCGTTGTAGGAGCGGCTGACCCAGCCGTCGATGCCGAACGCGAGCCGGGTCATCGCCAGGTTGTTGCCGATGTACTGCTCCTCCTGGGCGTACGTGTTGGGATCCACGGAGAAGCGCTGGATCGCCTCCGGGTAGACCCGCCCCAGGAGGATCGAGGCCGCGAACCACACGCCCACGACGACACCCAGCGGCCACAGCCAGCGGGTGAACGCGCCGGCGACGAGGAGTGCCCCGGCGATCCCGGACAGGAAGGTCAGCACGTCGTACGCCATGAACCTCGCGTTTGCGTCGGCGAAGGCCACGCCCGTCGCAACGCCCGCCTGGCTGTAGACGAGCTCGTACTTGTCGAGCTGGTAGCCGAAGGCGACGGCCAGCAGGTACAGCCCCGCGATGACCGCCAGATGGACCCGGACGCGAGTCACGAACACCGACCCGCCCTCGGTCGTGGCCAGCAGGTAGCGGGCGCCGGTGATCGCAAGCGCCGCGAGCAGCAGCCCGGTCGCCAGCGACTGGACGAACCGGAAGAACGGCATCTCGAACAGGAAGAACGAGATGTCCTTGCCGAAGACGGGATCCGTGACCGAGCTCGTGGCCGAGAACGGCACCCGGTTGACCCACAGCAGGAGCGTCTCCCACGCGCCCGAGACCGCGCCCGCGACGCCGAGCGCGAGGAGGACCGCGAACAGGGCGACCACCCAGGTGCCGACAGGGACGAGGTTGGGCATCTCGTCGGTCTCGAACGCGAATGAGGGCCCGGCGGGCTGGCGCTGGTTGGCGTACGGCCCCGTGCCGCCAAGGCGCGCGTTGTGCTCGGCACGCCGCTGGGCCTCCGCGAGGCGATCGGTCCAGGAACGGAAGACGCCGGGCTTGTCCGGGTCGGCGGGCGGGACGAACCGTCCCGCGAGCCAGAGGTTGCCGAGCAGGACGACGAGCGCGAGGACGAGCGCGCCGGCGAACAGCCCGACCTGGGCGCCCAGGCGCGTCCACAGGACGCTGTCGAAGCCGATGCTCTGGTACCAGATGATGTCGGTCCACAGGTCGACGCCCACGCTCGCGAGGAAGATGACCGCGAGCACGGCGATGACCACGGCCGCGAGGCCCAGCCGCCGCAGGACGCCGCCGATCGTGGGCGGCCGGGCGCCGTCGTCCGCACCGCCGACCGGTGCGCGCCGCGGAGGCGGCGTGCCGCCGGTGCCGCCGGAGCGGCGTGGTCCGCTTCGGGGCCGCGGACGGAGCGGGACGGGCTCGTTGTCCGGCGTCGCGTCGTCGCCGGCATCAGCCGCGTCGTCGGGGCGGTCCGCGGGGACGCTCGGGTCGCCGTCCTGCGTCTCCGCGGGCTCGTCGTCGCCCGACCTGGGGCGGGGAGCGCGGCCCTCGGCGGCGGCACGCCGCCGCTCCAGCTCACGCATGAACTCGTCGAACAGATCGCCCATGACACCGCTTCCTGGGGTCCCGCTGCCGGCGGACGCGCCGGGACAGCATCAGGTTCGCACGGAATGGGGAAACAGACGACGCGCGGGCGCGGATCGCGGGGTTCGGCACGGATGCCGGCCCGTGATGCCGTGGTCAGGGCCGGTGGAGCGTCTCCACCGCGCGACGGAACCCCGCCAGCACCTGCTCCGCGAGCTCGTTGGGGCGCATCGTCGCGACGAGCGCGGGCTCGAAGCGGAACGCGGTCCGGATCGCGAGCGGACAGCGCCATGGGCGCGCGTCATCCTCGGGCGGGACGAGCGGGGTCAGGCGGATCGCGAGCCGCCCGTTCTCCTCGAGGATGAGCCCCGAGAGCGAGCCCGCGAACGATGGACCGAGCCGCACCAGCGGCGGCTCCGGCGGCGGGCCTCCGGACGGCGCGACGTCACGGAACGAGACGACCCCCTCGTCGTCCGTGACCCACAGCACGGCCAGCCACCAGTCGTCGGGACCGTCGACGGGCTTCGCCATGCCGG
>DASXVG010000032.1:0-52045 GCA_036504355.1 Candidatus Limnocylindrales bacterium
TGGGCGAGGATGACCGGGCGGCGTGGCTCCTGGGCCTGCTCGCCGAGACCTGGGCGGCGTTCGACGTCACCTTCCGATCGCTGTGGCCCAACCGCGTGGATCCGCGCGTGTTCACCGACGGCGTGCTGGAGGACTTCATCGCGAAGGTCGCGCTGGACGGCATCGGGTTCGGCGCCGCGGAGGCCATGCGCCGCATCGTGGGCCTGGCCAAGACCGCCGACATCGAGACGCTCGAGCCGCACCTGCGCGAGGGCGCGGCCCGGGGCGTGCTGCGAGCCAGCCGCATGATGGCAACGACACGCCACGCCGACACATCGGCATCGGGGATCGCCCAGCGTGCCGGAGAGATCCTGCTGGCCACCCGGACCCGCTAGGGATGCGGTGCACGACGGGCCGTCGGCCCGAGGGGGACGAGCGATGAGCGAGCGATCGAGCACGGAGGGCGGCGGGCCGCGTGCCGTCGTCGAGGCCTACTGGCGCGACGAGTGCCTGCGCGACCTGCCCCGCATCATGGGCCACTACCACCCGGACGCCGAGTTCCAGGGACCAAACGGTCCAGCCCTCGTGGGGCACGACCAGATCCGAGGCTTCTACGAGGCCTCGATCGCGGCGTACCCGGGGCTGCGGGTGGAGATCGTGAGCGAGGTCGTTGACGGTGATCGGGGCGCCTTCGAGTTCGTCGCGGAGCTCACGGACCACGAGGGACGGAGCTATCCCGCGAGGGGCACGAACGTGGTGACCGTCCGGGACGGCAGGTTCGTGTCCAACCACTCCTCCTTCGACACCCGGGACATCCCCTGATGCGGGTCGACGGCTCCTCCGCACCCACCGGGCTTGCCCAGCCGCTGACGCGCGCCCGCTGGCTCGCGGGCGACCTCCGCAGCCGCGTGCTCCGCGGCGAGTGGCGGCGTGGCGCCCGTCTGCCCAGCGAGACCGAGCTCGCCGCCAGCTACCAGGTCTCCCGGGTCACCGTGCGCACCGCGCTCAAGTCGCTCGAGGCCCAGGGGCTGGTCGACATCCGTCACGGTGCGGGCACGTTCGTCGCCGACTTCGGCGAGGCCATCCGCGCGGGCCTCCAGGAGCTGGGATCCATCTCGGCCACGATCCGCGAGCTGGGCCACGAGCCGGGGATGGAGTGGCGGACCAACGAGACCCGGCAGGCGACCGCGGACGAGGCCGAGAAGCTCGACATCGCGCCCGGGTCCGAGGTGCTGTCACTCGAGCGAGCGGTCCTCTCCGACGGCGACGTCGTCGCGTTCTCCTACGACGTCCTGCGCCTCGACATCCTGCCGGCGGGGACCGCCGGCGAGGTCGGCAACGGCTCCGTGTTTGAGCTGTTCGAGCGCGTGGGCCTGCGCCCCAAGCGTGCGTTCGCACGGCTGCACGCCGTGCAGAGCGCGACGGTCGGGTGGGGGAGCGGGCGGCCGGCCAACGGGCTCTACCTGCTGCTCGACCAGGTGCACTTCACGCCCGGGTCGCAGCCGCTGATGTACAGCCGCACCTACTTCGTGGAGGGGCGCTTCGAGTTCGTGATCATCCGCACGGCCTGACGCGGTCGCGGACATCTCGGCGTGGCCGACCTGCCGGACGGCGCCCCGGGCTCAGTGCGCCGAGAGCGCGTTCCGCATGTATGCGGCATTCGCCTCGACGTTCGGAGACCCGTCGAAGATCGCGCTCCCCGTCACGACGATGTCGGCGCCCAGCGCCCCGACCTGCGCGATGTTGCCCCTGGTCACGCCGCCGTCGAGCCCGAGCAGGATCCTCCGGCCGGAGACGGCGATCAGCTCGCGCACCCCCGCGACGCGGGCGGCCGTGCCGGGGTGGAACGACTGGCCGCCCCAGCCCGGGTTGATCGCGAGCAGCATCACGTAGTCGAGCTCGTCGAGCAGCGGCGGCAGCACCTCGAGCGGCGTGCCGGGACTGAGGGCGATCCCGCGCATGATCCCGCGCGCCGGGTCGTTGGCGTTCTGCGCGTCGCCCAGGACCTGGAGCACCCGGTGCGGGTTCCGTGCCGACTCGACCTGGAAGGTGACCATGTCGGCGCCGGCCTGCACGAACATCCCGACCTTGTCGAGTGGCTCGTCGATCATCAGGTGGACGTCCTTGAGGAGGCCCGTCCGCTGGGCGCTCACGAACGGCGCGCCGACCGTGAGCATCGGGCAGAAGACGCCGTCCATCACGTCCGTGTGGACCATGGTCATCCCGGCGGCGTCGAGCCGGTCGAGCTCGTCTGCCAGGTGCCCGAGGTCCGCGGTGAGGATGCCGACCGAGAGCCGGGGCGAGCCCGCGAGGAGGCTCGCCCGGGTGTCGTCGCGGGTCACGTCGCGCGCTCCCGCGCTACGCGAGCGCCGGCTCGGCGGGCTCGCGCTTGAGCGTCTCGAACAGCTCGAGCGCCTGGTCCGGCGGCATGAGCTCGTGGACCACGGCGTTGACCGCCTTGAGCATCGCCAGCGGGGCGTCGCTCTGGAAGATGTTGCGGCCCATGTCGACGCCCGCCGCGCCCTCCTGGACGGCGCGGTACGCCATCGTGAGCGCCTCGAGCTCCGGTAGCTTCTTGCCGCCGGCCATGACGATGGGCACCGGGCAGGCGGCGGTGACGGTCTCGAAGCCTTCGGCCACGTAGTAGGTCTTGACCATCTGCGCGCCGAGCTCAGCGGCGATGCGCGTCGCGAGCCGGAAGTAGCGGGCGTCGCGGACCATGTCCTTGCCGACCGCGGTGACGCCCAGGACCGGCATCCCGTAGCGCAGGCCGGCATCGACGAGGCGGGTCATGTTGTGGATCGACTTCGTCTCGTTCTCGGAGCCCACGAACACCTGGACCCCCACGCCGCACGTGTTGAGGCGCAGTGCGTCCTCCATGTCGACCGCGATCTCCTCGTCGGAGAGCTCGCGCAGGATCGATGGGCCGCCGCTCGCCCGGAGCACCACCGGGATCGCGGGGGCGGCGGGGATCACGGAGCGCAGGATGCCGCGGGTGCAGAACAGCGCATCGACGTGGCCGAGCAGCGGGACGATGTCCACGTCGACGCGCTCGAGGCCGGTGGTCGGGCCGAGGAAGTAGCCATGGTCGATCGCGAGCATCACCGTCCGGCCCGACGCGTGGAACGTCCGCGCCAGGCGGTTCTGCATGCCCCAGTCGTACGCGCCGGCGCCCTTGAGGAAGAACTTCCGGTTCTCCTGGGGGACGTCGTGGTGGTAGTACTTCGCGGCCTGGATGTCCTCGCCATCAGCCATCGTCGAACGGTTCCTTTCACGGTTCGCGTGGCCCGCCGACCCGGGTGGCCCGGTGCGTCGGACCCGGGTGGGATCGTGCGCCGTCGCGCGATCGCGGCGACGTGATCAGACGACAGGTTGTCCTACAACTCGGATGGTAGAGAGCGCGACGGCGCGCGTCAAGGATGGCGCCCCTCTCGAGCCGATGCCGTGAGGGCCGGTCGCATGTCCGCCTGCGAACGGCGGGAACGGGGCCGCGGCGGCGAAGCCTGCCCGGAGGCCCCGACTACGCGCTGGTGACGGCGGCCGCCTTCTCGGTGACGCGGGTCATGAGCGACTCCCAGCTCTTCACGAACGCCGCTGCGCCCTTCTGCTGGAGCTCGAGGCCCAGGCCGTCGATGGAGATGCCGGCCTCCTCGAAGCGGGCCAGCATCGCGCGCGCAGCCGCGCCGTCGGTCGGCAGGGGCTCGATCGCGACGTCCGACTCCGCGAGGCCCAGGAGCGTCTCCTCGGGCATCGTGTTGACGGTGTCGGGAGCGGCGAGTCCGTCGATGTACAGCGTCTCCGACGCCGTCGGGTCCTTCGTGCCCGTGCTCGCGAACAGGAGGCGCTGCGGCTTCGCACCCTTGGCGAGGAGCGCCTGCCAGCGCGGCGTGCCGTAGAACGCCACGTACTCCGCGTAGGCGGCGCCGCCGACGGCGAGCCCGAGCTTGAGCGCGAGGTCGGCAGGCACCCGGTCCGTCACGGCGGCGTCCCAGCGGCTGATGAACAGCGAGGCGACCGACGGCACGAACGGGTCGAGGCCCGCCGCGACCCGGCGCTCGATGCCGCGCGTGTACGCCTCGGCGCACGCGACGTATTGCCGGGGCGAGAACAGGAGCGTCACATTGATCGGGACGCTGGCGAAGATCGCCTCCTCGATCGCGACAAGGCCTTCCGGCGTGCCGGGGATCTTGATGAACAGGTTGTCGCGGCCCGCCTGGGCGTGGAGGCGCTTCGCGTCGGTCAGCGTGGTGGCGCTGTCGTAGGCGATGAGCGGGCTGACCTCGAGCGACACGAACCCGTCCACCCCGCCCGAAGCGGCGTGCGCAGGGCGGAACAGGTCGGCGGCACGAACGAGGTCCGCGATCGCGAGCTCGAAGAACGTCTGCTCCGGCGAGGCGCCAGCCTCCACCGAGGACCGCACGGCGTCGTCGTAGGCGTCTGAGCCGCCGATCGCCTTGTCGTAGATCGTGGGGTTGGACGTCAAGCCGGTGACGTCCAGCTCCCCGATGTAGCGCGCCAGGGTGCCCGAGTCGAGCATCGGGCGGGTGATGTTGTCGAGCCACAGGCTCTGGCCGAGCGCGTGGAGGTCGTGGGTTGCGGTCATCGGGGTCTCCGGGTGCGGGGCGCTCGCGCGAGCGCGCGATCGGGGTGATCGGATCGGGTTGTCGTGTACCCACCATGCTATCGGGCGGGTGAAGGGGCGGTGCGCGGGCGCACCCGTACTCGCGAGGCAATCCCGTTGCAGGTGCATCGCCCGGGTTGACCGCGTCCGATTCCCCGGAGTAGCGTCGGCCGCATCGAGTATCCACGGCCGACGGGGGACCTGCTGCCGCAGTCGCGGCGCGTCGCGCGGCCGGGACGAGCCTTCGACCCGCCGGCCGGACGGTGGCCGGGGCACTGGAGGGGAGGGAGCGCATCCGGCACGGACGACTCCGGGGCGCGCTGCTGGCCGGGGTGATCGCCGCCCTCGGCGGCACCGGTCGGCGCCATCACTAACGGCCAGGCTGACGCGGGAGAGCACCCGTACGTCGGGCAGTTGTTCTTCTACCGGATCGACCAGCCGGACGACACCGCCTGGCTGGCTCAGCTCCTCGCCGCGACGGATCCTCGCTTCGGCGACTGATCCCGGACAGCTCGTTCAACGTGCTTCGCCTCGGTAACGCTGCCTTGGCGCCGCGCGTGTGTGGAGACGAGCCAGCAGGAGGGCCGATTGGGTACCGTGCCGCCATGACGGACCACCCTCCCGATCCCGACCGCGAGGCGCTCGAGGCGGCCCTCGCAGGCCTCGGCGAGTACGAGCTGTTCGCGTGCGACCCCGCGCTCGCCGACACGGCCGCGTTCTGCGCGCACTACGGGTTCGCGCTCGAGGATTCGGCGAACACGATCATCGTCGTGGGCAAGGGCGCCGAGCCCGTCTACGCGGCGTGCGTCGTGCTGGCGACGCACCGCCTCGACGTGAACCGAACGATCAAGGCACGGTTCGGGCGCAAGGCGTCGTTCGCGTCCCCGGACGAGACGCGCGCTCTCACCGGGCACGAGATCGGCGGCGTCACGGTGTTCGGGCTGCCGCCGGACCTGCCGGTGTGGATCGACGCCGCGGTGATGGAGCGGGGTCGGATCGTGCTCGGCGGCGGGAGCCGGAGCTGGAAGGTCCTCGCGCCCACATCGGTCCTCCCGACGATCCCGAACGCGACCGTTGTCGAGGGCCTGGCGAACCCGGCGCCCCCACGCGAGGCCTGACCGGGCGCGCCTCCCGGCTCGAGCTCGCGCTGGGTGGGGACCGCACCTGACCCCACCGTCGTAGCCCGCACCGACCCGAAGGTACGGGGGACCGTTCCGGCGGTCGCGCCTACCATGGGCACATGGAGAACCGTTCGCGCACCATCGTCATCGTCCTCATCGCAGTCTTCGCGTTGCTCGGCGGGTTCGCCGCCGGCGCGCTGCTGACCGGGGGCAAGGGATCCGGCACGGCGTCGCCGTCGGCTGAGGCCCGGGCGACCGACATTCCGACCGATGAGGCTTCCGCGGAGCCTTCTGCCGAGGCACCTTCGGACGAGCCCAGCCCGAGCGACGAGGCGAGCCCGAGCGACGCACCCAGCCCGTCCGGGGCGCCGGCGGCGGAGATGACGATCAGCGCCCTGTTCCTCGACGCGAAGGACAACCCGGACGGCGCGGACCGCGTGATCACGTGGAAGAGCGCGACCGGAAGCGTGAGAGCCCAGGTCAAGACCGTGAGCCCGATGGGCGATGTCGTGATGTGCCTCAAGACGCCGACAAAGACGCTCGGCTGCCGCACGGCAGCCAGCGGCACCCTGAAGGCGACGACGACGAAGCCGAGCGAGACCTTCATCCTCACGCTCCGCGGCGATGCGATCGCGCAGCCGGTGGTGGACGTGACCCTGTCGTTCCTGGCGACCAAGCCCAAGGTCACGATCGACAACGCGCGCTTCGACGGCACGGCCTACCCGGACACGAACGGGATCCAGGCCATCGTGACTCCTCGCGTGGACGGCAAGCTCGGCGTGACCGCGCAGTGGGGCGGCCACCCGTTCACCTACGAGATCGACGTCATCGAGCAGGGCGGGGCGGGCAGTCTCACCTACGCACCCGACCAGGGCTCGGTGGGGACCGACGTGGACTTCGCGGTCACGGCGGGCAAGCCGTGGAAGGTCGTGCTCCAGAACACCGAGGACGGGTTCGGGATCACGCCGATGCAGGCGGTGATCAGCTGGCCATGACGCGCTGACCCGGACCATCGTCGGAGGCCGCCGGGACCGCCGGACCATGTCCGGGACACACGCGACGCGCGAGGCTGGGGATGCCCTTCCTCCAACCTCGCGGTTCCTCCTCGGCCCGGTGACCCGGGTCGTCCGGACGACCGCCCCACGACGTCCGGATGCCCACCCCCGCCACACCCGTCCGCGCCACCATCTCCGCACGCGCCCGCGCCGCAGCCGTCGCCCTCCTCGCGGCGGCCTCGCTCCTGTCCGCGCTGCCCGCCCCGGCAGCTGCGCTCGAGCCGCCGCGCCCGTTGCCGGAATACCGTCCCGCCTTCGTCACCGAGACCGACACCCGGCCGTGGACGGACTGCCTCTGGGCGTCCGGCGCGATGCTCCTCGACAAGTGGACCAACGGCGACGTGCGCGTCACGCGCCAGCAGCTGCGGGCGGCCTCCGGTGACATGCACGGCGGCTCCCAGTTCCGGGACATGAAGAAGGCGTTCGCCAAGTACGGGTTCAACCTCAAGTTCTCGCCCAATGGGGGCGACTCCGTCACCTGGCGGCAGCTCCTGCGCCGCCTCGAGAAGGGCGCCGGTGCCGTCGTGCTGGGGGACGACCACAAGCTGCCGCGCTGGTTCGGGCGCTGGGACTACGGGTTCTGGAAGGCGAAGGGCAAGAAGGACAACCACGCGGTCTACATCGAGCGGTATGACCGGAAGCATGGTCGCGTGTGGCTCATGGATCCCCTGGGGCGCGACGGATGGCAGGGCGAGTGGATCCCGGTCTGGGCCATCCAGCGGTTCGCATGGACGCGCGGCGGCGCGGTGTTCGCGGCGGTGACGCCCACGGCGAAGGCCGCCCCGTTCGCGAAGGTCATGACGTCGCCCACGCCGAAGCTCGTCCGTTCCTCCTCGACGATCGACGCGGCGTGGACGCTCAAGGCGCCCAAGCGCTGGCGGTTCCCGGGTGCGGACGTGACCGCGAAGTTCGTCACCGCGAGCGATCCACTCCTGGCCGCCGCCGTCTCGCCGGACATGCCGGTCCGGGCGACGGCCGGGACGGCGAAGGTCCCGACGGGCGCGACGGTGACCGTCCAGGGCAAGTCGATGCGCCTCACGGCAGCCCTGCCGACGGCACCCGGCGCGTACACCCTTCACCTCGGCATCCATGACCGCCGGTTCGGGCGTGCCGTCGTCACCGCCCAGGACGTCGCGGTGTTCGTCCAGGGCGAGCGGCGCGCGACGCTTCGCCTGAACGTGCGCCTCGCGGGCGTGGAAGCCGGCAGCCCGCTGCGCGTCCTGGCCAACGTCGCGAACACGGGCACGCTGACGTGGGCCGGCAGCTGGTCGATCGACGCGGGCGCGGGGCAGATGGAGGTCGAGCGGGGGACCCGCGCGATCGCCCGCTGGATCCGTCTCGACGCCGCGGGCCAGGCCCTGCCGGCCGACGACGCGACGCCGCGACCCGTGGTCATCGGAGCCGTGCCGCTCGAGCCCGGACAGATGCTCGCGGTGCGCGACATGCTGACGGCCCCATCGGCGATCGGCCGGTGGGCCCTCGTCGTGGACGTGGTGGACGACGTCAACGGCTCGTACGCGGCCCTCGGGAGCCAGCCGGCGGTGGCGGTGATCGACGTCGTACCGGCCCGGGGCCGCGCCCCGATCGAATAGCCCCCGGCGTCGCGCTCGGGCGCGGTACGGTGTGGTGATGCGCCCGCCGCGGCCCACCGCTTCGCTGTTCCTCGCCGTCGTGCTGTGCGCGTGCGCGCCCGTCCCGGCCCCCGTCGCCTCGCAGGTCGCCGCCGGGGCACGGCAACCGTCGCCCGTTGTGGGCCTCGCGCCCCAGGGTGGCGTGGAGACGGCGCGCGTGGTGCGTGTCGTTGACGGGGACACGCTGATCATCGACCGCGGCCAGGGCAGGGAGCGGCTTCGCTACATCGGCATCGACGCGCCGGAGAGCGTGAAACCGGACACGCCCGTCGAGTTCATGGGGATGGAGGCATCGGCGGCCAACGCGGCGATGGTGGAGGGACAGACGGTGTTCCTCGAGACCGACGTCTCGGATCGAGACCGGTTCGACCGCCTCCTGCGCTACGTCTGGCTGCGCGATGGAGCGCAGTGGACGTTCGTCAACCTCGAGCTGGTGCGGCAGGGGTACGCGCAGGTCAGCACGTTCCCGCCGGACGTCCGCTGGCGCGATGCGTTCCGCAATGCCCAGCGGGTCGCGCGCGATGCCGGGATCGGGCTGTGGGGTCCCGCGACGCCCGCTCCCTGACCGTGAGTCGCCACCTCGCTGCAAGCCCGCCGACCCGTGGACCGGCGCGTCCGTGGCGCGCGATCGAGCACGATCGATCCACGCACCCATCCGTCGCAGGAGATCCCCCATGGCCACCACCACCCGCGGTCGATCGTCAAACGGCACCACACCCAACGGCTCCAAGGCGTCCACCCGTCGCTCGCCCGAGCCCCGGCTCGGCCAGCGTGGCGGCGAGCTCCAGCGGTTCGGCACGCTCCGCCAGCTGCCGATCGCGCTGTCCGCCGAGGCACGGATGGAGAGCTGCCAGCTGCTCAACGGCATCCTCGCCGACACGACGATCCTGTACGCGCTCTACAAGAAGGCGCACTGGAACGCCGCAGGGCCGACCTTCTACCAGCTCCATCTCCTGTTCGACAAGCACGCGGAGGAGCAGCTGGAGCTCGTGGACGCGATCGCCGAGCGGGTCCAGATGCTCGGGGGGATCAGCGTCGGCGACCCGCGGCATGCCGCCGAGCTGACCACGATCGAGCGCGCCCCTGACGGCGCGGAGGAGATCCCGGTGGTCCTCGACCGCCTGCTCGATGCGCACGAGACGATCATCGAGAAGGTCCGCGAGGCGATCGAGAAGACCGAGGAGTCGAAGGACTTCGGCTCCAACGACCTGCTCATGGGTGACGTGCTGCGCACCCACGAGATGCAGGTCTGGTTCGTGGCGGAGCACGTGGTGGACGTCCCGCTCGTCGAGGCATAACCCGCCGGTGGGCGGCCTCGCGGACGTCGCACGCCCACCCGACGTTCCCGGAACCGCACCCGAAACACGGGCGTCGAACCCCAGCGAGCCCGCTCGTCGGCCCCTCCTCCGGCCGGCGACCGGGCGCAACATCGCTGGAGACATCGACCCGTGTTTCGTGGTGCCCGGCGGCTGGCCACTCCGGCCGCGATCCTGATGGCTCGCCCGGTGTCGGCGCATCTGTGGCGCATGCGGCGCCCCGATCGGGCACGACGCCTACATCGGGTCGGTTCGATCGGGATCGAACAGTTCGATGGTCATCGAACCATCTGCAGGGGCACCGATTCTCGAGGTCGGAACCGATTGGACGCGCGAAACACGTCACGTCCTGGCGTCATCGGGCGCGAGGATGCATCCATGGACCCGATCCCTCCCGAGGCGCTGCTCGCGGCGTTCCCGGAGCCGATCCGCGTCATCGGGGAGCGGCTCCGAGCCCTCGTCATGGACGACGTCCCGGACGCCATCGAGCGCGTGCGACCGGGCTGGCGCCTGATCGGCTTCGACGCGCCGCGCCGCGAGCCCGAAGGCGATAGACGCGGCAGGCCCGCCTACTTCGCGTACATCGCGCCGGAGCGCATGCACATCCACCTCGGCTTCGAGCACGGCCATCTCATGAGCGACCCGGGCCGTCGGCTCGAAGGAGCGGGCATCACGCGTCAGGTGCGCTGGCTGACATTCCTCCCGTTCGACGAACCCGACGCCGCAGTGATCAACGCGCTGCTCACGGAGGCGCGCCGGGTGGCCCTGTTGTCGCGCGCGGAGCGGTTCGAGGAGGCGATGCGCGCCGCTGCACCGGTCGCCTGACGTCGATGGGCACGGGGCCGGCGTCGCGGGCTCATCGGCTGCCGAGCGGCCGTGCCCAGTTCACGCGCGCAGCGCAGAATCACCCCGATCCTCCGTAGCTGGAAGCGCCATGGACCCCGTGCTCGAACCACGCAAGACCATCGGGCTCGTGGCCCATGACAACAAGAAGGCCGACCTCGTGGAGTGGTGCCACTACAACCGCGAGATGCTCGTGGCGCACCACCTCGTGGCGACCGGCACGACCGGGTCGCTGCTCGAACAGGAGCTCGACGCGCCCGTCCGCAAGCTCCAGAGCGGGCCGCTGGGCGGAGACCAGCAGCTGGGTGCCCTCATCGCGCAGGGCGACATCGACTTCCTGGTCTTCTTCTGGGACCCGCTCGAGGCGCAGCCGCACGACCCCGACGTGAAGGCGCTCATCCGGCTCGCCGTCGTGTGGAACATCCCGGTCGCGTGCAACCGCGCGACCGCGGATTTCCTCATCTCATCGCCGCTGATGACGGCGGGCTACGTTCGCGCGACGCCCGACTTCGACGCCTACCTCAACCGCTTCGCCACGAAGTAGCACGCCGGGCCAGCCGATGAGCACGTCGCCCGTCCCCGTCAGGCCGTCGCGCGCCGACCGACTGCTCGCCGCCGCCGACCGCCTGCGCCACCCGCGGCTCACGCGCGAGCTCGCGCGCGCCACGGATGGCTTCCGCGCGACCGGCGTCGTGCGCTCCTACTCGAACGACCTCGCCGGCCGCCGCACCGAGGCCCGCGAGAGCGCGATCCTGTGGCACCGCGGCTATCGACCCCCGACGCGGATCACCCACAACGCGATGTGGTGGACGGGCGGCCCGGCGATCAGCATCACCTACAGCCGCGAGCTCGTCCCGGGGTTCATGTCGGAGCGATCGCGGGAGATCTCCGAACGTCTCGGGCTGACCCGCCGCTGATGCCGTCCCTCCCGTAGGATTCGGAGCTGCGGCCCGTCTTCCGGAGGGAGTTCACGATGATCACCGACGCTGCACAGAAGCTCCTCGTCACCCAGGTGGCCCACGAGCTCTCGGCCCATCAGACCTACATGGGCATCTCGCTGTACTTCTCCCGCGAGAGCCTCAACGGCTGGGCGAAGCTGTTCCGCGGGCAGGCTGTCGAGGAGGCCGAGCACGCCTGGAAGATCATCACCTTCCTCGTCGACAACGATGTCGAGTTCGCCCTGCCCCAGGTCGGCGGCGCGCCCACGACCTACAAGAGCGCCCGGGAGGCAGTGGAGACGGCCCAGGCGAGCGAGCGTCGCGTGACCGGCCAGTTCGAGGCGCTGGCCAATGCCGCCCGTGGGGCGAACGACAATCGGACGCTCCAGTTCCTCCAGTGGTTCATCGAGGAGCAGGTGGAGGAGGAGCGGACGATGGCCGCGCTGCTGGACCTCCTCGACAGCGGCATCAACCTGTTCCAGGCGGAGGCGCACCTGGAGTCCGTCGCCCGCGAATAGCGCCTGGTGGCGCCCCGCTCGCGTTCCCCCTAGAGGCCCGGCGCGATGCGTCGGCCGCGCTCGCTGGTCCGGACGGCGGTCACGGCGGCGACGGCGGCCTCGAGCTGCGCCGCCTCCTCGTCCGTGCCGAGGTCGAGCCGGCAGTACGTGAAGCGGCCGGGCAGCACGCGTTCCATCATCGCGCCGAGCCACTTCGTCAGGTCCGTGCGCGGGCCGCTGCGCTTGCGGGCGTCGGGTGCGATCGCGTGGACCAGCACGAGGCGCCGCCGTGACCGCTCGAGCCACGGCCAGTACTGGAGCACGTTCTCGGCCGGGTGCGCGTGCTTGGTCTCGATCTCGAGCGCGACGTAGGTGTCCTCGCCGACCTCGCCCAGGCCGCCAGGGGTCGCGCCGAGGCCGACCTCGACGTCCCCGTTGAACACGACGTCGAGGATCCGGCCCAGGCGCTTCGCGAGCTGCGCGTCGGAGAGATCCGCCCACTGCGACTTCGCCAAGCCCTGACCTCGCTGCGAGAGATGGATGTTCCGGGGACTCTACCCGTTGACACGGCCCGTGGTGCGACGTACGATCATTCAACGAAACGGTTGAATGTTGAGGAGGACGATGCAGCCGCCCGGGATCACGACGACGTTCGCCGCGCTCGGTGACCCGGTGCGGAGCGCGATCGTGAGCCGCCTCACCGACGGGGACGCGACCGTCAACGAGCTCGCAGCCCTGTTCCCCATCACCCTCCAGGCCGTCTCGCGCCACATCGGTGTCCTGGAGGCCGCCGGGGTCGTCAGCCGCCGGCGCGAGGGGAAGACCCGGCCCGTGCACCTGGAGCCGGCCGCGCTCGCCGGCCCAGCCGACTGGCTCGAGGCGCACCGGCGCCGCCTCGAGACGAAGTACCGGCGCCTCGACCTAGTCCTCGCCGCGCCACCGAAGTCGAAGGATCAACCACGATGACCAGCAAGCGCACCGTCGTCGCCAGCCCGGCGACCCAGACCATCGCCTGGACCCGCGAGTTCGAGGCACCTGCCGCCCGCGTGTTCGAGGCCCACACGGACCCGGACATCCTCCCGCTGTGGACCGGCCCGGCGGGCACGAACCTCGAGATGCGCGAGTTCGACGCCCGGACGGGCGGTTGCTGGAGCTACGTCATCCGCGCCGCCAACGGGGACGACTGGGCGTTCCACGGCTCGTTCCACGAGGTCACCGCTCCGACCCGGCTCGTCCAGACGTTCGAGTACGAGGGCGAGCCCGGGCACCCCAACATCGAGGTCATCGAGTTCGCGGACCTGCCCGGCGGCCGTTGCCGCCTGTCCGGGCTGTCGGTGTTCCTGTCGGTCGAGGACCGGGACGCGATGCTCGGCGACATGGACAAGGGGATGGACGAGAACTTCGAGCGCCTGGACGGCCTGCTCGCCGGCCGCTAGTCGGGCTGGCCCTCGGGTGCGCCGAGGAACGCGAGGGCCGTCTCCGCGAGCAGCGGCGAGGCGAAGATGGTGTAGTGCTGGAGGCCCGGCAGGATCGCGAGCGCGTGCCCGCCCGCCGGGCGACCCTCGCCCATCCAGCCGCCGTCGCGCTGGCCGCCGCCAAGGAGCTCGAACGCCTCGACGGCGTGGCTCGGCGGGAACAGGTCGGCATCGGCCGCCACGACGAGGGTCGGCACCTGGAGCGCCCGAAACTGGTCGCTGAAGTCGAAGTCTTCGGCCATCCAGGCGCCCATCTTGTCGAGCAGGCGGGGGAAGTCCTCCGGGCGGGGCGCGACGCGCTGGTACAGCTCGTACATGGGGGTCTCGCGCATCATCGGCGCCGCCGCGCCACTGAGCTGCCCCTGCTGGCTGCGCATCGCCTCGTAGGCCGCGTCCGAGCGCAGGTACACCGACACGACCACGAGCTTGCGCACGAGGCCCGGGTGCCGCAGGGCCATCTGGAACGCGACCCCGCCACCGAGCGAGTAACCCATGACGTCGGGCCGGCCGACGCCGAGGTAGCCGACCAGCGCCGCGATGTCGTCGCCCATCGTCTCCAGGGCGATCGGCCGGTCGACGTCCGCGGTCCGGCCGTGGGCCTGGAGGTCCACGGCGATGACCTGGTGGGCCTCGGCGAGGCGCGGGATGATCGGCCCGAACATCTCGCCCGATCCCAGCCCGCCGTGGAGCAGGACCAGGGGCCGGCCGGTCCCGTAGGTCTCGTAGTAGAGGTTGATGCCGTTCACGTCGGCGTACGCGCCGGTGCCCCGGCGGTCGCTCGTCCACTCGGTGCTCATCGCCGGAGTCTAGGCCGACCTCGTCCGGCCGCGCCTTGCAGGTGCCTCCGGAAGGGGGATTGACACGCGGTCGTAGAGTGTCGGTCATCCGACCGATGTCGGTCGATCGACCGACCAACAAGAAGTGACATCGGTCCTGCGTCCTGGAGGCACCGCCATGACCTACGACATCGAAGGCCGACTCCTCGAGGTCTGCACCTGCAACGTCCTGTGCCCGTGTTGGGTGGGGGAGGACCCCGACGGCGGCACCTGCGACTCGGTCCTGGCGTGGCACGTGGACTCCGGCACGATCGAGGGCGTCGACGTCGCGGGCATGACGCTCGCCGCCTCGGTCCACATCCCCGGCAACGTCCTCGTGCCGGCGAGCTGGAAGGCTGCGATCTTCGTCGACGAGCGCGCATCGCCGGAGCAGGAGGGCGCGCTGCTCAAGGTGTTCACGGGGCAGCTCGGGGGCGCTGTCGCCGATCTGGCCGGTCTCATCGGCGAGGTCGTGTCGGTCGAGCGCGCGCCGATCACGTTCACGGTCGATGGCGGCAAGGGTCGCGTGGCGATCGGCGACGTCGCGGATGCCGACGTGATCCCGTTCCTCGGCGCGACGGGCGAGCAGACCGTCCTGTCGGGCACCGTGTTCTCGACGATCCCCGGCTCGCCGGTCTACGCCTCGAAGTCCACGGCCTTCACGCGTGACGGCACCAAGCACCGCCTGCCGGACGTGCACGCGACGGGCAACAACGCCCTCCAGGGCCACTTCCGCTTCGCCGCCTGACGTCCGATGTTCGCCGCAGGCCACCTGCGCGACGCGCGCCGCGACCGGGTCATCCTCGGCGCGGCGCTCGCCGCACTCTCGTTCCTCGCCTGGGCCAGCCTCGTCGCGTGGTCGGGATCCGCGGCCGGCGCGGCCCTCCACCACGATGGCGGA
Source organism: Candidatus Limnocylindrales bacterium (assembly GCA_036504355.1). Taxonomy (GTDB): domain Bacteria; phylum Chloroflexota; class Limnocylindria; order Limnocylindrales; family CSP1-4; genus CAIXZV01. Next base: position 15,193 of record DASXVG010000032.1, read on the forward strand.
TCGGGGCCGGTCGCCGTCCAGGCGTCGCTGTTCACCGCCGGGTGGACGCTGATGATCGTCGCAATGATGCTGCCGTCCAGCATCCCGCTCGTGCTCACGTTCGCAGCGCTCATCGGGCGTCGCCGGCGGCCTGCCCTCCTCGTGGCGCTCCTGCTCCTCGGGTATCTCGTCACCTGGGCGGGGTTCGGACTTGGCGCGTGGGTGCTCGATCGCGGGATCCATGCCGCCGTCGACGCGCTCCCGTGGCTCGCCGCACACCAGCAGGTCATCCTCGGCTCGACGCTCCTTGCGGCCGGCCTGTGGCAGTTCAGCCCGCTCCGCGACCGATGCCTCGACGAGTGCCGCACGCCCCTCGGCTTCGTGGTGGCGCGCTGGCGCGGAACGAGGGAGTGGCGCGAGTCGTTCGCGATGGGGATCGCCCACGGCGCGTTCTGCGTCGGCTGCTGCTGGTCGCTGATGCTCGTGATGTTCGGCGTCGGGCTCGGCAGCGTGACCGCGATGCTCGTCCTGGGCGCGATCACGGCTGCCGAGAAGAACCTTCCGTGGGGCCGGCGGATCAGCCGCCCGCTGGGCATCGCGCTCATCGTCGCCGCCGTCTACGCGGTCTCCGGGTGAGTCCCGCGTCGTATCCTCGGGAGGACGTGGAGGAGACAGCCGCCGAGCCCCAGACGCGCGCCGAGCGCCGAGATCGCGCAACCGCCGACACGCGGGTCGCGATCCTGGGCGCGGCACGTGCCCGACTCCTGGCCGATGGGTACGCCAACCTGTCCACGCGCTCGGTCGCGGAGGCCGCGGGCGTCCCGCTGAGCCAGATCCACTACCACTACGGGAGCAAGCAGCAGCTCATCCTCGCCGTCCTGGCCGCTGAGAACGAGCGGCTGCTCGAGCGGCAGACGCGGATGTACGCGGGCCCCGAGCCCTTGTCCCGGCACTGGGAGCTGGCCTGCGACTTCCTCGACGAGGACGTCGAGTCTGGCTACGTCCGCATCCTCCAGGAGATGATCGCCGCAGGCTGGTCGGACGAGGGGGTCGCCGTCGCGGTGCGAACGCTCCTCGGCGAGTGGTACCGGCTGCTGACCGATGTGGCGAGGCGCGAAGCCGACCGTCTCGGTGGCCTCGGCCCGTTCACGCCGGAGGAGGTGGCGATGTTGATGGGACTGCCGTTCATGGGCGCCGAGGGCGCAATCCTGCTCGGCCTTGACGAGCGCGAGTTCCCGACCCGATCGGCGCTGCGCAAGCTCGGCACGTTCATCCTCGCGGCCGAGGGCGGTGGCCAGCCGGCGGGAGGGACCGCATGACCACCTCGACCGGCCGCACGACGCCACCGCCGTTCGAGCAACCACTGCCCGACGTCGAGGCGGGGATCCGCGCAACGATCGCCGACTACTACCTGGGCTGGTACGACGGGGATGCCCGACGCATGGAGCGGGCGCTCCATCCCGAGCTGGCGAAGCGGGGCTGGATCGTGGACGAGGAGGGGGAGCGGCAGCTCGGCGCCGATGACTACCGGTCCATGGTGGACGCGACTGCCGCAGGGATCGGCAGGCGCGACGTCGCGACGGCGCGTGCGTACGACGTCGGCCCGATCGTCGTGTACGACGACGTCGCCTCGGCGCACGTGCACGCCGTGCCGTATGTCGACTACCTCCATCTCCTCCGGACGCCCGACGGATGGCGGATCATCAACGCGATCTGGCGCAGACCCTGAGACGGACACATGGCGTCCCACCCAGCAGCCATCCCCCACGACGCCGCCCGCGCGAGGCATCCGGACGCGTCCGGCACGGTCGTTCGCGACGGCGTGCGGATCGTGTGGGACCGCTACGAGCCCGCTGACGCCGGACCAGCGACGCCGACGGTCGTGCTGGCCCCCACGTGGTCCATCGTCCATGCCCGGCTGTGGAAGGCGCAGATCCCGTACCTCGCGCGCCATTTCCGCGTGGTCACGTGGGACGGACGCGGCAACGGCCGCTCCGACCGCCCGGCCGACGCCGCAGCCTACGACCACGCCGCGTTCGCCGCGGACGGGCTCTCGGTGCTCGACGCGACCTCGACCGAGCGGGCGATCCTCGTCGGCCTTTCCGCCGGCGCGTCGTGGTCGCTGCTCCTCGCCGCCGAGCACCCGGATCGCGTCCAGGGGGTGGTGTTCATCGCGCCTGCGCTGCCCGTGGGCAGGCTGCCACGGACCTCGGACTCGCCACCGTCGGGGTTCGACGTGGAGCGCGAGTCGTACGAGGGCTGGGACCTGTACAACCGCCACGCATGGCGGCTCGCCTACGCCCGGTTCGTGGCCCACTTCTTCGCCCAGTGCTTCACGGAGCCGCATTCGACGAAGCAGATCGAGGACTGCGTCGGCTGGGCATGCGAGACCGACGCCGAGACGCTCATCCGGACCCAGGATGCAGGCAGGCTTCTCGACCATGCGTCGCTCGCCGCGGTGACGCGCGCGGTCCGTTGTCCGACGCTCGTCATCCATGGGACCGACGACGACATCGTCGAGCACGCCGTGGGCGTCGGGCTCGCGGAGCTGCTGGGCTGCCCCCTGCTGACCATCGAGGGCGGAGGGCACATCCCGCCGGCACGTGACCCCGTGCGCGTGAACCTGGCGATCCGCACGTTCGTCGAGTCCGTGCGCGAGGGCCAGCTCGCGTGACGCCGATCCCGCCGCTCCCGCCGGTCCCGCCGTCGCTCGCGTCGACGCATGACCGCGCGCGACTCCCGGACCGTGATGGCTGGGCCGCCGACGAGTCCGGCGTCCGGATCCACTGGGAGGTGTACGGCGAGGGCGAGCCGACGATCGTGCTGCTGCCGTCCACGCCCATCGTGCACTCGCGCCAGTGGAAAGGGCAGGTCCCGTACCTCGCCCGTCACTTCCGCGTCATCACGTACGACGGGCGTGGCAACGGACGCTCCGACCGGCCGACGGAGCCCGCGGCGTACGACGGCTCGCGGATCGTCGGCGACATCGGCCGGGTCCTGGACGCCACGGGCACCGGGCACGCAGTTCTCGTCGGGCTGTGCGGCGATGGAGTCTGGCCGGCGTTCCGGTTTGCCGCCGCCTCGCCGGACCGGGTCGAGGGCATCGTCGCATTCGCCGTGGGCGTTCCCCGGCTGGCGCCGCCGCACCCGTGGCGGGTCCAGTGGTCGTTCGAGGACGAGCTGCCCACGGACGAGGGCTGGGCGAAGGTCAACGCCCATTACTGGCGACGTGACTACGCGGGCTTCGCGCGGTTCTTCTTCGCGGCGATCACCACCGAGCCCCACTCGACGAAGGTGATCGAGGACGCCGCGGCGTGGGCCGTCGAGGGATCCGTCGACGCGATGCTCGCGGACGCGGCAACGGGCTTCGACCTGGACCGCGACGGCGTCGAGGCGGTCGTCCGTGCCGTGCGCAGCCCCATTCTCGTCGTCCACGGCTCCGAGGATCACTGCCAGCCGCCGGTCCGGGCGCGGATCCTCGCGGAGCTGACCGGCGCGACGCTGGTGGAGGTCGAGGGCGCCGACCACATGATCCCGGGGCGCCACCCCGTGCTCGCCAACCTGCTCATCCGCGACTTCGTCCGATCGCTCCGGAGACCCACGCCATGACTCCCACGCGGACCACCTGGACACGGGCGTTGTCGCGCCGCCGGCGGGTCCTGTACCTGTCGTCCCCGATCGGCCTCGGGCACGCGATGCGCGACCTCGCGATCGCGGACGAGCTGCGGGCGCTCCACCCCGACGTCGAGATCGACTGGCTCGCGCAGCATCCCGTGACCGCCGTGCTCCAGGCGCGCGGGGAGCGCATCCACCCGCTGAGCGCGGCACTCGCCTCGGAGTCGGCGCACATCGCGGCGGAAGCCGCCGGACATGACCTCAATGCGTTCCAGGCGATCCGGCGCATGGACGAGATCCTGGTCGCGAATTTTATGGTGTTCCACGACGCGATCGAGGGCGGCGAGTACGACCTCGTGGTCGGCGATGAGGCCTGGGACGTCGATCACTTCCTGCACGAGAACCCGGAGCTCAAGCGGACCGCGTTCGCGTGGATGACCGACTTCGTGGGCTGGCTGCCGATGCCCGATGGCGGCGAGCGCGAGGCATTCCTGACCGCGGACTACAACGCCGAGATGATCGAGCACGTCGAGCGCTTCCCGCGCATTCGCGACCGCGCGATCTTCGTCGGCAACCCCGACGACATCGTTCCGGACGACTTCGGGCCCGGCCTGCCGGGCATCCGCGAGTGGACCGAGCGCCATTACGCGTTCAGCGGGTACGTGACGGGCTTCGATCCGGCGCCGCTCATCGAGCGCCGCGATGCGCTCCGCGCCGAGCTCGGCTACCGGCCCGACGAGCGCGTCGTCATCGTCGCGGTGGGCGGCTCCGGGGTAGGGGAGGCGCTCCTGCGGCGGGTCATCGACGCGTACCCGGAGGCGGCGCGCCGCGTCGCAGGCCTGCGGATGATCGTCGTCGCCGGGCCGCGGATCGATCCCGCGGCGCTGGGTGCCGCACGGGGCGTCGAGACCCGGGCCTTCGTCCCCGAGCTCTACCGCCACCTCGTCGCGTGCGACCTTGCCGTCGTCCAGGGAGGCCTCACCACGACGATGGAGCTCGCCGCGGCCGGGCGACCGTTCCTGTACGTGCCCCTCGAGAACCACTTCGAGCAGCAGCGCCACGTGCGCCACCGACTCGAGCGCTACGGCGCGGGCCGCTGCCTCCGGTTCGAGGACTCTCCGCCCGAGGTCATCGCGGCCGCCATCGCCCAGGAGATCGACCGCCCTGTCCGGACGCTCCCGGTCGAGACCGACGGCGCGGCCCGCGCCGCGGCCCTCATCGCCCCGCTGCTGTAGTCGAGTTGACCCGTGGGCGCATGATCATCCCCACCGGGCCCGGCAGGGTGTCGGGATGCGATGGCCGCTCGCGGAGCAGCAACCATGCAGGCGTCCCCATTTCCAAGCTCGGTCATCCGCGCCCCGCGAGTGGACGCGAGCTGTACCTGTGAGCACTGGGTCCATTGCGCACACGCGTGCCACGCGATGGACTGCGATCCGACGGAGGCCGTCTGCCACCTCGACTACCGCCCCGACGAGGGCGGCCTGACGCCCTGGGGCTGCCCCGAGTGCACGCCCGGCGAAGGCGCGCCGCACCTCCTCGGCTGCGAGCTCATCGGCTGGAACGTGCCGATGCCGTCGGCGGTGGGTCGCGCGACCGCGGAGCACGCGGGCCACTAGCGGCCGATGCCCCACGCGACCTACACGGGGATCATCAAGGCGCCACCCGACGAGGTGTTCGCGTTCGTGGCGGACGCCGAGAACAACCGCCTGTGGCACGAGCACGTCCGCGAGACGCGCTGGATCGACGAGGGACCGACCCGACTGGGGAGGCGCGGCCGACAGCTGGGACACCTGTGGGGCCGTGACTGGGCGTTCGTGGCGGAGGTCGTCGAGTGGGAGCCGCCGCGGTTGGTGACGTTCCAGGTGATCGAGGGCTACCGGGTGCGGACCTCGATCCGGGTCGAGCCGGCTGAAGGCGGGGACTCGCGGGTCACCCTCAGCGTGACCACGCCACGGATCCCGGGCCCCGGCATCGATTCGTTCCTGAGCCGGTGCTCAAGCGCGTGACGCGTGGGCGGGAGAACGGCGACTTCCGGCGCCTGCGTGCGGCGCTCGAGGGTCGGGTGTCGCCGGCGGCCGACGCCGAGCCGTCAGGAGCCTGACGCGGCCCAGCGGAGCGCGAGGTGAAGCCACGCGGCCCGCAACCGGCCACCGAACGCTTCGATGCGCGTGGTCAGCGCCGAGGCCGGCACCGGCAGCACGAGCAGCAGGCTCACGAGCACGAGCGCGAAGCTCGCGACCAGCCCGGCGCCGATCGGTTCCCCGAGGATCAGGCTGCCCCACACGATCCCGAACAGCGGCACGATGAACGTGGCGGTGCTCGCGGTCGTCGCGTTGGTGCGCGCGGAGATCCGGAAGAACAGCGGCCAGGCAAGGGCGGTCGACACCAGTGCCATGAGCCCGAGCGACACGGCGCCGTCGATCCGCAGCGCGCCGGGCGCGCCGCTGAGGATCGCGACGGGGAGGAGGAGGACGGCGCCGGCGAGCAGCTGGCCCGCAGCGACATCGAGCGGTGCGATGGCCCCGGTGGACCGCCGCACGTACGTCCCCGCGATCGCGTAGCTGAACGCGGCGAGCAACCCCGCCCCGAAGGCGAGCAGCGTCGACGGTCCGAGGGCGCCCGCCTCGCCGCCGAGGAGCATCGCGACCGCGCCGAACCCGAGCACGAGGCCAGCGATGACGCGCGGCGACAGCCCGTACCGCAGCCACACGGCGCCGACGATTGCCGTGAACAGCGGCGTCGTGGCCATGAGCAGCGAGGAGAGCGAGCTCGGCAGCGTGAGCGTGGCGTAGGCGAGCAGCGTGAACGGGATCGCGGAGAACGTGGCTCCCACGATCGCGAGCTGCCGGAGGTATGGGCGCAGCGCGAGGATCCGGCGCGGCCCGATATAGGTGGCGATGAGCGTGCCCGCGAGGGCGATCCGGATCTCGGCGGTCCAGACGGGCCCCACCTCCGGCGACGCGACGCGGAAGAACAGGAACGCTGCGCCCCAGACCGCGCCGAGGTACACGAGGGACAGGAGCTCGCCGATGCCGACGCGGGAGGTGGAGGAGGGACGCTGGCTCATGACCGCATCGTCGCGCCAACGCGCGGCGCCGAGAGTGGTCGAAGGTGGTCGTCGGGGCTACGTCAATGGTCGTGGACGGCCCGGCAGGTACCCCGTGCGGCATCCCACGGTACATCCGGGCCACCCCGACACCCCGTGTCGTCGGGCACACTCGGAGCCGACACGGCGGGTGCCCACCGCCGCGACGTAGCGGCCCTCCGGCGGCCAGGAGTCCGATGCGCCAGCCCCTTCGCGTTGCCCTCGCGTTCCTGCTCGCGGCCGCGGGGCTCCTCCCGTCGACCGCGACCGCGCCGCCTGCACTCGGGCTGACGGTCGGCACGGCGGAGACCGGCAACTGGTCGGTGCTCGGTGAGTACCGGGTCAGCCCGAAGCCCACGAGCCTCACCAACCGCAGCCGTGAGCCGATCGTGACGGCCCACCCGTACAACCCGCTGCGCCTCGCCGTCGTGTACGCGGCCGGTCCGGGCGAGGACAGCCACCCGGTGGTCCGGATCAGCCACGACGGCGGCAAGACCTGGCGCTCGACGTCGGGCCACCCGCGGGGCGGCGGCAGCCATCCGATGGTCATCTGGGGTCCCGGGCCCACGCGCGGCTCCAGCCGGCTGTGGTACACGGCGATGGTCGGCTCGGCGAACAACTATCACTTCGGCGTCGGCTACAGCGACAACGAAGGCGTCACCTGGCACCTCGCGTACATCGCCGACAACACGCGCGGCTGGTTCGGCGGGATGGAGGACATCGCCGTCGACACGAACCCCGGCAGCCCGAACTTCGGCGCAATCTACCTCGCCTACAACTGGCCGAAGGACCCCGACCGGGGCGATGGGCTCCACGTGATCGCCTCTCGCAACTACGGGCGGACGTGGTCCGAGACCGAGGTCCCGAAGCTCACGCCGCCCAGCGGCTACGGGGACGCCTGGCGGATCGGCTACAAGCTCACGACCGCACCCGACGGCGCGGCCTACGTCGCCGGCTATCAGCTCGACATGAAGCACTGGAGCATCACCTGCCCGTTCTGCAAGGGCGGCACCTCCAACGTCGGGCGGATCGCGTTCGGCGTCGCCCGACTCCACCTCGACCGGGCCACGGGCACGCTGACCCACGCCACGAACTTGCTGGCCACGAGGCTGCCCGAGACGGAGTGGAACCTCGGCTACACGCCCGCGCTCAAGGGGATCAACGTCGGCCTCGCCGAGCCGTGCTGGGCGACCGGACTCGTCGTGGACGCGCAGGGGCGGATCTACTACGCCGTTGCCGGTGACGGGCGTATCCGGATCATCACCAGCGATGACCGGGGCCGCACGTGGCGCTCCCGGTACCTGCCACAGGCGCCGGCCGCCAACGGCCGCACCCAGCGGTCGATGCGCCCGGAGCTCGTCGTCGGCGACGGCTTCGTCGCCGTGCTGTTCCACACCGTCGATGCCTCGGGCACCGGCCGGACTGCGGGCAACGCGGTCGCGGTGAGCTTCGACCGCGGCGCGACGTGGGTGGGGCCCAAGCCCGTGAACGGGCACCGCTGGAGCATCGCCCGGATCATCGCCCGCTACAACGGCCCGGGGCTGCGCGACGAGGCGACGCTGCTCGCGGACGGCACGACGATCTATTTCGCGTACGGTGACGGCCGAGACGGGCTGTCGGCCGCGTTCGGCGCTCGAATCCGGGTGACGCTCCCGGTACTGCCGCCGCCCCCGCCCGACCCGACGCCCACGCCGACCCCGACGCCGCCGCCGCCTGATCCGACCCCAACCCCGACGCCGGACCCCACCCCGACACCGACGCCTGAGCCCACGCCCACGCCGACACCCGTCTCGTTGTCGGCGCCCACGGCACCGCCCGCGACGCCCCCGCCGACGCCGACCGCCACGCCGCCGCCGGCCGACCCGACGCCGACCGCGACGCCGCCCGCCGACCCGACGCCGACGGTCGCTCCGGGCTGACCCGGCGCGCCCGTCGAGAGCCCGGCTATGCCACCGGGACGAGCGCCCTCGACGCGACCGGATCGCGCATCGCGCTCAGCGAGACGCCGATCCCGTAGGTCAGGAACCGGCCCTCCGGGACGAGCTCGAGGAGCATCGCCGCGGTCGCTCGCTCAGCCGGAACGAGCGCCTGGAGCTGTTTCGGGAGATCGCGGGCCTCCATCGAGCCGGCCGGGTGCACGACCGCCCGCGCGTGGAAGCTGATGGTCGCCGGGGGGATCGGGAACAGGAGCGAGAGGAGCCCGCCCCGCCGGACGGTCACGGTCACCGACACCGCGTCGCCGTTGGCGATCTGGCGCGCCTTCCAGCCGTCCGGTGCCACGGCGACGTAGAGGTGGCGGTCGACGACCGCGTAGACGATCCCGCTCGATCGCGGGTCCCCTGCCGCGTTGGTGTGGGCGAGGACGGCGAATGAGGCGCCCTCGATCGCGCGCCACACGTCGTCGCAGCAGAGGGTGGGTCCGGCTTCCGGGCCGGGCGCGGGTTCGGGTGCCATCGGGTCTCCAGGTCATGCAGGTCCCGGGACGCACGGGCGAGTCCAGTAGGCAACGCGTGCTGGCCGGCGGCAAGGCCCGTTCGGCCCGTGGCCGCGTCACGGGCGGCCTGCCCCCCGGAGCGCGGCCTGGCGGTCCGGCGCGAGGTAACCCGCCAGCAGTCGCGACGCAGGCGTCTCGTCGTCGTGCGCGTCTCGGGCGCGCTGTTCGGCGATGCGGAGGGCAGGAAAGGGGTCCTCGCCATGGCGCAGCGCGTCGAGGCAGATCCGGTCGAGGCTCAGGATCAGGTCGCGGACGTCGGAGCCATCCGTGCGGAGCGTGACGCCGGCGAGCGCGCGCTCGAGGTCGGTGCCCACCCGCGGGTCACCGGTGACTCGGTCGGTCGCACTGGCCCAGCCAAGCCGCCAGCGGCAGAACGGCGCCGAGGCGAAGGCGGCGCGAAGGTCGTCGCGTTCGGTCGGCCCCGACACGAGGTATGCGTCGATCGCGGCGGCGCCCACGGCATCGGCGCCGGGCTTGTCGGCAGGCCGCGCGACCTCCGCCGATCGCCACCACGCGGCCTCCTCGCGCGCGAGCGCGGGCCCTCGCGGATGTCCGAATCGCTCCTGGAAGCGCGCGCGAATGGCGGACTGGCGAGCGCGCTCGGCGTCCTCGATCGAGCTGATGCGCGCGCTTAGCTGCGCCGGGGATCCGGTCAAGCCCACGTCGTCACGCTCCGCCGTCCGCGGAGGACGAATCGGGAGCGGCAGCCGGCAGCATCGGAGGCGGAGCCTACGCCTGGCGTCGATGCGAAGGCAACCGGAGGAATCCAGCCATGCGCTGCCTCAGCTGGAGATCCGATCCGGCAGGTCGTGTCGTATTCCTCGCCAGACCGATGCGAGCCTGCCCGCGCGACGGTCGACCATTGCTCAAGTGGAGAGTGTTTCAGCATGCGTACGTACATGGATGTGCACGACATCCCGGGGGTCAAGGCGGCCGACGTCGCCGGTGCCCACGAGGCCGACCTCCGGGTCCAGGGCGCCTACGGCGTCGCCTACCGCCAGTACTGGGTCGACGAGGCCGAGGGCAAGGTGCTCTGCCTTGTCGACGCCCCCGACCGCGCGACCGCCACCCGCGTCCACCGCGAGGCCCACGGCCTCGAGGCCCACGTCCTCCACGAGGTCCAGCAGGGCGGCTGACGCCGTCCCCCGCCATCCGACGCTGCTTCCTGCGGCGTCGGATGGGCGGATTCTTCGCGGATCCGCTGTCGTCAGTCGCCGCCGTTCGCGCAGAACTCGCCACCCTCGCCCTGGCCGTTGCCAGGCGTCCCGACCGGCGGCAGGGGCAGGGTGAGCGGCGTGTTGGCGAGGATCGCCTCCTTGGCCATCCCGTTGTCGTTCGACGGGGATCCGGCGGCGTCGGCTGCGCAGTCGGTCGAGGGCAGGCCACCGTGATGGAAGGCGAGCGTCGATCCCGGCAGGGCGAGCACCAGGGCGGTCCCGAGGGCGAGGCGCTTCATGCGGCGGTTCCTCCAAGTCCGGCGGCGGTGGTCGGGGACGGGATACGCCGAGTGCGCCCACGCGGTTTCCGCGTGCGACCGCACCGTCCATCTGACGCCGCAACCGGTAGCGGACGCGAAGACCGGGGAGGAGCCAACGGCCCTCCCCGACTCGGCATGTCGCGCGCTGGCGCATGGCCCGGCTACGGGGTGACCGTGACCGAGCCCTGCATGTCCCGGGGGTGGAGGTGGCACTGGAGTGGTAGATGCCCGGTGTCGTGAACGTGACCGTGGCAGTCTGGCCCGGGTCCATCATTTGCGGGTCCGTCGGGAGCCCGCCGTCCAGGAGCTGGACGGAGTGCGTGAAGTGGTCGTCGTTGGTCCACGTGACCGTCGTGCCCGCGGCCACCGTGATCGCAGCGGGGGAGAACTTGTAGGACGGCGGCAGGTCCACCGACGAGGTGGCGACGGGCGCGGCGTCGGCCGCCGATGGGGCACAGCCGGCGAGCGCGACGAGCGCCCCGGCAACGAACGCGAGCCCGATGACGGAGCGCATCGCACGCATGATCAGCTCCGGCTCGGTTCCGGCCGGCGGAGGAGCACCGACTGGGTGGCGGCCACGAACACGAGCACGAACGCCCCGAGGTCCAGCACCTCGCTGATCGTGTGCGCGAACAGGAACGTCGTCCAGTTGAGGTGGTACGTCATGTAGCTGATCTCGGCGAGGGCAAAGAGCGAGAACGCCCAGCCGAGGGTCGACGCGCCGGCGCCGAACGCGCGCCAGGCGAAGGACGACCCGGTCGCGAACAGGAGGATGTGGATCGCGAGGAACCCGATCGGGGGGATGTCGTTGACGAAGTCACCGAACGGCATTGCGAGCGCTCCCTTCCAGCCGGTCGAGCCGGCGTGCTGTGCGGACCCCGTCGGCGACGATGCCGGCGAGGACCATGACCATCCCGACGAGGACGACGAGGTGGGCGACGTGCTCGCCCACGGGGAAGCCGGCCACGACGGCGTCGTGGAGGTGGGGTGTCACCGTGTGCTCGACGAGGTCGAGCGCGAGGCCGATGGCGATGACGAGCGCGCCGAGCCTGGCGAGGCCGGGGACCGCCGGCCGGCCCGGCCCGGGGGCCGTGCCGCTCACCGGGCGAACGCCGCGGGGAACTGGGCGACGATCCCGTCGCTCAGCATGTCCGCCATCTCGAGGATCTCGGCGTGGACCTTGTCGTACGCCGCGATGTCGTCCGCGTAGCGGCCCTGGAGCCGCGCGACCGCTTCCTCGAGCGTGAGGTCAAGGTGGGACTTCATCATCGCGTCGAGGTCCGCGAGCGGCCAGTTGCGGGGGTTCGCACCGCGGAGGAAGACCGCGATGTCGTGGGCGTTGGCATACCAGCGCGCCGAGGCGTCCGCGGTCGCCGCCGAGTCGCCGGCCTTCGCCGCAGCCACCAGGTCGGCGGCAGTGAGGATGTGCGTCCGGAGCAGCGCCGTGAGCTGGCCGCCGGCCGCGGACCCGTAGTAGGGCGCGACCGCGGCGCCGATGTCGCCCTGGTTGGCGAGCAGTCGATCGACGGTCGGGCCGAGGTCGGCGAGGTTCCCGGATTCGGTCGCCGCGCTGACGATGAACTGCCGGGTCCAGACGATGTGGTCCTCCCACAGCTTGCGCATCGCGTCGTGGAACGCGGCCTGTTTGGCGGACGCACCGTGCGAGGTCGGGGTGTGGGCCGTGGCGGCCGTCCCGACGGCGGCCAGGCCGAGGACGAGGGCGGCCCCGAGGGCCAGGGCGGTGAACCGGTGAGGTCGAGTCATGCGTGCCTCCCATTCCCGTGCTGCCTCTCTATTGAGAAGTTGCACTTGTTTTACACGCGCCCCGACGGCATGTCAACTCTTTCGCCAATAATCGTTTGCGTTACACTCCGCGCCATGACGACGCTGCGCACCTCGCTCGAGGCGATCGCCCCGCTCGCGGACCCCGTCCGGCGACGGCTCTACGAGCTCGTCGTCCGCGCCGACGGGCCGGTCGACCGAGACACCGCCGCGGCCGCCGCGGGCGTGGGGCGGGCGAACGCCGCGTTCCACCTCGACCGGCTCGCGGAGGCGGGGTTGCTGGAGGTGGAGTTCCGGCGGCGGAGCGGGCGATCGGGACCCGGGGCCGGCCGGCCGGCGAAGTTCTACCGGCGGCCCGCGGCCGAGATCAGCGTCACCCTGCCGCAGCGCCAGTACGCCCTCGCGGCGGAGCTGATGGCCGAGGGCATCGAGCAGCGGCCGGACGCGGCGGCCGGGGTGCTCGCGGCTGCGCGCCTGCGGGGGTCGGCGATCGCCGAGTCGGGACCGGAGGGCGATCGGGGCGAGGCGCTGCGCGCCGTGCTTGAGGGGGAGGGGTACGAGCCGGTCACCGTCGCGGACGGCGTCATCCGGCTCCGCAACTGCCCGTTCGACGCCCTGGTGGACGGCCACCGCGAGCTGACCTGCTCGATGAACCTCGCGCTGCTCGAGGGGGTGGTCGAGGGGCTCGGCGCAACGGATGTGGACCCGCGCGCCGACCCGCGCGCGGGGTTCTGCTGCGTCGCCCTGGTGCCGCGCTAGCGCCTGGAGCTCGGCATCGGCTTCGACGGCGCCTTCGATGTGGGCATCCGACACCGCCTTCGATGCGGGGCTTCCTCGCCCACGTGGCGGCCGGGCGACCGGCTCGTCCCCTGGACCGCGCCCTCAGTCTGAGCGGAGCTTCGCGATGCCGGGCTCCGTGAGGGGGCTGGCGATCGTCTGGCGCAGCCCCGGGAATAGGCGCCGTCGCGTGCGCACTGGCGAGCTGTCGTAGGCATCGGCGGAGTCCACGAAGATCCTCATCCGATGCATCCGCAAGATGTCCGATAGGGTCGTCACCCAAACCTTCCTACTGCGAGTTCCGATTGACGGTAGAGAATGGCGCAACCGTCGCAGAGGCGACCGGACCAGGAGGCGATGCGACCATGTGTCTCACGTGTGGATGCGAGCAGGCTCACCTGAAGATGGGCGACAACGTCACGTACGAGGACCTGAAGCGGATCGCGGACGGCAACGACAAGTCCGTCGCCGAGACGCTCGAGATCATCGACCGCACGGTCGGCATCGACCGCACGTCGCACAAGCAGGAGTACGCCGAGACCTCTACGACGTCCGCAACGTAGGTCTGGCCCCGGGCCCCGCGCCCTAGCGGGCGCGGATCTGGCTCAGGATCGACCCGTTGTGATCTTCGCGTCGGCGGCGAGCGGCAACGCCTTCGAGAGGATCACCGACAGCGTCGGGTGGTCGTCGAACGGCGCCGCAGCCTCGCCGGGGACCCCGGGGGCACGTTGACACTGCGCCTAGGATCTGCGCATGGCTGCGCGCCCCCGGCCCCCGGCGATCTCGCCGGCACTGGTCTCGGCCATCAACCGGTTCCCGGACGACAACCCCAACCCCGTGCTGCGGGTGGATGGGAGCGGCACGCTGAGCTATGCGAACCCGGCGAGTGCAGCGGTGCTCCGGGGCTTCGGTGTCGCCGTTGGCGAACGGCTCGACGACGGCCTCCTCGCCCGCCTCATCGCCGCCGGCGAGGCCCGGACGGCAATCGAGATCGTCGTCGACAGCCGCACCTGGTCCATCTGGCCGGTCCCGATCCGCGATCTCGGGTTCCTCAACGTCTATGGACGAGACGTCAGCGCGGAGCGCGCGATCCGGAAGTTTCCGGACCAGAACCCGAACCCGGTGCTCCGGTTCGTTGACGACGGGACGCTCGTGTACGCCAACGCGGCGAGCGCGGGCATCGTGGCGGGCCTCGGGCTCGCTGTCGGCGCCGTGCTGCCGCCCGTGCTCCTGGATCCGCTCCGCGCCCGAGCTGCAGCTGCGGACCGCGAGACCCTCGAGGTGGAGGCGGCCGGCCGGGCATATCGGCTGCTCGCCGTGGACGTCCCCGAGTTCCGGTTCGTCAACGTCTACGGGACCGACATCACCGCCGAGCGAGAGCAGGCGCGGCTCGCGCGCGAGAACGAGCGCCTGCTGCTGAACATCCTGCCGGAGCCCATCGCCCAGCGACTCCGCGAGGGCGAGCCGCTGATCGCCGACCGCTTCGAGGACGTCACGCTCCTGTTCGCCGACATCGCCGGGTTCACCCAGCTGTCGGCGTCGATGTCTGCTGACGAGCTCGTCCGCGTGCTCAACGAGGTCTTCAGCGCGTTCGACGGGCTCGTCGATCGGCACGGCCTCGAGAAGGTCAAGACCATCGGTGATGCTTACATGGTCGTGGGCGGGCTCCCCGAGTGGTCGCCGGACCACACGGCGCGCGTCGCCTCCATGGCCGTGGACCTCGCCGACAGCGTGGCCCGGATCGAGTCCGCACGCGCCCTCGGGATCGCCTTCAGGATCGGCATCCATTGCGGGCCGGTGGTCGCGGGCGTGATCGGGAAGCGGAAGTTCATCTATGACATCTGGGGCGATACGGTGAACCTCGCGAGCCGGATGGAGTCGAGCGGCATCCCCGGTCGGATCCAGATCACCAGCAGCGTCCGTGAGCGCCTTGACACCGGGTTCCGGTTCGAGTCGCGCGGCCTCGTCGACATCAAGGGCAAGGGCCCGATGCCCACCTGGTTCCTCGACGCAGCCCGGGCCTGATCGGCCGCGCGATCTCCCGGACGCGAGAACCGAAGCGGTCCCGTTTGCCGCCGCGCCCGGTGCCGAACGCCTCTGGCGACGACGAGGCCCTCGCGTCACAGTGACGCCCGTCATCGCGTGGGAGACGGAGGGATGCGATGGACCTCTGGCAGGTCGGTGCGGTGTGGCTGCACACGGTCGCGTTCGTCATCGCGTGGGGCTACTACGGCATCGTCGGGCGGTTCGTGAGCCCGGCGCTCGGCCCCGCCGTGGGGCCCGAGCGCGAGGCGGCCACGCTCCTGGAGATCGAGCGGCGGGCGCTGCCGTTCGTGCTCCTCACCGTCGTCCTGTTCACGCTGACGGGCTCGTACCTGCTAGTGACGGACGACCGGTACCAGGGCCTCGGCGACTTCGGGACGACGTGGGCGCAGCTGATGCTGGCCAAGCACGTCCTCGTGGTGCTGCTCGTCGTGCTCGGCGTCTTCGTCGACCGCCTGGTCCGCGCCGCGAGCGGCGCGGCGTCAGCGGACGACAGGGCGACCGCGCTTCATCGGCTCCGGCTCGCGACTGAGGCCGCCACCGCCGTGGGAGCGCTGATCGCCCTGCTGACCGCGGCGTCGCAGGCCGTCTAGCGGCCGGCGGACCGGCGCCGAAGAAGATCGGTGGTCCCGGGGCAGGGCCTCGCCAGCCCGAGGACTCCGGAGTCCTCGGGGATCGAGGCCTGCGCGCCGCCGTCCGAGCACGACGAAGCCCCGGGCCCGACAGGCCCGGGGCTTCGTTCCAGGAGCGAGTGAGGATCAGCTGCAGCCGCTCGTCGACCCGCAGTTGAGGCACTTGTAGCAGCTGCCGTTCCGGATCATGATCGAGCCGCACTCGGCGCAGCTGGGGGCGTCGGCCTGGGCGGAGAAGGCGACCTTCACGCCGCCACCCAGCGATGAGCCGCCGAGCGAGCCCGTGAAGTCCGCGAGCGTCCGCTTCCCGCTGCCGTTCCCGTTCGCGTGGCCGTTGGCGGCGCCGTTGGTCGCGACGACCGTCAGCTCCTCCTTGGCCACCGACACCGGGGCCGCGGGCGTGGCGGCCGAGACCGCCGTCGCCTTGGCCGCGTCGTCGGTCGACGTTGGGGCCGGGGCCGGGGTCACGACCGGCGCGGGCGGCACCTTGACCACGGCCTCGGACTGGGCGGTGATGCCCTCGTCCGCGCGTGGCTGGAGCGCGCTGGCGCCGAACGCGGCGGGCGCGTCCGTGACCACCGCGGAGCGGTCGATGAGGCCGAGCGCGCCCTTGTCCTCGTTCGGGAGGAACCGGCTGCCCATCCACCGGAAGATGTAGTCCACGAGCGACTTCGCGATCGGGATCTCCGGGTTGCCGGTGAAGCCACTCGGCTCGAACCGGACGTGGGCGAACTTGTTCACCACGTCCTTGAGCGGCACGCCGTACTGGAGCGCCAGGCTCACGGAGGTGGCCAGCGTGTCCATGAGCCCGCTGATCGTGGAGCCTTCCTTGGCCATCTTGAGGAAGATCTCGCCGGGCGTGCCGTCCGGATACAGCCCGACGGTGATGTAGCCCTCGTGGCCCGCGATGTCGAACTTGTGGGTGACGGCGGTCCGCTCCAGCGGGAGCCGGCGGCGGTGCGGGCGAGTCGCCTCGACCTGGGCCGCGGCGAGCTGCCTGCGCAGGCTCTCGATGGTCTCGGCGGCGTCGGGCGACAGCTCGACCTCGCCGTCCTTCTTCTTGCCGGTGGACAGCGGCTGCGAGCGCTTCGAGCCGTCGCGGTAGATCGCGATGGCCTTCAGGCCCTGCTTCCAGCCCTCGAGGTAGACCGTCTCGATCTCCTCCGCCGTGGCGGCCTCGGGCATGTTGACGGTCTTGCTGATGGCGCCGGACAGGAATGGCTGGACCGCGCCCATCATCCGGACGTGGCCCATGTAGTGGATGGACCGCTCGCCGTTGACCGGCTTGAACGCGCAGTCGAAGACCGACAGGTGCTCGGGCTTGAGACCGGGCGCGCCCTCGATCGTCTCCTGCTCGTTGACGTAGGCGAGGATCTCCTCGACCTGCGCCGGCGTGTAGCCGAGCTTGCGGAGCGCCGCTGGGACGGTCTGGTTGACGATCTTGAGGTAGCCCTCGCCGACCAGCTTCTTGTACTTGATGAGCGCGATGTCGGGCTCGATG
Source organism: Candidatus Limnocylindrales bacterium (assembly GCA_036504355.1). Classification (GTDB taxonomy): domain Bacteria; phylum Chloroflexota; class Limnocylindria; order Limnocylindrales; family CSP1-4; genus CAIXZV01. The sequence continues at coordinate 32,578 of DASXVG010000032.1, forward strand.
CCGGTGGTATCGCAGTCCATCATGAACGCGATGGTGCCGGTGGGCGCGAGCACGGTGACCTGCGCGTTGCGGTAGCCGTTGGCCTCGCCCAGCTCCAGGACCTCGTCATAGAGCTGGCGGACGTTCTCCAGCATCGGCTGGGGGACGCCGGTCTCGGGCAGCCGGTAGGCCGCGTCGCGGTGCTTGCCGATGACCCGCAGGAACGAGCTGCGATTGGTGTCGTAATCCACGAACGCGCCGCCGTGGTCACGCGCGATGACGGAGCTCTGGCGGTAGGCCTCGCCGTGCATCAGCGCGGTGATCGCGCCGGCGTAGTTGCGGCCCTCGTCCGAGTCGTACGCGAGGCCGCGGTTCATGAGCAGCGCGCCGAGGTTGGCATAGCCCAGGCCGAGCGGCCGGAAGCGGTGGCTGTTCTCCTCGATCTTGAGCGTCGGGTAGCTGGCGTTGTCGACCAGGATCTCCTGCGCCGTGATCGTGACCTTGGCGGCGAACCGGAAGGCGTCCACGTCGAACTCGCCGTCCGGCTGGACGAACTTCATGAGGTTGAGGCTCGCCAGGTTGCACGCCGTGTCGTTGAGGAACATGTACTCGGAGCACGGGTTGGACGCGTAGATCCGGTCCGTGTTCGCGCTCGTATGCCAGTCGTTGATCGTGCTGTCGTACTGGATGCCCGGGTCGCCGCACAGGTGCGCCGCGTCCGCCATCTTGCGGAAGATGTCCCGCGCCTTGTACGTGCCGGCCGGCTGGCCGTCGCTGACCTCGATCGTCTGCCACTCCGCGTCGCGCTCGACGGCCTTCATGAACTCGTCGGTGACGCGGACCGAGTGGTTGGCGTTCTGGAAGAAGACGCTGCCGTAGGCCTCGCCCGTGAAGCTGGGGTCGTACCCCTGCTCGATGAGCGCCCAGGCCTTCTTCTCCTCGTGGGCCTTGGAGTCGATGAACTCGATGACGTCCGGGTGGGTGACGTCGAGGATCACCATCTTCGCGGCGCGGCGGGTCTTGCCGCCCGACTTGATCACGCCAGCGAAGGCGTCATAGCCGCGCATGAAGCTGACCGGGCCCGACGCGATGCCGCCGCCCGACATCTTCGCCTTGCTCGAGCGGATGGGCGACAGATTGACGCCCGCGCCCGAGCCGTACTTGAACAGCATGGCCTCGGTCTTCGCGAGGTCCATGATCGAGCTCATGTTGTCCTGGACCGAGTTGATGAAGCACGCAGAGCACTGCGGCTTCGCCTCGATGCCGACGTTGAACCAGACCGGGGAGTTGAAGCTCATCTTCTGGTGGACGAGCAGGTGGGTCAGCTCCGCCTTGAACGCCGCGAGGTCCTCGTCCGTGGCGAAGTAGTGGTTCGTCTCCGCCCAGGCCGTGATCGTGTTGACGACGCGGTCGATTAGCTGCTTGACGCTGTGCTCGCGCTCTGGCGTACCGACGTGGCCGCGGAAGTACTTGCTGACCACGACGTTGGTGGCGAGCTGGCTCCAGAAGCTGGGGACCTCGACGTCCTTCTGCTCGAACACCGTCTTGCCGGTCTCGCTGGAGATCCCGGCCGTGCGGTACTCCCACGTGATCTCGTCGTAGGGGTGGACACCGGGGCGGGTCCAGCGGCGCTCGAACGTGAGACCGCGGGTGCCGACACCCGTGAAGCTGGCACCGTACGGGCCGCCGAGTCCCTTGCGGTTCTGGGCGGTGTGGCTCCCTGCCTTCGCGCGCTTGGGCGCTGTCTTTGCGTCCATCACCGGGACAACCTCGCGAGCCTGGGCCATGTCGTTGCTACTCCTCCGTGTCCGCTGGGTGCGGACGCTCCCCATGACCGAGCGGCCCGGATGGGTGCCTTCGCCGTTGACCGTGTCGTTCCGGGTGCCAAGCGGGACGCGTGCGGTGCTCGGTTTTGGGCGCCGTCCGGTGGTCGATCCCGCGGTCACGAGGGGGGTGACCGTAGCTGCGCGATCGTCCGTCGGGTCTTCCTGCTGCCGGCCGTCTCCGGGACCGTTCCCGGGGGTCGTCCGGCGTCAGGGCGACCTGTATACGGTAGGACGTTGGTGGGCGTGGGTCAAGCCCGAAGACACAACATGTAGTGGTGTCGAGGGTATTCGCATCGCAAGATGTGGTTTCCCACGCGATTCGTGCGTGGCCGGATCTCGTCCACGTGCTAGGGGTGTTCGTCCACGCTCGACGGGGACGTGTCCACAGCCGCGATGGGGCTCTTCCACCGTCCCGGGGAGGGTTATCCACAGAACGGGCGTTCTGTTCCCGCTCTCACCCCGCGCGCCCCCGTCATGCATCCACCCCACGGGTGGTAGGCAGCGACCTCTCGTCATCCATGCACCGGGTGGCTGATACCGCCCGATCCGGGCCACGCGCTGCTCATCCAGTCGCCGGGTGGCTGCAATCACGCGAGCGAGCGGATAGTGCCCATGGGGTGACTGGATGACTACCCGCCCGCCTCGACCCGTGCGTGACGCGCCCTGCGGACCCTGGAGACCGGCGCGAACCGTCGTCCAGCACCCACCCGGTGACTGGAAGACAGGAACGAGAGCGCGTGGACCCGCCCGGCTGGGCGCCGCAGCCACCCGCTCATCGCGCGCCCGTCGAGCGCGAACCGCTGAGAGAGCATCCCCGCATGTCGCGCGACGGCTCGCCGGTTCGTCGGCGACTCGGCGATCAACAGCCAGCTCGAGACGGTCAGCGGATCCCAGCCTCGCTCGCGCGCGATCCGCATCCCCAGGCGCACCTTCCGGTCGAGGGACCCGACGGTCTCCTGCACGTCCACGAGCTCCGTCTTGAGCTCGATGACCAGGAGGCTGCGCGTCGGTTCGTGCCAGGCGAGCACATCGATCGCCCCGCGCTCTCCGAACACCGCGAACGTCACCTCGGGCAGTGACACCCAGTCCGGCAACCCGGCGAACAGCCGCGCCAGCTCCTCGTGCATCGCGGAGTGTCCCGCGCCGAGCAACCGGTCCAGCTCTGCGCCGGATCCGTGCAGCCGAATCGTCGCCCGGACGTCGAGCGCCTCCGTGACCGCACGCAGCGTCCCGATCGGCAGTGCAGTCAGCCGACCGCGCTCGATCCGCGACACTGTCGACTGCGACACGCCGGCCGCATGCGCGAGGTCCGCCTGCCGAAGTCCTCGACGAACGCGCACCGCCCGGATCATGCGCCCGACGGCCAGGTCATCCACGCGACCAACGATGGCGATCGCGGCTCACCGTGGACTCACCTGCCACGCACCCGCGAGTCACACCGCGAGTGGAGCGACCGTCGTTGCGGTCGTGCGGATCGCGATGGTGGCGTTGGTCGTCTGGCTCGTGGGCGCCTGCGCCGGCGCTGCAGTCCCGGGCCGTGTCGCTCCGACGCTCGCGGAAATCGAGACCCTCGGGTTCGACTGCGGCGACGGCATCAAGGACAACGTCCCCAGCGGGCTCTATCAATGGTCGTGCATCGGGACGATGGACGATGAGCACACGGAGATCCTGGTCGACGGCAACGACGAGGGCGTCAACCAGATCGACGTTGTCGTCCTGGAGAATGGCGACCCTGGAGTCGCGGGGCGACTGTTCGATCGACTCGTGGAGACCGTGCCTCCGTTCGACACCGCACCAGTCCTGAAAGACACGATCACGGACTGGGATGGAACGGAGTGGTCCCGGGCGATCGGCGGCGTTCGTATCTCGGCGTTCTGTGCAGCGACCCAGTGCTCGATCCTGGTCATGCCGGCCGACGGTCCCCTGCGTCCGCTGCCGTTGCCCTAGACGCAGCGACCTACTCGACCGGCGCCTCGCCGCGTGCGCGCCGCTCGAGGGACCGTTCCCAGATCGGGCGGACGCCCAGTGACTCGCGCAGCGCCGCGTCGGCGGCCGCGAGCTGTGCCCGCGCGGCGTCCAGTGCCGGATCGCCGGGATCGGAGAACAGGGTCTGGCGCACGAGCGAGAGGTACTCCCGGGTCAGCGGGGTGTCGAGCTTCGACAGCCCGGCGAGACGCGCCTGGATTTCCGCATCGGATCGGGCGGCGCGAGGGCCACCACGCTCCCGCACGAGCACGGCGAGCTCGCGGCCCTCGTGCAGCGCAGACCATTCCTTGCGCGGGCCGCCGGTCATCCGGACGACGACGTCGGGCCGGTACAGGAACACGAACGCCGCCACGAGCACGGCGAGCCCCACCTCGAACGGGAGCAGGCCAGGGATCAGCGACACGATGAGCAGCGCGACGCCCACGCCCACGACGCCGCCCGCGAGCACGCCGCCGCCGTTCGCCCGCGTCCGCTTGTCGAGCTGGATCCACACCGCGATGGCCATGGCGATGATCGCGACCGCCGCAACGAGCTTGACGAGCGCACGCGCGGGGTCGGGATCGATCCAGTCGAGCATGGCTCCAGCATCGGGCACGACGGGCATGCCTGCAACGAACCTGCGATCGGGGGCCCGCCCGCCGAAGCGCGGGCAACCCCACGGGCGCGATCCAATCGACGCATGGAGCTTCCCCGCGCCTTCGACCTCCCGAAGCAGGTCGTCCAGCAGGTCATCGAGGACGAGGTGCCCGATCTCGCCGCCGGCCTGGCGTACCGGTTCCTGTTCGCCGTCTTCCCGTTCGGGATCTTCCTCGCCGCGCTGGCGGCGTTCGTCGCGCAGTGGACCGGGCTGGGCGATCCGACGGACGAGATCCTCGCCGCGATCGGCGACAACCTGCCGCGCGACGTGGCGGCGCAGATCGCCCCGCAGCTCGAGGCCGTCCTGGGTCAGGCCCGTCCGGCCCTCCTGAGCATCGGGGCGCTGACGGCGCTGTGGGCAGCGACCGGCGGCGTCTCCTCGCTCATGACGGCCATGAACACGGCATACGACGTCGAGGAGACGCGCGGCTTCGTGGGCAAGCTCCTGCGCGCGCTGCTGCTCACGATCGTCGGCAGTGCCGGGATTCTCGTGGCGTTCGTGACGATCGTCGGCGGCAGCGTGCTCACCGAGCAGGCGGTCGCGGTCCTGGGGATCGGCCCGGGTGCCTGGGCGACGATCTCGCTGCTGCGGTTCCCGCTGGTGCTCGCGCTCGTGGCGGTCGCGGTCGCGGCCCTGTTCCGGTTCGGTCCCAACGTGGCCGTATCGTTCCGCTGGACCCTGGTCGGTGGGCTGGTGTTCGCGGTCGGATGGCTTGTCGCGACGGGGATCTTCGGGCTCTACGTGGCGAACTTCGGCAGCTATGCGAACACCTACGGCGCACTCGGCGGCGTGATCGTCCTGATGCTCTGGTTCTACATCACGGCAATGCTGCTGCTGGTCGCGGCGGAGGTCACGGCGGTACTCGCGAAGGCGCACGAGCCCGAGGTCGTGGCTGCACGACGTGCCGAGACGGGCCCGGCGGGGTCGGCGAAGGCCGGCGGTCCGGCGGCGGCCGATCGTGGCGGTGCGGTCGATCAGACGGCGGCCGGGCCGAAGCCGATGCCGATGCCGAAGGCGACGCCCGAGGCGAGGCCGGAGGCGCGCGAGCCGAGTCCGGCGCCGCTCGCGCTCGCGGCGCCGGTGGACATGGCCGGGCAAGCAGCCGACCCCGCGCCCGATCACTCGGGTCTGCCGGCGGCGCGGCGTCGGCCGATGTCGCTCGTCGCGCGCGTGCTCGCGGTCGGGCTCGTTGCGGCGAGCGCGGTCGTCGGGGCGGTCGCCGGCCGCCTGGTCGGCGACGACGAGGCGCCCAGCCCGTAGGCTCTCGGCGTGAGGGTCGCGCTCGTGTCCGATACGCACCTGCCCCGGTTCGGGCAAGTGCTGCCGCGGGCGCTCGTCGAGGGGTTCGCGGCCGCGGGGATCTCGCGCATCGTCCACGCGGGTGACTGGACGGACCCGCTGGCGGTGACGCTGCTCGAGGCACTCGCGCCGGTCGACGGCGTCGCGGGCAACAACGACGGCCAGGCGCTCCACGAGCGGTTCGGGACGCGGCGGATCTTCGCGCTGGACGGCGTGCGGATCGGGCTCACGCACGGGCACCTGGGCCCGGGACAGACGACGCCCGGGCGGGCGCGGCGGGCGTTCGAGGGCGAGGCGCTGGACGCGATCGTGTTCGGGCACTCGCACATCCCGCTCGTCGAGCGGCTGCCGGGCGGCGCCTGGCTCGTGAACCCGGGCTCGCCGACGGACAGGCGGCGCCAGGCGACCTACTCGTGGGCGCTCCTGAGGATCGCGGACGGGGCGATCACGTCGATGGAGCTGGTGCGGTTCGGAGACCGATCTCCGTAATACCCACCGGGTGGGTCATCGACGCCGCCTCGCGCTGGTTGAGTGCCGGATCGGGGATGGTCCACGCACGGAAGCCGGATCGCCGTTGCTGATCAATTCATGGGGTGACTGCTATTCGCACCGTCGGCCGATACCACCCGCCCGGTGCATGAATGACCAGGAACGGGCCCGAAACGGGCGATACCACCCACCGGGTGCATGGATGACGGGAGCGCGCTGTCTACGACCCGTGCTGTGGGTACGGGCTGGTTGCGCGAGGACGAGGACCGCCTAGAGCCCCGAGTACGCGTGCAGCCCGGTGAACCACAGGCTGCCCGAGTAGGTCACCAGCACCATCCCGAACCCGATCACCAGCAGCAGCGCGGCCGGGCGACCGGCCCATCGGCGCTGGTTGCGCGCGTGGAGGTAGACCGCGTACGTGAGCCACGTTACGAGCGCCGCGGTCTCCTTCGGATCCCAACCCCAGTACCGCGACCAGGCGATCGAGGCCCACCAGGAGCCGAGGATGATCATCGTCGCGAAGATCGGGAAGCCGATGATCACCGCCCGGTACGCGACCTCGTCGAGCGTCCTGTGCGACGGCAGCCAGGCGAAGCGGTCGCCCGTCCCCTGGACGAGGTAGCCCACGCCGGCCGCGAACGCCGTCGCGAAGATCCCGTACGCCAGGACCGCCATGCCCACGTGGATCGTCAGCAGCGGCGCGTTCTGGAGGGCCGGGACGAGGGGTTCGACCTCGGACGGCAGCGAGCTCGCGTAGAGCAGCATCGCCAGCGAAACGCCGACGGGGATGAACCCGATCTGGCGGATCGGGTACCGCTGGGCCAGGAACAGGTAGCCGCCAACGATCGACGTCCCGAAGGCGACGCTGAACTCGTACAGGTTCCCGTACGGACCGCGCCCGACGACGATGCCGCGGGTGATCAGCGACGCGAGGAGCAGTGCGAACGCCGCCGCCGTGATCCCGGTCGCCGCGCGGGACAGCGGGCTCGGCGACGCCGAGAGCTCCAGCCCCATCCCGGCAGACGAGACCCGTGACGTCACGAACGACCCGGTGACTCCGCCGGACGCGAAGGCTGGCTGCTGCGCCGGCGCGAACGAGACGACGCGGCGACCGTTCGCCAGCAGGACGGCATGTCCGACGTGCGCGGCGAAGCCGATGGCCGTTGCGATGACGCCGATGACGAAGAGGATCGAGGAGGCCTGTTCCATGTCGTGTCCCGGGACGCTGGCGATCGAGCGGACGGTTCCGCAGGTCGGGGAGGGGAGTGGCGGGCTAGACGGCGGCCCGCCCGCCCGGCGGCGGTGCAGCGGGCCGGAGAGTGCGGGTGGGGGGCGTGAGGCTGAACCGGAGGCCGCAGTTGCCGCAGGTGTCCACGGCCGCGCTGCGGACGAGGCCGCACTTGGGGCAGCTGACGAGGAGCTCGTCGCCGCTCACCGAGCGAGTGGCTCCAGGCTCGTAGATCATCGCCTCGGCGAGCGAGTATGGCTCCCCGACCGGGAACTGTGGCTGGCCGGCCTCGTCGAGCGGGGCGGCACGACGAAGGTCCACGAACCCGGCCCGCACCCGCGGTTTGCGGACGCCGTAGCGGAGCCAGGCCAGCATCAGGATCGTCAGGATCGGGCCGACGACGCCGATCAGGAGGAACAGCGGGAGCAGGTTGATCAGCTCGCCCCACGCGGGGATCACGAACTTCGAGGTGAACTCGAGGATGCCGGTCCAGATCTGGTTGAGCTGGTCGATGATCACGGGCGCATCCTAACAGTTGCTCCCCGTCAGGCGCCCATCCGCGGATGGCGCTTGTGGCGGGCCACCTTGCGCGGCGTCCCGGTCTTGGACGTCGCCCCGCGACCCGGCTTCCAGCCCGGTCGATCGTCCTCGCGGCCTGCGGCATTGGGACCGTTCCCGCCGGGTGCCTGCCCGGGCCCACCCGGCGCGCGGCGATTGCCGGCCGCGGGCGCCTGGAGGACCGGGACGCCCATCCGCTCGATGAGCCACTGGAGCGGGACCGTCCGGCTGCCCTTCGCGAGGATCCGCTCGCGGAGCTCACGGTCGTTGCTCACGACGAGGACCGTCGCGCCCGCGGTCGGGCCGCCCCCCGCCTCCATCAGGGCGTCGCCCACGAGGTCGAGAATGACGTCGTCCGCCTCGCGGCGGCCCGAGTAGCGGACGTACATCCCCTCGGCGAGACGCCCGAACACCCCGTGGCCGACGCCATCGAACACGAGGTCGATCGACGTCTCCTTCGGCACGGCGGCCCGAAGCTTGCCGATCACCGCTGCGGGCGGGGCCGCGCGCCCGGCGCCGCCGAGGCGGAAGAGGAGGTTGGTCCCGTCGACGATGAGACGGTCCGTGCCGTAGAAGGGGGAGTTGGGGCCGACGGGCATGTGCAGACGGTAGCATCGTGCCGTGCTCCTCCTCGTCGACCTCGATGGCGTCGTCTACCGCGCGACCGAGCCCGTGGCCGGTGTGCCGGAGGCCCTGACCTCGCGGGCCGCGGCCGGCGACGACGTCGTCTACGTGACGAACAACGCGATGCACTACCACGCCGACTACGTCCCGCGGCTGCTCGCGCACGGCGCGCCCGTGGGCCCCGACCGTGTCGTCACGTCCGCGCGCGCGAGTGCCATCTACGTGCGCGACCACATGCCGCGCGTGCGCCGGGTCCTCGTCGTGGGTGCCGCCGGGCTCGAGCGCGAGCTGCGCGAGGCCGGGTTCGAGATCGTCGCCGCGACCCACGCCGCGACGCGGATGGCCCAGGAGGGGATCGACGGCTGGGCGGCTGCCGGCCAGCCCGACGCCGTGGTCGTTGGGCTCGATCCGCAGCTGACGTACCTCAAGGTCGCCGCCGCCGCGGACTGCGTGCGGGCAGGGGCCGTCCTCGTGGCGACGAACAAGGACCCGATGTACCCCACGGAGCGCGGGTTCCGGCCCGGTGCGGGGGCTGTCGTCGCCGCGATCGAGGTCGCCTCCCGGACGGAGGCGCGGATCACCATCGGGAAGCCGGGACCGCTGCTCCTTGAGGTCGGGGCCGAGCTCGTCGGGGCCGACCTGTCGCGGGCGGTGATGATCGGCGACGCGATGACGGACGTGCAGGCGGGCAAGGCCGTTGGCGCGCGGACGGTGCTCATGCTGACGGGCGTCACGACGCGCGCGATGGCCGACGCGCTCCCGCAGCCCGAGCGTCCGACCCGAGTCGCGGAAGACGGCGCCGCCCTGGCGGCGATCCTCGACGAGCTCGCAGGGGCGTGACCCTCGACGCCGGCCGGAACATGGGCCGCCGGTCACGCGTCCCCTGCGCGTGATCCTCGTGCGCCGGGCGGCTCCATTCCTCGCGCTGTGCCTCGCCCTGTTCCTCGTCGGGTGCTCGCTCCTGCCGGCGCCGCTCAACGGCGCTCCGTTGACGCAGCCGGGCCCGGCGGTCGCGCTCCCGGCCGATCTCGCCGCCCGGCGCGACACCTGGCTTCGGCTCGGCCCCCGCGACTACACCTGGGTGATCCAGTACGGCTGCGAGTGCGGACTCACCGGAGAGTTCACGATCACCGTCGTCGGCGGGCGGGCCACGCAGATCCAGTGGCCCCCGAGGTTCGAGCCCGGGGTCGAGCTGCCCGTGACCACCGTCGACGACCTGTACGCGATGGCCGCGAGCACGATCGGCGAAGGCGGTGCAGTCCCGGCGAGCTGGGGCGACGGCGGCGTCCCGACGACGATCACCTTCGACCCGGTGCCCAACGCCATCGACGACGAGCTGTCGGTGACGGTGGTGTCGTTCACGCCGACGGACTGACCGCCTTCAGGGGTGGAACAGCTCCGGGATGCCGGCCCCCCAGGCGAGAAACGAGTCGCGGAGGCGGCCACGGGTCTCGTCGTCGCAGAACGCGTACTCGATCGCGGCGAGGTCCAGGTCCCACAGCTCCGGCAGCGTGACGCCCAGCCGGGTCACCGCTCCCTCGTACTCCTGCGACAGCGTGACGTCCGAGACGGTGAGGTCATCCGTGTTGAGCGTGACCCGGACGCCCGCGTCCATCAGCCGCCTGAGCGGGAACGCTTCGTACGTGGACACGATGTTCGCCTGGGTGTTGGACGTCGGACACAGGTCGAGGACGACGCCCCGCTCGATGAGTGCCTCGACGCAGGCCGGATCGTCGATCGCATGGGGGCCGTGCGCGATCCGCTCCGGGCGCACCGACAGCGATCGCAGGACCTGCGCGCCGCCGCCCCACTCGCCCGCGTGCACGGTGACGTGGAGGCCCATCGACCGCGCGAGGTCGATCGCCTCGCGATGGAGCTCGGGGTCCGGGAACCGCGCCTCGGGTCCGGCGAGGTCCACGGCGACGAGCCCGTCGGGGATGCCGTGCTTCTCGAGGCTGTGCACGAACGCGAGGTTGCGCTCGGGCGCGTGCGAGCGCATGAGCGTCGCGATGAGCCGGACCTCGACGTCGGCCTTGCGGGCTGCCGCCGCCGAGCCCTTCCAGACCGCCTCGACGACCTGCCTGCCGGTGAGCCCCTGGTTGGTGTGGAGCAGCGGCGCCCAGCGGACCTCGGCGTAGCGCACGTTGTCGTGTGCCTTGTCCTCGACCATGTCTCCCGCGATCCGCTCGAGGGCCTCCGAGTCCTGCATCAGCAGGATCGGCAGGTCGAATGCCGCGAGCAGCTCCGCCTGGTCGGTGACCTGGTCCGGCGCGACGAGCACGTCTCGCATCCCGGCGAACGTGCCCGGTGCCTCGATGTCCCGCGTCCGGGCGATGTCCAGTGCCGTGTTGACGCGGAGCGAGCCGTCGAGGTGGAGGTGGAGCTCCGCCTTCGGCATCGCGCGCACGAGGGCGCGAAGGGTGCGTTGCTCGAGAGCGCTCATGGGGCGATGGTATGTGTGATGGCCGCGCCACGGGCCCTCGCTGCGGTCTCGCGGTGGGCGGCACTGGACGGGTGGCGTATCATGCACCTGTCGAGTAGCACGTTTGTCCGGGCGACCCATCCGCGCGGGCCCCGCCGGCGAACCGGATTCGACCGCGAGCCCGAGCCCGCGCCGTACCCGGAGCAGCCATCCCCATGTCCACCGTCCTCGTCACCGGCGCCAGCGGCTTCGTCGGCAGCCACCTCGTTCCCGCGATCCTCGATGCCGGCCACCACGTCCTCGCGCTCGTCCGCGACGCGGAGGCCGGCGAACTCGTCCAGCGCCGGCTCACCGCAGCGCAGCGCGCCAGCCTCACCATCCGCCACGGCGACGTGACCGAGCCCGCGACCCTCCCGGCGGCCCTCGAGGGCGCGGACGCGGTCGTCCACCTCGTCGCGATCCCGCGCGACTGGGACGGGGGCGCGAGCCTCCGGCTGGTCAACACCGAGGGCACGCGCAACATCGTGAAGGCCGCGACCGACGCCGGTGTCCGCCGTTTCGTCCACCTCGGCGCGCTGGGCGTTGCGGACGAGCCCGACCTTCACTATGCGAGCTCGAAGGCGAAGGGAATGGCCATCGTCCGCTCGAGCGGTCTGGACTGGACGATCCTCAGCCCGAGCCTCCTGTTCGGGCCGCGCGACGGGTTCTTCAACATCCTCGCCGACCTCGTTCGGCTGTCGCCGGGCGTCGTCCCGATCACCGGCAAGGGGGACGCGCGGTTCCAGCCGCTCGCGATCGGTGACCTGGCCCGCGTGACCGTCCAGGTCCTTGGCGACCCTTCGACGGCGGGCACGGAGTATCTCCTCGGCGGTCCTCGCCACTGGACCTACCGCCAGATCATGGAGGAGGTCCTCCGGGCGATGGGCTCGAAGCGGGCCATGCTCCCGATGCCGGTCCCGGTGATCCGGCTCGTCGCCGGGACGATGGAGGCCCTCCGGATCAAGGCGTTCCCCGTGGCGACGGACCAGCTGCGCCAGCTCAAGCTCGACAACACCGGCGAGCTGGACAGCGTCCGCTCCGCCTTCGGCTTCGAGCCCCAGCCCATGGAGGGCGGCCTCGCCCACCTCCGGACGAAGCTCCGGGAGCAGGAGCCCGCCCAGGGCTGAACTGCCTCGCCCCGCCGGGCGCGTCCCCCCGCGACCGGCTACGCTCGCGCGGTGAACGCCCTCAAGCGCGTCGTCGCTGCCGTCGTCTGGGTGCTGATCGCGGCGCTCGTCGCGTTCGGCGGCGCGGGGATCGTCGCGGCGATGAACCACGTGCCGGGGACGGCGGCGCGGGCCGAGCTCACGTGGACCGCGGACGTGGCTGCGAAGGCGCAGCTCGACGCCGCCACCGAGCGCCTCCAGGACCTCACCACGGCCGTGGAGGCGCTCGGCACCTCCGCACGACAGGCCCTCGCCGCCGTCAATGCCGGAGACGTGGCCGCCGTCAATGCGGCGGTCGTCTCGGGAACGACGCAGCTCGCCACGATCACCACGGCACAGACGGCGCTCGAGGACGCCATCGCCCGCATTCCGGACGTGGGAGCGGGCAGCGAGCTCCGGGTGGCCGCGGGGGTCGAGGATCGCTACGCCGGCCTGGCCGGGACCGTGCCGCTGGCCACGGGCCTCGACGATGACTGGACGGTCCTCACGGGGCGTGCGCTCGACGCCGTCAACCTCAGCGCGTTGCTCGCGCGCCACGACCAGGAGACGGCGGCCGCGGCGCAGCAAGGGGCCAAGGCCCGGTACAAGCAGGCGCTCGCCGGCCTCGAGGCCTCCGACGCGACCGTCGCCCAGGCAAAGACCGTTCGCGACCGTCTCGCGAAGACCGCCGACGTCTCGGTGCTCACGAGCTGGATCGACCGCAACGCCGCGTACGACAAGGCGCTGCGCCACCTGTATGAGGTCCTCATCGAGGCAGATGGCAAGGTGACGTCGAAGGTCCGCGCCGCGTTCGACCGCGAGCAGGCCGCCCGCGCGCAGCTCCCCGGCGACACGCGGCCGCTCGTCGTGATCATGGCCGACATCGCGCAGGGCGGGCTCAACCAGGCGGCGATCTCGATCGAGGAGGCGCGCAGCGAGCTCGCCGACGCGCTCGCGATCCAGCGCCAGCTCCAGCAGGACGTCCAGATCGCCCTGCCCGAGTAGCGACGGTCGGCGTGTGCGCGGAGCGGCCGTGCGTGGTCGGTCGGCCGGTACACTCGGCGCAGCGTTAGCCGTCATCGCGCCGTGTGCCCACAGGCCGCGATATTCGGGAGGACCCTTCCTTGCAGATCCGCATCGTCACCGGTCAGCCGTGGGAGGCGCCGGCAGACGTCCTCGTGGTGCCGGTCGTCGGCGACCCCGACTTCACCGGCCCCCTGGGCGAGCTCGATCGTCGCTCCGGCGGCGAGCTGGCGACCCTCCACGACTTCGGCGAGCTCCGCGCCAAGCGCTTCAGCACCTCGCTGGGGGCCGGTGGCGAGCTGCCGGTCCGGCGCCTCGCATCCGTGGCCGCGGGTCCGGCGGACGAGCTCGATCGCGAGGTCGTGCGGAAGGTCGGCGCCACCGGGATCCGGCGGCTCATCGGACGCCACGCGAACACGCTCGCCGTCTGGATCGACCCGCTCGCCGCCGTCGATGGCGGGATCGCGGCGGCCGCCGAGCTCGTGACCCGGGGCGTCGTCGAGGGTGGCTTCGAGCCCAAGGCGATCTACCGAGAGGATACGGAGGCCGCGCCGCCCGCGATCGCGGACCTGCTGCTCATCGCCTCGGGCGGGGACCCGTCGTCGCTGGCCGCGGCCGCCGAGCGCGGCCGGATCATGGGCGAGGGCGCCAACATCGCGCGCCGGCTCTCGAACCGTGCCGCGAACGACATCACTCCGCAGGTCCTCGCGGACGAGGCATCCGCGCTCGCGACGGCGCACGGGCTGTGGATCGACGTGGTCGACGAGCAGCGCGCCAAGGCCCTCGGCATGGGCATGTTCCTCGCGGTGGGGCAGGGGAGCGACAACCCGCCTCGGATGATCGTCATGCGCTCCGGCGACCAGGGCGACCTGGACGAGGCTGGTCGGCATCTCGCGCTCGTCGGCAAGGGCGTGTGCTTCGACTCGGGCGGCATCAGCATCAAGCCGGCCGACCGGATGGAAGAGATGAAGATGGACAAGACCGGTGCGTGCACCGTGATCGCGGCCATCGTCACCGCCGCGCGGCTGGCGCCCGGGATGCCGCTGCTCGCGGTCGCGCCCGCGGTCGAGAACATGCCGGGCGGGCATGCCAGCCGCCCCGGCGACATCGTCCAGGCGCTCAACGGCAAGTGGGTCGACATCATCAACACCGACGCCGAGGGCCGGCTCATCCTCGGTGACGCGATGACCTACGCGGAGCAGCTCGGGGCGACGCACATCGTCGACGTCGCGACGCTCACGGGCGCCGTGGGGCGGGCCCTGGGGAACATCGTGACCGGCGCGTTCGCCACCCCCGATCCGTTCTGGGACGACCTCGCCGCCGCGGCGTCGCGCGCCGGCGAGCGCTACTGGCGCATCCCGCTCATCCACGACATCTACAGCGAGATGGAGAGCTGGTACGGCGACCTCCAGAACACCGGCACGAACGACGGGTCGCTCGTGAAGAGCGGGCTGTTCCTCGAGCAGTTCCGGACCGTGCCGTGGGCCCACCTCGACATCGGCGGCACGGGCTACTTCCGCAAGGCATACCCGTACGCCTCGCGCGGCGCGACGGGCGTGACCCACGCGACGCTCGTGGAGATGGCGCTCGCGGGTGCGTCGAAGGGGTAGGTCCGTCGGGACACCTCCTCGCATACCGGCCGCGCCCCGCTCCGATACCCGCCGCTTGGGTCGCAGACGAGGTGCGAGGCCCCCGCGCGCGCTGTCGCACGCTGAATGAGTCCGCGCTCGGCGGTCATTCATGCCTGCCACGACCCGTGGGGTGGGTGCATGACGAACGGGTCACCGCGTGACGGGCGCGACGGCCGCTAGACTCCGCCGCGTGCTGAACCCGCTCTTCGTCGTGCTCCTCACGGTCGGTGCCCTGTGGGGCTTCCTCGCGGACCGTATCGCCGCGCGCTGGCCGGCGCAGGAGGACGGCTCGATCCGCGCAATCGACTGGCGCACGCCGGTCTCGGTGATCGTCGGCGGGATCGCGCTGGCGCTCGTGCCGGGCCGCTTCGAGGGCGACACGACCGCGTGCCTGGTCTTCGGCGCCTATGTCATCGCCCTGACCCTGCTCCTGGCGACCGACCTTGACCAGCGGCTGCTCCCCAACGAGATCACCCTCCCCGCGATTCCGCTCGCGTTCCTCGTGAGCGTCCTGGGCCTCAACTCGCTCGTACCCGTGGGCGTCCTGCCGATCGCGGTCGTGGTCTCCATCCTCGTCCCGGGCGCGCTGTGGCTGCTCGCGAGGCCGTTCGGAGCGGGCGCGATCGGCCAGGGCGATCTCAAGCTGCTCGTCTCCGTGGGCCTGCTCGCCGGGCCGCTCCGGATGTTCTCGGGCGTGGTCTACGGGGCGCTGCTCGCGGGGGTCGTCATCCTCGTGCTCCTCGCGCTGCGGCGGATCACGCTCAAGACCTTCATCGCCTTCGGGCCGTTCCTGATCATCGGCGCGCTCTGGGCGCTGCTCGTCCTGCGCTAGGGTCTCGCGCGGCGTTCCGCCGCGTGGCCGTTGGTCCGCCCCGCGTTCCAGGCGGCGGCTGCGGCCACCGGTTGAACGACCCGGCGTTCTGACGGGCGACTGCTTCGCCGGGTGGAACAGGCTGCGTTCCAGGTGGAGGTTCGATCGGCGTGTGGAACGCCCAGCGATCCGAGGGGGATGGCCGCGAAGAAACCCGGTTGACACCGTCGCCACCGAGTCGCATCCTTTGCAATCGACGGGTCAACTAAACCGGTTTAGCGACCTTGGACGCCGCCACGGAGCTCCCTGCCCGCATGGCGCGCGACCGCGGCGCATCGGTGTCCGCAGGCCCGATCCCGGCGCCACGCGTGCCACCGTTCGCGCCCCGCCAGCTCGGGCCTGCCCCGGCCCTGCCGCACCCGCACCCGCGATCGCTCGGTCTTCGTCGCTCGACCCCGCTGGGAGGGAGGTCCCCGGTGTTTCGTTCGTCGTCGGTCCCGCTGGCCTGGAGCACGGCTCGCGCGCGACTCGTCCTGCTCGCGACGCTCGCGCTGCTGCTCGGCTCGCTGCTCCCCGCCGCGGCGTTGACGCCGCTCGGCGCACGATCGGCCCTCGCGAATCACACGCCTACCCCGGCGTCGGTCAACCTCGTGGGCGATCTCGAGAGCGAGGCGACGGCCGGACTGTGCGGCGACTGGGCGCCCGACTGCGCCGCCTCGGCGTTCACCGCCCAGGGCAACGGCGTCTACCTGTTCCAGGCGGCGACCATCCCGGCCGGCAGCTGGCAATACAAGGTCGCGATGGGCGACTGGGCCGAGAACTACGGCGCGAACTTCCAGCAGGACGGCCCGAACATTGAGCGCAACCTCGCGGCGCCGACGGCGGTCCGCTTCTACTACGACCACAAGACGCACTACATCGCCGACAGCGTCGGGAACACGATCTACACCGTCCCGGGCAACCTCGACAGCGAGCTCGGCTGCAGCGGCGACTGGCAGCCCGACTGCCTGCGCACCCTCATGTCCGATGTCGACGGTGACGGCATGTTCACGTTCGTGACCACGGACCTCCCGGTCGGCAGCTACGAGTTCAAGATCGCGACCAACGAGAGCTGGAACAACCCGAACTACGGCGTCGGCGGCGGACCCGACAACGTCACCTTCTCTGTCGTCCAACCCGGCAGCACCGTTACCCTGGCGTTTGACACGTCGACCAATACCCCCAGCGTCACCGTCAAGGGCGCGTCGCCGGCGCACGACAACAACGTCGAGTGGGACGGCCTGCGGCACGACTCGCGCGACACGCTCTACCGGACGCCCGGCGGTGCGGTCGAGGCCGGCACGCCTGTGCGCATCCGGTTCCGCACCTTCCACGACGACGTGACCGCCGTTAAGCTCCGCGTGTTCTCCGTCGACAGCAGCTCCCAGCAGGTCCTGGCGATGCAGCGCGTCGCCGCGGACGTCTCGTGCCGCCAGGACGACCTCGCGGACTCGAGCTGCGACTTCTGGCAGACGACCCTCGCGAACGACGCCCCGGCCAACCTCTGGTACCGGTTCATCGTGACCGACGGCACCGACACCGACTACTACGCCGACGACACCACGGCGCTCGACGGCGGGGTCGGCTCCGCGACCGACGACGCGGAGGACCGCTCGTGGGCGCTCATGGTCGCCCAGCCCGGCTTCACGAGTCCCGACTGGGCGAAGTCCGCGGTCATCTACCAGATCTTCCCGGACCGCTTCCGGAACGGCCGCTCGGACAACGACCCGAAGACGGGCGACAGCCGCTACGACGACCCGGTCCTGCGCCTGCGCTGGGGCACGCTCCCCGAGGGCTACTGCCGCAACTACGCGGACGGCTCCACGAACTGCCCCTGGCGGTTCGACACGACGCCGCCCGCCGACAGCCCCACGAAGGAGCAGCCGCGCGGCCGCGACTACATGGGCGGCGACCTCAAGGGCGTCGACCAGGAGCTCGACTACCTCAAGGCGATGGGCGTCACCACGATCTACTTCAACCCCGTGTTCGACGCCGCGTCCAACCACTCCTACGACACCCAGGACTACACCCGCATCGACCCCGCGTTCGGCACCCAGAAGGACTGGGAGAACCTCGTCAAGCACGCGAGCTCGCGCGGGATGCGCGTGATCCTCGACGGCGTGTTCAATCACCTGAGCTCCGACAGCCCGATCTTCGACCGCTACGGCAAGTACGCGACGGTCGGCGCCTGCGAGTCCGTCGACTCGCCGTACCGCTCGTGGTTCACGTTCCGGGCGCCGGTCGGCGCCGAGGTCGCGACCTGCCGTGACGCGAACGGCGCGAAGACGCTGACGTACGACGGCTGGTTCGGCTTCGACTCGATCCCGGTCATCAACAAGGCCGTCCCGGCCGTCCAGCAGTACTTCCTGACCGGCCAGGACTCGGTCGCGAAGCGCTGGCTGCGTGACGGCGCGTCCGGCTGGCGGCTCGACGTCGCCGGAGACCCCAGCTTCCCGGCCGACTACTGGTCGACCTTCCGCAACGTGGTGCGGGCGACGAAGCCCGATGCGCTGACCGTCAGCGAGACGTGGCAGAAGGACTCGACGCTGCTCCGGATGATCCGCGGCGACCGCCTCGACACGACGATGAACTACCGGCTCCGCGACGCCGTCATCGGGTTCACGACGCCCGGCGCCTTCGACTCCAAGGGCTTCGGCGACAGCGGCCGGGTCATCAGCCCCACGGAGATGCTGTCGCGCCTGTCCTCGATCCGCGAGGACTACCCCGACGCCGCCTACTACACGCTCATGAACCTGCTCGACAGCCACGACACGGAGCGGCTGCTGTGGACGCTCACGCCCGGTCCCGAGACGACGGCCGGGCGCGAGGCGAACAGTGCCAACGTGGCCGAGGGCAAGGCACGACTCCGGCTCGCCTCGCTCATCCAGTTCACCGTTCCGGGCGCCCCCACGGTCTACTATGGCGACGAGGTCGGAGTGACCGGCGACGACGATCCCGACGACCGGCGGACCTACCCCTGGGCGGACCTCGGGTTCACGCCGGACACGGACCTGCGCGCCTGGTACACCTCGCTGTCCACGCTTCGGCATGACGTCCCCGCGCTCGTGTCGGGCGACTTCCGGGCGCTGCTCGCCGATGACCCGAACGGGGTCGCGGCGTTCGGGCGCAAGACCCCGAGCCAGGCCGCGGTCACGGTCCTCAACCGGTCCACCGCCGCGCATACGGTGACGATCCCCGTCGCCGGCTACGTGCCCGACGGCGTCGCGTTCAACGCGCGCCTCGCGCTCGGGAGCGGCGGCACGACGAACGCCACGGTCAGCGGCGGCGACCTTGTCGTCACGGTCCCGGCGCGCGGCGCGCTCGTGCTCTCGACCGGGACCGTCGATCTCGCGGGTCCCGCGGCGCCTGCCAACCTGCACGTGACCGACGAGGCGGACCGCACGATCAGCGTCGCCTGGAACGCCGTGCCGGGCGCCGTCTCGTACGACGTCTGGACGAGCCCAGTCGCCGGGGGCGGCTACACGAAGGCAACGGCCAACCCGGTCTCGAGCACGTCGTTCACGCTCGCGGAAATGCGAAACGGGTCGCCGGTGTACGTCGTCGTCACGGCCAACGACGCGGCCGGCAACGCGAGCGCGTTCTCGAACGAGGTCAAGGGGATCCCGCAGTACGTCATCGGTTGGGCGAACCTCCAGTGGCCGCCCACGCTGAACCATGAGATCAGCGCCACCACCCGCACCAACAACGTCTACGGCCAGGTCTGGATCAACG
>DASXVG010000033.1:0-18482 GCA_036504355.1 Candidatus Limnocylindrales bacterium
GGCAGACGCGTGGAGACCTGGCCCTCGTCCGGCTCCGCGCTCGGCCGCGCCCGCCCGATCTACGAGGACTTCGAGGGCTGGGAGCAGCCCATCCACGACGTCCGCTCGCTCGCCGGCCTGCCGGAGGCCGCCCGCCGCTACGTGACCGCCCTCGAGGAGCACGCCGGCGTCCCCATCGTGTTCGTTTCCGTCGGCCCGGAGCGGACGCAGACCATCGAGCGGGCGTGGCGGCCGATGCGCCACCGCCCCGTGAAGCCGGCCTGAACCGTGGGTGCGCCCCGGTGAGCCTCGTCATGCCGACCCGCGTCCTCGTGGTGGGCGGTGGCGGGCGCGAGCACGCGCTGGCGTGGAAGCTCGCCCACGAGCCCGGGATCAACGAGGTCATCGTCGCGCCGGGCAGCGCCGGGATCGCCGCCGAGCCGCGCGTCCGGGTCGTCTCCGTGGACCCGCTGGACGGCGCCGCAGTCGTCGCCCTCGCACGAGCGACGTCCGCGGAGCTGGTGGTCATCGGGCCCGAGGCACCACTCGCCGCCGGCGTCGCGGACGCGCTGCTCGCGACCGGGATCCCGGTCTTCGGCCCCTCGCGGGCGGCTGCCCGGATCGAGAGCTCGAAGGCGTTCTGCCGTGAGGTCGCCGAGGCGGCCGGCGTCCCGATGGCGCGTGGCGGCGCATTCTCGGCGTTCACACCCGCCGTCACGCTGGCGCACGAGCTCGCTGCGACGGGCAATGGCGTGGTCGTCAAGGCTGACGGGCTGATGGCCGGCAAGGGCGTCACGGTCTGCGCCACCGCGGCCGAGGCCGAAGAGGCGCTCCAGGCGCTGTTCCCCGGTGGCGACGGGGCCGAGGACGCCACGGGGGCGCCCAGGGTCGTGGTCGAGGAGCGGCTGTTCGGTCCCGAGGCGAGCCTGATCGCGATCTGCGACGGCACCGATGCCCTGGCGCTGCCGTTCGCGCGCGACCACAAGCGGCTCCTCGCGGACGACCTGGGTCCGAACACGGGCGGGATGGGCGCCTACTCGCCGCTCCCGGACCTCCCCGATGCGACGGCCGCGGACCTCGTCGAACGGTTCCACCGCCCAGTCCTGGCCGAGCTCGCCCGGCGGGGGA
This sequence comes from Candidatus Limnocylindrales bacterium, assembly GCA_036504355.1. Classification (GTDB taxonomy): domain Bacteria; phylum Chloroflexota; class Limnocylindria; order Limnocylindrales; family CSP1-4; genus CAIXZV01. The sequence goes on from DASXVG010000033.1 coordinate 1,108, forward strand.
TCCCGTTCATCGGGGCGCTCTATGCGGGGCTCATCCTGACCGACGCCGGCCCGGTCCTGCTCGAGTTCAACGCCCGCTTCGGCGACCCGGAGACGCAGGTGCTCCTGCCGCGCCTCGGCGTTGCGCTCGGGCCGCTCCTGCTCGCGGCGTCCCAACGCCGGCTGCGTGCCGCCTCCGCGTCGCTCCGGCTGCCCGACGCGCGCCTGCCGGGGACGCGCGAGGCCGCCGTCGGCATCGTCCTGGCCGCATCGGGCTACCCGGGCTCGCCCCGCGCGGGAGACCTGATCAGCGGAATCGACACGGCCCGCCGGACGTCGCTCGTGTTCCACGCGGGAACCGAGGCGGACGGCGGTGGCGGCTTCGTGACGAAGGGCGGACGCGTGCTCGCGGTCGTCGGCCGCGGCGCGGACCTGGCCGAGGCGCGCCGGATCGCGGAGGATGCTGCCGATCTCGTCGCGTTCGAGGGCTCGCAGCGCCGGCGCGACATCGCCGCGGTCCTCCCCGCGGAGCCCGCCGTCCTCGACGATGCACGGCTCACGCACCCGGAGCCGGTCGGGTGATCCGGCGCTACACGCTGCCCGAGATGGGCGCCCTGTGGTCCGAGCAGGCGCGCTTCGAGCGGATGCTCCAGGTCGAGCTCGCAGTGTGTCGCGCCGAGTCCCGCCGCGGGCTCGTCCCGGCCGATGCGCTCGCGGCGATCGAGGCGAGGGCGACCGTCAACGTCGACCGGATCCTGGAGATCGAGGCGACCACCGACCACGACGTGATCGCGTTCGTCAGCCAGGTCGCCGAGACCGTCGGCGCGGAGGGCCGCTTCCTCCACCTGGGACTCACCAGCAGCGACGTCGTGGACACCGCCCTCGCCCTTCAGCTCCGCGCGGCGGGGGAGCGGCTGCTCGGCGGCGCGGACCGGCTCACGACTGCGCTGATCGCCCGCGCCCGCGCCGAGGCAGGCACGGTGATGATGGGCCGGACCCACAGCGTCCATGCGGAGCCCACGACCTTCGGGCTCAAGTGCGCGGGCTGGGCGTTCGAGGTCGCCCGCGGGCGCGAGCGCCTGGCGGTCGCGACGGCCGAGATCGCGACCGGCAAGATCAGCGGTCCCGTCGGGACGTACAGCCATCTCGACCCCGACCTCGAGGCAGAGGTGCTGGGCGACCTCGGCCTGCGCGTGGACCCGGTGAGCACGCAGATCGTCCAGCGCGACCGGCACGCAGCGTTCCTCGCCGCAGTCGCGATCCTCGGCGGGACGCTCGAGCGCCTCGCGACCGAGGTCCGCAACCTCCAGCACACCGAGATCGCCGAGGTCATGGAGCCGTTCAAGCGCGGCCAGAAGGGCAGCTCGGCGATGCCCCACAAGCGCAACCCGATCCTGTCCGAGCGGATCGCGGGGCTTGCGCGCCTGCTGCGAGGCTACGCGGGGACCGCGTTCGAGAACCAGCCCCTGTGGCACGAGCGGGACATCAGCCACAGCTCCGCGGAGCGGGTCATCCTCCCCGACGCCACGATCCTGCTCGACTACATGCTCGCCAGGACCACGGGCCTGGTCGAGGGACTCGTCGTGCGGCCGGAGCGGATGCGCGAGAACATCGAGCGAGGCCTCGGCCTCCACGCCTCGTCACGGGTGCTGCTCGCGCTCGTGGAGCAGGCCGGGCTTTCGCGCGAGGAGGCGTACGCGGTCGTCCAGCGCAACGCCCTGCGCGCGGCCGACGAGCGCGTCCCGCTCCACGGGCTCCTGGCGACGGACCCCGTCGTCGCCCAGAAGCTGCCGCTCGCCGCGCTCGACGCGTGCTTCGACGACGCCGCTGTCCTGCGCCACGTCCCCGCGATCATCGCGAGGCTCGCTGCGCTCGAGGCCGCGATCCGTGCCCGTTCCGGGCACGCCGTCCCGAAGGAGGCAACTGGTGCCGCTCGCTGACGCGTTCGTGCGGTCGGGCAAGGTCCGCGACCTGTACCGCGTCGGCGCAGACCGGCTGCTGCTCGTGGCGTCGGACCGCCTGTCGGCGTTCGACGTGGTGCTGCCCACCCCGATCCCGGACAAGGGCCGAGTGCTCACCGGCCTCTCGCGCTTCTGGTTCCGCGAGACCGCGTCGATCGTGCCCAACCACCTCCTGTCCACCGACCCCGCGGACGTCCCGGACGACATCACGGGCGGCGACCCCGCGATCGTCGCGGACCTCCGCGGCCGGATGCTGCTCGGCCGCCTGGCCGAGGTCCTCCCGGTCGAGTGCGTCGCGCGCGGCTACCTCAGCGGCAGCGGCTGGGCCGAGTACCAGGCGTCGGGCGCGGTGTGCGGCGTCCCGCTGCCGGCCGGCCTGCGCGAGTCGGACCGGCTCCCGGAGCCGATCTTCACGCCTGCGTGGAAGGCGCCCCAGGGCCAGCACGACGAGAACATCCCGTTCCAGCGCGTCGTGGAGCTGGTGGGCGAGGAGCGGGCCAAACAGGTCCGGGGGATCACGCTCGCGCTGTACCGTCACGGGGCCGCGGTGTGCGAGCGGGCGGGGATCATCCTCGCCGACACGAAGGTCGAGTTCGGGGTGCTCCCGGACGGGAGCCTGGTCCTCATCGACGAGGTCATGACCCCCGACTCCTCGCGCTTCTGGGACGCCCGCGGGTACCAGCCCGGTCGCGCCCAGGCAAGCTATGACAAGCAGTTCGTGCGCGACTGGCTGCTCGCGCAGCCCTGGGACAGGACGCCGCCCGGGCCCGAGCTGCCCGCCGATGTCGTCGACGGGACCCGTGACCGGTACATCGAGGCCTTCGAACGCATCACCGGGGCGAGCTTCGCCCGCTATCTCCAGGAGGACGTGATCGCCCGATGAGCGAGCCGACCCGCGCCTACCGCTTCGCGGTCAATGTCACGCCCAAGCCGGGGATCCTCGACCCGCAGGGCAAGGCCGTGGAACGCAGCCTCCCGCACCTCGGCCTCACGGGCGTGTCTGGCGTCCGCGTCGGCCGCCGCGTCGAGCTGACGGTGACCGCGGCCGACGAGCCGGCGGCGCGAGCGATCGTGGACCGGCTCGCCGGCGAGCTGCTCTCGAACCCGCTGATGGAGCAGTTCGCGGTGGAGGCCCTGGGCGAGGCGCCGGCCGCCACCACGGCCGGGGTCGGCGGATGACCGTCCGCGTCGGGATCGTCCTGTTCCCGGGGTCCAACCGGGACATCGACGCGATCAACGGCCTCACGGTCGCGGGCGCCGAGCCGCAGATCCTGTGGCACGAGGACGTGGACCTGTCCGGTGTGTCGGGGATCCTGCTGCCCGGCGGGTTCGCCTACGGCGACTACCTGCGCGCCGGCGTCATCGCCCGGTTCTCGCCGGTCATGCGCGCGGTCGCGGACTTTGCCGCGCGCGGCGGGCCCGTGCTCGGGATCTGCAACGGCTTCCAGGTGCTCGCGGAGGCGGGGCTCGTCCCCGGGGCGCTGTTGCGCAACCGCGGGCTGCGGTTCGTGTGCCGAGAGGTCGCCCTCACGCCGGAGCGCCTCGACACGCCGTTCACCCGCGAGATCGTGGAGCGGCGGCCGCTGCGGATGCCCGTCGCCCACGGCGAGGGCTGCTACTACGCGGACGACGAGACGCTCGACGCGCTCGGGCGCGACGGGCAGGTCCTGTGGCGCTACACGGCCGCGGACGGCTCCGTCGCCCTGCCCGACGACCCCGCCAACCCCAACGGGTCGCTGCGCGGGATCGCAGGTGTCGCCAACGCCGCGGGCAATGTCGCGGGCCTCATGCCGCACCCGGAGACGGCCGTCGAGGCCCTCATCGGGTCGGCGGACGGGCTCGGGATCATCCGCTCGCTCGTCGTGAGCGCCGAGGAGTGGGCGGCGACTGGCGCGATCACCGGGACACGCACGCCGGCGACCGCGGGAGCCGCCTCGTGACCGTGACTGCGGCCCCGCAGGAGGTCCCGCTGCACCGCGCGCTCGGCCTCGCCGACGTCGAGCTGGACGCGATCCGCGTCAAGCTGGGGCGCGAGCCGAACGGCCTCGAGCTCGCGATGTTCAGCGTCATGTGGTCCGAGCACTGCTCGTACAAGAGCAGCCGGCCGCTCCTCCGGACGCTGCCGACGACGGGCAAGGACGTCGTGGCGGGCGTGGGGGAGCAGGCGGGCGTCATCGCCATCGGCGACGGGCTCGCGGTCGCGTTCAAGATCGAGAGCCACAACCACCCATCTGCCGTGGAGCCGTACCAGGGCGCCGCGACCGGTGTCGGCGGGATCCTGCGCGACATCTTCGCGATGGGTGCGCGCCCGATCGCGGTCCTCGACGCGCTGCGCTTCGGCGACCCGTCGGACGCCCGGACCCGCCACCTCGTCGACGGGGTCGTGCGCGGCGTCGGCGGCTACGGCAACTGCGTCGGCGTGCCGACGGTGGGCGGCGAGCTCGTGTTCGACCCGTCGTACCAGGGCAACCCGCTCGTCAACGTCATGGCCATCGGGCTGCTCGAGGACGGGATGCTCACCCACGCGTCGGGCGACGGACCGGGGAACCTCGTCGTGCTCTACGGCAGCGCGACCGGGCGCGACGGCATCGGCGGGGCCTCGGTGCTGGCGTCGGCCACCTTCGGCGACCAGGACCCGTCCAAGCGGCCCTCGGTCCAGGTCGGCGACCCGTTCGCTGAGAAGCTGCTCATCGAGGCGACCCTGGAGCTGATCGCGAAGGGCCTCGTCGTCTCGATCCAGGACCTCGGCGCGGCGGGCATCACCTGCGCCACGTCCGAGACCGCGGACCGCGGCGGCACGGGGATCCTCGTGGACCTCGATGCGATCCCGCGCCGCGAGCCCGGCATGGAGCCGTTCGAGGTCATGATCAGCGAATCGCAGGAACGGATGGTCGCGATCGTCGAACCGGGACGCTGGGACGCGGTCCGCGCGGTGTGCGAGCGCTGGGACCTCCCGGTCGCCGTCATCGGCCGCGTGACCGAGGAGCCCGACATCGTCGTGCTCAGCGCGCCGGACGGGTCCGGCGCGCTCGACGCGGCCGGCGTGCCCGTCCCTGGTGCCAGCGAGCTCGCGCGCATCCCCGCGCGTGCCCTCGCGAGCGAGGCCATCGTGTTCGAGCGCGAGTCGCGCGCGCCGTCCCGCAGTCGCGCCGCGCCCGCCCCGGGCGCAGCGGCCGAGCAGGCGGCCTCGCTCCCGGGGCGCGGCCAGGATCCCGGCGCGGTCCTCACGGCGCTGCTCGGCTCGGCGAACCTCTCGTCGCGCCGCCAGGTCTACGAGCAGTACGACTCAAACGTGCAGTCCAACACGGTCGCCGGGCCCGGCCGCGGGGCCGCGATGCTCCGGATCAAGGGCACCACGAAGGCGCTCGTCGCCACGACGGACGGGAATGCCCCGGTCGGCCTGCACGACCCATGGCTCGGCGCGGCAATGTCCGTTGCCGAGGCGTCCCGCAACGTGTCCATCACGGGCGCACGCCCGCTCGGCGTCACCAACTGCCTCAATTTCGGTGACCCGACGCGGCCCGAGGCCTTCTGGCAGCTCGCCGAGGCCGTCCGGGGACTCGCGGATGCCTGCGTCGCGCTCGGCCTGCCCGTGACCGGCGGCAACGTGTCGCTGTACAACGAGGCGCCCGGGTCGGCGATCGCGCCCACGCCCGAGATCGGGATCGTCGGGCTGCTCGACGACGTCGGGACCCGAGTGGGGCCGGCGTTCCTCGGCGTGGACAATGCGATCCTCCTCGTCGGCGAGACGAAGGCCGGCCTCGCGGGCTCCGAGTACGAGCGGCTCGCCGGCGCCGCGCCCGAGGACGGCCCGCCGCCCCTGGACCTCGAGCGCGAGGTCGCCGTCCAGGGGTTCATCCGCGAGGCGATCGCGCGTGGCCTCGTGGAGAGCTGCCAGGACGTGTCGGGGGGCGGCCTCGCCGTCGCCGTCGCGGAGATGTGCATCTGGGGCGACACCGGGGCCACGCTGCGCGTGGGCGTCGGCGACTCGCCGGCCGTCGCGCTGTTCGGCGAAAGTCCGTCCCGCCTCGTCGTGGAGGTCGTGCCGCGCCACGTCCCGGCCTTCGAGCTGCTCGCCCGCCACCACGGGCTCCCGGTCCACGTGCTCGGCACCACGGGCGGGACACGTCTCGTCGTGGAGCTCGCGGGCGACGGCGCCACCGGCGCCGCCGAGGAGCGTGGCTCCCGCATCGCCGACGCCCTGGAGGTACTCGTGACCGACCTGCGCCATGCCTGGGACCACGGCCTGCCACGGGCACTGGGCTGGGAGGGCGACGGCGCGGCCGATCACGCCGCCGAGGCCGCCCTGCCGGGCGTCGAGGGTGCGGGCTGATGTGCGGCGTCGTCGGGGTCGTCCTGCCGAACCGCGGCCACGAGGCCGCGGGCGTCGCGGCGACCGCCCTGTTCGCGCTCCAGCACCGGGGCCAGGAGTCGGCCGGCGTCGGCGTCTCCGACGGGCAGCACCTCATGATCTACAAGGACCTGGGCATGGTCGGCCAGGTCCTCGACGAGCGGCGCATCCCGTCGCTCGCGGGCGATCTCGCGGTCGCGCACTGCCGCTACTCGACGACCGGGTCCACGATCTGGGAGAACGCGCAGCCGACGCTCCGGCTCGGGCCGCGGCGCGCGCTCGCGATCGGGCACAACGGGAATCTCGTCAACACGCGCGAGCTGCTCGACCAGCTCGAGGGCGGGCGCGGCCGGCTCCCCGCCAGTACGGACACGGAGCTGCTGACGGCCCTCCTCGCGGACGAGCCGGCCGCGGACACGGTGGACGCCCTCGTCCGCGTCCTGCCCCGCGTCCGGGGCGCCTTCAGCCTGGTGATCCTCGACGTCGAGCGGGTCATCGGCGTCCGCGACCCGCATGGCTTTCGCCCGCTCGTCCTGGGCCGGCTGCCGATGGCGCCCGCGGCCGACGGCTCGGCCGGCCTATGGGACGACGAGACCGGCGGCTGGATCCTCGCCTCCGAGACGGCCGCGCTGGACATCGTCGGCGCGCAGTACGTGCGCGACGTCGAACCGGGCGAGATCGTGGTGCTCCAGGCGGGCCGCGAGCCCGTGTCGGTCCGATACGCGGCCGCGACCCCGGCCCTGTGCGTGTTCGAGCTCATCTACTTCGCCCGCCCCGACTCGTACATGGAGGGCCGGAACCTGTACGAGGCGCGCCGCCAGATGGGGATGCAGCTGGCCCGCGAGCACCCGGTCGATGCCGACCTCGTCATGCCGGTCCCGGACACCGGGGCGCCGGCGGCCGCCGGCTTCGCGGAGGCGTCCGGGATCCCGTACCGCGAGGGCCTCGTCCGCAACCGGTACAGCGGCCGGACGTTCATCCAGCCCAGCCAGGCGATGCGCCAGCGCGGCGTCAACGTCAAGTTGTCGCCCCTGCGCGAGGTCATCCGCGACAAGCGGCTGATCGTGGTGGACGACTCCATCGTGCGCGGCAACACGACGAAGCAGATCGTGGGCCTCCTGCGGCGCGCGGGCGCGGCCGAGATCCACGTCCGGATCTCGGCGCCGCCGATCTACCACCCGTGCTTCTACGGCATCGACACCGCCATCGAGACCGAACTCATCGCCGCGACCCACTCGGTCGAGGAGATCCGCGAGTTCATCGGCGCGGACACGCTGGGCTACCTGTCGGTCAAGGGCGTCCTCGCGGGCCTCGACCTCCCGTACGACCGGTTCTGCTTCGCCTGCTTCGACGGCAACTACCCGGAGCCCGTCCCGTACGACGTCTCCGCGCGCAAGTTCGTGCTCGAGGAGCCCGTCGTGTCGGGCTCGCGCTAGGACGGCGGACCGATGAGCGACCGCCGGGCCGCCTACGCGCGTGCGGGCGTGGACGTCGCCGCGGGAGCGCACGCCGTGGAGCTCATGAAGGCCTCGGTCGCGTCGACCCATCGCCCGGAGGTGCTGGGCGGGCTCGGCGGGTTCGGGTCCGCGATCGCGATCCCGCCCGGGTTCCGCGAGCCTGTCATCGTGTCGTCCACCGACGGCGTGGGGACCAAGACCGCGATCGCCTCCGCGCTCGGCCGGTACGACACGATCGGCGTGGACCTCGTGGCGATGTGCGCGGACGACGTCGTGTGCACGGGCGCGGAGCCGCTCGCGTTCCTCGACTACGTGGCCGTGGGACGTCTCGACCCGCTCAACGTCGCGGAGCTCGTGGGGGGTGTCGCCGAGGGCTGCCGCCAGGCAGGCTGCGCGCTCGTCGGCGGGGAGACGGCCGAGCACCCGGGGCTCATGGAGCCCGACGAGTTCGACCTCGCGGGCTTCTGCATCGGGGTGGGGGAGCGCGACCGCCTGCTCGACGGGACGGCGGCGCGGGCCGGCGACGCGATCGTCGGACTCGCCTCGTCCGGCCTCCACGCGAACGGCTTCTCGCTCGTCCGGGTGCTCGTCGCCCAGCACGACCTCGACCTCCACGCGCCGTACCAGGCGCTGCTCCGGGCGGTGCTCGGCGACGCGGTGGCCGAGCCGCTCCTCGGCCTGGAACCCAACCATGCGCTGGCGACGCTGGGCGAGGTCCTCCTCGCGCCGACCCGGATCTACGCCCGCGACCTGCTCGCGATCCGCGCGGCGCTTGTCGCGACGGGATCGGACGTCCGCGGGATGGCCCACATCACCGGCGGCGGGCTGCCGGGCAACGTGCCGCGGGCCCTCCCGGCGTCGCTCGGGGCACGGCTCGATCCAACTGCATGGCCGATGCCGTCCGTCATGCGGCTGCTCGGTGCGCTCGGGGCGATCGAGGACGACGAGCTGCGGGCGACGTTCAACGGCGGCCTGGGGATGATCGTCGTGGTGCCGGCGGACGTGGCGGACGAGACCGTCCGCCTGGCGCGCGAACGCAACATGCCGGCATGGGTCGTGGGTGAGGTCGTGAAGTCGCGCGCCGTCGGCCAGCGATACGCGGAGGAGGCACGGACGGGGTGAGCGGCAGGATTGCGGTCGGGGTCTCCGGGACCGGCTCGAACCTCCGGGCGCTCGTGGCGGCCAGCGGCCGCGGCGAGCTGGGCGGCGACGTCGTGCTCGTGTTCGCCGACCGCGACTGCGGGGCGCTCGGGTGGGCGGCGGAGCAGGGGATCGAGACGATCCTGGTGCCCGGCGGCGTGGACGCGGTCCTGGCGGACACGCTGCGCGCCTTCGCACCGGACGTGGTCGTGCTCGCGGGGTACCTGCGCCTGGTGGGCCCCGCCGTGCTGGGCGCCTTCGCAGGGCGGATCCTCAACGTGCATCCCTCGCTGCTCCCGGCGTTTCCCGGGCTCCACGCGGCGCGCGACGCCATCGCGGCCGGCGTGGCGGTGACCGGGGTGACCGTCCACCTCGTGGACGCGACGGTCGACGGCGGGCCCGTCGTCGCGCAGGAGGCCGTGCCGGTCCTCCAGGATGACACGGAGGCGACGCTTCTCGACCGGATCCACCCCGTGGAGCACCGGTTGCTCCCGACGGCCGTTGCCAACCTGCTTGCCGGGGCGCTCACCGTGACGCCGGGCGCGCCCCGGGCTCGCCTGGACCCGGCCGCGGTCGACGCGGCGGCGCCGGTCCCGCGCCGCGCCCTCCTGTCCGTCTCGGACAAGACCGGGCTCGCCGACCTCGGGCGCGGGCTGGTGGCGCGCGGCTTCGAGCTCGTGAGCACGGGCGGCACCGCGCGCGCCCTCCGCGAGTCCGGTCTGCCGGTGACCGACGTCGCCGCGGTGACGGGCTTCCCGGAGATGCTCGACGGGCGGGTCAAGACGCTCCACCCGCGCGTCCACGCCGGGTTGCTCGCCGATCGCCGCCGCGCCGACCACCGGCAGGCGCTCGCCGCCGCGGGGATCGCCCCGTTCGACCTCGTCGTCGTGAACCTGTACCCGTTCGCCGAGGCCGCTCGCAGGCCCGGTCTCTCGTTCGACGAGCTCGTGGAGGAGATCGACATCGGCGGCCCGTCCATGGTCCGCGCCGCGGCCAAGAACCACGCGAGCGTGGCGATCGTCACGTCGCCCGCGCGCTACGACGCGATCCTCGCCGCGTTGGACGAGCATGGGGCCGTGCCGCTCGGGCTGCGGTCGGCGCTCGCCGTGGAGGCGTACCGCCACACCGCCGCGTACGACGCCCGGATCGCCGCCGAGCTGCCCGGCCGGATGGCGGCCTCGGGGATCGATCTGCCGCCGGACCCGGGGTTCCCGGGCGCCGACGACCCGTACCCGCCCGTCCTCACGATCTCGATGGACAAGGTCGAGACGCTGCGATACGGCGAGAACCCCCACCAGCCCGCAGCGCGCTACCGGCGGACGGACCGCGACCCACGCCCCGAGGACGGGCCGTTCGCGGGCGGCGAGCCGCCGCTCCAGGGCAAGGCGCTCAGCTACAACAACGTGCTCGACGCGTCGGCAGCTGCGGGCCTGGGCCGGCTGATGCGCGGACCGGCCGTCGTGATCGTCAAGCACACGAACCCATGTGGCGCCGCAGAGCGGCTGACGCTGCTCGAGGCCTGGGAGGCCGCCCTCGCCGGCGACCCGGTCTCCGCGTTCGGGGGCGTGGTCGCCGTGTCCGGGACCGTGGACCGCGCGCTCGCGGAACGGCTGACGTCGATCTTCCTCGAGGTCGTCGTGGCGCCGGCGTTCGACGCACTCGCGCTCGAGGTGCTGGCCACGAAGCCGAACCTGCGGGTCGTCGTGGACCGCTCGCTGGGGGCGGCGAAGGCCCCGACGCTCGCGGATCCGCTCGGCTCGTTCCGGACGGCGGGCGGCGCGGTGCTCGTCACCGCCCCGGACACCCTCGACGACGACCCCTCCGCGTGGACCGTCGTCACGAAGCGCCGCCCGACGGACCGTGAGCTCGCGGACCTCGACCTCGCGTGGCGGCTGTGCCGGGGCGTCGTCTCGAACGCCATCCTCCTCGTGCGCGACGGGATGCTCGTGGGCCTGGGCTCGGGGCAGGTCAGCCGCGTCGACGCATGCCGGGGCGCGATCGACAAGGCCCGCCAGTTCCAGGGCGAGGCCGGCGCGACCGGCGCGGTCGCCGCATCGGACGCGTTCTTCCCGTTCGCGGACGGTCCGCGGGTGCTGCTCGACGCGGGCGTCTCCGCCATCGTCCAGCCGGGCGGCTCGATGCGCGACGCCGAGGTGCTGGCGGACGTCGACGCGGCGGGCGCCGCGATGCTGCTCACGGGGACGCGCCACTTCCGCCACTGAGCGAGCGCGGTTGACAACCCATGGCGCGGTGGGACACTCACGCCCATGACCCACGAGGACATCATCCGCCGCTACTGCACGGCCGTGTCCTGCCGCGACCACGACACGGCCGAGTCGATGCGCCACCCGGACTGGCAGTGCGACTGGCCGCAGAGTGGCGAGCGCGTGACCTCGAGCGCGTCGATGCGCGCGATCATCGATGCCTATCCGGGCGGCCCGTGGGAGGCGCGGGAGCGACGGCTGCGTGGCAGCGACGACCAGTACGTGGTGTCGCCGTCCGGGACGCTCGTCGCGGTCGCGGGGGCGGGCGACACGTGGACCGCCGAGTGGTCGAACCTGTATCCCAACGACCGCGAGTACCTCGTCATCGACATCATCCAGCTCCGCGACGGGCAGGTGTACCGCGAGACGACGTACTGGGCCGAGCCCTTCGAGGCGCCCGAGTGGCGCCGGCAGTGGGTGGAGCTCGACCCGCCGGCCTGAGGGGCCGACCCGCGCTTGCTACCATCGCCCGGCCATGTCCGACCGCCAGCGCTTCTACCTGACCACCGCGATCGCGTACGCCAACAACGCCCCCGGCCTGCACACCGTGTACGAGGTCATCGGGGCTGACGTCATCGCACGCTGGCACCGGATGCGAGGCGACGAGACGCGGTTCCTCACCGGGACCGACGAGCACAGCGTCAACATCGCGCAGACCGCAGAGGCGCAGGGCCGGACCCCGCGCGACTTCGTGGACGAGAAGGTGGCGCTGTTCAAGGCGGCCGAGGATGCGCTGCTGATCAGCCCTGACCGGTTCATCCGGACCACGGACCCGGACCACTTCCGCTCCGCGCAGGAGATGGTCCGCCGGGCGTACGACAACGGCGACATCTATCTCGACACGTACGAGGGCTGGTACTGCCCGAGCGAGGGGTTCAAGAACGTCTCCGACCTCCACGAGACGGCGCGCGGCATGGAGTGCCCCAACCACCCGACGGTCCCGCTCCAGTGGCTGTCCGAGCGCAACTGGTTCTTCCGCCTGTCGGCCTACCAGGAGCGCCTGCTCGACTACTACGAGAAGAACCCCGACTTCGTGCAGCCGGCGTTCCGGCGCAACGAGATGCTGGGGTTCATCCGCGGCGGGCTCCAGGACTTCTCGATCAGCCGCGCGGGCGCCACGTGGGGCATCCCGTTCCCGATCGCGGAGAACGGCGAGACGGCGCAGCGCGAGGACGGGTCGTGGGACCCGGAGGCGGGCACGATCTACGTCTGGTACGACGCGCTCATCAACTACATCACGGGCGCCGGCTACCCCGACGATCTCGAGTCCTTCCAGCACTGGTGGCCGGCCGACCTCCACGTCATCGGCAAGGACATCGCGCGGTTCCACACGATCTACTGGCCCGCGATGCTGTGGTCCGCGGGGATCGACGCCCCGAAGCACGTCTGGGTCCACGGCTGGCTGCTCGTCGCGGGCGGCGAGCGAATGAGCAAGAGCCTCGGCAACTTCCTCGAGCCGCAGGCGGTGGTGGATGCATTCGGTGCCGATGGTGCGCGCTACGCGACGTTGCGCGAGGTCGCCTTCGACCGCGACACGGAGGTCAGCTGGGAGTCCTTCAGGCGCCGCTACAACGCGGACCTCGCAAACGACTTCGGCAACCTCGTCAACCGCACGATCTCGATGGTCAACCGGTACCTGGGCGGGGAGCGGCCTCCGCCCCGAGCCGTAGAGCTGTCGCCGCTCGGCGAGGGCTGGGAGGAGACGCTCCGCCTGTACATCGAGAAGCTCGACGGCTACCTCCTCCACGACGCGCTCGCCGAGCTGTGGGAGTTCGTCGGCGGCGCGAACAAGACGGTCGACGCCGAGCAGCCCTGGACCCTGCAGAAGCTGGCCAAGGCCGGTGACGAGACGGCGGCCACGCGGCTGCGGGACGTCCTCGGCGATCTCGTGGAGGCGTGCCGCCTGGTCGGCCTCGCGGTCGCGCCATTCATGCCCGGCGCCGCGCCCCGCATCCTCGAGCAGCTGGGCTGCCCGTACCCGTACGAGTCCGATGGCAACGGCGGACCCGACATCCGCGGGCTGCTCGCGTGGGGTGCTCTCGCGGGCGAGCCCGGGCGCGTGACCGACAGGCCCGTGCCCCTGTTCCCGCGGATTGATGCGGAGGGTGTCGAAACCCCGGCAGGCTGATCGTCGTACGGTTGGCATATCCACCGCAGGAGGACCACCCATGGCCAAGGGCGAGATCACCCACATCGAGTTTCCCGCAGACGACCCGGAGCGGGCCAAGCGCTTCTACGAGGCGGTCGCGGGCTGGAAGTTCGGCGAGACCGAGGGGTTCCCCGGGTACTACATGTTCCGCAACGGCGAGGCGTCGGGAGGCGCGGTGGCCAGGCGCGGCGAGATGGCGCCGCAGCAGCTGCGGATCTACATCACGGTCGACTCGCTCGAGGAGGCCTGTGCGGCGGCCGCCGCCAACGGCGGGACCGTCGTCGAGCAGCCGAGCGACATCGGCGGCGGCATGGGCCGGTTCGCGGTCGTCCGCGATACCGAGGGCTCCGAGGTCGGCCTGTGGCAGACGACCGGGGCCGACGCCGGCTGATCCGTTCCACTCGCGCGAGGCGCATCCCCTTACCATCGGGCGATGCGCCTCGTCGATTCCCACGGCCACCTGAACGCGGACCGCTTCGACGGGGACGTGGAGCTCGTCGTCGGGACGGCGAGGCTCGCCGGGCTCGAGCGGATTCTCGTCCCGGGCTGGAACGCGCACTCGTCTGGCCGGGCGCTCGAGGTCGTCGCGCGCTGGCCGTGGATGGACGCGGCCGTGGGCATCCATCCGCATGACGCCGCGCGGGTGGACGCGGACGGCTGGGCCCGGGTCGAGGCGTGGGCCCGCGACGGGCGCGTCGTGGCCATCGGGGAGACCGGCCTCGACTCGGACCGGATGTTCTCGCCCTGGGACGCCCAGCTCGAGAACCTGCGGCGGAACCTCGCGCTCGCGCTCGACACCGGCAAGCCCGCGATCCTTCACTGCCGGTCGCGCGCGGGCGAGCGTGACGCCCAGGACGCACTCGTCGAGGAGCTGCGACGCGCTGGGTTCGACGGCGCGCCCGCTGCCCGAGCATTCGGGAGCCGGCCGCCGGCCGTGATCCACTCCTTCAGCGGGCCGCTCGACTACGCACGGGCGGTCGTCGCGATGGGCCTCGCGGTCTCGTTCTCGGGCCTCGTGTTCCGGAAGGGCGAGGAGTCGTCCGCGGATGCTGTCGAGGTCGTCCCTGCGGACAGGCTCCTCGTCGAGACGGACTCGCCGTTCCTCTCCCCGCCGGGTGGCCCGCGCGGCCGCAATGAACCCGCATCCGTGCGGATCACGGCCGAGTGGGTCGCGGAACGGCGCGCGGTGGGGACGGACGAGCTCGGCGACGCGCTCGTCGCGGCCTACGACGAGACGTTTCCCAGGGTGACGGCCCGCTAGCCTGCGGCCGCTCGCCAGCGGATCGCCATCTCGGCCACGATGGGGGCGCCCGGCGCCACGACCGCCGGTCCGCCGATCAGCCCGCCGTTGAGCCCGTCCGGCAGCCCCGTCAGCGGCTCCACGCACACCCCGTCGGGGTGTGCGGCCTAGACGAGCCAGGCGACGGCCGTGGGTGCGTGGATCTCGAGCCGCGGGCCGTCGGGCCAGCGCACCACCGGGTCGCCGTCCACGTCGAGCAGCACGTCGTCCTCTGGTACGGGCCGCGGCGCGACGAGGCGACCGGTCGGCAGCCCCTCGCCGTCGAGCTCGACGCGGCGGCCGCCATGGATCGCGACGTCGACCGGCGCGGACTCCACGCGGTCGCCCAGGCGGACCGCCCGGCGTCGGAACCACGGGTGCCAGCCGAGGATGGCCGGCATCGGCTCCGCCGCCGTCATCATGAGCCGGTCGGTGAGCCCGTCGACGCGGAGCTCGATGCGGCGCTGGATCGTCGCCTCGAACGGCCACGCCGCACCGAACGACGTGACCAGCGTCACGCTCGTCGCGTCCAGGTCGGACACGGTCCACGACACGTCGGCGACCGTCCCGTGGAGCGCGTGGGGCGGCTCGGTCGCGGGCATCGTCCACGCCCGGTCGCCCCAGCGCACGCGGGCGTCCCGAAGCCGACCCGCCCACGGCGCCATCACGAACGAGCCCCCCTCGCGGTCCGTCCAGCCGTCGCGGCGCAGCACGTCCCAGCCGTCAACCTCCAGCGCCGCCATCCGCCCGCCCACGCCGGGGGCCACCTCGAGGGCGCAGCCTCCGGCCTCCAGCCGGATCCGGGCGTCGCGATCGATGACCACACGCGGATTCTACGTTCGGGACGACGTTCGAGGTTGACAGGCTCTCCCTCATTGGGTACGTTTCTGGCACTCTCACAGGGAGAGTGCTAAACCAGCCGCAACGCGGGCGAGGGCCCGGCCGGACGGCCTCCGCGGAGGGACCGGCACCGGCACGGTCCGGCTCGCGGCGCTGGCGACGCACTCGAATGGAGGATCCATCGGGAACCGGTGCACCTGCGCGACCGGCCCGAAGACCAGTCACCGCCATCGACGGCCGACCGCGGCCGTCAGAGGAGGAATGCACCTTGGCGACCGCCTCTTCGACGAAGCTCCGCCCGCTGGGCGATCGCGTCGTCATCAAGCCCACGCCGCGTGAGGAGATGACGAAGTCGGGCATCGTCCTGCCGGACACCGCAAAGGAGAAGCCCCAGGAGGGCGAGGTCCTGTCGGTTGGCCCGGGCAAGATCCTCGACGACGGCAAGCGCGAAGCGATCGACGTCGCCGTGGGCGACAAGGTCCTCTACGCGAAGTACGCCGGGACCGAGTTCAAGGTCGAGGACCAGGACCTGCTGATCCTCTCCCAGAAGGACATCCTCGCGATCGTCGAGGCCTAGCGCCTCGCGCCCGCCCGGGGCGCCCAACGACCGCATCCACGACCGCATCACCGCACGCACTTCCCGGAGGAACCTGGACCTTGGCCAAGCAGCTCATCTTCGACGAGACCGCTCGTCGCTCGCTCAAGCGGGGCATCGACCGCCTCGCCGACGCAGTCCGCGTCACCATCGGCCCCAAGGGCCGCAACGTCGTGCTGGACAAGAAGTTCGGCGCACCGACGATCACCAACGACGGCGTCACGATCGCTCGCGACATCGAGCTCGAGGACCCGTTCGAGAACATGGGCGCGCAGCTCCTCAAGGAGGTCGCGACCAAGACCGACGATGTCGCCGGCGACGGCACCACCACCGCGGTCGTGCTCGGCCAGGCGATGGTCGCCGAGGGCCTGCGCGTCGTGACCGCGGGCGCCAACCCGATGGTCGTCAAGCGCGGCATCGAGAAGGCGGTCGAGACGATCGTCGAGCAGATCAAGACGACCGCCCGGCCCGTCGAGACCCGCGAGCAGATCGCAGCCGTCGCGGCGATCTCCGCGGCGGATCCCGAGGTCGGCGAGATCATCGCCGAGGTGATGGACAAGGTCGGCAAGGACGGCGTCATCACCGTCGAGGAGGGGCAGAGCCTCGGTCTCGAGAAGGAATACACCGAGGGCATGCAGTTCGACCGGGGCTACATCTCGGCGTACTTCGTGACCAACCCCGACCGGATGGAGTCCGTCCTCGAGAACCCGGTCATCCTCGTCACCGACAAGAAGATCAGCGCGGTCCCGGACCTCCTGCCGTCGCTTGAGAAGGCCGTCCAGCAGGGCCGCCCGATGCTGATCATCGCGGAGGACGTCGACGGCGAGGCGCTCGCCACGCTCGTCGTGAACAAGCTCCAGGGCCGCATCCAGGTCCTCGCGGTCAAGGCGCCGGGCTTCGGCGACCGCCGCAAGGAGATGCTCCGCGACATCGCGATCCTGACCGGCGGCACCGTGATCTCCGAGGAGATCGGGCGCAAGCTGGACAGCGTCACCTTCGAGGACCTGGGCAAGGCCCGCCGCGTCGTCGCCACCAAGGACGACACCACGATCGTGGACGGCGAGGGCACGGCCGAGCAGGTCAAGGCGCGCATGAGCCAGATCAAGGCGCAGATCGAGGACACCACCTCGGACTACGACCGCGAGAAGCTCCAGGAGCGCCTCGCCAAGCTGGCCGGCGGCGTCGCCGTCATCAAGGTCGGCGCGGCCACCGAGGTCGAGCTCAAGGAGAAGAAGCACCGCATCGAGGATGCGCTCTCGACGACCCGTGCGGCCGTCGAGGAGGGCCTCGTCGCCGGCGGCGGCACCACGCTCCTCCAGGCCATCCCCGCGCTCGACAAGCTCAAGCTGGAAGGCGACGAG
>DASXVG010000034.1:0-24841 GCA_036504355.1 Candidatus Limnocylindrales bacterium
TACTCGACCTGCTCCCGGACGCCCTTGGGCAGCGTGCTGACATCGACGGTCCTCGTGATCGCCCTGCGAACGTTCCAGACGCTCGCGCCAGAGAGGCGGACCGTGCGGCCGTCCGGGATGCCCCAGATCTCGTAGCGCACCCATCCCGTGCCGCCGGACCGGATCCGGGTGCCGCGGATGAAGATGATCCCCTTCGTGTCGTTGCGGAAGCTCATCGTCTGGCGGCCACCGGCCGTGATCGAGACCGTCGCGTCGAGGCCCAGCGGGTAGCGGCTGATGTAGTACTTGTGATTCGAGCGGGCGCCCATGTCGAGCCCGGCTCGCATGGCCGCGTTGAACAGCGTCGTGGAGCTCGAGCACATGCCGCCGCCGAGCGCTCCCGTTGGCTCGGTGTGGTCGCTCGCGATGAACCCGCCAGGGCCGAAGCCACGGGCGGTGGTCACGGGCCAGATCGCGTCCCACCAGTCGAACGACTGACCAGGCCGGAGCACGGTCCCGTTGATGAGACGCGCCGGAACCCAGATGTTCGCCCCGAAGTAGTTGCGCTCGCTGATCGGGAACCACGTCTGCCACGAGCCGAGCAGGCTCATGACCGGCGCCTTCCTGGCTGCCTCGTCAGTCCCCAGCGTCGGCGCGACCAGCGTCGTGCGGAGCTTCACGCGCGTGGGCGCGGCGCCTTCGGCACGGCGCTCGAGCTCTGCGACGATCGCCGCGACGGTCGCGGTCCTGTCGAGCTTGCGGCCGGCCGAGCTGGCCACGACGCCGACGATCTTCCCCGCCCGCGAGACGAGGTACTGGGCGTTCGCCGCGGGCTTCTTGACGGCCTTCGCCGTCCGGGTGAGGTTCGGTGCGATGCGGGACGCGCCGAGCACGGCCACGACCCTGCCTCCGGGCGCAGGCGCGAACCGGATCCAGGAGCGCACCTCGGACGCCTTGATCGTCCAGCTGCGATCCTTCGTCACGAGGCGGACCGCCCGGGCCATGCGCACGGCCTGTGTCCGGGCGTCGAACACGGCGGCATCCTCGACGCGCGGCCGGACGGTGGTCGTGTGCACGGCGATGACGATCTCGTCGGCGGCCGCTGGGTCGCGGAGGGCACCCGCGGCCGACGCGATCACCGGCTCGGCGTCCGCGTCACGACCGCTCCGGGCGCGCCCGATGGCGATGCCCTCCGGCGTCATCGTGATCGTCGCGCTCACCGGGTAGCGGTGCAGCGCCCCGACCGCCTCGCGTGTCCGGCTCGCAAGGGCGGCCTCGTCCAGCAGGACGGCGGGCCCGGGCAGGGTCGTGCCCTCGAGCGCCTGGCGAACCTCGCCCACCGCCCGGGTGAGGAGGTCGCCGGTGCGACCGGCCGCCAGCGCGGCATCGACGAGCGCACCCGTGTCCGGGCGGCGGCCGATCTCCGCGTACGCGATCGTGACATCGCCGTCGGGCGTGCGCAGCACGAGCCGGCCGTCGCCGAAGGGGTATGCCGCGGCAATGGCCGCGGCCGCCTCGTCCCGGCTCTTCCCGGACAGCTCGATGCCGCCCACCGTGACGCCCGGGAGCACTCGGCCCTCGTACCCGGCGTCCCAGGCGTACAGGGCGGCCGCTGCCGCGACCCCGGCAACCATGACCAGCACGACGAGTGCGAGGAGGATCCCGGCGACGACGCGCCGCCCTCGGCGGCGCGGAGCCACGCCTTCCCCGGCGCTGTTCGTGGCGGGTCCGGGCCCGATGTCGGTGACGGTGCTCACGGTGACCCCCAGGGCGTGGCGCGCGACGCGGCGCACTGCTCGCGCGTGACGCCGATCATGCCCGATCTGCGCCCGGCCGTGCGGCCCGCCCGCCCGTCCGACCCGCCCGGTCAGGGGCGACGGCCTCGGCCTCGGGATGGGCGAGGCCGCGCCTAGCCTTCGGCGTCGTTCCGCTGCGTCCGCGCGAGTCGCTTGCGCGCCTCGGTGTTCGCCTTCATCCCGTCGCCGATCCCGCTCATGCCGCTCCCCGGTGGCTGGGTGATCCGCTTCGGCCTGCCCGCTTCGCGGCGAGCGCGGCGCTCGTCCATGAGGTCGCCGATCCGACGCTCGCTCCCCTCCGGCGATGGGTGGAAGTAGCGCCGGTCGGCCAGCTCGTCGGGCAGGTACTGCTGTCGCACGTCCGACCCCTCGTACTCGTGCGGGTAGAGGTACCCCACGCCGATGCCGTGGTGCTTCATGCGTCGGTCGCCCGCGTTGCGCAGGTGGTTCGGGACGGGCAGCGAGCCGCGCTCGACGACGTCTGCCATCGCCGCGCCGTACGCCGCGCCGCTGCGGTTGGACTTCGGCGCGACGGCGAGGTAGATCGTCGCCTGGGCGAGCGCGTACTGCGCCTCCGGCAGACCGACGTAGTCGAGCGCCTGGGCCGCCGCGACCGCGACCTGGAGCGCGCGCGGGTCGGCGTTCCCGACGTCCTCCGAGGCGCTGATGATCAGCCGCCGGGCGATGAACTTCGGATCCTCGCCCGCGGTGATCATCGCGGCCAGCCAGTAGAGCGCTGCGTCCGGGTCGTTGCCGCGCAGGCTCTTGATGTAGGCGCTCACAGTGTCGTAGTGGCCGTCGCCCGCCCGGTCGTACGCGAGGACCCGCTGCTGGGCGGCGGCCTCGACGTCGGCCAGGGTGGGCGAGACGCGGCCGTCGTCCCGGTGGTCCTCGTCCTCGGCGAGCGCGACCGCGCCCTCGAGGACGTTGAGGGCCTGGCGCGCATCGCCGCCGGCGAGATCCACGAGGTGCTCGAACGGCTCCTCCGCCAGCGCGACCCCGCCGCGAGGGCCATAGATCCCGGCCAGGCCGCGCTCCTCGTCGTCGAGCGCACGCCGCACGATCAGCGCCACGTCCGCGTCCTCGAGCGGATCCAGGCGCCACACCCGCATCCGCGACAGGAGCGCGGAGTTCACCTCGAAGTAGGGATTCTCGGTCGTCGCCCCGATGAGCGTGACCGTGCCGTCCTCGACGTGCGGGAGCAGCGCGTCCTGCTGCGCCTTGTTGAAGCGATGGATCTCGTCGATGAACAGGACGGAACGGCGGTGCTCTAGGGCGAGCCGCTCCTGGGCCTCGGCGATCGTTGCGCGGACCTCCGCGACGCCGGACATCACCGCGCTCACCGTCCGGAACTCGGCGCCCACGGCCTCCGCGAGGAGGCGCGCGAGCGACGTCTTGCCGGTCCCGGGCGGACCCCACAGGAGGAGCGATGCCAGGTGGCCGCGGGCGGCTGCGCGCCGGAGCGGTCCGCGCTCGCCGACGAGGTGCGCCTGTCCGGTGAACTCCTCGAGCGTGCGGGGTCGCATGCGCGCGGCAAGCGGCTGCCGCTCGGGCGGCGGCTGGAACAGAGCTTCGGGGCGGGCGCCGGGGACGGCGCGCCGGGTGGCCATGGGGCGATGGTAGCCCGGGCCCGGTTACCCGACCTTGATGACCCCGAACACGTCGATGATCAGGTACAGCGCGAACAGGATCGCGAGCAGGATGATCGCGATCCGGACGATGTCCCGCACGTCGCGCGCGACGTACGCGTACTCATCCTCGAAGCGCATCGTGCGGGTCGCCGCGAGCTCCCGCGACGGGGCGCGCTCGGCCGTGCGCCTGCGGGCCGTCTCGGCCGCGCGCTCCTCCGCGAGGAGCTGGGCCTCGAGCTCGGCTGCCCGGGTCAGCTCCGCGTCGCTCAGGCCGCTGGGCCGGGGCGCTGCGGCCGCCGTGGGCACCGCGGGCGCGGCGCCCGGCGTGGCGGGACGGCGGTCGATGGGCCGGCGCTGACCGGGCCGGACGCTGCCGCGAGCGCGCTTCACCATGCGGGCGTGGACCTCTCGGGTGGGGCGGGCCGCGAGTACGGCGCCGTCGGCGGGAGAGGATACACCGCGTCGCCGGTACGTGAGCGGTGAAGGCCGGCTGCTAGACTCGGGCCGTCTTCCCGGAGGATCGATTGGCCGACCTGAACGCGCTCGTCACCCCGATCATCGGCATCGTCGTCATCGCGCTCAGCGTCGCCGTGATCGTGCTGCTCGCGTTCGTCATCGTGCTGCTCCGGCGGGCCTCGGCCTTCGAGCGTCGCTTCGCCGGCCTCACGCGGGGGGCGGACGGGAAGAGCCTCGAGGCGATCCTGGATGCGCACCTGGACAAGGTGTACGCGGTGGCCCGTGAGGTCGACGATCTCGCGGCCCGCTCCGCCGTCCTCGAGCACACCCAGCGACGAGCGTTCCAGCGCATCGGGCTCGTCAGGTTCAACCCGTTCGAGGAGACGGGCGGCAACCAGAGCTTCGCGCTCGCGCTGCTCGACCACATCGGCGACGGATTCGTCATCAGCAGCCTCCACGCCCGGGCAGGAACCCGCGTCTACGGGAAGGCGATCGCCAGGGGCGCGTCCGAGACCACCCTCTCCGCAGAGGAGAGCGAGGCACTGCGGCTGGCGCTGGCCATGGGAGCCCCGTCGGGCACGGACCGCTGACGTGGCAGGGGTCGGTCCGCGGCGCGTGACACCCGAGCTGGCACGGCCGGGCGTCATCGTCGGAGCGTGCCCCAGCCCCGACGCCCCATCGAACCCGCCGCCCCGCAGAGAACCCGCCGCGTGAGGCGTCGCGTGGGCCGGGAGCCGGCTGCGCTCGTCCAGATCCCGGTCTGGGGCGCGATCGAGCCCGTCGCACCGGGGTCCCCGCCGGAGGACGCCGGGCTCGAGGCGCTCCTCTCCGGCCTCAACGCGGAGCAGCGCAAGGCCGTGACCCATGGGGACGGGCCGCTGCTCGTCGTCGCCGGCGCCGGGACCGGCAAGACGCAGGTGATCACGCGCCGTATCGCGTGGCTCATCGCGACCCGCCGCGCACGACCCGCGGAGATCCTCGCGCTGACGTTCACGGACCAGGCCGCGGACGAGATGCAGACGCGGGTGGACCAGCTCGTCCCGTACGGGTACACGGACTCGGCGATCTCGACCTTCCACGCGTTCGGCGACCGGCTGGTCCGCGAGTTCGCCCTCGAGCTCGGCCTGCCGGGCGATGTCCGCGTCCTGTCGCGCCCGGAAACCGTCGTGTTCCTCCGCGAGCACCTGTTCGAGCTGGAGCTCGACCAGTACCGCCCGCTCGGTGACCCCACGAAGTTCCTGGACGCGCTGGCGACGCTGTTCTCGCGGGCCAAGGACGAGGACGTGTCACCCGAGGCGTACCTGGCGTACGCGACGCGGCTGGCCGCGACGGCCGCCGAGGCCCAGGGAGCGGTCGAGGCCGCCGGCGAGGCGGCGACGGAGCAGGATCGGGACGCCGCCGCCGCGCTCGACGAGGAGGCGCGCCGGCAGGCCGAGCTCGCCCGCGCGTACGCGACCTATCAGCGGCTGCTCGCCGCGAACGGTGCTATCGACTTCGGCGACCAGGTGTCGCTCGCGCTGCGGCTGCTGCGGGAGTCGCCGGCGGCGCGCGAGCGCGTCCAGGCCCGCTTCAGGTACGTGCTCGTGGACGAGTTCCAGGACACGAACCGCGCCCAGTCGGAGCTCGTGGGCCTGCTCAGCGCGCCGCATCGCAACGTCACGGTCGTGGGCGACGACGACCAGTCGATCTACAAGTTCCGGGGCGCCGCGATCAGCAACATCCTCGAGTTCCGGGAGCGGTACAAGGCGGCCCGGGTCGTCGTGCCGCGCCGGAACTACCGGTCGCGCGGCCCGATCCTCGACGCGTCGTACCGCCTGGTCCGGCACAACGACCCGGACCGGCTCGAGGTCCGCGCGGGGATCAACAAGCAGCTCATCCCGGAGCGGGGGAGCGACGGCGCGCCGGCGGTCCGGCACGAGGCCTTCGCCTCGGGGGCCGAGGAGGCGGACTGGATCGCCTCGGACGTCGCGCGCCGGGTGCGCGACGGCGCGTCGTACCGGGACGTCGCGGTCCTCGTCCGCGCGAACGCGGCCGCCGACCCGATCCTGCGCTCGCTCAACCTCGAGGGGATCCCGTGGCGGTTCTCGGGGACGTCGGGGCTGTACGCCCGCCCGGAGGTCCGGCTCCTGCTGTCGTTCCTGCGCGCCGTCGCGGACACCGGGTCCTCGGTGGACGTCTACGCGCTGGCGGCCTCCGAGCTCTACGGGCTCGGGGGCGAGGACCTGGTGAGCATCGTCACGTCCGCCCGTCGTCGCAACCGGAGCGTGTTCGAGGTCCTCGACGAGCTCCAGCGCCAGCCCGGCATCCTGCGGCTCCGTCCGGAGACGCGCGAGGCGGCGACGAAGCTCGTGGACGACCTGCGCTCGTATGTGACGCTCGCCCACGAGCGGCCCGCGGGCGAGGTCCTGTACGCGTTTCTGCGCAACTCGGGCTGGCTCCGCAAGCTCGCGGAGACGGACTCCGTGGCGAGCGAGGAGGCGCTCTCGAATATCGCGCGCTTCTTCGACATCATCCGCGCCCAGTCCGCGCTCCTCGCCGACGACCGCGCCGTGTTCGTGGCGACGCACCTGCAGACGCTCATCCGGGCGGGCGACGACCCGCCCACGGCGGACATCGACCCGGAGGCGAACGCGGTCGCGGTGATGACCGTCCACAAGGCGAAGGGGCTCGAATTCCCGGTCGTCTACCTGCCGGGCCTGATCACCGGCCGCTTTCCGGCCATCGGGCGGCGGGAGCCGCTCGCGCTGCCGCTCGAGCTCGTCAACGAGACGCTGCCCGAGGGCGACTACCAGCTCCAGGAGGAGCGGCGCCTGTTCTACGTGGGGATGACCCGCGCCCGCGACGAGCTCGTGCTGTCCCACGCAGCCGACTACGGCGGCCAGCGCGCCCGACGCGTGTCGCCGTTCGTGCTCGAGGCGCTCGACCTGCCGGTCGCGGCCGGGACGGCGGGGGCCGGCGCGAAGCCTGCGTCGCCGCTCGAGAAGCTGGCGGGCAACGAGCGGACCGATCCCGCGCCGGTGACCCGCCGGGGCCGCGACGACGAGCCCCTGTGGCTGTCGTTCTACGCCATCGACGACTACCTGACCTGCCCGCGCAAGTACCGCTACGGGCACATCCTCCGGGTGCCGCTGTCGCCGCACCACTCGATGATCTACGGGTCCGCGCTCCACGCCGCGGTGTCCGAGTTCCACAAGCGTCACGCACGCGGCGAGGTGATGACCGACGACCAGCTGTACGCGAGCTTCCAGGCCGCGTGGACGAACGACGGGTTCCTGTCCCGGGAGCACGAGGAGGCTCGCCTCGAGGCCGGCCGGTCGGCGCTCGTGCGGTTCCGCGAGCAGCAGCTGCGTCCCGGGGCAGTGATCCCGGCGTGGGTCGAGCGCGAGTTCAGCTTCTTCCTCGACGGGGACAAGGTGCGCGGCCGGTTCGACCGCGTCGACATCAGCCCGCGGGACCCGAACGAGCCCGTGCCCGTGATGGCCGACGACGAGGAGCCGGCGAGCGGCGCGGACGTCGTCGAGCCGACGCTCAACCTGTCCCCCGAGAAGGTGGTGATCACGGACTACAAGTCGAGCGACGTGCGCGACCCGGCGAAGGCGCGCCAGCGCGCGAAGGAGTCGCTCCAGCTCACGATCTACGCGATGGGCTACGAGGCGATGACGGGCCGCCTGCCCGATGCGGTGGCGCTCCACTTCCTCGACTCGGGGCTGGTCGGGACCGCGCCGGTGGACCGCAAGCGCGTCGAGAAGGCGCGCGAGACGATCCGGACCGCAGCGCGCGGGATCCGTGCGCGCGACTTCGAGCCCAAGCCTGACTACCTCTCGTGCAGCTTCTGCGCATTCCGCGAGATCTGCCCGTCGAGCGTCGCGCGCTGAGCGTGGACGCGCTCGGGGAGGACGACGGGGACACGGTCCGCGCCGTGCTCGCGAGCCTGGCGCGCGGCGCCATCGTCGAGGCCGACAACCTCGCGGTCCTCCACGCGCTCCCCGACGCATCGGTCGACCTCTGCTACGCCGATCCGCCGTTCGCGACCGGGCACATCCAGCGCCTGAGCAGCATCCGGACGGGGAGCGGGCACCAGAAGCGTCGCGGCTTCGGCGACCGCGAGTACCGCTACGAGGTCGTCTCGGACATGGCCTATGAGGACGAGCTGCCGCTCGGCGACCACCTCGCCGCGCTCCGCCAGCGCCTCGTCGAGGTCCGTCGCGTCCTCGCAACCCACGGGTCGCTATACCTCCACTGCGACTGGCGGACCGTCCACCACGTCCGCCTCCTGCTGGACGAGGTGTTCGGGCCCGGGCGCTTCCTCAACGAGCTCGTCTGGGCCTACGACTACGGCGGCCGGCCGCGCGACCGCTGGCCGCGCAAGCACGATACGATCCTGTGGTACGCGAAGACGAACGAGTGGCGGTTCGAGCGCGACGCCATCGACCGCGTTCCGTACCTCGCACCCGGACTCGTCGGGCCGGAGAAGGCCGCCCGCGGCAAGCTGCCGACGGACGTGTGGTGGTTGACGATCGTGCCGCCCGGCTCCGCGGAACGCACCGGGTATCCGACGCAGAAGCCGGTCCGGCTCCTGGAGCGGATCGTCGCGGCGTCGAGCCGGCCGGGCGACCTCGTCCTCGACCCGTACGCCGGCAGCGGCACGACGGGCGTGGCCGCCGCGCGGCTCGGGCGACGATGGCTGCTCGTCGACCGCAACCCGATCGCCGTCCGGATCGCCCGGAACCGCCTGGCCGCCGAGGGCGGGGACGCCGTCCGGTGACGACGATCCGCGCCGTCACCCTCGACTTCGGCAACACCCTCGTCCCGGTGCCCGAGGCATCGCTGCGCGCCGTCGTCGCGGAGACGGCCGCGGCCATCGCCACGACCCTCGGGCCGTTCGACCCGGACGCGGTCCACCTCGCGTGGTCGCAGGAACGGGCGCGCCAGTTCCGTGAGGAGGTGCCCCGCTTTCGCGAGGTGGACCTGGACCAGCGGATCGCGCGCATGCTCGCCAGGCTGCGCGGCATGCCCGTCCCGGCCGACGACGAGGCCTGGGACGATGACGCCGCCGCGCTCCTCAGCGATGCGGGTGAGCGCGCCTGGGCGGTCGACGTGTACTCGCACGGGTTCGTCGCCCGGCTGCCGCCGGCACCCGACGCCGACGCGCTCATCGAGCGCCTCGCTGCCCGGTACGACCTAGCGATCCTGTCCAACTGGCCGCTCGCCGCAACCATCGACCGGTACGTCGACGCCGCAGGGTGGGCGCCGTATCTGCGGGCGGTCGTCGTCTCGCAGCGGGTCGGAACGATCAAGCCACACCCGGCGATCTTCGCGGCGGCGCGCGCCGCGCTCGGGGACCCGCCGCCCGGCGGGATCCTGCACGTCGGGGACGACTGGGCCGCGGACGTCGTCGGGGCGAAGGCCGTCGGCTGGCGTGCCGCGTACCTGCGGGACCGGCCCCACGATTCGCCGCTCCCCGGCAGCGCGCGCGACGACCGCGTGACGCCGGACCTGGAGCTGCGCCGCCTCGGGGACCTGGAAGCGGGGCTCGACCAGCTCGAGCGCACGGCCTGACGCGCAACGGGGCCGCCGGTCGGTCGGCGTGGGTAGACTCGATCCGATGGAGGCACGTGACCGGATCGTGAACCTGGCGCTGCTCGCCGCATCGGGGGTCACGTGGATCGTCGTCGCCGTCATCCTCACGACGCGCGACCCGTACGCCGAGCCGGTTGCGGGGTACGTCGGGGCGCTCGCGATCGGGGCGGCCATCGGGCTGCTCGCGATCCCGCTCTGCTGGCTGGTGGTGTTCACCCGGCATCGCCGCATCGCCTACCAGGGCGACTGGGATCGCGCCGCGCGACGCGGGGGATGGGTCGGGCTGTTCGCCGCCGTCCTCGTGGTCCTCCGCCTCGTCGACGCCTTCCAGCTCCCCATCCTGCTGTTCCTCGCCGCCATCTTCATCGTCGCGGAGCTCGCGCTCTCCGCCGAACGCTAGGAGACCCATGTCCGCCCTCACCGAGCACCAGCCCGCGGCCCCGTTCCCCGACACGAAGGCCGCCGCGGCCGCGGCCGTCGAGGCGGCCCGCACCGAGATCCTCGACCTGTCCCACCGCATCCATTCGACGCCCGAGCCCGCGTTCGAGGAGGTCCGGGCCGCGACCTGGGTCGCCGACGTCATGCGGGCACACGGGTTCGCGGTGGAGCACCCGGCTGGGCGCCTCGCGACGGCCGTGCGCGGCCGGCTCGCGGGAGGCAAGGGGACCAACGGGCCCCGGATCGGCATCCTCGCCGAGTACGACGCCCTGCCGGGTCTGGGACACGGGTGCGGACACAACACGATGGCCGCCTCCGGCGTCGGCGCCGCGATCGCGCTCGCGGCGGTCCGCGACTCGTTCGCCGGGGAGATCGTATTCCTCGGGACGCCCGCGGAGGAGCGGGGGAGCGGGAAGCAGTCCATGCTCGAGGACGGGCTGTTCGACGGTCTCGACGCGGCGCTGCTCTACCACCCCTGCGACCGCAGCCACGTCGACATCGAGCCCCTCGCCTCCGAGGACGTGTCGGTCGTGTTCCGGGGGCTCCAGTCGCACGCCGCGAGCGAGCCGTGGGAGGGCCGCAACGCGCTGGATGCCATGATCGCCCTGTTCTCGAGCGTGGGCCTGTGGCGCCAGCAGCTCCCGCCGCACTGTCGCGTCCACGGGATCATCCAGGAGGGCGGCACCGCGGCCAACATCATCCCGGACCGGACCCGGGCGTGGTTCATGATCCGCAGCGCCGACCAGGCCTACTACGAGGTCATGAAGGCTCGGTTCCGTCGCCTGTGCGAGGCCGCGGCGATCGCCGCGGACGTCGAGGTGGAGGTCGAGTTCTCGGGCTTCGCGAGCACGATGAAGACGAACCGGGCGATCGCAGACCGCTGGGTCGCGAACGCGGCGGCGTACGGGGTGCGGGACCAGGGACCGGACGGGACCTCGGGGTCCACGGACATGGCCAACGTCTCGTGGGCCGTCCCTGCGATCCATCCCGACCTGGCCATCACGGACGTCCCGACCCCGGGCCACTCGATCGAGTTCCGCGACGCCGCAGGCCGCCCGCGCGCCGACGAGACGGTTCTCCTTGCGGCGACGCTGGTCGCCCAGACCGCCCTCGACCTGTTCCTCGACCCGGCGCTCGTGGAGGGTGCCTGGCGCGAGTTCCGGGGCGAGTCGCGCACCTGACGAGGCGGGCGCAGGCGTCGCCCGCGCTGGGAGATGAGGCGGGCCGACTGGCCGCATCCGTTCGACCCCGGCCCCGCAACCCGCTACGATGCCGCCCGGCGCGCCCCGCTGGACGGCGGATTCCGAACCGGCGGCGCCCGAACGAGACGGCACCATGGCGCGGCCCCACGCGGGACCCCGGGCCGCCGCCTCCGGAGGACAACCGTGGCCGAGCGTCCCCACCAGCCGGGTGACGTCGACTTCGCCGCGCGCAACGGCTGGGACCAGCCGTACGAGACGTACGACGACTTCGACCTCCCCACCTACGTCGGCATGCCGTCGTTCATGAAGCTGCCGTGGATCCCCGACGCGGCGGCGCTGCGTGCGCGCAAGGCCGACGTCGCGATCGTCGGCGCGCCGTTCGACGACGCGGTGAGCCACCGCCCCGGTGCTCGCTTCGGCCCGCGCGCGATCCGCGAGGCGCAGTACACGACCGGCTCGATCCACTCGCTCCAGCTGGGTGTCGAGCCATTCGAGATCCTCGACGTCGTCGATGCCGGCGACGCGAACATCGTCCCGTCGTGGATCGACCGGGCGCACGCCCTCATCTACCGCAAGGTCCACGACGTCGCGTCGACGGGCGCGATCCCGATCGTGCTCGGCGGCGATCACTCGATCACCTGGCCGTCGGCGACCGCGGTCGCGGAGGTCCGCAGGCCGGGCTCCATCGGCATCGTCCACTTCGACGCCCACGCGGACACCGCAAACGACGACTGGGGCGTGCTCGCGGGTCACGGGACGCCCATGCGCCGGCTCATCGAGAGTGGCGCGGTCAGGGGCTCGAACTTCGTCCAGGTGGGCCTGCGCGGCTACTGGCCCCCCGTCGAGACGTTCGAGTGGATGCGCGAGCAGGGCCTGCGCTGGCACCTCATGCGCGAGATCGAGGAGCGCGGCGCAGAGGCGGTGATCGACGACGCGATCGCGGAGGCGCTCGACGGTCCCGACGCCGTGTACATCTCCGTCGACATCGACGTCATCGACCCGGGCAGCGCCCCAGGGACGGGCACCCCCGAGCCCGGCGGCATGCTTCCGCGAGAGGTCCTGCGAGCGGTCCGCCGGATCGCCGGCCAGGTCGAGATCGCGGGCATGGACATCGTGGAGGTGTCGCCCCCGTACGATCACGCCGAGGTCACGGCGATGGCCGCGAACCGCGTCGCGCTGGAGCTCATCTCCGCGCTCGCGGCCAAGCGCCTGGCCGGTCACCCGGTCCGGTTCGAGCGCTGAGGGGGCGGCGCCCGGAGGGCCGGGCCTGATGCCCGCACGCCGCGCGCGCCACTCGGCGATGATCCACGCGTGACCGAGACCGCCGCCGACGCCCTCGCCCGCCTGTACGACCTCGACCTGTCCGAGGACCCGGGCGACCTCGACCTCTACCTCGCACTCGCCGGGCAGACCGGCGGGCGGATCCTCGAGCTCGCCGTCGGGTCGGGGCGGATTGCCGTGCCCCTGGCGGCGGCCGGGTACGAGGTCACGGGCGTGGACCTCGACCGCGCGATGCTCGCCCGGGCGCACGCCGCCGCGACCGAGGCGGGCCTTCCCACCGCGCGCCGCCTCGAGCTCGTCCACGCGGATGCGCGCGAGGTCCGCCTGCCTGCGGCCGGGTCGTTCCGGCTCGCGGCGATCCCGCTCAACTCGCTGTTCCTCATGGGGACGCGCGCGGACCAGGCCGCGGCCGTCGCAACCCTCGCTGCCCACCTCGCGTCAGGCGCGCTCGCGGTGGTGGATTGCTGGCTGCCGGACGCGGAGGACCTCGCCCGCTACGACGGCCGGGTCGTGCTCGAGTGGGTGCGCGAGGAGCGCGGGACGGGGCGCACCGTGACGAAGACCGGCAGCGCGACCTGGGATCCGACGACGAGCACGGTCCGCCTGACCACGGTGTTCGAGGCGGGCAACGCAGGCGAGCCGGCGGTGCGCTGGGTCCGGGTCGACAACCTCCGCCTCGTCGGGCCGGACGAGCTCGTCGCGATGGCCGAGGCGGCGGGACTCCGGGTTGAGGCGCTGGCCGGCGACTACGACCTCGGGCCGCTCGAGCTCGGGGCGGACCGGGTCATCCTCCTCGCCCGGCGGCCCTGACGGAGGCGGGACCTCCCCTGACGGCGACCCCGGATGGGACCAATGGGCCGCGGACCGGTGGCGGATGCTGCGTGGTAGAGTCGGGCCGATGACCGACCAGATCCGCCTCCTCGTGGTCGAGGACGTGCCCCAGGTCGCCCAGTACATCCGCGGGCTGCTGAACTCGCAGTCGGCGATCAAGCTGCTGGACGTCGTGAGCGACGGCTCCCGGGTGCTCAACCTGATCACCGAGCTGCGCCCCGACGTCGTCCTCGTGGACGCGCTGCTCCAGGGCCGGGTCAAGGGCCTCAGCCTCGTCGACCAGATCAACCAGTCGGGCGCCCACGTCCCGGTCATCGTCCTGACGGTCCCGCAGCAGCCGGTCGCGACCGACCTCTCGCACGGCATCCACGGCGTCCTCGCGATGCCGTTCACGGGCTACGAACTCGTCACCCGGCTCCAGCAGGTGCACGCGGCGGCGGCCACGATGGACCAGTTCGGCACGGCCCGGATGATCACGCTGTTCGCTCCCAAGGGCGGCGTCGGGAAGACGACCCTCGCGTTCAACCTCGCGGTCGCAGTCGGCCAGCAGGGGTCGCGCACGGTGCTCATCGACGGCTCGCTCCAGTTCGGGGACATGCGGGCGCTGCTCAAGGTGCCGATGGAGGCCCCGTCGCTGCTCGACCTCCCGACGGACCGGATCCAGGAGTCGGACCTCGCCGACGTCCTGTGGCGGGACCCGTCGGGCATCGACATCCTCCTCGCGCCGCCGCGCGTCGAGATGGCGGAGATGGTTACCGTCCGGGACCTCGAGAAGACCCTCAGCCTGCTGCGCCGCGTGTACGAGGTCGTCATCGTCGACACGCCGGCCGTCGTGAACGACATCAACCTGTGCTTCCTCGACAACTCGGACACGATCCTCGAGGTGGTCACGTTCGACTCGACGACCATCCACAGCACCATGGTCATGGCGGACGCCTTCCGGATGATCGGCTACGCCCCGACCAAGGTCCGCTACCTCATCAACCGAGCGGACTCGACGGGCGGCTTCGACCCGGAGGTCCTGAACCGCGCGCTCGGCCGGGTGCCCGAGCACAGCGTGGGCTCGGGTGGGGCGCTCGTCGTGCGGGCCAACAACGAGGGCATCCCGTTCGTGCTCGCGGACCCGTCCGCCCAGATCAGCCAGGACGTCATGCGCACGGCCACCGAGCTGGTCGGGCGAGCGCCCGTGGCGGGCCGGCGGTAGCGAGGGGTCGTGTCCGACCCCCGGCCCATCGGCGTCTTCGACTCCGGCGTGGGCGGCCTCACCGTCCTGCGCGAGATCCTCCGGCGCTCCCCGCACGAGGCGACGATCTACCTGGGCGACAACGCGCGGGCGCCGTATGGCGTCCGTTCCGACGATGAGGTCCGCGCGTTCTCGATGCAGGCCCTCGACGAACTCGCGTCGCGGGACGTCAAGGCGCTGGTCGTCGCCTGCAACACGTCCACGGCGGTCGCGCTGCGCGACCTCCGGGCGCGCTACGACCTGCCGGTGCTGGGGGTCGTCCGGCCGGGCGCGTCCGCGGCCGCCCTCGCGACCCGCAACCGGCGCGTGGGGGTCATCGCGACGCCGGCGACCGTGCGCTCGCACGCGTACTTCAACGCGATCAAGGACGAGAACCCGGCGGTCGAGGTGTACGAGCACGCGACGCCTCGGTTCGTGCCGATGGTCGAGGCCGGGATCGTGTCGGGCCCCGAGCTCGAGGCCGTCGTGGAGGAGGATCTCGCGCCGCTCCTCGGGGAGCGCGACGGGGCGGGCGAGTTCGTGTTCCCCCGACCGCCCGGCGCATCGATCGACACCCTGCTCCTCGGCTGCACGCACTACCCGCTGCTGCGGCCCGTGATCAGTCGGATCGTCGGCGACCGGGTGGCGATCGTGGACTCGGCGACGGCGACCGCGTCCTCGCTCGCGGAGCTGCTCTCGGTCAACGGTCTCGAGGCGCCGGGGACGACCCGCGGCACGGCCGCGGACCCGGGCGCGGCCGGCCACTCCCGCCCCTCGGAGACCTGGTCGGGGAGCGAGCCCGTCCACGTCCAGCTCACCACCGGCGACGTCGAACGGTTCGCGTCGATCGCATCGAGGATGTTCGGCGAGGCGTTCCCGGACGTGGACTCCGTGGAGCTCCGCGAGGCCGTCGCCTGATGCCCGCCACCCCGCGACGGGACGACCGGCGCCAGTCCCGTATCCCCGAGGAGCGCCTGTGGCAGGTCGGCTTCGTCGTGGGGTCGCTGCTCGGTGCCGCGATCACCGTCGCCGGGCGCCAGGTCGAGCGGTCGGCGCGCTCGGCCGGGCTCGTGGACTGGCGCCAGGTGGAGCGGATCGCCATCGCGCGGCTCCGGTCCGCCCCCGGCGCCGTCGACCGCCCGGCGCTGCGTGCCGTCGAGGGCGAGTACGCGGCGGCGATGGCCAAGGTCGTCCCGGCCCTCTCCCTGCACCTGGGCACGGACCTGCCCGGCGTGGTCGACCGGGTCGCGGTCGTGGATCGCGGCGAGTGGGTCGAGGCCAACACGGTCGCGTTCGCCCACATCATCGGCAAGCTCGAGGGCCCGCTGCTGGAGCAGATGCTCCCCGAGGGCGCGGGCTTCGGCAAGGCGACGATGACGATCGCCAACCGCTGGGTCACGACGCGCCAGCTGGGGCTGCTGCTCGGGTTCATGGGCCAGCGCGTGCTGGGCCAGTACGATCTCGCGCTGCTGTCGGCGGAGTCCACGCCCGGTCGGCTCCTGTTCGTCGAGGAGAACATCCGGCAGACCGCCACGGCGCTCGACGTCCCCATCGGGCCGTTCAGGACGTGGATCGCGCTCCACGAGACGACGCACGCGTTCGAGTTCGAGGCGCACCCGTGGCTTCGCCCGTACCTCGCGAGCCGCCTCGAGCGGCAGGTCTCGCTGTTCTCCGAGGACGCGTCGTCGCTCGGCCGGGACGCGGTCAAGGCGATCGGCAAGACGCTCCGCGGCGAGGGCCGGCGCGACGACCAGCACTGGATGGAGCGCCTCATGTCCGTCGAGCAGCGCGAGCTGTTCCGGGAGACGCAGGCGATCATGAGCCTGCTCGAGGGCTTCGGCGACCACGTCATGGACGAGGTCGGCAAGGACCTCGTCCCGGGTGTCGAGCGGATCTCCGCGCGGTTCCACGGCCGGCGGGTCAGCCGGACGCCGTTCGAGAAGGCGATGCTGCGGATCACCGGCATGGACCTCAAGATGGAGCAGTACCGTAAGGGCGAGGTCTTCGTCGCCGAGATCGAGCGGCTCGCCGGCGCACCCGCGCTGCGCCGGCTGTGGGACGGCCCGGAGACCCTGCCGAAGCCGGATGAGATCGACCGGCCGGCGGACTGGGTGCGGCGGATGGGGCTCAACCTGCTGACGGGAGGCGTGTCGTGACGGACGGGGGCCGGTCGCCGGGCCCGGGATCTGGACCGGGCGGCGTTCCGGTGGCGATCGCGCTCACGCCGATCCTGTCCGCGCGCTACCGCGCCCGGGACCTGGACGTCATCCGGGCCGCCGCGCTCGGGGCGCGGCTCGTCACGATCGGCTTCGACGGTCACCCCGACGGCTCCCTCGACGATGTCGAGGTGATGCTCCGCGGACGCCTTCCCGCGGAGACGTTCGACCGGATCCTCGCGCGCGCGCCGCAGCTCCGCTGGGTCCACTCGGCGACCGCCGGGGTCGAGCGCGTGCTCACGCCCGCGTCGCGCGAGCGCGGTCTCGTGATCACGAACGCGCGTGGCGTCTTCTCGCGGCCCATCGCCGAGTACGTGATGCTGATGATCCTGGCGGCGGCGCGCCGCCTGCCCCAGCTGCTCGAGCTCCAGGCGGAGCGGACGTGGCAGCCGCTCGAGGCGCGCGAGCTGCGCGACGTCACCGTGGGGATCGTGGGCCTGGGGTCGATCGGGCGGGCGGTTGGCGCCCTCGCGACGGCCTTCGGCTGCCGGGTGATCGCGACCCGACGCCGACCCGAGGCCGGCGCGGATGCCGCCGACGGCGCAGGCGACGAGCCGTTCCTCGGGTCCGTCTTGCTCGACCGGGTGCTGCCGCCCGAGCGCCTGGACGAGCTGCTTGCCGAGTCGGACTTCGTCGTCCTCGCTGCGCCGCTCACGCCCGACACCGTGGGCCTCATCGGCGAGGCCTCGATCGCGACGATGAAGGCAGGCGCCTGGGTCATCAACGTCGCCCGGGGCGAGCTCGTCGACGAGCATGCGCTCGCCCGCGCGGTCCGCAACGGCCGGATCGGCGGCGCCGTCCTCGACACCTTCCGCGAGGAGCCGCTCCCGCCGACGTCCCAGCTCTACGACCTCCCCAACGTGATCCTCACGCCGCACACGTCGTGGTCGTCGACCCGCGTGCTTGACCGCTCGGTCGACCTGTTCTGCGACAACCTCCGGCGCTATGCCGCCGGAGAGCCGCTGGTCAACGTCGTGGACCCGACCGCGGGGTACTGAGCCCCGGGGGCCCGGTGCCCGGTAGCATCGGCGCATGCAGATCGCCATCGTCGGGCTTGCCGGGTGCGGCAAGACAACCGTGTTCAACACGCTCACCCGAGGCCATGCCGAGACCGGGGGGTACGGCGGGCTCCAGCTCAACGTGGGCGTGGTCAAGGTCCCCGACGAGCGGCTCGACCGCCTGGCCGAGGTGTTCAAGCCGAAGAAGATCGTCCACGCCGACGTGACCTACGTCGACCTGCCGGCCCCTCCGGCCTCCACCGAGGGCCACGTGGGCGCCGAGGAGCTCCCGGCCGAGCACCTCGCCCGGCTGCGCGATTCCGACGCGCTGATCCATGTCCTGCGGGCGTGGGACTCGGCGGCGCACCCCCACCCGGCGGGCTCCGTGGACCCGGCGCGGGACCTCGAGAACCTCGATCTCGAGTTCGTCCTCGCGGACCTCGCGATGATCGATCGGCGGCTCGAGCGGCTGCGCGGCTCAGGCCGCCACGGGACCCCGGCCGAGCGCGAGGCGAACGAGCGCGAGGAGGCGATCCTGTCGCGCCTGAAGCCCGCCCTGGAAGCTGGCCGGCCGATCCGCGACGAGCCGCTCGACGACGACGAGGAGAAGGCCCTGCGCGGGTTCCGCTTCCTCACCCAGAAGCCCGTGCTCGTGCTACTCAACGTGGGCGAGGGCGAGCTCGCAGGCGCGCCGGCCCTGGCCGAGCGCATCCGGGCCGGCTACGCGCACCAGCACGCGCTCGTGGACGCGCTGTCCGCGAAGATCGAGATGGAGCTGGGCGAGCTCGACCCGGACGAGGCGGGCGTGTTCATGGAGGAGCTCGGGCTCGCCGAGAGCGCGCTCGATCGCGTCATCGGGCTGTCCTACCGGCTCGTCGGGCTGATCTCCTTCCTCACGGCAGGCCCCGACGAGGTCCGCGCGTGGCCGGTGCCGGACGGCTCCAATGCCGTCGACGCGGCGGGCGCGATCCACTCGGACCTCGCGCGCGGGTTCATCCGCGCCGAGACGATCGCCTACGAGGACCTGCTGGCGCTGGGGTCGATCGCCGAGGCGAAGAAGCACGGCAAGGTGCGCTCGGAAGGGAAGACCTACCGGGTGCGCGACGGCGACGTGATCGAGGTGCTGTTCAGCCGCTGAGGGTCGGGGAGCGCCGCGCCCGGCCCGGGCCCGTCAGTTCGGCCGGCCGCCCTCGGCCTGGAGATCGGCGAGGATCGAGGCATAGTCCATCGAGTCGTCCGGGGCGTCCAGGTCCGCGAGGAAGTTCTCCTCCTCGTCGCGCGACACGTTGACGGCCGCGGTGAGCCGCTCGTCCGTGACGGCGATGAACCCGTAGTCACGCTCCAGCTCGTCGGCGATGGCCTCGACCAGCGTCTGGGTCTCGAAGTTGTCGACGACGCGGCGGCGGATGGACTGGACGACGTCGAAGAACTCCTCGGCCTCCATCTCCTCCTCGCGCGCGAGCAGCAGGTCGGCAAAGACCTCGTTGTCGCCCTCGTGGAGCTCGTAGAAATGCATGATGGGAACCTCGAGTCAACGTGCAGGCCAGCCCGTCGGGCGCTCGGGCGGTGTCGCGGGGCGGGCAACCAGTATAGGTTGGCCGCGGCAAACGGCCGGGGTGGAGGAGCATGACGGCATGACGGACAGGGGCCCGGTTGTCGTGGTCGTCGGGGCGGCGTCGCGGGATGTCACCGACGAGGATCCCCGTGGCTGGCGGCTCGGCGGCGGCGTCTCGTACTCGGCGCTCGCGCTGGCCCGGCTGGGCATTCGGACCCGCGCGCTCATCGGAGTGGACGGCCCGGCGGCGACCGCGGTCGAGCTCGCCATCCTCGAGCGGGCGGGGGTGGAGCTGGTGCTGGTGGACCTCGCGCGCGGCCCCGTGTTCGTCAACGTCGAGACCGGCGACGGGCGCGTCCAGGAGTCGCTCGAGGTGTCCGACCCGATCGAGATCACGGCCATCCCGCGCGGCTGGCTGCCCGCCGATGGGTGGCTGTTCGCGCCCGTGGCCGCGGAGCTGCCGGACGCATGGGCGACGATTCCCGGCGAGGGGTCGCTGGTCGGTCTCGGGTGGCAGGGGCTGCTCCGCGTGCTGCGCCGGGGCGGGCGCGTGCGGCGCGTCGAGCCCGGCCCCTCCCCGCTCGTCACGCGTGCGGACCTCGTGGGCGTGGGGACGGATGACTACGCACGGGGGACGTCGCTCGAGGCGCTCGCGGCCCTGGTCGGCCCCGGCGACACGCTCCTCGTCACCGACGGCGCCCGGGGCGGGACGGTGATCGAGACGGCCCCGGACGGCCTGTCGCGGTCGCGCGACCGTTGGGCCGCGATCCCCACGGCGAACCTCGTCGACCCGACGGGAGCCGGGGACACCCTCCTCGCGGGCGTGTTCGCGGCGCGCCTCGTCCCGGGACTCCTCGGTGGGCGCGAGGGTCACGGCATCGACCTCCGGTTCGGCGCAGCCGCCGCGTCCCTGACGTGCGAGGGCCCGGGGCTGGGCGCCGTGCCCGACCTGTCCCGGGTCCTCGAGCGCCTCGACGACGCGACCGCCTGACCGGGGCCGCGTTCGTCCGGAGGTCCGCCGCTCCCGTTCGTCCGCGACCCGTCGCGCCTACGCGGCGGCGGCGCGTCGCTTGAGCCGGGAGGACAGGCGCCGGCCGCGACGATCCAGGTCGGCCTCGAGTCGCGGGTGCGGTCGGCCCGTGAGCCGCGACCGCTCGAGCAGCCGCCACGCGGCACGGGTCGCGGCGAGCGCGCCCTCGTGGTCGCCCAGCCGGTGCTCGCGAAGCTTGGCGACCTCGATCCAGGCGATCGCGCCCAGGGGCCCGCCCGCCGCCGCCGCGGTCTGCCACGCCTCCGCGGCTTCCCCCCACCGGCCGAGCCGGCGCAGGACCCGCGCCCGCTCCGCCGCGAGCCGCTCGTCCGTCCACCGGGCACCCGCTTCCCAGGGCGCGCTGCCGGGTGCCGTGCCGAGCGATCCGCCACGCCCGTTCGCGAGCTCGCCCCGCCACCCGCCCCGCGGCGTGCGGCCACCGAAGTGCGGCTGCGTCCGAGCGGTCCACCACTCGTCCTCGGCCGCCTGTTCCCGGACGAGGACCCGCGGCAGCGGCGACCGGCCGAACGGGTCGCGGACCGGCGCCTCGGCCGCCATGGCGTCGTCCAGGCACTCGAGCGCCTCGTCGTGGCGCCGCTCTCGCGTATAGGCCCGCGACAGGCCCGCGAGGTCGCCACGCGGCGCCTCGTGGCGGGCGTCCCGGGCCGCGTACCGGCGCTCCACGTGGGCGAGGAGCAGGCCCAGCGATCGCACGTCCTTCTCGTTGTGGATCACGACGCCCGCGAGCGCGTCCACCGGGCCACCGCGGAGGACGTCGAGGTAGATCCCCGGGATCTCCCAGCCCTCGACATCGCCGACCCGGCTGACGCCCAGCAGCGCTCCCTCCACCGTTCGCAGTCGGGCGTCCTCCATCCGGTGCCGGAACACGCGGCGGACGAACGGGAGCAGGTCGAGGTGGCCCGCGTGCGCCGGTGCGGCGCGACCCGCGAGCCGGTAGCGCGCCTCGATCAACGGCCAGTCGAAGCCCCGCCCGTTGTACGTCACGAGCCACGCGTCCGGCGTGACCCAGCGCGCGATCTCCGCGAGCAGGGCAGGCTCGTCCGCGTGATCGGGGAGCAGCAGCTGGGTCTGGCGGAACGAGCCACCGTCCCAGCGCGCGAGCCCCACGAGGAACGCCAGCGTTCCGGCCGCCGTCGCGAGCCCCGTGGTCTCCGTGTCGAGGCACACCAGCGGCGCGTCGGGCGGCGGATGGCCCGGCAGTCGTGCGAGCCGCTCGCGATCCAGCGGGATCTCGACGGGCGCGACGACCCGCCGCACGATTCGGCCGTCCGGCGTGTCCGCGACGTCCGCCCCGAGGGCCGCCGCGAGCCGCGCGGCGAGCAGCGGGCTCCGCCGGCCCGCGAACGGCGCTCGGGCAGGCAGGGGATCGGGCCCGGCGGCGGCGCCGCGCGAGAGCGTCGCCCGCAGGTTCGTGAGCCGACGTTCCCGCGTGACGGGTCCCGTGAGCTCGGCCGTCATGCCACCGCCGCCGACCGGGCATCCGTGCCCGATCGATCCGCCGCGAGCGCTGCGAGCAGCCGGAGGGCCAGTGCCTTGCCGTCCACGTCCGGCTCCAGCCGAGGACCGGTGCACGCGGGGCAGCCGGCCTCGCAGGGGCAGGCGCGGATGAGGTCTGCGGCGCCGGAAACGAGCTCGTCGTGGCGGGCCCACAGCCGCTCCGACAGGCCGACCCCGCCGGGCATCGCCTCGTACAGGTAGATGGTCGGCGCCTCGTGGTGCGGCGAGCGGACCTGGGACACGAGCCCCAGGTCGCGCGGGTCCAGCATCAGGAGCACGGCCGCCACCGCCTGGATCGCCCGCCCGGCGCCGATGAGCGCGACGTCCAGCTCGTCCCGCCGCCAGCCCGCCGCGGCACGCTCCGCCGTCAGCCAGTACGCGGTCGTCTGGAGCTCGATCTCGGGCAGGTCGATGGGCCCCCAGCCCACGTTCTCGTCGGTGATGAACTTGAGCTTCTTGTACAGCGTGACCAGGCTCGCGACCATCACCTCGCCGTGGACGCGCGACCCGCCGGTCGACGGCGCGCTGGCGAACACGTCGAGCGGCTTGAGCGTCACCGCGCGGTTCGCGTACGTGTAGTGGTCCACGTCCACCTTGTGCACGTACGCCTTGCGCTCGCCCCAGTCGAGCGTGTCGACGTGGTACTGCACCGAGTCGTGCATGTAGATCGCGTGCTGGTGGACGAGGACCTGGGCGCTGAACAGGTCCACCTCTCCGAGGACCCGCGGCCGGTCAGGCGTCGTGTCGATGATCACGACGTTCTCCGGCGCGGCAGCCCGCAGCGACACCTCCGACGCAGGGAAGTTCTCGGAGCTCCAGTACCAGCGTCCGTCGTCGGCCTGGCGGACCGTGCCGGACTCGCCGAGGAACGCGAGCAAGTCGTCGGCGGGTCCGGGGCCGAACCACTCGCCGGGCTCGAACGGCAGCTCGAAGGTCGCTGCCCGCAGGTGCGCGAGCAGGACGTGGAGGTTGTCCGGGTCGAGGCGCGCCTCCTCGGGCTGTCCGCCCAGCACGAACTCCGGGTGGTGGATCACGTACTGGTCGACCGGGGCAGGGGAGGCGACCAGCACGGCGACGCTCACGTCGCCGCGCCGGCCCGCGCGGCCCATCTGCTGCCAGGTCCCGGCGATCGAGCCCGGGTAGCCTGCCAGCACGGCCACGTCCAGGTGGCCGATGTCGACGCCGAGCTCCAGGGCGTTGGTGCTGACGACGCCCAGGATCTCGCCGTCCCGCAGCCCGCGCTCGATGGCCCGGCGCTCCGTCGGCAGGTACCCGCCGCGGTAGCCGCGGATCCGGTTCCGGGGGCCCATGTCCTGGCGCATCGACTCGCGCAGGTTCGAGAGCATGATCTCTACCGCGACGCGCGACTTCCCGAACACCACCGTCTGGCGCCCGGCACGCATGAACGGCATCGCCCAGCGCTGCGCGAGCGTCAGGGCCGAGCCGCGCGCCCCCGTCGAGGCGTCGATGACCGGCGGGTCCACCAGCAGGACGTGCTTCTCGCCCGACGGCGCACCGTTGCGGTCGATGACCCGGACGGGGCGCCCGGTGAGCTGCTCCGCGAGCTCGCCCGGGTTCGCGATCGTGGCCGAGCAGCACACGATCACCGGGCTCGACCCGTAGTGCGCGCACAGGCGGAGCAGCCGGCGCAGCACGTTCGCGACGTGCGAGCCGAACACGCCGCGGTAGGTATGGAGCTCGTCGATCACGATGACCCGGAGCTGCTCGAACAGCTGGAACCACTTCGTGTGGTGGGGGAGCATCGCCGAGTGGAGCATGTCCGGGTTCGTGACTACGACCTGGCCGGCCTTGCGGATCGCGGAGCGGATCGGGGCCGGCGTGTCGCCGTCGTACGTCGCCGCCGCGACCGTGAGCCCGGCGTCGTGGACGAGGTCCCCGAGCTCCGAGACCTGGTCCTGCCCCAGCGCCTTGGTCGGGAACAGGAACAGGGCCCGCGCCGACGGGTCCTCGGCGAGGGCCTGGAGCACCGGGACCGTGTAGCACAGCGACTTGCCCGATGCGGTGGGCGTCACGACGACGATGTCCTCGCCGGCGTGGACGGCCTCGATCGCCTGGGACTGGTGGACGTAGGGCCGCTCGATGCCGCGACCGGCGAGCCCGGCCCGGATCCGGGGGTCAAGCCAGTCCGGCCAGTCGGCGTGGATGGCCGTCCGCGCCGGGATGACCTCGTGGTGACGGACCCCGCGCGCCAGCGACGGCTCGTCGAGGGCCTGCTCGAGCACGGCTCGCGTGGGGGCGGGGGCGTACGTGCGCATGCT
This sequence comes from Candidatus Limnocylindrales bacterium, assembly GCA_036504355.1. Taxonomy (GTDB): domain Bacteria; phylum Chloroflexota; class Limnocylindria; order Limnocylindrales; family CSP1-4; genus CAIXZV01. The sequence goes on from DASXVG010000034.1 coordinate 24,013, forward strand.
GGGCTCCCGGGCTGCAAACAGAACGCATGAGCGAATTTCCGCGAAGTCTACGCGACGATGCAATCGGGCGGTGACAGCTCTCGTGTCACAGCCGCGTGCTGGCGATCCGCGGCGGACCGCCGGCAAACGGGCCGTACGCGAGTTGACAACCGGAATCAAGCGCAGCTACCCTCGCCACGATGCCGCGATCCGCCGAGCGCTCGACGCCTGCAGGACCCGACCCGGATCCGGGCGCGGACGCGACCCCGCCCCCGCAGCCACCCGCAGGGACGGCCGCGGCGGCGCTTGCGAGCCTGTCCGATCTCCCTGTCGCGGGGCTCACGCGCCGTCGCATCGCGGTCCTCATCGCCGCCCTCGTCGCGGCCTGGGTGATCGTCCTGTTCGCGCGCCAGGTCGGCGAGGCGAGCGAGGCGTCCAGTCGCGCCGACACCATGCGTGTCGAGAACGAGACGATGGCGGCCGAGGTCACGGCCCTGGAGCGGGAGAAGGAGTTCATCCAGCGCCAGGCGTACATCGAGCAGCAGGCCCGCGAGTACCGGCTCGGCGCCCCGCGCGAGATCCCGTTCATCCTGGCCGACGATGCGCCGCCGCTCGCCGCGGACGCCGCCGGCACCGCCGCCACGAGGCTCGGGGCGCGTGCCGGCCAGGGCACGCCGCTCGACTCCTGGCTCACCCTCCTGTTCGGTGCCCCGAACGATCCGGCGGCGGCGATGACTCGCCCGGTACCCTCGGAACCGCCGACGCCCGAGCCGAGCTCCTAGCCGACGGCTCTCGCCCGGCTGCGACACGGCCCGGCGATTCGGCGTGCGGACCGCCCGCGCGCAGTCCT
>DASXVG010000035.1:0-2266 GCA_036504355.1 Candidatus Limnocylindrales bacterium
CGAACGCGCGGTACTCGGCCTTGCCGCGCAGCGCGAGGTACTTGCTGATGGCGGCCGTCAGCGACGTCTTGCCGTGGTCGATGTGGCCGATCGTGCCGACGTTCACGTGCGGCTTCGTGCGCTCGAACTTCTTCTTGGCCATGTCCGGATGGACTCCCTGCTCTTCTGCCCGTCAGGCGGGCCGACCCTTTAGACCTTCGACTTGGCGACGAGCTCGGCCGCGAGGTTCGGAGGAACCTCGGCGTAGTGGCTGAGCTCCATGGAATAGCTTGCTCGACCCTGGGTCATGGACCGCAGGTCGGTGGCGTAGCCGAACATCTCGGCGAGCGGGACCGCGCTGCGGACGACCTGGGTCGATCCGCGGGGGTCCATCCCCTCGATCTGGCCACGCCGGCTGTTGAGGTCGCCGATGACGTCGCCCATGAACTCCTCGGGCATCGTCACCTCGACCCGCATCATCGGCTCGAGCACGACCGGGTTCGCCTTCGCAACCGCGTCCTTGATCGCCATGGAACCGGCGATCTTGAACGCCATCTCGGACGAGTCCACGTCGTGGTACGAGCCGTCGAACAGCGTCACCTTGACGTCGACCATCGGGACGTTCGCGTAGATGCCCGAGTCGAGCGTCTCGCGGATGCCCTGGTCGATCGGCTTGATGTACTCGCGCGGGATCGTGCCACCGACGATCTTGTCGATGAACTCGTAGCCCGCGCCCTTCTCGTTGGGCTCCGCCTTGATGACCGCGTGGCCGTACTGGCCCTTGCCGCCGGTCTGGCGCACGAAGCGCCCGTTGCCCTCGGCGGCACGGCGGATGGTCTCGCGGTAGGCGACCTGCGGCTTGCCGACGTTGGCCGCGACCTTGAACTCGCGGACCATCCGGTCCACGAGGACGTCGAGGTGCAGCTCGCCCATGCCGGCGATCAGCGTCTGGCCCGACTCCTCGTCGGTCTTGACGCGGAACGTCGGATCCTCCTCCGCGAGGCGCTGGAGCGCGATGCCCAGCTTGTCCTGGTCGGCCTTCGTCTTGGGCTCGATGGCGACCTCGATGACCGGCTCCGGGAACGTCATCGACTCGAGGATGACCGGGTGATCCGGGTCCGTGAGCGTGTCGCCCGTGTACGTGTCCTTGAGGCCGACCGCGGCCGCGATGTCGCCCGCGTACACCACGTCGATCTCCTCGCGGTGGTTCGCGTGCATCTGGAGGATGCGCCCGATGCGCTCCTTCTTGCCCTTCGTCGCGTTGAGGACGTACGAGCCCGACTTGAGCGAGCCCGAGTACACCCGGAAGAACGCGAGCTTGCCGACGAACGGGTCGGCCGCGATCTTGAACGCGAGGGCGCTGAAGTTGGCGGTGTCGTCGACGCTCTGGAGGACCTCCGCGCCGGAGTTCGGCTTGAGGCCGATGACCGGCGGGACGTCGAGCGGCGACGGGAGGTAGTCCACGACCGCGTCGAGCATCGGCTGGACGCCCTTGTTCTTGAGAGCGGAGCCGCACAGGATCGGGACCCACTTGTACAGGAGGGTCGCCGACCGGATGCCGCGCTTGATCTCCGCCTCGGTGAGCTCCTCGCCCTCGAGGTACTTGTGGGCAAGCTCGTCGTCCACGTCGGAGACGGCCTCGAGGAGGTGCTCGCGCCACTTGGCGGCCTCGTCGGCCATGTCCGCGGGGATCTCGCTCTCGTCAAACGTGTTGCCCAGATCGTCGCGCCACACGAGCGCCTTCATCCGGACGAGGTCCACGAGGCCCACGAAGGTGTCCTCGATCCCGATCGGGATCTGGATCGGCACGGGCTTGACGCCCAGGCGCTCCGTGATCATGTCGACGTCGCGCCAGAAGTTGGCGCCCGTCCGGTCGAGCTTGTTGATGAAGCAGATCCGCGGCACGCCGTAGCGATCCGCCTGCCGCCAGACCGTCTCGGACTGGGGCTCCACGCCGGCGACGCCGTCGAACACGACCACCGCGCCATCGAGCACGCGCAGGCTGCGCTCCACCTCGACGGTGAAGTCCACGTGCCCGGGCGTATCGATAATGTTGATGCGGTGATCGTTCCACGAGCAGGTCGTAGCCGCGGCAGTGATCGTGATGCCGCGCTCCTGCTCCTGGGGCATCCAGTCCATGGTGGCCGCGCCCTCATGGACCTCACCGATCTTGTAGATCTTCTTCGTGTAGAAGAGGATCCGCTCGGTCACGGTGGTCTTGCCCGCGTCGATATGGGCGATGATTCCGATGTTCCGCGTTCGTGCGAGCGGAACGGCTCGTGCCACG
>DASXVG010000036.1:0-3538 GCA_036504355.1 Candidatus Limnocylindrales bacterium
GCGGCGGCCGCGGCGAGGGCGGCGCGCGCCTCCTCGATGCGCCCGCCGAGCGCCAGCCCGACCGCGCCCCACAAGGCGACCTGGTCGTCATCCGGGGCCAGCTCGAGCGACCGGACGTTGACCGCGGCCGCTGCCGCCAGGTCGCCGCGCAGGGCGGCGGACTCGGCGTTGCCCATCGCGTCGTAGGCGCGGCCGAGGTCGAGCAGCCTTGCGAGCTCATCCAGCGGCGAGCGACTGTCCTCGACCCGCAGGTCGTGACGCCGGGCCCACGGCGGCGCGGGGGTCGCCGGCGTCCCGTCGGGGGCCGGGGCGGCACGCCCAGGCGCGACCACGAGCGCCGCCGACTGCCGGCCGCGGACATCCCCGCCCTCGCGTTCGGCGGCCCGGAGCGCCGCCAGGAGCCTGGTCGCGAGATCGCCGTCCGTCCCGCGGAAGGCGGCCAGCATCGCCGCGGGCACGGTCGCCCGTTCCATCATGTTCGCCTGGACCGACACCCCGGGCGCGACGAGGTGCGAGGCGTAGCGCACGCAGCGCAGGCCGGTGTGGGCCGCGGACCGCCCCGCGGCGTCCACCATGCCGACCTGGCGCGTCGCTTCGTCCTCGTCGGATGCCAGCACCCGGGCGAGCGCGTCGGGCGCGGGCACGCCCTCGCGCATCAGCCGCAGGCCATTGAACCCGTGCCCCGGTTCCGTGAACGACTGGGTGGCGACCGCGCCCACGCCCGCCTCGACCCATGGGACCCACGCACCGACGTTGAGCCAGCGCGACTGGACCGCGACGCCCAGCTCGCCGGTCGCGTGATCGAGCGCGACGATCGAGTACGTCATGCCGTGGACGATACGCCTCTCCCACGTGCGTGCGATCGCTGCCCGCTGCCGAACCGCAACCCGCCCGCCCGGTAGACTTCGCGAAAGCCAACCGAGACCACGCGGGAGGGGCCATTGGCCGAGTCGGAGCAGGAGCCGTCGCCGGGCACCGGGCGCGGCAAGACCGTCCACGGAGAGCTGGCCAACGCGGGCCATCGAGTCCTCGGGTCGGACGATGCCGAGGTGGAGGCCTACCTGGAGGTTGCGCTCGACGCACCGGCGCCGACCCGCGCGCCGTCCGATCCGCCCCCGGTGGCAGCCACGGTCCCCGAACCCGGCGTGGTCGCGGTCCTCGACTTCGGCTCGCAGTTCGCGCAGCTCATCGCCCGACGCGTCCGCGAGCTCAACGTGTACTCCGAGCTCCTGCCCCACGACACCCCGCTGGCAGAGCTGGAGGCGCGTGGCGTCCGCGCGATCATCCTGTCGGGCGGCCCCATGTCCGTGTACGACGAGGGTGCTCCCAAGCCGCACGCCTCGATCTGGAGCGGCCGGCTCCCCGTCCTGGGCATCTGCTACGGCGCGCAGCTCATGGCGCTGGAACTCGGGGGCGACGTGATGCCGTCGGCGAAGCGCGAGTACGGTCCGGCGACCGTCCAGATCACGGGCGACGTCACGCTGTTCGGTGGCATCGACCGGGAGCAGCCGGTGTGGATGAGCCACGGCGACTCGATCACCCGGCTCCCGGAGGGGTTCGCGTCCACGGCGCAGACCGACTCGACGCCCTACGCGGGCCTCGAGGCCCCGGAGCGCAACCTGTACGGGATCCAGTTCCATCCGGAGGTCGCCCATACGCCGCGCGGCAAGGACGTGCTGCGCAACTTCGTGACCGAGATCGCCCACATCGCGCCCGCGTGGACGTCGGCGAACTTCATCGACACCACGGTCAACGAGATCCGGGAGCGCGTCGACGCGCACGCCCGCGAGACGGGCTCGGACGGCAAGGTGATCTGCGCGCTCTCGGGCGGCGTCGACTCGGCGGTCGCGGCCGCGCTCGTGCACCGCGCGGTCGGCGACCGTCTGACCTGCATCTACGTGGACCACGGGCTGATGCGCAAGAAGGAGTCCGAGCTCCTGCGGGTCACGTTCGAGGCCAGCCTGGGCATGAACCTCGTGATGGTCGACGCGCGCGAGCGGTTCCTCGCCCGCCTGGCGGGCGTCACGGACCCGGAGCAGAAGCGGCGGATCATCGGCGACGAGTTCATCCGCGTATTCGAGGAGGAGGCGACCAAGCTCGGGCAGATCGACTTCCTGACCCAGGGGACGCTGTACCCGGACGTCATCGAGTCCACGACCCCCGAGACCAAGACGGCCCAGAAGATCAAGACCCACCACAACGTGGGCGGTCTTCCCGCCGACCTCCGCTTCCAGCTCATCGAGCCGCTACGCTACCTGTTCAAGGACGAGGTCCGGCTGGTGGGCACGGCGTTGGGCCTGCCCGACGCCATGGTCCAGCGCCAGCCGTTCCCGGGCCCGGGCCTTGCGATCCGGATCCTGGGCGAGGTCACCGCGGAGCGCCTCGACACGCTGCGCGACGCGGACTGGATCGTCATCGACGAGATCAAGGCCGCGGGCCTGTATCGCCGCGTGTGGCAGTCGTTCGCGATCCTCACCCCGGTCCGAAGCGTGGGCGTCATGGGTGACGGGCGGACGTACGCGAACGTCGTCGCGATCCGCGCGGTCACGTCGGAGGACGGCATGACCGCGGACTGGGCGAAGCTCCCGTACGACGTGCTGGGCAAGATCTCGTCGCGCATCGTCAACGAGGTGCCCGGCGTGAACCGCGTCGTGTACGACATCAGCTCCAAGCCGCCCGCGACCATCGAATGGGAATAGCTGGTCCGCCCCCGCAACAGGACGTTCGGGGGGACGATCGCTTGATCCGGTTCAGTAGGATGCGCACATGGCCGACCCGATGACCGGCCCGGCACCGCACTGCCAGTGGTGCTCGGCCCCGCTCCCTGCCCCCGACCTCGCCACGTGTCCCTCGTGCGGCGCCACGCTCACCAGCACCACCGGCGGCGAGGAGATCAAGGGCGTGACCACGCTCGATCCCGAGGCGATCATGCGCGCCCGGAGCGAGGTCTCCCGGCCGCGCAGCCGACTCCTCTCGTTCATCACCGGCGAGCAACCGGTGGAGGTGGGAGGCCCGGCCGAGGCCGAGTCGCTCGCCCCGCCCGATGAGGCGGTCCGCCTGGAGATGCGGCGGCTCGAGCTCGAGGCGGAGCGAGTGGACCTCGAGGCCGAGACCGTGGCGCTCAAGACCGACGCCGCCGTGGAGCAGGGGATCGATCTCGCCGCGATGGCGGACGCGTCCGCGAGCCCTGACGCCGGCGACGCCCCCGCACCTGTCCCGGAGTCAGAGTCCGTCGCCACACCCACGCCCGCGTCGCCGCCGCCCCCACCGTCGCCCATCGGCTAGGGCTCGCCGCACAGGACCGGTATCCTCGGGCCCGTGCCCGACCGCCTCCCGCATCCCGGCCCCTCGTACCTGCGCGAGCAGGAGCTGCGCATCGGCGACCGGCGCCTGCAGACCGGCATGGCGAAGCCCGTCGACGGTCCCGACGACTGGTGGCTGGCCGTGCTGTGGGTCACGGACGACGAGGGGGTCGTCTCGTTCCGTGACGTCGCGCCGTCCGGAGGCCCGCCGCCGGAGCCGCCGCTGGTGCGGCTCG
>DASXVG010000037.1:0-45001 GCA_036504355.1 Candidatus Limnocylindrales bacterium
TACACTGAGGGCCATCCACCCCACTGTGTCCTACGGACGGTGATGCCCATGAAGGTCGGCGTCGCCAGGGAGTCTGCGGCCGGAGAGCGGCGCGTCGCCCTGGTGCCCGAAGCGCTCGGCAAGCTGACGGCGGCCGGGCTCGAGATCCTCGTCGAGGCAGGCGCAGGCGCCGGTGCCGCGATCCCCGATTCGGCGTTCACGGACGCCGGCGCGACGGTCGTGTCCACCGACGAGCTGTACGCCGCCAGCGACGTCATCCTGCGCGTCCAGAAGCCGGCACCCGCAGATGCGGCGAAGCTGCGCAGCGGCCAGACCGTCATCGGCCTGCTGCAGCCGCTGCTCGACCCGGCGCTGATGGAGACGCTGGCTGCGGCCGGGGTCACCGCCGTCAGCCTGGACGCCATCCCGCGGACGCTGAGCCGCGCCCAGACGATGGACGCCCTCAGCTCCCAGGCGAACGTCGGCGGCTACAAGGCCGTCCTCATCGCCGCAAACACCTACGGTCGCTACTTCCCGCTGCTCACCACGGCGGCCGGGACGGCCAAGCCCGCGAACGTGCTGATCCTCGGGATCGGCGTCGCCGGGCTCCAGGCCATCGGCACGGCGCGCCGGCTCGGTGCGGTCGTGTCCGCGTACGACGTCAGGCCCGAGACGGCCGAGCAGGCCGAGTCGCTGGGCGCGAAGTTCGTGCGGCTCAGGACCGCGATCGACGCAACCGGCGCCGGCGGCTACGCCCGCGAGCTCACCGCCGAGGAACGCGCCTCCCAGCAGGCCGAGCTCAACGAGGTGATCGCCAACCAGGACGTCGTGATCACCACCGCGCAGATCCCCGGCCGCAAGCCCCCGGTGCTCGTCACCGCGGACGCCGTGCGAGCGATGCGCAGCGGCTCCGTCATCGTCGACATGGCGGCCTCCGCCCTCGGCGGCAACTGCGAGCTGTCGCAGGCCGGCGAGACGGTGGTGACCGAGAACGGCGTCACGATCGTCGCCCCGGAGAACCTGCCGGCGTCGATGCCCTCGTCGTCGTCCCAGTTCTACGCCCGCAACATCTCGTCCCTGCTCCTGAACATGGTCAAGGACGGCAACCTCTCCCTCGACCTCGAGGAGGAGGTCACCGCCGCGACCGTCATCACGCATGGCGGCGCGGTCGTGTCCGAGGCGGTCCGGAAGCTGCTGGCGCCCGCCGGAGGCAACGCATGAGCGAGCTGGACGTCTTCCTGTCCAACTTCACGATCTTCGTCCTCGCGATCCTGTGCGGGTTCGCGGTCATCTCGAAGGTCCCCGCCACGCTCCACACGCCGCTGATGTCGGGTGCCAACTCGATCCACGGCATCGTGCTCGTCGGGGCGATGTTCATCGCCATCGCGGCCGACTCCCCGATCTCGTACCTGCTGTCGTTCGTGGCCGTCGCGTTCGCGACCCTCAACGTCGTGGGCGGCTACGTCGTCACCGACCGGATGCTCCAGATGTTCAAGCGCAAGCCCGCGGCACCCAGGGCCGAGCAGGCGGAGGGGCAGCCGTGAACATCGACTGGTCGTTCATCGAGCCCATCGTCTACCTCGTCTGGCTCACCGGGGCGGTCGCGTTCGTCCTCGGCCTGATCCGGATGAACTCGCCAGCCACCGCGCGCAACGGCAACCTGCTGTCCGCGGGCGGCATGAGCCTCGCGATCCTCGCGACCGCGATCCTGCTGCTCGTCAAGCCGGCCGTGGCCGCGACGGAAGCCGGCGCAGTCTCGAGCGGCTTCAACGCCGTCGGCTGGCTGGTGATCCTCGCCGGCATCGCGCTCGGCGGTGGCTTCGGCCTGTACACCGCGCGGACCGTGAAGATGACCGCGATGCCCCAGCTGGTGTCGCTGTTCAACGCGGTCGGTGGCGGCGCCGCGGCACTCATCGCCCTCGACGACTACCTGAAGTTCGCGTCCGCGGGCACGGTCCCGGGCCTCCAGGTCAACGTGGCGACGGTCCTCGACGTGGTGATCGGCTCGATCACCTTCACCGGGTCACTCATCGCGTCGGGCAAGCTGATGGGCCTCAAGATCACCCCGTCCCGTCCCGTGATGATCCCGGGCGGCCAGCTCACCACCCTGGTGCTCGCGCTGGTCACCGTAGCCGGCGCGCTGTTCCTGTGGGCTGGCAACGTGAGCCTGCCCGTGATGGCAGTGATCCTCCTCGCCGCGCTGGTCTTCGGCGTCACGATGACGCTCCCGATCGGCGGCGCGGACATGCCAGTGGTCATCTCCCTGCTCAACTCGTTCACGGGCATGGCCGTCGCGATGGCCGGCTTCGTGCTCGGCAACCCGGTCCTGATCATCGGTGGCGCCCTCGTGGGTGCCTCCGGCGCGATCCTGACCAAGCTGATGGCCGATGCGATGAACCGCTCGGTGCTCAACATCATGGTCGGCGGATTCGGCGGCGGCGAAGGCACCGTGGGTGCCGTCTCCGGCGCCGGCGGCAGCGTCCGCGAGCTCGGCATGGACGACGCCGCGATCCAGCTCGCCTACGCCAGCTCGGTCATCGTCGTCCCGGGCTACGGCCTCGCCGTCGCCCAGGCCCAGCACGCCGTCCGAGAGCTGGCCGAGCTCCTCGAGAGCCGGGGCGTCGACGTCAAGTACGCGATCCACCCCGTCGCCGGCCGGATGCCCGGGCACATGAACGTCCTCCTCGCCGAGGCGAACGTCCCGTACCCGCAGCTGAAGGAGATGGAGGACATCAACCCGGAGTTCGACCGGTGCGATGTCGCCCTGGTCATCGGCGCCAACGACGTCACCAACCCCGCCGCCCGGAAGCCCGGGTCCCCGGTCTCGGGCATGCCGATCCTCGACGTCGACCACGCCAAGAACATCATCGTCATGAAGCGCTCGATGGGTCGCGGCTACGCCGGGATCGACAACGAGCTCTACGTGAACCCGAAGACGGGGATGCTGTTCGCGGACGCCAAGCAGGGCCTGGCGGACCTCATCGCGGCGGTCAAGTCGCTGTAGGTTCGTCCCTGGCCCCGATCCTCGCGCCCTTCACGGCCCCGGCTCCGCCGGGGCCGTCTCGATTCCGGGCACGCGCCGCGGATCCGGCCCGCAAGGCATGCCGGCATGGACTCAACGGTTGCGTGGGCAGACGATTGAGTCCACTGCGGACTCGTCTGTTGCGGGGATGGGCGCCGGCCGGCGACGTGCGAGTCCGTGGCGGCATGAACCGATGCGGGCCGCAACCGTAGAGTCCGCCCTGGCATGGCTCGCGGACCGGCAGCGGCGCGCGGGCCAAGGCGCGGGCGGCGGCGCTGGCCACGGGCGCCCGGATACGTTGGCCGCAAGCGCCCGCAGACGCCCGGAGGCACCGGAGGCCGTCCCGCCGGCCGCTGCGGGCGTGAGGCGCGGCGCCGATGGTCGCGGCATACGCTTGGGGCATGCCGCGACGCAAGCCGACCCCACCGCCCGAGGCCACCAACGCCTCGTGGCCGCGGCCGGCGAAGATCGCGTTCATCGGCTCGCATGGGATCCGCAAGACGTCGGCGCTGCTCGCGTTCGCGGCCGAGGTCCAGCGCGCGGGCCACTCCGTGGAGCTTGGCCGAGAGGTCGTGCGTGACAATCCGTTGGGGATCAACGAGGGCGCGACGGGCGAGGCCCAGCTGTGGGTGCTCGTGTCGCAGATCCGGCAGGAGCTCGAGCTCGCTCGCAAGGCTGATGTCCTCGCCACCGACCGCGGCGTCATGGACAACTACGCGTACTACCTCCGGTCGTGCGGCGGGGTGGACGCGTATGACGCCTTCCCGCTCGTGCGGCGGTGGTCGGCCACGTACGACCTCGTCGTGCGGCTCCTTCCCGACGTCGCTCTCCAGGCCGACGGCGTCCGCTCCACCAACGATGCCTTCCGCGACGAGGTCGAGGCCATCCTCGACCGGGTGCTCCCGGACCTCGTCCCGGCCGACCGCCTCGTGACGCTCCGGGCGTCCGAGATCACCAGCCGCTTCGACTGGTTCGCCGTGCTCGAGCGACTGGCTGCCTCGATCGGGGCGACCGTCGCGCAGCCCGACCTCTGGCGGTAGGCGCGGCGGTAGGCGGGGGCGGCACGCTCGCGGTCCTCGGATCCGCCTGCTACCAGCCCTTGGACTGAGCACTCCGCGGGGCGGCCTCGACGGTGACGGCCGTGAGCTCGCCCGAGGGCGTGTCGATCGTGATCGCAAGTCGCGCCCGTGCGCGGCCGATCTGCGCCGCGGCTCCCGGCGCTACGAGCTCCCAGGTCGCGGTCGTAGCGCCGTCACCCTGCAGCTGTGCACCAAGCATCACCGCGCCAAGCCAGCCGCCCACCACGGACAGTGCCCGACGTGCCCGGGTCAGGCGGACGGCACCACCGCCGCGGTGCGCGGTGCGGTTGCCGCGTGGTCCACGCGCTCGAGCCGGAGCGGCGCAAGGAGCGCCAGCGACTCGGCGAGGACGACTGCGTCGTCGCCCTCCAGGAGCCCGAAGTCGGCCGGCGGGTTGGCGAACGCGTGGCCGCCGCGGTTGATCGACAGCAGGGTGGCCCGGTGCGAGCGGCGCATCGTCGCCGACAGGGCATCCACCGTCAGGCCGCAGTACGCGGCGGGCAGCGTCACGCGGTACAGCTCCGCCCCCTCGCCACCGGACACGATGTCGGTCACGAGACTGGACAGGCCGGGGTACAGGGCAGACCGGGCGAGCAGGTGCGACGCCAGCTGCGAGGTCACGAGGACCTCGTCCGCGTTCGCGCGCTTCAGGTGGACCTCGTGGCGCGGGTTGTTGACCTCCACGACCGTCCGCACGTCGGGCGCCATCGCCTCGATCGCCATGACGATGAGGATCGAGCGCATGTCGGCGGCATCCGAACCATCGGCCGGGAACACGACCGCGGCCATCGCCTGGTCGATCCCCGCGCGCTCGAGGTCGTCAGCGTGCGTCGCGTCGCCCCGGACGTAGTAGACGTCGCCGCCCGCGGGGTTCCGGTCTGCGTCGTGGATGAGGACGATCTTCGCCGTGTACTCGTCCTGCTTGAGCTCGTCCACGAGGTCGCGAGCGGTGGAGTTCCAGCCGCAGATGACGATGTGGTCCGCGTATCCGGCCGCGCCCATGCCCTGGCCCTCCTTGAGCAGGAAATCGATGACGAACGCCACGAGCGCCCCGGTGATCGTGCCCAGCAGCGCCACGCCGAAGAGGATGAGGAGCCAGCTGACGATCCAGCCGCCCGGCGAGGTGATGTACGACGAGTCGCCCTGGCCGAAGATCGTCGTGATCCCCCAGTAGAACGACGTCCCCAGGGAGTCGATGGTCCAGGGCTTCTCGAGCAGGGTCACCGCGACGGCCGCGAGGCCGGTGAAGATGAAGATCCCCATCGCGAGCGACACAAAGAACCGCCGGTCGAGCGACTTCTGGGCGCGCTGCGCGTACCAGGCCACGCGCCGGATGATCGGGCTGGCGAAGAGGGTGGAGAGGGACGCTCGCATCGGGCGCGATGGTGCCATCCCGGCACCCCCCGCCGCAAGCCGCGGCGGGGGTCCGGAGAGCGGCGTCCGGGTTACGGCGTGCCCGTGCCGATACGGAGGAGGATTCTTGCGTTGGACGAGCTCGAGGCCCCCGCGGCGGTCCACGCGATGATCCGCCTCGTGGTGGAGGACAGGACAACGGATGGGTACTCGTTGCGCCGCCTCGTGGAGGACGCCGTGTACGACGCGACGGTCTTGTTCGAGCTCCAGGTGCTGCCGTTGTTCCGGGACTCGATCCAGCGGATGCTCGAGCCCCTGGTCGACCCAAGGCTGCAGCCCGTGGTGGTGCAGGCGCTGTACGCCACGCCGATCACCGAGGACCCGGCGAGCGCGATGGCCGGCGCGTTGAGGACCTTGTACGCCGTGGCGTCATTCAGGCTCACGATGGTCTTGCGCGAGGTGAGCGACGTCCCGTTCCACAGCTTCACGTACAGGTTGCGCCGCGAGCTCGTGGTCCAGGCGAACGCGAACTTCCCGCTGCGGTGGGCCGCCGACAGGCTCAGGTACTGGGTGGCCGCGAGGTCGGTGTCCACCGACCAGGTGTCGCCGCCGTTGGTCGAGAGCTTGAACCGGGCCGTCGTGCCGTTGTTGAACACGACCGCGACCGTGCTCCCGCTGGCCACGACGACCGGCTTGCCGCTGTAGCCGTCGCCGTCCTGCGCTGTCGTCGCGCCCACCGCGCCGAGGTAGTCCCAGGTCGCGCCGTTGTCGACGCTTCGCTGCAGGCGGATCTCGCCGCCCGACGAGTCGGTGTAGGCGATGTAGACGCGGGAGCCCCACGCGGTGATCGACGGCCGGTCGATGAAGTTCGCACCGAGAAAGTCGGTCTTGCGGGCCGACCACGCCGTGCTGGATCCGTAGTACGTGTTGCGCATGAACTGGAGGTCACGGGGCGCCTGCGTGGGATCGTAGGCCGATCCGAAGTGCTGCTGGCGGCGCCACGTGGCGTAGACGTACTTCCCGCTCGAATCGATCGTCCCGTAGTCGCCGTGCTCGCCGCTCGCGTTGAGCCGCTTGGGCGTGCCCCAGCTGCTGCCGCCGGCGTTCCCGCGCCGGTAGTAGACGCCCAGGTACGGCCCGGTGTCCGTCACCGCAGTGCCCCCAATGACGTACCGGGTGAACACGGAGTGGAGATACGCCGTGCCGGCGCTGCTCACGGTGCGCGTCAGGGCGTTGCCCCACGTGTAGGCATAGTCGGAGCTTGCCGTGTAGACGGTGCCCCAGCTGATCGCGGCGAGCACGGGGCTCCACGCGAGGAGCACGGCCATCAGCCCGGCGCCCGCGGCACCGACCGTGCGGGTTCGTCGCGATACCGCGATGCGAGCGTTCATCGATCCCTCCAGGGCCGGGGACGGGCATCGACCCGGCGTGGAGGCGGATGCTGGGCCACGGCCCACGGCCGGGTCAAGCCCGAAGATGCGGCGACCCGTTCGCGCGCTCGATCGGGGCTCGACGTCGATCCGACGGCAACACGGCCGCGGGTGTCGTGTGCGGTGGGCTGGCGTATGAGCCTGGCGGACCCTCAGGGCCCGACTCGGGCGCCCGGCGGACGTCAGCCCGGGTCCACGAGCTCGATACGGATGCGCTTGTTGATCCGGCCCTTGGACTCGTAGCCGGTGACCCGGATGCCGCCGACCTCGCTCGTGTTGGTGACGTGGGTGCCGCCATCGGCCTGGAGGTCGAGGCCCACGATCTCGACGGTCCGGATCTCCTCGATGCCCTCCGGCAGGAGGTTCACCTTCGTGCGGATGAGGTCCGGGATCGCGAACGCCTCGGCGCGTGGGAGGACGTTCACCCGCACGTCGCGGGATGCGCGCAGCTCGTCATTGACGCTGGCCTCGATCGCGCCGACGAGGTCGCCCGACAGCGTCTCGAACTCGAAGTCCATGCGGCCCGTCCCGGGCTCCATGTTGCCGCCCGTCACGAGCGCCCCGTAGTCCCTCCACACGACGCCACACAGCGCGTGGAGGGCGGTGTGGGTGCGCATCAGGGCATAGCGGCGCGCCCAGTCGAGCTCGACCGCGACGGCGTCACCCGGTCGTGGCAGCTCGAGGTCCGCGGGAGCCTCTATCTCGTGGACCAGCTCTCCGCCGATGCGTCGCGCGGCGCGGACCGTCCAGCGTCGGCCGTCGGCCGTGCGCAGGATCGCTCCGCGGTCCGAGGGCTGGCCGCCGCCGCCAGGGTAGAACGTCGTCGCGTCCAGGACGACGAGCGGCGTCCCCTCCCCGGCTACGACCTCGAGGACGCGCGCCGTGAGGGACCGCTCGTACGCGTCGCGGTAGCAGTGCTCGTCGACGCGGGTCATCCGGCCGTCGTCGTCAGCCGCCGACCTTGAGCTTCCCGGTCATGTTGGGGTGGACGATGCACGTGAACGTGTAGTCGCCGGCGGCCAGCGCCGGCACCTGGTAGTCCACTTCCTTGGGGCCCGTGACGAGGTCGCCCTTGAACTTCTCGGCGCCGCCGGCGTCCTTGACGTCGACGTTGTGCGGCACGGCTTCCTTGTTGTTGAAGTGAATGGTGAACGGGACGTCGGCGGGTGCGCTGACGCTGGTCTGCTCGAAGGCGATGTTCAGCGCGGAGATCTGGACAACCGTCCCGCCTGCGGCACCGCCCGACGGGGCCGCGGACGACCCGCCGTCGCTGGGGCCGGCCGACGCCGAACCGCCGGGCGCGGCCGAGGCGCTGCTGGACGGAGCGGCGGACGGCGACGGGGTCGGCGGCGCGTACGTCCAGCCCGGAGGGGTCGAGGCGGAGCAGGCGGCCGCGGCGAGGGCGACGGCGGCGAGCGTGAGGGCGAACAGCGGGCGACGCATGGGGACCTCAGAGTTGGGCAGCGTGGAACGCTGGCGATCCTACCGAAAGCGCGCGGGACGTGCGCGCAACTGCCGTGTCAGGCCAGGCCGCCGCGTCAGGCTGGCCGCCGGGCGTTTCCCTCCAGGCCGAGCCGGATGGCGACGGCTGCCGCCTCGACGCGGCCCGAGACCCCGAGCTTGGCCAGGATGTTGCCGACGTGGACGCCGACCGTCTTCTGACTGATGAACAGTCGGTCGCCGATCTCGCGGTTCGTCCGGCCCTGCGAGATGAGCGCGAGGACCTCGAGCTCGCGCTTCGATAGCCCGAACGTGTCGCCGCCCGGGCCAGCGGCGGCGCGGCCGAGCCCGCTCCCGGTCTGCTGCGCCTCGGCGATGGTCGGCGAGGCAGCGGGCGGCAGCTGGTTGGCACCCGGCGGGGCGGGCTCGTCGAGCAGTCCGTCGACCTCGGGCGGGAGCTGGATGAGCGCGCGGCCGGCGAGCTCGCGGAGCTCCCGCAGCAGCGGGCGGGCATGGAGCTGGAGCGCGATCGCGACCGCCTCCGACAGCGGCTCGCGGGCGTCCGCGCGGACGAGGCGGGCATCCGTTCGGGCGCCATCCCGGCCGGCGACCGCCCCGCTCATCGTCGCCTCGGCCTGGTGCCAGCGTGCCATCGCCACGTTGTACGGCTGCCCGATGCCCTGCCACTGCGCCGCGACGGCGGCCCACTGCGCCGGGTCCTCGCGGCCGGTGAGACGCGCGTGGAACGCGCGCGCCGTGGCGAGACGCGCCTCCGCGTCGTCGCTCCGGTCCGGGTCCTCGGCGAGCGCCCGCGCCACCGCCGTCTCGGCCTCGGCGAGAATCCGGCCGGCCCGCTCGCGCGATGCGGCCACGTCGCCGATCCGGCGCTTCTCGAGCGCCTCGGCCACGATCGCGGCCTCCACCTCCATCGAGGTCGCGGCCATCCGCGCGATCGCCAGCCAGTCCTCGGTCCCCTTGAGGCGCGACCAGCCACGCTCCGCGGCCCGCCGCGCGTCCACGAGGTCGCGGCTCCACATCGCGATCGCGGCTGTTGCCTGGTATGCGGGCACGGCGAGCTGCTCGTCGCCGCCCGTCTCGAGCTCCACGAGGACGCGGCCCAGCAGTCGGGTCGCCTCCTCCCCTGCCTCCGCCTCGATCTCGAGCGTCGCGAGGTTGACGAGGGCATTCACCGAGGCGCTGCCGGACGGGCTCCAGTCGATGGCCCGGAGGAGCAGCTCGCGGCACTCCGCCCAGCGCCCAACCTCGAGCAGCACGCCCGCCGCGTTGCCGCCGAGCAGGTTGCCGTACACGGCGCCGAGGTCGACGTCGCGCGCGGCCGCGATCCCGCGATATGCCTCGTCGATCGCCTCCCCCGGCCGCCCGAGGAGCTCGAGGACGTGGGTCAGGTTCGCGCTCGCGCGCATCGCCTCGTCGATCAGGCCGTGCGCGGACGCCCGCTCCAGCGCCTCGCGCAGGAGGTCGACGGCCGTCTCCGGCGCGTCCCCATAGCTGTTCGCGACTGCGAGCGTCGTGAGCGCGTGAACCGCCTCCGGCTCGGCCGCGTCGCCCACCGCTGCGGCCACGTCGATGGCCTCGCGGGCGATCCGCTCCGCGTCCCGGAACGCCGCCGCGAGCATCCGCTCCTGGGCGAGCAGCGCAAGGATCCGCGCCCGGTCCACCGACGGGCCCGGCGGGACGACGTCCGCAGCCTTGCGCAGGGCGGCAGTCGCCCCTTGCCCGTCGCCCGCGGCAAGCAGGTACCGTCCGAGCCGCGCCTCGATGATCGCGTGCTGGAGCCGGTCCTTGCGCTCCCCGAGCGCCGACAGTGCGCTCTCCGCGTACACCGCCGCCCGGGCCGGGCGTCCGGCGGCCGCGGCCGCCTCCGCGGCCAGCTGGGCGACATCGGCCAGGTCGACGCGACCGACCGATCCGCCCGTCTCCTCGGTGACCGCCGCCGACGTCCCGACGGGATCGGACATCGCTGGGATGCTCCCGACCGGCGCCGGCAGCTCGAGCCCGATCTCGAACGCGGTGAGCGCGTCCTGTGGCGCCTGGAGCGCGAGGGCCGCGCGGCCGGCCTCGAACGCAGCCTCGCGAGCCTCCGCGGGCCGGTTCGCCGTCCGCCAGTGGTGCGAGGCGACGACCGGGACGTCGTCGAACGCGCGGGCGAGCGCGGCGCGATACCTCGGCCGCTGCGTGGGCAGCAGGTCCGCCACCACGGCGCGCGCAACGAGCTCGTGCCGGATGCGCAGGCGCTCATCCGCCTCCTGGACCACGAACCCGTGCTCGAGGGCTTCGGCGAGTCCAGCCGCAAGGTCCGCGTCGAGCCCGTCGGCGCCACGCCGGGGGAGGGTCGTCGATCGTGGCGCCGCGCGACCGTTGGCGTTGGTGGCGGCCAGCTCGAGCTCGAACGCCGCCGCCGCGCGGGCAAGCCGTGCCCGGTCCATCGGCCGCTGGGAGGGGGCGAGCAGCCGCAGGACGCGTCGGCACTCCGGGGAACGACGGGCGAGCCGGGCGATGATGAGGTCGCCGAGCGTCCCCGTGATGCTCACGTGACGCAGCTCGCGGCGGGCGGCGATGAGCTCCTCCACGACGAGCGGCGAGCCGCCCGACCGCTCCGCGACGAGGACGACGACGGACGCCGACGGCCGTTCTCCCTCGATCCCCTCGATCAGGGCTGCCATCTCGCGCCGCGAGAGCGCGGCGAGGTCGACGCGGACTGGCCGGCGCAGGCCGGCCTCGATGATCGTGAGGTTCTCGCGCAGGGGGTGCTCTCGCGTGAGCCTGTCCGGCTGCCAGGTGAGCACGAGTGACAGCCGCTCGTCGCGTGTCGTCCGCGAGACGAACGTCGCGAAGGCGCGGGTCGCTGCGTCGGCGACCTGGAGGTCTTCGAGGGCAAGGACGATGGGCCGCTCCGCGGCGACCCGACCCAGCCAGCGAAGGAGCGCCTCCAGCGCGCGCGGCTGGCGCCGCTCCGGATCCTCGAGCTCGCTGCGCGCAGGCTCCGGGAGCCCTGCCACGAGGGCCGCCATCCGCGGCAGGCCCACCAGCAGCGGCCGCGCGTCGCGCCGCAGGAGCGTCAGGAGCTCGTCGTCCGGGCGGGACGCGAGGAGCGGGGCAACGGCCTCGAGCACGGCTGACCATGGCGGGTCCACGGGCCCATAGGCCCGGCCGCGGAGGATGAGCGGCGGCTCGGGAGCCCCCGCCGCGCGCTCGAGGACCTGGTCGAGGAACCGGCTGGCGCCCATGCCCGCGCTGCCGGCGATCAGGACGGTCGTGGCCGTGCCGCGCGCGGCGCCCCCGATGGCGGCCTCCACCCGCGCGAGGTCGGCCTCGCGTCCGATGAAGCGGCGACTGACCACTCTCCCCGGCATCGCAGCATTGTAGGGACGCCACGGGCGCCTCCTCGGCCCGCGCCCGCAGCGAGGGGTGTGACGGGTACCCTGCCGAGGTGCAGGAGCGCCGCCCGCCCCACCCGAAGAACGACCTGAACGAGCTCTCCGGCGAGGAGTGGCTCTACTTCACGAAGTCGGTCTGGACGACGGCGTATCCGTCCGAGCTGGGCCACGCACGGCGCCGCGTCCACGGGGCGAACAAGCCGCCGCGGCTGATGGCCCGCCTCATCGAGTTCTTCACGAAGTCCGGTGAGCTCGTCCTCGACCCGTTCGCGGGCGTGGGCGGGACGCTCCTCGGCGCCGCGATCGCGCGCGGCCCGCGCCGCGCCATCGGCCTGGAGCTGGACCCGCGCTGGGTCACGGTCTTCCAGGAGACGGTTGCCGCGCTCGGGGCGGAGCGGGACGGCGCAGGCCCGCTGCTCGCCGACCTCGGCCCGAACGACCCGGGGGGTGTCCGCACGTTCCATCCTGCCGGCCTCGAGATGCGCCACGGGGACGCGCGCGAGCTCCTGCAGGCCATCCCGGACGCCTCCGTCGAGTTCGTCGCGACGGACCCCCCGTACAACGTGCAGCTGCCGATGACGATGGCGGGCGGCAGGCTCGCCGAGACGCATGCCAACCGGCGGACCGACTACGCGATGGTCAGCGACCTCGGGGCGGACCTCGCCAACCTTCCCGACTACGCCGCCTACCTCGACGCGATGGGCGAGATCCTCGGGGAGATCCACCGCGTGCTCCGCCCCGGGCGCTACGCGGTGCTCATCGTGCGCGACGCCTACCAGGACGGGCGCTACGTGTTCACGGCCGCGGACCTCGCGGCGCGCGGCGACGCCGCGGGGCTCGTGCCCAAGGGTGACATCGCCTGGTACCAGGCGGGGACGCGGCTGCGGCCGTACGGCTATCCGCGGACGTTCGTCCCCAACATCGCGCACCAGCACATCGTCGTGCTGCGCAAGGCGCCCGCGGTTCGAGCGAGTACCTCCGTTCGGGCGGGAACGGAGTCCTAGGCCTCGCCGAGCTGGCGCCGCTGCTCCGTGTAGGCCCGCAGGATGTCCTCGAAGCCGCCGACGACCGGGCCGTCGTCGCCCGAGGTCCACGTGCTCCCGGCCTGCGCGGATGGATCGATGACCGTGTCTCCGAGGGTCATCTTGTGGAGCCAGCCCTGGCTCCCGTCGGGACACAGGACCCGCCAGTACGTGCCCCGCTTCTCGAGCAGGACGACCTCGTCGCCCTCGTCGAGCACACCGATCTCCACGCCCCGGATCTCGTCCGGCGCGTCGAGCAGGCTGACAAGCCGGTACCGGATGAGCCGCCGCTCGAGCCCGTCGACCGCGTCGCTGCCGTCACCGGTGAACCGGAGGCTGACGGCGGCGGCACCGCCACCACGGTTCGGATCCGCCTTGCGAGCCTCGATCAGGGACGGCCGGCGCCAGCGCGGGAGGTGACTGTCGTACTCGCCCATCACGCCCGCCACGGCAGGCGTCGCCGTCACCGCGCGGACCGCGCTCGCGACCACCGCGGCGTCGGGCATGACGGCTGCACCGGCGTAGCGCGCGTCCGGCGACAGCCCGGCGCCGCGACGGGCGTTCGCGGCCAGGACGTCATCGGGGGCCGGCGGGAGCTCGTCGCGGCGCCGCTTGCCGAACACGAGGAAGGCCATCGCCATCGTCACGCCGCCCGTCGTCACGATGGTCGCCGGGAGGACCTGGGCAATCGTCGCGAGGAGCGTCGGTGAAGGGCCGGGTCCGGGCGGGAACGAGGCGTCCCCGGGACCGCCGGCGCCACCCGCGCCGTCGCCGCCCTGGCCGCCCGCTGGGCCCGAGCCGCCCTCGCCCGGGCCGGTCAAGCCGGGCACGAACCCGACCACGTCATGGGCGGGCGAGGCGCTGGCCGACGGCGTGGGAGCGGGTGTCGGCGCGGGCGGCGCGCTCGGCCGGGCGGTGGGCGTCGGCGTTGGCTTCGGAGTCGCCCGCGGCGCCGCGGTCGGCTTCGGCGGCTTTGGCTCGGCGGTCGGCTTGGGCTTTGGCTCGGCGGTCGGCTTGGGCGTCGGCTTGGGCGTCGGCTTGGGCGTCGCGGCGGGGGTGACGGAGACGGTGCCGCCCGAGAGCTCGGCCTCGTGTCGCTTCTGGTCCGAGGCGAGGAACGTGACGTCGTACGTGCCGGCCGCGAGCCTGGTCGCGTAGATGAACCGGCCGCCCTTCTTCCAGTCCTGGGAGTCGGTCGCGGGGCGCATGTCGTGGACGGCGTCCCCGATCTTCACCCGCACGTACTGGGGCTCTCCGCCCTGCGAGTTGCGGAACGTGACCGCGAACGAGAACACGGTCGCCGTCGTCCCGGCAGTCGGGCTGACGTCGGGATTGACGAGCGAGGTGGGTCCGTCGGCGGCGGTCGCGGGGAGCACGGTGGCGATCACCAGCAGCGCGGCGGCCAGGGCAGCGCGGAACGCCGGGCGCTCAAGGGCCCTCGCGATCGCGCCGATGACTGCGCGGGTGTGTCTCAACGCGCTGCCTGCCGCCTCCTCCGAGGCCCCGAATGGCGGGGTTCCTTGGCGGAGCATCGGAGGGGCGGAGGCGGCCCGCAATGGTACGGGGGTCCCGACCGGGGAGGGACCGGCGGCGCGATCCACGGCGGTCGGCATGGCTGCGGCGCACGATCGTGGCGGGCGGCGCGGAGGAACTGGTGGTGCCCGCGTGCACCGCACGCGGGTGGTCCGGTGCGGTCTGGTGCACGCGTCCGTACCCCCTCGTCTCCCTACGTAGCCGGAAGGAGCCACTCGCGCGCCCGTGACGATCGGCAACCATCCATCCATGCAGGTCATTGCCGCCGACGTCCCCAATGCCCGGAGCGAGCGTCTGGCCGTCATCCGGTCCGCCGCGACAGCCGTCCTCCTGCTGGTTGCGGGCGCGATGCTCGGCTGGCTCTGCCTCGGCACGCCGCTGGTCAACGGGTTCATTCCCGCCGGGCGGCCGACGACCCTGCAGATGGCGATCGGTGCCGGCGTGTGGGGCTTCGCGATCCTCGTGCCTGCCGCGTTCCTGCTCATCGGGTTCGCACGGGTCGCGGCGACCATCGAGGCCGCGACCGCCCTGCGACCAACGGCCATCACCCCGCGGCTCGCGAAGGCCCTCGGCCCCGAGCACCTGGCGGCGACCGAGCTGCTCCTGCCCGGCGGCCGGCGGATCCACGAGCTGGTTCTCGGCCCGTTCGGGATCGTGATCCTGGGGGACGTCCCGCCAGCCTCAATGAGCCGGCACGTGGGCACCCGCTGGGAGATCCGTGACAGCCGGGGACGCTGGGTCCCCGTCGAGGCGCCCGTGGACCGCGCGGCCCGCGACGCGGAGCGGGTGAAGGGCTGGCTCGCGACCCACGACCGGGACTTCGTCGTCAGGGTCTACGCGGCGATCATCAGCGACGACCCGCGGATCGACCGGACGCCCGCGTGCGCCGTGATCCCCTCGGCCGACCTCGCCGGGTGGCTCGAGGCGCTGCCGGTCCAGCGCGGCCTGAGCGCCGAGCGACGCCAGCGCCTCGTGGAGCTCATCCGGTCCGTCGCCCGGCCATCGCGCTAGCCGGCCGGCCGCGCGTCCGGATGGCTGCTGCTGCAGCGTGGTAGGGGAGCCAGGACTCGAACCTGGAACCAGCGGGATATAAGCCCGCCGCTCTGACCGATTGAGCTACTCCCCCACGAAGGGCTACGCTCCGGCCGAGGACCCGTCGTCGCCCTTGAACCGGGACGTGATCGAGCCAAGCCTGAACGGCCGGCCGCGCAGCATTGGCGAGCCCTCGCGACCACCGCCCGCGGCCGTCGCGACCGGATCGCCGGCCTCGCCGCCCGTGTAGAGGCTGCCCTGGACCTGCGCGACGAGCTCGCGCTCCTCGTGCGTCTGGTCCGCCTCGAGGGGCAGGTCGTCCGGGTCGAACGGCCGCTCCACGGGCTGGACGGGCACGATGGACGGGCGCGCGTAGGCAGGCTGGCCGTAGAGCTTCGGGAGCGCCACCTGGCGTTCTTCGTTGGCCACGGGGTCCTCGTGCGTGTCGTTGGGCGGCTGACCCAGGCCGATGATAGCGGCCCCGACGCCGGCTGTCTCCCTGCCGGGCGGCCGCGAGGGCGCCTGTGCGAGGGCCGGGACCCCGACGTCGACGGCCGTCCGGGCACGCTCAGCGCACGAGCGGCTTCACGATCTCGTGGAGCAGCACGAGCACGAGGTACGCGATCGGCACCGCGGCGAACAGGCCCAGGGCGAGGCTCCACGGCGTCCGGGTCGAGCGCGTGCCGCCCGCGCCCGAGGGCAGCGGTACGACGAGGTATGTCGCGATGGATCCGACGACGACGACGGTGAGTACGTAGACGGCGAGGAAGGCGAGCCGCAGGTCGCCGCCGGGGAGCGTGGCGCCGGCGTCGAGCGCGATGTCGTAGGCGAGGAATGCGACTCCGAGCACGAGCGCCACGACGAGGCTGCTCATCGCCGCGCGGAACACGGGCCGCGGCGCCCGACGGAACTGGCGCCACCGCACCTCGACAAAGCCGCGCCGGCGGATCTCCGGACGCTGTCCGGGACCGGTCGACGGCGCCGGCGCGCTCACCGGAGCGGGCTGTCGTCCGACCCGAGGACGGCGAGCGTGCGCCGCGGCGGGATCGTCTCGGGCGTATGGGCCGCAAGCAGCGCAACCCCCTCGGCGAACCGCTCGAGCTCCTCCTCGGTGTTCCAGAAGCCCACGGAGATCCGCACGGCGTCGATCAAGGGGAGGTCGCGGATGATCGCAAACGTGCGGGCGCTCAGCTCGGTGACGGCGGCGGATGCAGGCCAACCGGCGATCCGGAACGTGACGAGCGTGGCCATGTTGCCCCGCGGCGTCACCAGCTCCAAGCCGTCGATGCCGGCGAGGCGGTCCGCGGCACCCCGAGCGAGGCGTGCGGCCCGCTCCTGCGACCACGGGAGGCCCACGTACATCGTCAGCCAGCCGCAGCTTCGGGCGAGGCCGATGATCGACGGGCGGTGGAAGAACCCGACCTCGAAGCGGCGGGCATGCGGCCACCTGACCGGCGCGCGCGGGTCGGGCGTCTCGAACGAGATGTAGCCGGCGGACGCGGGCACGACGCTCCGAGCCCACTCCCGGCGTGCCCACAGGGCGCCCATCCCCTCCGGTCCCAGGAGCCACTTCTGGCCCGGGACCGCATACGCCTCGACGTTGAGCTCCTCGACGCTCACCGGGATCGCGCCCGCGGACTGGGCCCCGTCGACGATGGTCACGGCGCCGGCCGCGCGGGCGAGCAGGCCGATCCGGGCGACCGGCAGCACCGCGCCGGTGGTCCACAGGACATGGCTCAGGACGATGGCCCGTGCCGGCCGCGCGAGGGCCGCCTCGACCGCCGCCAGCGTCCGCTCGTCGTCGCCACCGTCGCCGATCTCGACGAACTCGATCTCGATGCCCAGGCGTTCGCGCAGCGCGACCAGCGGCCCCAGCCCACCCAGGTGCTCGTGGCGGGTGGTGATCACGCGATCCCCCGCCTGCCAGGGCAGCGCGTTGACCGCAAGGTTCATCCCGTCGGTCGTGGAGTGCGTGAGCGCGATGTCGTCCGGGTCCGCCACGAGGACCGCGGCGATCGACGCCCGCAGCTCCGCCTGCCTGTCGAGGACCATCGCGAACTGGTCGGGGCTCGCGCGACCCACGGCGAGCTCTCGAGCCGACTGCTCGTCCATCGCGCGCTGGGTCTCGGCCGGGATGGGCCCCGCGCTCCCGGCGTTGAGGTAGATGCCGGCTCCCGTCGCCGGCATCTGCGCGCGGATCGCCGCGACCTTCTCCGGCTCGGCCATGAACGGGGATACCACGGGCCTATCATACGGGCGGGCCCCCGCACCCCCGACCCGAACCCCGACCCCGTTACTCCACCCGGAGGCCGCCTTGGCCGGTATCGCGCGCCCGGAGCTGATCGCCACGCCCGAGTGGCTGGCCGAGAACCTCGGTCGCCCCGACCTGCGGGTCATCGACGCGCGGTGGCGCCCCGACGGCACCGGTCGCCAGGTGTATGCAACCGGTCACGTGCCGGGCGCCGTGTACGTGGACTGGCGCGCAGACGTCGTGGACGTGCCCGACGGCGCCGACGCGCTCCTGCTCGCGGCGCCGGACCGGCTGGGCGCGGTCATGGGCCGGGCAGGCGTCGGGGATGGCACCTCGGTCGTGCTCTACGACGACACGGTGTCCTACTTCGCTTCGCGGATCTGGTGGTCGCTGCGGGCGTATGGCTACGAGTCCGCGAGGATCCTCGAGGGCGGCTGGCACAGCTGGCTGGACGGCGGCCACCCGATCGCGAACGGCGAGGTCGTCCCGGTCCCCGCGTCGTTCACGCCGCGGGCCCAGATCCGCGAGCGGCTCACGACGGCGGACGTGCGCGGGCTCCTCGGGGCGCCGGACGTGCTGCTCGTGGATGCCCGCGGGCCGGCCGAGTACCGCGGCTTCGAGGGCAACGTCCGTCGGCTGGGGCACATCCCGGGTGCGGTCAACGTGCCGGTCGCCACGATGCACCAGCCGGGGACGCAGGGCCTCCGCGACGCCGCCGAGCTGCGCTCGATCCTGCTCAAGGCCAACATCACCCGGGGCCGCCGCCTGGTGTGCTACGACGGCTCGGGGGTGGCGGCAGCCAAGCTCGCGTACGTGCTCACGCTGCTGGGCTACGAGGACGTGGCGGTGTACGACGGCGGCTGGGCCGAGTGGGGCGACCGTCTGGACCTGCCAGTCGACCGGTAGCGCCCGATCCGTCGGCGGCGCCCTCGTCGGTCGGGCGGTGGCAGGTCGATCCGTCACGACGGCGCAATCGTCGGGAGGGACCGGCGCGCGCGTCCGGGAGGTCCGGCAGGTCAGGCTGGGCGCCCACCCCAGGAGGAGCACCCGTGACCGACCCCATCCAGCGGCCCGACGCGGACGACCCGGCGATCAGCGACGCGACCGAGCAGGTCGTGGCCACGTGGCAGGACGCCAACCCGGACAAGGATCCCGCGGCGGGCGCGGACGACTTCGCGCGGATGCGCGAGGGCATTGCGGACCTCGCGGCCGGCGACGGCGGCGACCCCGCGAAGGGCTAGCCTCCCTCGGCGGGGCGGTCGATGCCGCGCCATGGATCGACCGACGGCGGCGGGGGCGGCTCGCCGGTCGTGCCGAAGCCAGGGCCCCCGGCCGCGGCGGCTTCACCCGTGATCGCCTCGGCCACCGGCGAATCGATTCCGGCCCACGGGTCCACGGGCCTGTGCGGCGCGAGGATCTGTGCACGCTTGTGATTGACGGCAACCACCGCCGCGTCCTGGCGCGGCTCGCCCACGTGGTCCGACCAGAACGTGGCATCCGTGATCGGCAGGAAGCGTCCGTGGAGCTCCGCGAGCGCGGCGCGCACGTTCCCCTCCGTCGGTAGCAGGTGCATGGTGCCCGTGACCCGGAACGGCGGGATCGAGATGATCGCGTCCGCCTTCGCCTTCGGGGTCCGCAGCTCCGCGACGGGCTCCACGGGCGTGGTCGCGACCGCGAACAGCACCGCATCCAGGTTGATCTGCGCGAATGCGGCGGTGATCGGCTCGCCGTGCTGGCCGAACTCCTCGACCGTCACGTCCTCGAGGATGAGGAACGGGTCCTCGGCGAGGTTGAGGATGTCGGTCACGCGATGCTGGCGAGTCCTGACGAAGCCGTGGGTGATCAACGCGTCGGTGTACAGCGTGACCTCCACCCGTTGCAGGTCGTTGAAGGCAGCGAACATGCGGCGTCCCTCGTGCGTGCGGCCCCCGTGCTCACGGTCGCGGCCCCAGCATACGGGCGCGTGACCCCGTCGGGCCACGTCGGGGACGGCGTCCGGCCTACTGCCTGGCGCGGACGGTCACCAGGTGCTCCGCCCCGAGCTGCAGACCCTCGTACAGGCGGGTGACCGTGGACAGCGTGTCGATCTCGTCGACCGGCTTGTCCGGGCGCAGGTTGGCGATCCGGGGGAACCGGAGTGCGAACCCGGACGTGTGACGCGAGGAGCGCATGATGACGTCGAAGGCGACCTCGACCACGATCTGTGGCTCCACCACGCGGTACCGGCCGTGGCGGCTGATCGTGTGGGCCTCGAACCAGCGCGTCATCTCGGCAATCTCGGCATCGGTCAGGCCGGAGTACGCCTTGCCGATGGTGACGAGTTGCCCCGACGCATCGTCACGCACGGCGAACGTGTAGTCCGAGAGCACCCCGTGGCGCTTCCCGTGGCCCACCTCAACCCCCACGACGACGCAGTCGATGGTCGCGAGCGCCTTCTTCATCTTCAGCCAGCCCTGGCCGCGGCTACCGGGCGAGTAGCCGCTCGTGGGGTCCTTGACCAGCAGCCCCTCGTTGCGCCGCGCCCGCGCCTCGGCGAACGCCGCCTCGAGCCCGTCCACCGAGTCCACCGACGCGAGGTGGCTGAGGGCGAACCGTCCGCCGTCCTCGGCCATCGGCAGGGCGAGCGACTCGAGCGCCTCGCGCCGCTCGGTGAGCGGCCGCTCCAGCAGCGGCGTGACGACGGCATCCTGGTCGCGGTCCATCCCGAGCACGTCCCAGGCGACGTAGATCACCGGGATCTCCGCCAGGATCCTCGCCGACGGGTTCTTGCGGCCGAGCCGCGCCTGGAGCTGGAGGAACGGCAGCACCACGCCGTCCCGGTAGGCGAGGATCTCGCCGTCCAGGATCCCGGCCCACGGCAGGCCGCGTGCACCCTCGACGACCTCGGGGAACTGGCCGCTGATGTCGTTGAGGTCGCGCGAGAAGAGCCGCACCTCGTCGGCCCGGCGGTGGAGCTGGCAGCGGATCCCGTCGTACTTGTCCTCGACCCAGACGGTGGGGCCCAGCCTGCGGACGATCTCGGCCGCGTCCTCCGCCGGTGAGGCGAGCATGAACTTGAGCGGATTGAACAGGGTCATCGCGGCGTCGCCCAGACGGTCCTCGCGAGCCAGCACCGCCGTCAGCCCGATGTCGCCGGTGAGCATCCCGGCCCGCTTGACCGCGTCGAGCGGCCGGTCGAACGCCTTCGCGAGGGCCGCCTCGAGGAGCCCCTCGCGCAGCCCGATGCGGAGCTCGCCCGACATGACCTTGACGATCGCGGCCGCCGTCCGCGGGGAGGCTCGCCGGAGGAGCCCCTCGAGCAGCTCGGCCTTGGCCGCGGCGCCCTGGGCCGCCTCGATGGCCGCGAACGCGTCACGCGTCTCGAGCAGCGTTGGCTCGCCATCGGGCGGCGCAGCGTGCCCGGCCTCTTCCAGGACGGCCGCGACCGCAAGCGCCACGTCGCTCGACAGGTCGTACGCACGTCCGAGCGCGCCGGCGTCCGCGCCGGCGACCCGCAGGACCGCGCCGCTGATCCCGGACCAGCCGACCCCGATCGTCCGCTGGTCCGTCTCGGGAAACGGGCGCCCGGTGAGGAACACGGCCGCCACCGGCAGCTCGTCGGGAGCGAGGGAGGCGAGGTAGTCCGCGAGGATCGCCGTCTTCTCCGACGTCTTCGTCGTGGCCGCAACCCGTTCGGCGATCTCGCTCCAGCGGCGCATGGGGGCGATGGTATAGGGTGTCCGCGATGCTCCACCGGCGCTGGTTCCCGGACCACCTCGACGGCCAGTCCGTCGTGCTCCGGCGCCACACGCGCGACAACCTGCACGACTTCATGCGCTGGTACCAGGATCCCGAGGTGGCGCGCCTGACGCGCTACCAGGACGGCCCGATGCGTGCCGAGGAGATCGAGCGCTTCTTCACCATGCGGGCGCTCGGCAGCGACAGCCTCGCGATGGGGATCCACGTCCGGGAGACGAACCGGCTCATCGGGTCGTGTGCCTTCAGCCAGCTCGACGGCGACAACGGGTCCGCGCTGTTCCACATCACGATCGGCGAGCGAGACGCGTGGGGCCAGGGCTACGGTGGGGAGGCGACCTCGCTGATGGTCGACCACGCCCTGGGCTCGCTCGGGCTGCATCGCGTCGCCCTGTCCGTGTTCGCCTTCAACGAGCGGGCCATCCGCGCGTACGAGCGGGTCGGCTTCGTCACGGAGGGCCGCTCGCGCGAGGCGATCTGGCGCGACGGCCAGTGGTGGGACGAGATCCACATGAGCGTCCTCGAGCCCGAGTGGCGGGCCCGGCGCTGGCAGGAGCGCGCCGTCGTCGATGGCCGCGCGCCGGTCCAGGACGCCGAGGGCGCCGTCACGCCCAACCGAGGAGGGTGACCATGCCCAGCACCGGAACCGTCGCCGACGCGGCGCGTGCCGAGTTCCGCGAGTGGATGGAGGCGAAGGGGCACGCCGTGGAGAACGCCCGCCGGGCGGAGGCCGGGCTCGAGGCCGCGTTCGAGTCCGGCGCGCTCCAGCGGACGCCGATCCTCGTCGCGATGCTGGCCGACCTGTCGGTCGCCCTCGAGCAGGACGACGGCCAGAAGCTGGGCGGCAAGTCGGCCGAGGCGGCGCGGTTCATCCTGCGGGCGATCTCGCGCGAGCTGGACAACGCGTAGCCGATCACGGATTGCCCCTTGACTCTCGGGTCACCCGAGGGTTCAGGATGCGCCCATGGACGACGAGCTCCTCCCCATCGGCCGGTTCGCCCGCGAGGCCGGGCTGACGATCGGCGCCCTCCGTCACTACGACGAGGAGGGCGTCCTCCCGCCGGCCGACGTGGACGCGTCAACCGGGTATCGCCGCTATCGACGCGACCAGCTGCAGGTGGCGCGCGCGATCGCGGCGCTCCGCGACCTGGAGCTCAGCCTGCCGGCGATCCGGGCGCTCCTCGGCGCCCGCGAGCCGGCGACCCGGGCGACGATCCTGCGCACGGAGCGCGTGCGCCTCGAGGCCCGGACCGCGAGGCTCCAGCGGGCGCTCCACCGGCTGCACATGCTGTCGCTGACCGCTGACGGGCGCGCAGGGACGGTGCACGACTGGGCCCGGGCACCGGGCGCGACGCCTGCCCCCACCGATCACGTCCACCCACCCGACGAGGACCTTGCCGTGCCGACCCCGCCCCCGCCTCCGACGCTCGACCACGACACCCAGCGCGCCCTCGCCGCGGGCCTGTTCAACCGCACCTGGGACATCCTGGAGTGCGAGGACCGCACCGCCCGGGACGACGCCGAGATGATCGACACCGCACACGCGAGCGCGTGGCACTGGCGCCAGGTCGGCAATGCCGCCAACGAGGCGCGGGGCCACTGGATGCTCGCCCGGGTCTACAGCGTCCTGGGCCACGGACCCGAGGCCCTGTACCACGCCCGGCGCGCGAACGAGGTCCTCGACGCCGGAGGCGAGGGCATCGAGGACTGGGACCGGCCCGCTGCCGCCGAGGCGATGGCCCGCGCGCTCGTGACCACGGGCGACCTCGCCGGGGCGGCCGAATGGAAGGCGAAGGCCCAGGCGCTCCTCGCCGGAGTCGCGGACGCGGACGATCGCGGCGTCGTGGAGGGCGACCTCGCGGCACTCCCGGTGTAGCGGCCTGGCCCCGCGGCGGGTCGGATCGCGTAGCCTTCGGGCAACCGCGAGGAGCCCGCCGCCCGATGACCGCCGTCCCCATCCCCTCCCAACGCGCCGCTTCGGTCGAGTTCGACCACGTTTCGAAGTCCTACGACCCGGCCGCCGCGAAGGCCGGCGCCCCCGGCGCGGTCAACGATCTCAGCCTGTCGATCCCGGCCGGCCGGATCTGTGTCCTCGTGGGGCCGTCAGGGTGCGGCAAGACGACCTCGCTCAAGATGGTCAACCGGCTCATCGAGCCGACGTCCGGGCGGATCCTCATCGACGGCGTCGACGCCGCGACGCGTGACACGACCGAGCTCCGCCGGAGCATCGGCTACGTCATCCAGCAGACCGGCCTGTTCCCGCACCAGACGATCGAGGACAACGTCGTCACCGTCCCACGCCTGCTCGGCTGGTCGAAGGCCCGGCTCAAGGCGCGCGCGGAGGAGCTCCTCGCGGTCGTCGGCCTCGAGCCGGGGACGTACGCCAAGCGGTTCCCTGCCCAGCTGTCGGGCGGCGAGCGACAGCGGGTCGGCGTCGCGAGGGCGCTCGCGGCTGACCCGCCGATCATGCTCATGGATGAGCCCTTCGGGGCGGTGGACCCGATCGTCCGCGAGCGCCTCCAGAACGAGTTCCTGCGGCTCCAGGAGCAGCTCGCGAAGACCATCCTGTTCGTGACCCACGACATCGACGAAGCCATCAAGATGGGCGACCTCGTGGCGGTGTTCGAGACGGGCGGCGTGGTCGCGCAGTTCGGGCCGCCGACCGACATCCTCGCCGCGCCGGCATCGCCGTTCGTCGCCCGGTTCGTGGGCGCGGACCGCGGGCTCAAGCGGCTGTCGCTGCGTCGGGTGGGCGAGCTCGAGCTGGTCGCTGCGACAACCGCGCACGTGGGCGACGAGGCGGGCGACGCCCGCCGGCGCACGCTCGCGGACCCGTTCCGGTACCTGCTGCTGCTCGACGCCGCGAACCGGCCACTCGGCTGGGTGGACCAGGACCACATCCCGTCCTCGGGCGCGCTCCGGGCCGACCTCGCCCAGGCGACCTCGCCGCTGCTCGACCGCCGGACAACGCTCAAGGACGCGCTCTCGATGCTCCTCGACGACGACGTCCAGGCGGGCGTCGTGGTGGATCGGACGGGGGCATTCCGGGGCCTGGTCAAGGTCGAGCAGATCGCGGCCTACATGCGCGACACGGCCCGGGAGGCACCGGACGCCGAGGTGTCGCCGGACGATGGCGGTGGGGCAGGCGCGTGATCGACTGGGGCTGGATGGCCGACCACCTGGACGAGCTCGCGTTCCGCCTCGTCCAGCACCTGTACCTGGCCGCGATCGCGCTCGTCGTGGGGTTCCTGATCTCGCTCGGCCTCGCGATCTGGGCCGTGCGCCGGAGGCAGGTGTACGCCCCCGTGACCGCCGTCGCGGGGATCCTATACACGGTGCCGAGCCTTGCCCTGTTCGCGGCGCTCGTGCCGATCACCGGGCTGTCGCTCGTGACCGCCGAGGTCCCGCTCATCCTGTACACGCTGCTGATCTTCGTGCGCAACATCGTCGCCGGGTTTGACTCCGTGGCGCCCGACGTCCTGGAGGCGGCGGACGCGATGGGCTACCGGTCCTCGCAGCGGCTTCGCCGGGTCGAGCTACCGCTCTCGGTGCCACTCATGGTCGCCGGGCTGCGAGTCGCGAGCGTGTCGACGATCGGGTTGGTCACCATCACGGCGACCATCGGCGACCGCTTTGGCGGCCTCGGCTTCTTCATCCTCGAAGGCTGGCGGCACTACTTCCCCACCGAGATGCTGTTCGGCGCCGTGCCCTCGATGCTGCTCGCGGTCGCGGTGGACCTGGCGCTCGTCGCCGTACAGCGGCGGGCGACGCCGTGGGCACAGGCGCGCGGCTCCGCGACCGCCGACGGCCCTCGCGACGTGCCGCCGCTGGCGATGCCCGGCGAGGTGGGGGCATGACGCTCATCGGCGAGACGGTCGCGTGGCTGACCGACCCCGCGCACTGGTCGGGGCCCGGCGGCATCCCGGTGCGCGTGGCCGAGCACCTGGCGCTCTCGCTGACCGCGCTCCTGGTTGCGGTCCTCATCGCCCTCCCCATCGGATTGTGGATCGGACACACCAGGCGCAGCGTCGGCCTGGCGGTCAACGGGGCAAACCTTGCCCGCGCGATCCCGTCGCTCGCCCTGATCGGGATCCTCGTCCCGTTCACGGCCCTCATCGACCCCCAGCTCGGCTTCCGGATCCTGCCGACGCTGATCGCGATGATCGCGCTCGGGATCCCGCCGATCCTCGTGAACGCGTACACGGGCGTGTCGGAGGTCGACCGGGACCTCGCCGAGGCGGCGCGCGGCATGGGGCTGACCGAGGGCCACATCCTGCGCTCGCTCGAGCTGCCTCTCGCCCTGCCGGTGATCCTCGGCGGCGTCGGGTCCGCCACCGTGCAGATCATCGCGACCGCGACGCTTGGGGCGATCTTCGGGTTCGGCGGGCTGGGCACGTACCTGACGGAGGGCATCTCGCAGAACGACGACGGGATGGTCTACGGCGGCGTCGTGCTGATCGCCGTCCTCGCCCTGACTGCGGAGGGCCTGTTCACGCTGCTCGCCCGGCGCCTGACACCGCCGGGTGTGGCGCTCGAACGCCGCGGTGACGTGCGGACGCGACCCGCGGCGGCGTCCTGAACCCAGCGGGTCGGTCGGCCCAATGGCCGTGTTCGTGCCCCGGTTGACACGCCCGCGCAAGGGAACCGGACAGGTTCCGGCACCTCCCGCTGCTACCGTTTCGGTGTGGCCGGTGCTCGCCGGCCGGAACGCACAGAGAGGAGACCCAATGCGGTGGTCCCGCACGCTCGCCCTCGGGGCGTCGGTGCTGGTGCTGATCGGCGCCTGCACGACGGGTGGGGGCAGCAAGCCTGCCATCAAGATCGGATCCGTCGGATTCGACGAAGCACGGATCATGGCCGAGGCCTACGCACAGGTCCTCGAGAACGCCGGCTACACCGTCAATCGCGACGGGATCGGCCTTGGCGACCGCAAGGTGCTGCTGCCCGCCCTCGAGAGCGGCCAGATCGACCTCCAGCCGGAGTACATCGGCTCCGGGCTCGCCGCCGGCTACGGCGGCACGGCGACCGGTGACCCCAAGGCCAACGTGGCCGCCCTCCAGGCCATCCTGGACGGCAAGGGCGGCGGCATCACGGTGCTCGGGTATACGCCGGCCCAGGACCAGAACGCGTTCGTCGTGCGCAAGGAGACGGCCGACCAGTACTCGCTCGCCAGGATGAGCGATGTCGCGGCCGTCCAGGACAAGCTCAAGCTCGGCCTGGCCAAGGACTGCCCCACGAACCCGCTGTGCGGCACCGCCCTGAAGGACGCCTACGGCATCGATGTCTCGGCGGCCACGCTCCTCGACGCCTGCTCCACCCCGATGGCGCAGGCGCTCGCGGCGAAGACGATCGACCTCGGCGAGCTGTGCTCGACCCAGCCGGACATCATCGTCAACGGGTTCGTCCTCCTCCAGGATGACAAGCAGACCCAGCCGGCCGATAACATCGCCCCGCTCGTGCGCAACGACTTCCTCGCGAAGACGGACAAGGCCGCCTTCTCGGCGCTCCTCAACGGCCTGTCGGCCAAGGTCGACACGGCCACCCTCGCGGAGCTCTACAAGGAGGTCAGCGTGGACAAGAAGGACGTCAAGGACGTCGTCGCGACCTGGCTCAAGGCACAAGGCCTGACGAAGTAGGGGTCAATCCTCACCACGACCGAAGGCCCCGGCACCGCCGGGGCCTTCGACGATTCCCGGGCCTGTACCGGACATGCTCGGGACCTTCGGCGATCAGCCCAGCTGGAGCCAGCCGAGCAGCTCCTCGCCCTCGTGCCACGCGGCCGGCGCGTCGTGGGCAAGGCGACCGGCCTCGTGGGCGACCGTCGTCGCGAGCCCCGGGTCCGCCTCGGCCAGCCGGCGCGCTGCATGGATCCGCGCATTCGCGTGCTGGAGCGCGGCCGCGTACAGCCCCTCCGGGGACGTTGCGCCGATCCGCGCCTCGGCGCCTTCCTGGAAGTCGACGGGCACCATGAGCCGCGCGAAGAACGACCCGACCTCGTCCACGAATGGGTCCGCCTCCTGGGAGTGACCCGCCCAGCGGAGGATCGGCGCGCGGGACCCGAACGCGGCAATGATCGTGCCGTCGGGCTGCTCCCCGGCGCGCAGCGTCCCTCCGAACGAGAGGAACTGGTTGTGGACGGGGATGCGGTCGAGCACCCGGAGCCGCCCCCACGAGAATGGCCGCTCCATCGGGAGCGGCGCCTTGCGAGCCGACTCCCGGGTCAACGACTCGAGCGTCCCCCGTTCCCCCGCGAACGCCCAGTACGTCGCCTCCTCGGGGTCGAAGTGCTCCAGCGTCGGGGCGGCCCGGAGGGCAATCAGCAGCCGCGGGCCGGGCACGGTCCCGGGCTCGGAGCCGTCGCGCAGGACGAAGCCCAGCTGGGCGACCTCGCCCGCCGCCTCGGCGAGCCAGTCGCCGCCCCGGTCGGCCCCGCCCGGCCAGCCCCGGTCGGCATGCGACGTGTCGCTCATGCGTCAAGCCCCCTTCGAGCGGGCGACGACCTCATCGGCGGCGGGTGACGGGACGGCGTCCGCGACGGCGGGATCGGTTGTGCGCCCATTGTCGCCCACCGACACCGGTGCGCGCCGCGCGCGGCTCCGCTGCCCGAGCGCGAAGGCGATCGCGCCGCCCACGGACGTGATCAGCAGCGTCGACACGTGGAGCAGGATCGCGAACGCGAGCGTGTCCTCGCGCACGATGCCGACGGATGCGCCGATCGTCACGGCCGCGAGCTCGAACGTGCCCACGTAGCCGGGCGCCGCCGGGATCGCGGTCGCGAGGTTCGTGCCCGCGGCGAGGAGCGCGGCCTGGCCCATCGTCGGCTGGACGCCGACTGCCTGTGCGGCCGCCGCGAACGCGACCACGGTGCACGACCACGAGGCGACCGACAGGGCAACGGCGCCAGCCATCGTCCGGACGTCCGTGGCGATCGAGAGCCCCTCGCGGAGCCGGACCAGGACGACCCGCACGCGCGGCCAGCGGTGGAGATAGGTGGCGAAGCGCTCCCCGCCCGGCAACCGGTGTGCCGCGATCCCTGCCGCGATCGCCACCACGAGCAGCGCCGTCAGCGCGAGCCCCACGAGCACGGCGGAGGCGACGATCCCTCGCACGGAGAGCACGAGGATCGCGACCGACGCGATCGCCACCACGACGACCGTGTCCACGACCCGCTCCACCACGATCGTGCCCAGGATCGTCGAGCGCGAGAGCCTGGTCCGCTCCCCGAGGTCCACGCTGCGCACGATCTCGCCCAGCCGGGCCGGAAGGATGTTGTTGGCGAGGTAGCCCACGAGCAGCGACGAGAGGGTCGTCCCGAACGAGACTCTCCCCACCGGCGCCAGCAGCACCCTCCAACGCAGGGCGCGCAGGAGGACGTCAGCACCCACGAACGCGACCAGCAGCGCGACCCACCGCGCGTCGGCGCCCTTGAGCGTCTCCCAGGCGGCGGCGAGATCCACCGACCGGACGACGAGCGCCAGCGCGACGATCGAGATCGAGACTCCGAGGATCGCCCGCCCGATGCCGCCGGGAAGCCGCCGCACGCCTGCCGGACCTACGTCGCGCCCGACTCGCCCCGCGAGCGGCGAGGGAGCAGCTTCGGGCTCCGCCGGATCCCGAGGCGATGGAGCAGGTACGTCGCCACGACACGCAGCGTGGACAGCCCGTAGACGACGCTCCGTTTGAAGTTCACGGAGCTCGCCTCCTCGAAGTAGCGGGTCGGGACGGCAATCTCGCCGATCCGCATCCCCCCGACCGCGACGACCTGGGCGATGAGCTCCTGGTCGAACACGAAGTCGTCCGAGTTGCGCCCGTACGGGATGGTCTCGAGCAGCCGGCGGCTGTAGGCGCGCAGGCCGGTGTGGTACTCCGACAGGTGGAGGCCGAACGCGACATTCTCCACGCCGGTGAGGAACCGGTTCGAGACGAACTTCCAGCCGGGCATCCCGCCCGCGAGCGGGTCGCCGAGGAACCGCGAGCCGAGCATGAGGTCGGCGTCACCGGACACGATCGGGGCCACGAGCTGGGGGATCCGGGTCGCGTCGTACTGGTAGTCCGGGTGGAGCATCACGACGACGTCGGCGCCCCATTCCAGCGCCCGGTCGTAGCACGTCTTCTGGTTGCCGCCGTAGCCCCGGTTCTGGCGATGGACGATGACCTCGAGGCCGAGCTGCTTCGCGATCTCGACGGTCTCGTCCTTCGACACGTCGTCGACGAGGATCATGTGGTGGACGAGATCGTGCGGGATGTCCGCGTACGTGCGCTCCAGCGTGCGGGCGGCGTTGTAGGCGGGCATCACGATCACGATCTTCGGCGTCACGGGCACGTCGGCGCCGGGATCAGGCTGCATCGGCACAAGGTAGCGCAGTCCGGGTTGCGGCGGACACGGGCACAATGGGGGCCATGAGCGCGGCTTCGTCCCAAGACCCGACGACGGCGAGCCCCCCAGGAGCACCCGGAAGCGGCCGCCGGCGACGACCCCCGTCCTTCGTGTGGGTTGGCGTGTTCCTCGTGGCACTGGTCGTGATCATCGGGATCATCCGCCCGTTCACAGCCGCGCCGGTCGCGGCCGACGCCGCCGCCTCGGTCCTGTACTGGAACCGCATCGTCTCGGGCGAACGCCTCGAGGCGTTCGTGAACCTCACCCCCAAGCCGCTCCTGACGCTCGTGTACGGCGTCGTGCACTCACTGACGCACGACTGGCGCGCCGTCTCGATCGTCGCGATCCTGGTCGCCGCCGCCGCCGTGACGATCGGGGCGCGCCTGGCCCACCGGGTCGGCGGCGCGGTCGCGGCGGTCCTGGCGGGGGTCCTCCTGCTGCTCGATGCCCGGATGCTCGTGGAGGTCGCGTGGGCGTACGGGCTCCCCTGGTTCCTCGCGGCAATCGGCGGCGCCGGCCTCGCCCTCGTCTCGCGACCTCCCCGTTACGGGCTCGCCGGGTTGCTGCTGCTCCTTGGCGCGCTGGTCCGGCCCGAGACCTTCACCCTTCTCGCCGTGGCGACCGTGATCCTCGTCGTCCTGGCGGCGCGTCACCGACTGCCTCCGCGTGGGCTGCTGATCCTCGTCGGGTGGGGCGCGATCCCGATCATGCTCGCCCACGACCAGCTGCTCGCGGGTGATCCCCTCCACTGGCTGCGGGTCTCGGCGCTCTGGGCCGGCGAGGCCGGAACGCCGTCGGCCGGTCGCGTGGCCCGCGCCCTGGTGGACATGCTGCTCAGTCATCCTGCCGTGACGGTCATGGCCGCCGTCGGGGTGGCGGGCGCGTGGTTCGCGCCCCGAGCCCGGGTCGTGGCGATCGGGATCGTGACGGTTGGCGTCGGAACGGCGGCGATCGTCCTCGCGGTGGGTGCCATGGGGCGGCCGATCGTGGACCACTACTACAGCCCGATCTGGCTGATGATGGGCTTCTCGGCCGCCCTCGGGGTCGCCTGCACGGTGCAGACGGCGCAATCCGCCTGGGATCGGCGCCGGGGTCGCGTGGCCGCCGCGCGACCCGGTGCGACAGGTGGCCGGCAGGGACCGGTCGGCGACGCCGCCGGGACCCGCCAGGGCGGCGTCTGGCGGGTGATCATCCCGGTCGTCGCCGTGCTGATCGGGGCCGTCGTGCTGCGGCCCCTGCTCGCGACCGGGGGCACGCTCTCGTCGATCGATCGCGAGCGGGCAATCGCCGCGCAGAGCGACGCCGTGGGTCCGCGGCTCGCGGAGATGGCGGCGACCATGCCGGTCCCGCCGTCCGTGGGGCCAAGGGGCTTCCCCGACGGAGCCACGTACCGGATCCTCGTCCCGAGGTTCGTCCTGAGCCGGCTCGCGGCGCACTTCAACCTGCCCTTGACGCTCGTCGGACCGCTCGTCCCCGGGCGGCCGACGCACGGGCTGATCCACCCCGGCGTGATCGTCTACCACGATGAGGTCCTCGACCGCGGCAACGAACGTGCCCGGAAGTTCGAAGGCTCGTCCCCGGTCGTGGTCGAGGGCGTCACCTTCGACCTCGTCGCCAACGACCCTCCCGGGACCTGGGTCTGGCAGGCTCGGGACTGAGCGTCTCCGCCCGAGCGACGCCCGGGCGGTGGGTGGCGGACATCATGCTGGATCGATCGGACAGTGCGCGGCTACAGTCACGGCAGCGTCACGATCGCGAACGATCCTTCCATGACACGCTGCAGCCACAGGCGGGCGATCGCCCGCCAGGAGACCCGGATGTTCGATCGCCTGTTCGGCAACCGCCCCGCAGACCCGACGGTCGCCGGCCGCGTCCCGCCCGGCCAGTACCTCACCGAGAAGTTCCCGGTGCTCCACTACGGGTCCGTCCCGAAGACCGACCTCGCGACGTGGGACTTCAGGGTCTACGGCGACGTCGACAACCCGTTCACGCTCACGTGGGCCGAGTTCCAGGCGCTGCCGCGCAAGCAGGTCACGACGGACATCCATTGCGTGACCCGCTGGTCGAAGCTCGACACCCACTGGGAGGGCGTCGCGATCCAGACGATCCTGGAGCTCGCCCAGGTCCGGCCGACGGCCAGGTTCGTCGTGGGCCACGCGGAGCAGGGCTACACGGCGAACGTGCCGCTCGAGGTCCTCGACGACGAGGACGTCCTCCTCGCGGACCTGTACGAGGGCCAGCCGCTCGAGCCGGACCATGGCTACCCGCTCCGGCTCATCGTCCCCAAGCGCTACTTCTGGAAGGGCCCCAAGTGGATCCGCGGCGTCGAGTTCACGACCGCGGACCGCCTCGGCTTCTGGGAGCGCTACGGCTACCACAACGACGCGGATCCCTGGAAGGAAGAGCGCTTCGCCGAATGAGCCGGGTCGCGAGGGCCACCACGTGACCGCCGCCGCCAGACGATCGACTTGAGGGACCGGCCCGGACGGCGCAGACTGCCGCTCCAGCCCGCGCCGCTCTCCACGGGAGGATCGTGATGCGCTCCAGCTCCGCCCAGCTTCGGCTGTCCATCCTTGTCGCCGCCGCCGCCATCGGCAGCTCCGCGCTCGCATGCTCCGTGGGCCCGACGTCACGACCGGCGGCCGATTCGTCCGCGGCGCCGGCAGTCGGCGGTGGCGGGTCGGCGGAGGAAGAGGAGTCCAAGGGCAAGCGTCCGTCCGGGATGGTCGAGGACGACGTGGTGCACGCACTGCCTGATGGGCCGGTGCTGGCGCCAGCGGCGCTGGCGGCCGATGCGTTCTCGCCCCAGGTGCGGCTCGGCTACACGACCGGTGATCAATGGGAGCCGGCGATCGCCGCCGATCGCACCGGACACGTGTACGTCCTGTACGCCCAGTACCTCGGCGTGCCCGGCTGCGATGCCTGCCTGAGCCCGACCCAGGTCCTCCAGGTCAGTGCCGACGGTGGCGCGACGTGGGATGCGCCGAGGCCGATCCAGACTGCAGCGGCGCGCGGATGGGACTCGCAGATCACGGTCGACCCGGTCGACGGAACGACCGTCTGGGCCGCATGGCTCGAGAGGGACAAGTCCGACATCGTGGTCGCCCGGTCGGGCGACTTCGGGGCGACGTGGACCATCCACACCGTCGACGTGACCAACGCGGGCACCGACAAGCCGATCCTGGCGGTGCGCGGTGACGACGTGTACGTCGCGTACAACCACACGCAGACCATCTGGGTCTCGTCGTCGCACGACGGTGGGCAGACGTGGTCATCGGTCAAGGCGGAGGTCAAGGCGAAGGGCAAGCTGGGCTGGTCCCTGGCCGGTGGCGGGACGGTCGCACCCAACGGCGACGTCCACTTCTCGTGGGCGGGCTACGAGCAGAACGGCGGGGCAAAGGGGCCGGTGAACCTGTTCGTGAGCACGTCGACGGACGCCGGGGCGACGTGGAGCAGCACCGTTGTCGACGTGTCGGGCTCACCGCCCGACTGCTCCATCGACCTGTGCGGCTGGGCCTACCTCGGCGCCCAGATCACGATGGCATCCGACGCCTCAGGGACGCTGTATGCGCTCTGGAATGCCGGCCCCAGCGACACGAAGCGGGCGCCGGAGCGGATCTGGTTCGCCCGCTCGAACGACGGCGGCGCGACGTGGTCGGCACGCGAGGACGTCTCGAGCGCGGCCGCGGGCGTGGCCCATGCGTTCCCGGCGATCGCGGCCGAGGGGGACGGCACCGTGCGGATCGCGTGGATGGACGCTCGCGCGCCCGGCGGTTCGCTGTGGAACGTCTACCACCGCTCGAGCACCGACGGCGGCACGACCTGGTCATCAGAGGCGGACATCTCGGGATACGCGTCCGGGTACGGGTACATCCAGCCAGACGGCTTCGAGTTCCCATTCGGCGACTACTTCGAGCTCGCGATCGGCGGCGACGGCCTGACGCATGCCGTGTTCGGGGAAGGGTTGAACTACGACACGCCGGGTTCGATCTGGTACACGCGAGGACCCTGACGACCGCCGCGAGAGGGACGCTGGCGATCAAACCCGCCCCAGACGATCAGGCGGGGTAGCGGCGAGACGTCTTCAGCCCGCCGCGCGCCGGACGAGCTCGGCGATCCGCCCCTCATCGGCGGCCGTCAGCCTGGTCAGCGCATAGGACGTCGGCCACATCGCCCCGTCGTCGAGCTTCGCCTCATCGCTGAACCCGAGCGTCGAGTACCGGGTCTTGAACTTCGCCGAGGCCTGGAAGAAGCAGACGACCTTGCCGTCCTTCGCGTAGGCGGGCTGGCCGTACCACGTTCTCGGCGCGAGGTTGGGCGCGGTCGAGGTGATGAGGGCATGGATCCGCTCCGCGATCGCCCGATCGGCGGCCGGCATCTCGGCAATCTTCGCGAGGACGTCTGCCAGGGCAGTGGCGTCGTCTGCGCCGCGGCGCGCGGCCGCCTTCTGCTCCTTCGCGCGCTCTCGCATGGCGGCTCGCTCGTCGGCCGTGAACCCGGCGGCTGCCTTGTTCGAATCGCTCATGGCGGTTGCTCCCAGCTTCGGAGGTCGACGGCAATTCCAGTGCCTGGGCGCTACCGCGTGCCCACCACGCGCAGCACGCGGCGGCGGCCGGACAGGCCCTTGAGCTCGTGCTCACCGGCATCCTCGAGCGTGATCCCGGAGCCCTCCGTGAGGTCGGCCGTCGTCGTCGTCACCAGGACCTCGCCCGGTCCGGCGAGCGCCATCACGCGCGCGGCCACGTGGACCGCGATTCCGCGGACGTCGTCACCGGCTTCCTCGATCTCGCCCGTGTGGAGCCCGGCCCGGACCTCGATCCCGAGGTCGCGACACGCGCTCGCGATCGCCACCGCCGCCCGGACGGCGCGGGTCGGGCTGTCGAACACGGCCAGGACGCCGTCGCCGGTCGTCTTCACCTCGCGGCCGCGGTAGACATTGAGCTGCTCGCGGATCCGCGCGTTGTGCGCGGTCAGCTGCTCCCGCCACACGGCGTCGCCGGCCTCGCGGAGGTGGACCGTGGAGTCGACGATGTCCGTGAACAGGACCGTCGCGAGCGTCCGGCCACGCGACTCCTGCATGGCCTCGCCCATCGCGCGCCCGCTGCCGCCCCACTCCACGGTCACCCACGGCTCGTCGCCCGTCACCCACTTGTCGTGCCCGGGCGGGATCTCGAACACGGTGCCGGGCCCGATGTCGAGCGCCTGGCCGTCCTCCATGACCACG
Organism: Candidatus Limnocylindrales bacterium; assembly: GCA_036504355.1. Taxonomy (GTDB): domain Bacteria; phylum Chloroflexota; class Limnocylindria; order Limnocylindrales; family CSP1-4; genus CAIXZV01. The sequence continues at coordinate 34,876 of DASXVG010000037.1, forward strand.
TGGAGCGATCCCGAGATCGTGTAGCCCAGGTGCCGGATCGGACAGGTCGTGAGGCCCAGCATCGGTCCCATCGACGCAGACCAGCGCCAGCCCGGCTCGAACGTGCAGTAGCCCACCTGCGTGTCATCGAAGCCGACGGTCTTGACCTTGACGAGCGGCATCTCCCGGACCTGGTCGGGATCGGCGAAGCGCTTGGCCTGGAGACGCGGCATGGCACGACCCTACCCTCGCGAGGCCCGCACCACAAGGCACCGGCCCGTTGCGTTTGCGAGGGCGAGGGCGGACGATGCGCGCGTGCTCGCCCGCCTCCGCATGCCGGCCTTGCTGTGGGCCGGGGTCATCGCCCCGGTCCTGTTCACGATCGTCTACCTGCTTGAGGGCGCGTCGCGAGCCGGCTACGACCCGATGCGGTACCAGGTCAGCCTCCTCAGCCTCGGCCCCGGCGGCTGGGTGCAGGTCCTGGCGTTCCTGGTGACCGGTGTGCTGCTGCTGGTGTTTGCCGTCGCGCTTCGGGCACGGCTCGGTGGCGGGCCCGGGGGCTCGGCCGGTCCGCTCTCGATCGCGATCGCCGCGAGCGGGTTCATCGTTGCAGGACTGTTCACCACCCAGCCGCTGTTCGGCTACCCGCCTGGGACGCCCGAGGGCATGTCGACCGACATCACGGCGGCTTCCCTGCTCCACGTGCTCGGGGCCGCGATGCTGTTCTTCGGTCTCGTGACAGGTGCCCTCGTGCTCGCACGGCGGTCCTGGCACGCCGGCGACCGGGCATGGGCCGTCGGCTCGGTGGCGGCGGCCATCGTGGTCCTCGTCTGTTTCGGGGCGTCGGGCGGCGGCCCTTCGGGCCAGCTCCTGTTCCCGGAAACCAGCGGCCTGCTCCAGCGGATCTCGCTCCTTGCGGGTCTCGGCTGGCTCGCGGCGGTCGCCCTTCGCACGCTCCGGTCCCGACCGAGCTAGCGCGCGAGGTTCGGGCCAACGGGCCGACGACGACAGTCCGGCCTATTCATCGATGCACGCTCGCACGCGATCGACACGGTGGGCGGACGCGATCCGTAGCATGCGGGCCATGACCCACCCGATCGTCGTGACCGACATGGACGGCACCCTCGCCGAGGCCGAGACGTGGCGAGGTGTCCTCGTGTGGCTCATGGCGAACCACCCGTCGTCCGAGGCGAAGCGGTTCGTGACCGTGCGACTGCCGCGCATCGCGCTCAGCAAGCTCCTCCGACGTGACAGGGAGGCGTTCCGCGGCCGCTGGATGGAGGACGAGGCACGACTGCTCGCCGGCCTGGCGGCGTCGGAGATCGCTGCGATGGGCGCGTGGATTGCCGATGCGTACCTGTGGCCGACGCGTCGCGAGGGATCGATTGCCGCCGTCCTGGCCGCCGCGAGTGCCGTCCGGTCGGCCAATCCCGAGGCACGCCTCGTGCTCGCCACGGGCGCCTTCCAGCCGATCGCGGACGCGTTCGCCCGGCGCATCGGGGCGGACGTCGCGCTCGGCACGCCGCTCGAGATCCGCGACGGCGTCGCGACCGGGCGGGTGCGCGCGGCGACGCAGACCGGCGCGCAGAAAGCCGCCGCGGTCCGCGCCCTGGCGGAGGGCGGCGAGGTCGTCGCGGCGTTCGGGGACACCGGCGCCGACATCCCGCTGCTCTCGCTCGCGACGCGCCCCGTTGCCGTGTTCCCGGACGGGGAGCTGCGGCGAGCGGCGGTCGCGCGCGGGTGGGAGATCCACGAGAGCTGAACGTGGACGCCCGGTGGGCGCATCCCGGAGGGAGCACCAGGCGACCAGGGGCGATCAGCTCAACACCACCTCGCCTGCGAGCCGCTGCGCCACCAGCGACGCCACCGCCGCCGGCGCATCCATCCAGGGTGCATGGCCCATCCCCGGCAGCACCACGAGCGTCGCCCGCGGCAGGGACGCGGCGAACGCGCGTGCCACCTCCGGGCCGCCGAAGGGGTCGGCCTCCCCCCAGATGAGATCCACGGGAAGACCGATCCGGGCTCTTGCCTCGCCGCCGAGCAGGATCCGCGGATCCGCGCCGCGAACAGGCGACAGGAACAGCCGCCCCAGCGTCAGGTCGTTGCGGAGCGTGTCCGTGTGCGTGAGGAGGGCTCGATATGCCTCGATCGCCTCGTCCGAGACACGGTGCTCGTCGAGCGCCGCCCCGAGCCCGATCCCGCGGAAGATCCCGCGGACCGTCGCGTTCGTCGCCGGCAGCCGGGCGAGCAGGTCGCCGACGATCGGCGCCGTGCCCGCGCGCATCAGGACGGGCAACCGGGGGACAGGCGCGCCCGCCGCCCACCCCAGCTCCACGATCCGCTCCACCCGTGCGGGCTGGGCGACGGCGGCCCGGAAGGCGAAGAAGCCCCCGAACGACGTCGCGACGAGGGGCGCACGGTCGATGCCAAGGGCGTCGAGGACGTCCGGGACGAGGACGGCGCCCAGCGCCTCGAGGCCCGCGAGATCGGTCACCGGGTCGCGCAGCGGCTCGCTCAGCCCGGTCCCGGGCCTGTCGAGCAGGAGGCACGTGACGCCGGGCATGTTCGCCGCGAGGTCAGCCCACGACGTGCCCCAGGTCGAGCCGCCGTGGAGGAACAGGACGGGCGGGCCATCGCCGACCTGCTGGATCCTCACGGCCGTCCCAAGCCTCGCCAAGCGGAGCCTCCGCTCGACCGGCTCGACGCCCAGCGACCGCCACAGCCGCGCCTCGGCCTCCCGCAGGAATGCCTCGTGGGCCGGAGAGCGGGCGCTCATCAGGCGAGCCTACATCCCCGCGACGAGGACCCTGATCGCGAGGGTCCCGACGATGCCGATCGTGACGGCGGCGGCGGCGACGACCGGCCTCGGCAGCCCGGTCCGCCGGGCGAGGAGCATGCCGACGGACACGGCGATCGCCACGACCAGGACGAGCATCCCCAGCGAGGTGGTCGCGAGGCCGACATCGTGGAGGCTGGCGAGGTCGCTCGTGCGCGCCTGGGTCAGCGGGTCGTAGCCGAGGGCCCCGACCCCCTCGATGAGCATCGGGACCGCGAATGCCGTGAGCCCGATGGCGGGGACCGCCGCGATGAGGCCGGCCGGCGCGGAGCGCCACCCGAGCGCCGCGGCGATGAGCAGCAACGCTGTCCCGGTGCCGCCATGGAGCTGGGCATGCCCGTTGGAGGACGCGGTTCCCACGACGATGAGCAACGCCGCGACTCCCAGCCCGACGGCAACGACGAACAACAGGACGCGCCTCGAGGTGGCGCCCCGTGACCCGCGAGCGGCCGGCGCCGCGGCCTCGATCGTCGTTGTCATCGCGTCTCCTCCGGAGAACGGCGGCGGCGTGCGCCTCGGGTGTGGGGCACGCCGCCGGAGAGGCGGTGGAGCTCAGTCGTTGACGATGCCTGCCCAGCAGAGCGCGGCGGCATCGGCGGTCCCGGCGACGGCGATCTGGTTGTGGTCGCCGGGCATGCCCTTGTGCACGAGCACGTGGAGCGGGTGCAGACGGTCCGGAGCCGCCGTGATGTCGACGTTGGGGTTGCTGTCGAACACGGACTGCGGCAGCTCCACCTCGTCCTCGCCTCCGTCCGGGGCCAGGATCACGCATCGCCCGTCGCCGATCGACATGACGTGGTGGTGGTTGGCGAACGCGGGCGTCGCCGCAAGCGCGAGGACCATGACCGCGCCGAGCGCGGGGCGAACGAGACGCTTCACGAGGGAGCTCCTTCGAACGTGACTGGCCCGGGTGCCGTGGCGCGCAGGGCGCTGATGCCGAGGCCCACCCAGCCCGCCGGGAAGGCGACGATGGCGATCCATAGCAGCGCCATCCCCACCGCGGGCGGTCCGAACGCCCCGGTCGCGCCGGCGATCGCCGGCACCACCAGCAGGGCGCCGATGCCGAGCACGGCGGCGGCGGGCCTCGACAGGGTCCGTGCCAGCCAGGTGGCGATGGCGAACAGGACCGAGCCGAGCAGCATCGTCATCACTCCGACCGAGGAGACGGCCCAGACGCTCAGGCCCGCGACGAGGTTCGCATCGGAGTTGCCCAGCACGATCATCGCGAAGAAGCCGACCAGGCCCATCACCGCACCCAGGGCGGGGATGGCAAAGGCGGCCCACACGAGCGCAGGGTGCCGGCGAGCCTGGAAGGCGCTCAGGCCGACGAGCGCCGTGAGGGTGAGCGCGGTCGCCGCGACGACACCGACCCCGAGCACCGTGGAGCCCGACTCGCCGCCGTTGTTGATCGCGTTGCCGATGAGGACGAACAACCACAGGAGGCCGCCGCCGATGGCGGCGTACCCTCCGATCCGGTGTGACATGGCAAACCCCTTCCCAGGCTGGGATGCGGCGCCGAGGCCGCGGAGATGCAGGTGGGCGTCAAGCGCGCCGAGCAGGACATCGGCCACGTCGAACGGGCCGAGCGGCCGGCTCTCCAGGATCGCGGCGAATTCGTCGCCATAGCGATCCCGCCAGCGCGCCGGATAGAAGCGGAGGAGCAGGGCGATCATGGGACGCGCCCGGGTCAGCCCGGAGTTCGACCGAGCCGGCGGAGGCCGGTCTCGGCGAACGCGGCGAGATCATGGAGCTGCTCGCCGAGGACGGTCTCCCCCACCGCCGTCAAGCGGTACGGACGGCGCCGCTCGACGGGTGCGAGCGCCTCGATGAGTCCGCGCTCCTCGAGACGGGCGAGCGCGGCGTAGAGGGTTCCCGGTCCCATTGGCCGACCGGTGCCGGCCTCCACGTCCGCCATGATGGCGTAGCCGTGCTTGGGCCCGTCACTGAGGCTGACCAGGATGAGGAGTGCTGGCTCTGCGAAGCGGCCGAGCTCGGGGATCCGGGGCTCCATGGGACTCCATTACTACGTTGTGCGATATATCGTCCCACGTAATATAGACCCTAGAGCGCCGGTGTCAACCCCCTTGCTGGGGACGCGGCGCGTCACACCATGGGTTCACCCATCACCTCCGCCGCCCAGTGCGTGCCGGCCGGACCGTCGCCTACCGCGGCCGCCGGAACGGGACGTCGGCGACGAGGATGCCGGGACGGCCGGCGAGCGCATCGCGGATCCGGTGGGCGTTCTGGTTGTACAGGATCCGCTCCCACCAGTGGCCGACGATGCGCTCGGGCACGAGCACGATCGTCACCACCTCCGGGTCGCGCGCGGCAAGCATGTCGAGGTAGCGGACGAGCGGCTGGACAAGCTCCCGGTACGGCGACTCGAGCACGAGCAGGTCCACGCCGTGGACCTGGCGCCGGAAGCGCTCGCGCAGCCGCTCGGCGCCCTCGAGGTCATCGGTCACGTGGACCGCCACGACATCGTCGGACATCGTCAGGCCGAACTTGATCGCCTGGATCGCGTCGCGGCGCATGTCCGGCATCGGCACGATCACGCGCTGGCGCCGGTGGGGTGCGTCGATGGCGACGTCCGCCCGCACGAACAGCTCCAGCTCGGCGCTCGCGTAGGCCCGACGGATGAGCAGCAGCACGCCGACGAGGACCGGGACGATGACGATCACGATCCACGCGCCGTAAGCGAACTTCGCGATCGCGAGCACGATCGCGACGACGAACGTGGCCGTCGCGCCGAGCCCGTTGATGACCGCGCTGCGCCGCCAGCCCGGGACGCGGTCGCGCAGCCAGTGACGGACCATCCCCGCCTGCGACAGCGTGAACGCGGTGAACACGCCGATGGCGTACAGCGGGATGAGCGCCTCGACGCGCCCGCAGAACGCGGCGGCCACGAGGATCGCGAGCGCCGCGAGGACGACGATCCCGGCGTTGAACGCGAGCCGCTCGCCGCGGTACGCGAACCGGCGGGGCATGAACCCGTCCTTCGCAAGGATCGACGCGAGCCGTGGGAAGTCCGCGAAGCTCGTCTGCGCCGCGAGCACGAGGATGCCCATCGTCGAGAAGATCAGGACGTAGTACATGGGCGAGGATCCGAACACCGCGCCGCCGATCTGCGACAGGACCGACTCCTGGGTGCTGGGCACGGCGCCGCTCACGGTGGCCAAGTACGACATCCCGAGGAACACGACCGCCAGGACCACGGCCATCGCGACCATCGTCGTCTGGGCGTTCTTCCACTCGGGCGGCTTGAACGCCGGCGTGCCGTTCGAGATCGCCTCCGTCCCCGTCATCGCCGAGCAGCCGTCCGCGAACGCGCGCATGAGCAGGAGCAGGCTCAGGGTCTCGACCGGGACCTTGACCGCCTCGACGCCGGTGACCTGCGGCGGTTGCCCGAGCGCCGTGCGCACGAGGCCCATGCCGACGAGCAGCAGCACGCTGCCGATGAAGATGTACGTCGGGAGCGCGAACACCGTGCCGCTCTCGCTCATGCCCCGGAGGTTGACCGCCATCACGAGCACGATCGCGAGGACGATCAGCGGGACCGCGAGGTCGTGCAGCACGGGGAACGCGGAGGCGAGGTTGAACACGCCCGCGGACACGCTGACGGCCACCGTGAGCACGTAGTCGATGAGCAGCGCCGCGGCGGCGACGAGGCCCGGGATCGTGCCCAGGTTGGCGTGCGCCACGATGTAGCTGCCGCCGCCCTGCGGGTACGCGCGGATCGTCTGGCGGTAGGAGAACGTGACGAGGAACAGCAGGCCGACGATGAGCAGCGAGATCGGCATGAGGAACCCGAACGCCACCGTGCCGACCGCGAGCAGCGTGAACATGCTCGCCTCGGTCGCGTAGGCGACGGAGCTCATGACGTCGCTCGAGAAGACCGCGAGGGCCTTCCACTTCGGCAGCCGCTGCTCCAGCTCCTCGTGCGAGGAGAGCACGCGGCCGAACATCACGCGCCGGGCGCCGAACCCCAGTCGGGCAACCCGGCGCTCGGGCTCGATGGCGGCGGCCCGGGCGACGATCGTGCCGTCGGGCCCGTAGCGGAAGTAGCGGCCGTCCGGGCGGGTGACGAGGGCGCGGGTGTCCCCGGGCTTCCGGCCGTGCTTGATGGTGGGGTGGTCGGCGCCCTCGGCGAGGTCGCTCACACCCGCCGGGCGACGATGGTGTGCGCCGACCCGGCGACCAGCGCGACGCCACGGCGCCTCGCCTCGTCTGCCAGCTCGTCGGCAAGCGCGGGCGCGTCGGGGAGGTTCGAGATGCTCACCCCGCCGATCGCCTTGTGCGCGGCGAGCAGGATGAGGGCGCGGACCTGCTCGCGGTCGTGCAGATGGGGCTGCGTTGCCCCGTCGATGGTGTCCATGCATCGAACGTAGGCCTGGCGCCCAAGAGGGAACGGCACCCCCGGGCGTCGCCGACGCTCAACAGCCGCTCAACACGCGGCCGAGGCCCGCGCGGCACGTCAGTCGGCTGCGGCCTCGCGCACCCGGTAGCCGACGCCGGGCTCCGCGGCCACGACGTCGCGCGCGTCGCCGTCGGGGTCAGCCGCCTCGAGCTTGCGACGCAGCCGCGACACGTAGACGTGGAGGTAGTGGCCCTCCTTCCCGTAGGCAGTGCCCCAGACCGCGCGCAGCAGCCGCCCGTGCGTGAGGACCCGGCCGGGCGCGGCCAGGATCTGCTTGAGGAGCTCGTACTCGCGCGGGGTCAGCGCGAGCTCCTCGCCACTGACGGTGACGACGCGCCGCGCCGGGTCGAGGAGGATCGAGCCGTTGCGCAGGATGCCCGCCGGGTCGCCGGTCGCCTGGCCGGCCCGTCGCAGCAGCGCCGCGACCCGCGCCCGGACCTCGCCGATCCCGAACGGCTTGGTCACGTAGTCGTCCGCACCCGCCTCGAGGGCCCCGATCTTGTCGGCCTCCTGGCCGCGCGCGGAGAGGACGAGGATCGGGGTCGCGGCCTCGCGGCGGACGTGGCGGATCACCGACAGGCCGTCGCGGTCCGGCAGCCCGAGGTCGAGGAGGATGAGATCGGGGCGGTCCGCATCCCAGGCGCGGAGCCCGGATGCCGCGTCCGCGGCCTCGTCGACGTCGTAGTCGTGCGCGACGAGGTTCCCGGCGACGGCGCTCCGCGTGACGTCGTCGTCCTCGATCACGAGGATCCGCGGCCCGCTCACTCCGCCTCGAGCTCCCGGGCGGCCAGCAGGTGGAGCTCGAGCCGGAGGCCGCCCAGCTCGCTCCGCCCCGCCACGATCGTGCCGCCCATCGCCTCCGTGAAGCCCTTCGCGATCGCGAGGCCCATGCCCAGCCCGCGGCGCGCACCGGTCGTCGCGTCGTCGCCCCGGTAGAAGCGCTCGAACACCCGCGTCAGGGTCTCTTCGGGAACACCCGGGCCGGCGTCGTCCACCGCGAGGACGAGCCGCTCGTCCGGGGCGAGGCGCGCCGTGATGCGGGCCGCCGCGCCCGGCGCATGCGCGGCGGCGTTGTCGACGACGTTGCCGAACGCGCCGTCGAACAGGACGGCGTCGGCGAGGACGGGCGGCACGTCATCCGGGATGTCGACGACGGGCGTGGCGGCCCCGGGCTCCGCGGTCCGGCGTCGGAGCGTCGTCTCCACGAGCTCGCGCAGGTCGTACGGTCGGAGCTCCGCGCGGACCGCCCCGGCCTGGATGCGGCCCATGTCGAGCAGGCCGTTGACGAGGCCCGCGAGCCGCTCCCCCTGGGCATCGATCTCGGCACCGGTGGCGCGGACGGTCGGGAGGTCGGGGCTCGTGGCCGGGTCGGCGAGCCCGCCCGCGAGGGCCCGGATGCTCGCGATGGGCGTGCGCAGGTCGTGCGACACCGAGTCGAGGATGGCGCCCCGCAGCGCGTCGCTCTGGCGCGCGACCTCTGCCGCCGTGGCCTCGGCTCGCAGCTCGTCGCGCCGGTGGGCGATCCCCAGCTGGTCGGCCGCGAGCGTGAGCAGCCGCCGGGCGCCGCGACCGGGCATCGGGTCGCCCACCACCCGGGTCGCGTGGATCCAGCCGACCGGCCGCTCACCCGGGCCGATCGCAACGGAATAGCGGTCCGCCGAGCCTGACGGGCCGGTCGCGGGCGTTCCCCCCTCGACGACGCGCAACCAGTCCGAGCCGCCGTCGGGCGTCGCGCGGACGAGCGTCCAGGGCAGGCTCGCGTCGTCGTCCGGGGCGACCCCGGTCTCCGCGATCGGGAGGTCGGGGCGCTCGGCGAGGACGACCCGGACCGACGCCATCTCCGCGTCCCTGCGCAGGCGTGCCGCGACGGCGATCGCGGCCTCCTCGAACGACCGGGCCAAGGCGATGTCGCGGCTGATCGCGACCAGCGCCTCGGACTCGCGGGCCCGCCGGTCGGCCTCGTCCGCGCGGTCGCGGAGGAGCGCGGTGACCTGGCCCAGGACGACGGCGACGAGGAGGAACAGCAGGAGGTTGAGCCACTCGGCGGGATCCGCGACGACGAACGTGAACCGCGGCGACGTGAATGTGAAGTCGTAGACGAGGAACGCGGCCACCGAGGTCGCGACCGCGCCCCACGTCCCGAGCAGCGCCGCCGCGACCACGACGGCGATGAGGTACAGCGGCGAGGCGTCCGCGACCCCCACGGCATGCTCAAGCAGCGCGACGGCCGCCGTCGCGGCGACCAGCGTCCCCAGGACGAGCGCGACCCGGATCGCGATCGGCAGCGCCACGACCGAGGCGATCGCCCCGGGTCGTGCCGTCTGCACCGGCGTCGTGTCGTGCGCGGCCATGTCCCCGACAGGCTACAGCGGTCGCCGCCTTGTCACGACGCGGGCCGCCCGCGCACGGCCGGACGAGGGCTTGACATATCGTGGATCGTTATATCGCGCGGCGGCATATCCCGGCATGTCCACGTCGGAGCCGTCCAGTGGCCGCGAGCCACGCTGGCGCATCGGGAGGTCCGACCGATGACGCTGTTCGAGCGGGTCGACCAGTCCATCCGGCGGAGCCCGGTGTGGCGGTCGATCTTCCGCAACCCGTACCCCAACGACGAGCGGTCGCGGGCGTACGCGGTGATGAACAACGTGTTCCTCCACCTCCACCCGGTGCGGGTCAGCCAGCACGCGGTGAAGTTCGCCTACACGTTCTGCCTCGGCGGCCTGTCCTTCTTCCTGTTCCTCGTGCTCACCGTCACCGGCGTGTACCTGATGTTCTTCTACATCCCGTCGGAGACCCAGGCGTACACGAACATCCTGGACATCCAGAGCACCGTCGTGTTCGGGCTGCTCACCCGCAACGTCCACCGCTGGGCGGCGCACCTGATGGTGTTCTTC
>DASXVG010000038.1:0-6688 GCA_036504355.1 Candidatus Limnocylindrales bacterium
CTCGCCCCACTCGGTTCCGACCACGACGTACCCACCCGGTCCCGTGGCCACGTCTTCGGCGTTCGTCGAGGCGCAGCCGGATCCCGGCACAAAGGCGTCGTCGCCAACCGGCGTCCAGGCCGTGGCGTCCGGAGACGTCCAGGCCCTGGCCCGCGTTTCCGAACCCGAGGCCCGAGTCCCCGCCGCAACGAAGCGGCCCCGATTGGCGACGAGCGCCGCGATCCGGCCGTCGCCATCCAACGTGGCGGACTCCCACGACTGGCCGTCGGCAGATCGCCAGACAACTGGGCGCGCACCTGGATCCCCGGCCGGGGCCGTCGCACCGGCGGCCACGATCAGGTCTCCCGTCGATACCACGTCATCGACCGCGGCCGGCGCGTCACGGACGTCCCATGCGAGACCCGGTGCGCCGGATGGCGCGCCGCTCGTCGTGCACGCTCCGACCAGGATCGCCACGAGCACCACCGGTGCAGCCCGTGCCATCGGTCTCTCCCGCTCATGGGACGCCAATCGCATCGACCCTCGCGCAGCCTGCAGGGTCATTCGACCAACGCCAAGGGTCAAAGGTCGGACTCCCGCGGTACGTGGACGCCCCCCACGCCAGAACGCGGCGAGCCTTGGCTCCAGCCACGACCGACAGCCTCAGACGCGTGGGTGCCCCGTCGATCCAGCGGGCCTCGCGCACGTGCTCGTGCCAGGAGGTGCAGCTACGCCGCGTCGACGCGGCCACGAAAGTGTGGGGATTCCTCTGTATGCGCCAGGTGGTCTGGGCGCCAGCCTCTCGCCTCGAGGCCGGCGGCGCCGCAGATCGCCGGAACGGCCCGTGCCAGCAGCGGCGGGCAGGTCCGACAACACGGCAGCACCGCCACTGGAGCAGAAGGAGACCATGCGATGACCATTCAACGGCGTGACTTCGCCACGCGCCTCTTCGGCGCCGGTGTCACGGCCATGCTGCTGGCCGGTGTCGTCGCCGGGCCCGTGGCCGCGGGCAAGCCGGTATCCAGTGGACCAGCGATCAGCAACGTGGTCGTGGACGGCAACTGCCGCGTCTCGATGACCTACTCGGCCAAGGGTGGAAAGCTCGGCGAGGTCGACCTGTATGCGCAGACGCTGGGCTACACGTCGCCGACAGACACGACCCTCGGCTACGACATCTGGGCCGGATCCACGTGGCAGCCGGCAACGATGGTCAACGGCAGCACCACCGTAGTATTCCAGCTCGCGCCGAGTGGTCGCCAGAAGCGGTTCACGTACTACGGCTGGCTGTACGGAAGGACACCCGGCACGTACAAGGACGGCACGCTCACGCCGTACTACACGTTCCTGTCGACCTGCGTCATGCCCGACTTCCAGTACACCGTCAAGTTCCACGACGGCTACACGTCGGGAGATGCCGGCTTCCTCCCCGCCCTCCAGCAGGCGCGGACGTTCGGTCAGCTGCTCACCGAGCCGACGCCGCCGTCCCGGACCGGCTACGACTTCACCGGCTGGCTCGCGTACGACTACGGGTACCTCGGTCCCAATCCGGCCCGCCCCTGGAACTTCAGCACCGACACGATGCGCGACTATGACCCGCTCGTGCTGTACGCCCAGTGGTCGCAGATCTGCCCGAGCGGGGGGTGCGTGATCCCTGGGGCCTAGCCCTTCCGGCAGACGAACGGTGAGGGGTCGTCCGGCCCGATGTCGCGCGCCGCATGGCTCCTCACAGTGCTGCAACAACGCGGTCCAGAACACCTGCAGCGCTCGAGCCCGACAGCAGCTCCACGCCCGAATGCTCCGCGCCTGGCGTGGCGAGCGCGGCAAACGGGTGCCGCGGGCTTGACGGCGGGCGTGCGGTCCGGGTCGACCGCGGCGGTGGGCTAGAACGAAGGGGTGTCGGCTACCTGGAGTCTGACGACCTTGCGGCTCAGCTCGCGCACGCGGCGCCCCATTACCTCGATCATGGAGAGCGCGAGGAAAGGGTCTTCACTCATCCGGCGCATAAAGCTGCGCTTGTCGAGCGTCAGCACTCGCGATCGACCCTTCGAGCGCATGCTGGCTGATCGGACGCTTCCGCCGAAGATGGCCATCTCGCCGAGGATCTCGTTACGGCGGCGGTCCACAGCACGACCTCGGTCGCGCCGTGCGCAACGACGACCTCGACGGTGCCGTCCTGGACGACGTAAAGCCCCTCTGCGATCTCACCCTGGCGAGCGATGATCTCGCCCGCATCGTAGAAGGCGCCAAATGCGGCTTTGCTCACGGGGCAGTTTCCTTTCGCCATGGGTCAAGTGGGGCGTGATCGAAGAGCGTCCTCGGGAGCACTCGCAGCCATTGGCCGATGAGTGGCGGAGCGAACATCCGCGGGAGGATCTCGCTGTACGGCGCGCTGCCAGAGAACATGTCCCACAGCGCCAGACTCATTCGGTTCTGCCCTCGGCGCTGCTCCTCGCGCGTGACCCTCAGCATGGCATCGCGCATCGGGCGATGGCGCTGGACCGCCCGAGTGAGGAAGAACGCGACTCGCCCGACGCGGTTGTCGTTGCTGATCGACCGGCAGACCGGCAGGAAGTGGTCGTGAAATGCCCGCTCTGACACGCCGTGAAAGAGCGCCGTGGTCGCCGCGGCTTTGGCGGTGCGGTACGCCGAGCCGATGCCATCCTTGTAGAGCCGGGACACCCCACTGTCTCCCACGAAGACAACCCGATCGCCATACGGCCGATCCACGCCGCGGACGTTCATCCACGGACGGCATTGGCAGGTCGCCACGGAGGGCGCCCATCCTGCCGGCATGATCCTGCGCACCTCGGGCGATGCCGCGAAGGCATCGGCGACGCCCGTGTCGATGCCGTCGCCGAGCAGGCACATGGTGACGTAGTCCCCTTTGGGGATGAGCGCCGCGAACTCCAGGCGAGGAATGTTCAGGAGAAAGACATGCATCGACGTCCCGAGCGAGCGCTCGATGACATCGCCGCCAAGCCTGTACTCACGAATCAAGGTCTTCGTGACCTGGGGCCGCGTGTATCCAATTCCCAGGCCCTCGAACGCCCCGAGGAGCGAGGTGTTCACGCCGGTGGCGACGACCGCGAGATCGTAGCGGGACGGTTCGCCACCACGGGCGCGGATCGTGGGGCGGCCATCGTCGCGAGTGACCTCATCGACGCGAGCGCGGATGATAGTGGCCCCGCGCTCGGCAGCTTTCGTCAGGAAGTACTGGTCGAGGGGAGCCCATCTCTCCGGATCAGCGTCACGAGGACCAGCGCCGCGATGCACCGTTCCCATCCGCATCTCGTCGATGGGGGCAGCCACCCAGACGCTTGCGTTGTCGGTGTGCAGCACGAACGAGTCGATTCCACGCTGGATGACGCTGTCGTCGAGGAATATGCCCTCGGCTGCAAGGTGTTGAACGAGTGACTCGGATATGAGACCCCCACACATGTTGCAGCCGGTCGGACCCGCATGATCGAACCGGCGCGGCTCGTAGATGTCGACCGCGATATCGAGATCCGCGCGCGCCGCCATCCGGAGCAGGAAGTAGGCGAATAGCGAACCGGCAGGGCCACCGCCGATGACTGCGACGCGCGACCCGCTTGTCAGGACGGCGTCATCCCGGGTCGCGTGATGGGCGGCGCTAAGGCCTGCCATTGCCGGGGCTCCACACGAATGATCTTCCGGTATCGTGCGGGCGGGGGGGTGCGCCCACTACCGCCGTTCGTGGCGTCTGCCCATCGTCATTTGTCGCGGCCGCAGACCCTCGCTGGCGGCACGCGTGTCGCCGCGATCGGGCCGGAAGTCGGAGCAGCTGGTGGACCGGCGGACTGCCAGTTGTGATCTCCCGATCATCCGAACAGGAATCCGGGTCGGCCGCCTGCACCCTTGAGGCGTCCGAATCGGACCGTGCCATCGCTGAACTCAGGCTGTCGCACCCGACCGAGAGGCACCGCCCAGCGGCCAACGAGTCCGCGAGAGAGGCTCGCCCGCTTCGGGCCCTCACTCCTCGTGGCAACCGCCGGGGCGATTCACACCGACGGCGCGCGGCAGGATCGCACGGCGTATGCAGCCGTCGCCGTGCTGAAGCCCTTGAGTTCGAGGTCCGCGACGGCAGCGGCTTCCACCGAGTCCTCGACGCTCGCCATCACTCGCTGGCTGATCAGGATCTCGGCGGCCTTGGCCGCCGACGAGAGCCGCGAGGCGAGGATGACGGAGTTCCCGATCGCGGCGTAGTCGTAGCGGCCCTCGAAGCCGATCCGACCAACGGTTGCGTAGCCCGCGGCGATCCCGATCCCAAGGCCAAGCTCGTAGCCGCGCTTGCGCCATGCGGTCGCCAGGACAGCAAATTGTTCCCGCATCTCGCATGCCGTTCGAACCGCCGCGAGCTGGTGGTCGGCGATCGGCGTCGGGTCGTTGAAGAAGACCATGAGACCGTCGCCCGCGAAGTGCTCCACCGTGCCACCGTTGGCGACGGCCAGCCGGCCGACCGTCGAGTGGTACTGGCGCAAGACGCCAAGCACCTCCTCCGGATCGGCGCGCTCCGCGAACGCCGTGAACCCGCGCAGGTCCGCGAAGAGCGTGGAGATCTCGCGGCGGTGGCCGGCGAGGAGCTGCTCGCCCTCGGCCGATGACAGCAGCTCGGCTGCCTGCGGCGCAAAGTGCGCGAGCTCGGTTCGCTGGCGCTCGACGGTCGCGAAGAGCTCGGCCAGGACGATCGCGATGGCGGCATGGTCGGCGAACTGCTCCACCAGCCCGATCTCCCGATCCGAGAACGGGCGAACCTCGTTTCGGGCTGCGGCGATCACCCCGATCAACTGGCCGTCATGGAAGATCGGCACGCCCAAGTCCGTTCGGATCGCGCCGGTCCGCCGGACCTCGGCCTGGAACGGGCTCCCCCTGAGCTCCGGGTCGGCGAGGACGTCCTCGATGTGCACGACTCGCCTGTCCAGGATGGCTCGGCCCACCACCGACTCGCGATCCGGCGCGTACGTCACGCCCCGCACGAGCTCCTTGAACTCGGGCGAGAACCCGGTGAAGGCGCGCTGCCGATACGCGGTACCGTCGCGAACGGCGATGTTCGCGGAGTCCGCACTGCACAGTTGTGCGGCCTCTTCGACAACGGCCTGCAGAACCTCGTCGAGGTCGAACCGTGAACGCGCGATCGATGCGAGCGTGCGACCGAGGGCTGCAAGGGCGGAAGCTTCCCGCTGCTGTTCTGCGTCGATCGGACGATCC
The DNA here is from genome assembly GCA_036504355.1 of Candidatus Limnocylindrales bacterium. GTDB lineage: Bacteria > Chloroflexota > Limnocylindria > Limnocylindrales > CSP1-4 > CAIXZV01. The sequence continues at coordinate 5,206 of DASXVG010000038.1, forward strand.
TTCATGCGTCTTGGACGTTCGACCCGTGAGGATCCTTGTCAGGATCGCCGGCCGATCGCGATGATCGCCATGGTAGGCACAACTCGGGTGGCGTTTTGCCCGATTGACTCGATGGGAGCGGGACGAGAGGATTGGATCTCGATGAGGCAGGGGAGTAGAGGCCGGAGGCGATGACCATCGACGCGCTCGAGCGATCGCTTGCTGGGCGGACCCGTGGCGCTGTGATCGGCCCGGACCATCGCCTGTACGACAGCGCGCGGGCACTGTTCAACGGCATGCTCGATCGTCGTCCACGCCTGATCTTCCGACCCACCGACACGGATGATCTCGTCGCTGCCGTCCGCTGGGCGTCCGAATCCGACCTTGCCATCGCCGTGCGGGGCGGCGGCCACAGCGTCGCAGGCCACTCGATGCCCGACGACGGGTTCGTCATCGACCTGTCGCGCTGGCGGTCCGCGACCGTCGACCCGGGGCGGCGGATCGCCGACGCCGAAGGCGGCTGTCTCCTGATGGATCTCGATGCGGCGACGGCCGGCTATGGGCTCGCGGCAACCTCGGGAACGTTCTTCGACACCGGGATCGCGGGCCTGACGCTGGGCGGTGGGATCAGCCACATCATCGCGTCGGAGGGCTTCGGCTGCGACACGCTGGTCGGCGCGGAGCTCGTGACGGCGGATGGCCGGGTCGTCGATGTCGACGGGGAGCGTGAGCCGGACCTGCTGTGGGCCCTCCGTGGAGGCGGCGGCAACTTCGGGGTCGTCACCCGGTTCCGGTATCAGCTCACCCCGATCGACCGGATGTACAGCGGATCCCTGGCCTACCGTGGACCCGCGGTCGCTCAGGTCCTGGCCCGGCTGTTCGAGCTGGACGCGTCGGCCCCCGACGAGCTCGTGACGCAGGCGATCGTCTTCTGGTCCGAGGAGGATGGCGGGCCGATCGTCAAGGTCAACGTTGACTGGCGCGGCGAGCCGGACGCTGGGGACGCGGCGATCCGCGAGCTGCGCGAGCATCCCGGTCACTTCGAGACGAACCTCCGAGCCATGACCTGGCTCCAGGCCCAGGCGAGGTTCACCCCGATCCCGTTCGGCCTGCGCCACTACTGGAAGGGCCACCTCGTCCGCGAAGCCTCATCGGGTCTGGCGGATGCGATCATCGCCGCCGCCGAGGGGTCCGGCGACGACGGGTTCATCCTCGTTGAGCTGATCCATGGCGCAGCGCACCGGATCCCCGACGAGTCCGCCGCCTTCGGCGGGCGGCGGGCGATTGCGAATGTCACCGCACTCAGCATCTGGCAGGAGGCCGGCGGGGACGAGGCGGGCATCGAATGGGGACGCCGAGCAGCGCGCTTGTTCGAGCCCTACTCGCTCTCGGGTGGCGGCTATCTCAACTATCCCGAAGTCGACCAGACCGCCGCGCGTGTCGCGGCGGCCTTCGGTCCGGAGCGGTTCGCCAAGCTGCGCGAGATCAAGCGGACCTGGGACCC
>DASXVG010000039.1:0-3881 GCA_036504355.1 Candidatus Limnocylindrales bacterium
TGCCCCTGTACACAACGCGGCTGGCGTATCACAACTTCATCGAGATGCGGGAGATGTTCACCCAGACCATCACCGCGTTGGCGGGGGCGGTGGACAAGCGGGATCCGTACACGAGCAAGCACAGCTGGCGCGTGAAGGAAATCGCGGGGGATATCGGGCGGGTGATGCGCCTGGGGGAGGCGGATCTCGAGGCGCTCGAGTGGGGCGGCCTGCTCCACGACGTGGGGAAGATCGGCGTCCCTGACAACGTGCTGCTCAAGCAGGAGCGGCTCAACAAGGAAGAGCGGATGCTCATGAATGCCCACCCGGTGCTGGGCGCGCAGATCATCCAGCCGGTCACGCGCCTGTCACGGGAGCTGCCGATCATCCGCCACCACCACGAGTGGTACAACGGCTCGGGATACCCGGACCGGCTCATCGGCGACGAGATCCCGCTGCTTGCCCGGATCCTCCACGTCGCGGATGCGTTCGAGGCGATGACCGCCCAGCGCCCGTACCGGATGACCCCTCTGACCGCGGAGCAGGCGCTCGGCGAGCTGCGGAAGTTCGCCGGCATCCAGTTCGACCCGAAGGTCGTGGACGCGTTCGTAAAGACAACCTGGGTCGAGGGCGTGAATGACCCGGGTCGCACGGTCCAGCCGCGGCCCATCCCGATGATCAGCCAGCACGCGAACCGCGTCGCGAGCGCCGCGATGGCGTCCGCGGCGCACGGCAACCTCCCGGTGCCGGGCTCGCCGGCAGACGTGTCCTGAGGCGCTGGCCGTCCGCCGACCCCGCTGACGGCGACGTGATCGCCGCCACACGCCACCCCGCGCACCCCAGAATCGCCGCATGCTGATCGGCGGTATCGCGCTCGGGCTCGTGCTGGGCCTCGTGCTCGGCGGCAAGCTGGAGCGCCTGGCGGACATCCGTCTCCAGTTCCTGCCGCTCCTGTTCCTCGCGGTGATCATCCGCTTCGGAACCGAGGCCCTGCTGGGGTTCGGCGTGGGAATCGTCGACACCCTGCGGATGCCGCTCCTCGCCGCGTCGTACGGCCTCCTCCTGTTCACCCTGTGGCACAACCGCACCTACCCGGGCCTGGCGCTCGCCTTCGTGGGCATCGCGAGCAACGGGCTCGTGATCCTGGTCAACGGCGGGCGGATGCCGGTGTGGATGGACGCCTACCGGATGAGCGGCCTGACCGGCGACCTCGGCTCGGTCCTCCACATCCCGCTCGAGACCGTGAACGTCGAGTTCTTCCTCCGCCTCGGGCCCCTATCGGACGTCATCCCGCTCCCCCTCCCGCCGGTCCAGAACGTGGCGTCGATCGGGGACCTGTTCCTGACAGCCGGTCTCGCGTTCTTCCTGTTCGCAACGCTCATGCGCACGTCCGCCGACGCGCAGCAGGCACTCGATGAGGCGCGCGAGGGCCACCTCCTGGGCGTCAGCGGTACCGCCCGCCTCCGGGCGCCCGGAGCGTATCCCGCCGGCACTCGCGGCCCGGCGGCTTCGGTTCCGGCGAGCACCGGTCTCAGCCCGGCCCTCGAGGAGACTGCCGCCCTCGAACGGCCGCTGCGCCTTGGCTCCAGCGGCGCAGGTCTCGCCTCGCCGGCCCTGAGCCTCCTCCCCGAGGCGACGCTCGAGGGGGCTGCCCCGACCGCCGTCACCGCCCGACGGCCGCGGCGCACCACGCTGGCACGCGTCCGCCGCCACCCCTATGTGCGCCTCGCGCTCAACGGCTCCTTCTCGGCGCTCTGGTTCGGCCAGCTCATCAGCCTCTTCGGCGATCGCGTCAACCAGATCGCCCTGCTGTTCTTCGTCTACGAGACCACGAAGTCGCCGCTCCAGGTCGCCCTGACCTTCGTCGCGTCCAACCTGCCGAACCTGCTGTTCTCGCCCGTCGCGGGTGCGCTCGTCGACCGCTGGGAGCACAAGCAGGTCCTCGTCGTCTCGGACATCCTCCGCGCCTCGCTCGTGCTCCTCGTGCCGGTGGCGATCTCGATCAGCGTCTGGCTCGCCTACCCGATCGTGTTCCTGATCACGACGGTGTCGCTGTTCTTCCGCCCGGCCCGGGTGTCGATCCTCCCGCGCATCGTCGCGGAGCGGGATCTGCTGTCGGCCAACTCCGCGATGTGGGTGGGCGAGACGATCGCCGACGTCGTCAACTATCCGCTCGCCGGCCTGTTCGTCCTGTTCCTCGGCAGCAGCGTGGCTCTCGCCTTCTGGTTCGACGCCGTGACCTACCTCGCCTCGGCGTCACTCCTGGCGACGATGGTCGTCCCGCCGATCGTCCGCCGGGCGCGCGCCGCCGTCGACGCGTGGGGCGAGCCGGTCGACGGCACGACGCCCGAGCCCGCCGTCGCGCCGGGCGTCGCCGACATCCGACGCGACCTCAAGGAGGGCTGGATGTTCCTCCGCACAGAGGCGACGCTCCTCGCGAACACCCTCCAGGGCACGGCCGCCCAGTTCGCGGTCGGCGTGGTCACGGCGCTGGGCTTCATCATCGCCGAGCACATCGACCCGTCCACGAGCAAGGCGACGTACGCGTTCCTCGAGACGGCGATCGGCGTCGGCAACCTGCTCGGCGGGTTCGTGCTGGGTCTCGTCGCGACGAGGGTCGCCAAGGGCCGCCTGATCATCGGTGCCTACACCGCGTTCGGCATCCTCGTGGTCCTCGTCGGCCTCATCCCGCCGCTGCCGGTGATGCTGGGCCTGATGTTCGGCATCGGCGTCGCGAACATGGCGTTCGTCATTCCCAGCCAGACGCTGTTCCAGGAGCGCACCCCGCCCGAGCTCATGGCGCGCGTCGTGAGCTTCCGGTTCGCGCTCGTGTTCGGCGGCATGACGGTCGCGACCACCGTGCTGGGCCTCGTGGCGAACGTGACGGGGATCGGGCCGGTGATCGTGTTCGCGGGCCTCATCTCCGTGGCTGCCGGGCTGGCGGGCCTGTTCTTCAGCGCCGTCCGGGACGCCTGACGAGGGCGTGCGTCGCGGGACGGCGCGCGCTCGGTACACTGACGGCCGCGTGAGGCGACGCCCGCAGGCGTGCCGGCGACCAGGAGACAACCACCGCATGACCGACACGGAGCGTGACCCGGAGGGCGCCGCCGGCGCCGAGGGCACGACGGACCAGCCTGCCGACGATGCCACCGAGGCGATCGAGGCGCCCGTCGATCCGGATGAGGCTGACGCCGACGAGGCCGACGAGGCCGGCCCGGCGGACGACGAGCTCGAGACCGACGAGGACCACGACTCCGAGGCGATCGACGCCGAGGCGGGCGCCGCGCCCGTCGCCGCAGGCGCGGCAGCCGCCGGTGCCGGCCGCAGGACGCCGCGCGGCTTCCCCGCGCGCAAGCCCGCCGCCGCGCCGACGGTCTCGGAACAGGCCGTCCGCGTCGACGACCGCGCGTCCGCGATCTTCGTCATCGGCGTCGTGGGGGTCTTCGTTGCGATCTTCGTGTTCGCGCTGCTGTTCGGCCACGGCAGCCTCTTCGGCAACGTGTTCAAGGGCGCCACCCCCGTCCCGACGATCGAGGTGACCGCCGCGCCGTCGGAGAGCGCATCCGCCGAGCCGTCCGCGAGCACGTCCGCTGCCCCGAGCGCGTCCGCAGCCGCCTCGCCAGCCGCGAGCGCGTCCACGGCGCCCAGCGCCTCTCCCGTCGCGAGCCCGTCCGCGGAGCCCTCACCGAGCCCGTCGGCGAGCTGACATCCGGTCCGATGACCCACGGCCCCGAGCCCCTGAGCGAGGCCCGGGCGCGGATGGTCCGCAACCAGCTGCGTGATCGAGACATCCGTGACGAGCGCGTGCTCGCCGTCATGGGCGGGCTGGCGCGCGAGGCCTTCATCCCGGACGACGAGCGCGGCGATGCGTACGCGGACAACCCGCTCCCCATCGGCGCGGG
>DASXVG010000040.1:0-18131 GCA_036504355.1 Candidatus Limnocylindrales bacterium
CCTGGCGGCAGCGGCCGCGGTCAACGTCCGGTCGCTCGAGCTGGCCCCGGATGACGACCAGGTCGCCTTGTGGGGCGCGGTCGGGCTGGCGCTCGGCGGGCGCATCGAGGAGGCGCGCGCCGCCCTCGCCGCGGCCGCCGCAGTGGAGCCGCGATCCGCGGAGCACCTGCGCCGCTTCGCCGAGGCGGGCCACCTCCCGGGTGGCGGCGACACGCTGCGCGTCCTGGGCATCGAGTGAGCGCGCGGCAGCGTGGGGGCGCCAGCATGTCGCTGGACGAGATCCGGGGATCGCGCGCGTGAGCTTCGACGTCGCCGCCGAGGCCTACGACGCGTTCATGGGACGCTACTCGCGCCTCCTGTCCGCGCAGCTCGCCGACGTCGCGGGCGTGCACCCGGGCCAACGGGTGCTCGACGTGGGCTGTGGGACCGGTGCGCTCACGGGGGAGCTTGTCACTCGCCTCGGCGCGGCCTCGGTCGCCGCCGTCGACCCGTCGCGCCCGTTCGTCGCGGCGATCGCGGAGCGCTACCCGGGCGTCGAGGTCCGCGAAGCCTCGGCGGGTGCCCTGCCCTTCGCGGACGACGCGTTCGACGCCACCCTCGCGCAGCTTGTCGTGCACTTCATGAACGAGCCTGTCGCCGACCTCATCGAGCTGCGACGCGTGACGCGGCCCGGCGGCGTGGTCGCGGCGTGCGTCTGGGATCACGCCGGTGGCCAGGGCCCCCTCCGAGTGTTCTGGGATGCCGTGCGAACCCTGGACCCGGACGTCGACGACGAGTCGCAGCTGCCCGGCACGAGGGAAGGCCACCTCGAGGAGCTGTTCGCCGAGGCCGGGCTCCAGGCGATCGAGGGCACGGCGCTGTCCATCCGCGTCGAGCATCCGGGCTTCGATGCGTGGTGGGAGCCGTTCACGAGGGGCGTCGGTCCGGCGGGCGCGTACCTGCGCCGGGTTGACGCGGCCCGGCACGACGCGATCCGGGAGGCGGCACGGCGAGCGATCGCGGACGGGCCGTTCGCGATCACGGCCGTGGCGTGGGCGGCGCGCGGGCTGGCCTGACCCGGCAGTCCTCGCCACCGCGCCACGCGCCCGGACACACGAACGCGACCGACCGCCTGGGTAGGGAGCTGGCGGTCGGTCGCTGGAGTCGGAGGAGGCTCGGTTCTTCGGTTGTTCTTCAGTTGTCCGCCCGATCGCCTCGGGTTCTCGGGGTCCTGGGCCGGACCCTGCACCCGTCGCGTTCGATGCCCATATCCTGCGCCCCGCCCGGGGCTCGCCCCATCGACGCTCGTGGTCAATCCGGCCCGGACGAATGACGTAGCCCTACGATGGGGCGATGACGACCCGCTACCCCATCCGCATCGGCGACCGGTCCCGGCTGTTCCTGCGCATCGCGTTCGGCGTGACCCCCGACAGGGCATACGCGGAGATCGCGGATGCCGAGGTCTTCGTGCGCTTCGGCCGGTTCGCGCTCAGCGTCCCGATCGCCAACGTCTCGCGCTGGCGGATCGAGGGGCCGTGGCGCTGGGTCACCGCGATCGGCGTCCGGATGAGCATCCGCCATCGAGACCTCTCGTTCGCCGGATCGCCCCGCGGCGGAGTCCGCCTCGACTTCCGGGAACCCGTGCGCTGGGGGCCGCTCAGGGTGCCCGCCGTCTACTACGGCGTCGAGGACCTCGACGGGTTCGCGGCCGAGATCGCCGCCCGCGGCATCCCCGGCGAGGATGCCCGCCGCGCGTGAGACCCGCCGCGCACCTGGGGCGCGGCTACTTCCCGCGCAGCTGCCAGGACTTGCCCTCGGTCACGACGGACGGCGCGTAGACGATCTCCACGTCGTGCATGTCCGCGATCGTGCGCGCGCCGAGCGCGGCCATCGACTGGCGGAGCGCACCCATGAGGTTCTGGGTGCCGTCGGTGACGTGCGACGGCCCGTTGAGGATCTGCTCGAGCGACCCGACCGTCCCCACCCTGATCCGCGTCCCGCGCGGCAGCACGGGCGACGGGGCGGCCATGCCCCAGTTGGTGCCGTGCCCGGGCGCCTCGGCGGCGCGGGCAAGCGGCGAGCCGAGCATCACGACGTCGGCGCCGGCGGCGACCGCCTTCGCGATGTCCCCGCCCCGCTTCATGCCGCCGTCGGCGACGACCGGGACGTAGCGGCCGGTCTCGGCGAGGTAGGCATCCCTGGCCGCGGTGACGTCCGCGATTGCGGTGACCTGCGGGATGCCGATGCCCAGCACCTCGCGCGTGGTGCACGCGGCGCCCGGGCCGACGCCCACGAAGATCGCGGCCGCGCCCTGCTCCATGAGGAGGAACGCCGCCTCGGCGTTGGTCGTGTTGCCGACCGCGACCGGGATCGGCATGAAGCGTGTGAACTCGGACAGCGCGAGCGGCTCGTACCCGGACGCCAGGTGGCGGGCCGACGAGACCTGGCTCTGGACGAGGAACAGGTCCGCCCCCTGTTCCGCGCACAACGGCCCGTACGTGCGGGCGATCCCGGGGGTGGCGCTGACGGCCACCTTCGAGCCCGCGGCATGGAGCTGCTCGATCCGGGCGGCGATGAGGTCCTCGCGGATCGGGACCGTGTACACCTCGGCGAGGACGTCCTGCACCCGGTCGTCCGGCGCGGCGATGATCCGGTCGAGGACCTCGGACGGGTCCTCGTACCGGAACTGGACGCCCTCGAGGTTGAGGAACGACAGCCCGCCGAGGCGGGCGAGCTCCGCCGAGAGCCGCACGTCGGCCACGGCGTCCATCGCTGCGGCAACCACCGGGATCTCGAGCCGGATCCCGCAGAAGTCCTGCCCGAGGACCACGTCGGCCGGGTCGACGGTGTCCGTGCCGGGGGCGAGCGAGACGTCCTCGAAGCCGTACGTCGGGCGGATCGTGTCCAGCTTCGAGCGGAAGACTCGCCGGTTCGCCAGCGTCTCGGTCATGCCGTCGTCCTCGCGCGCAATGTCATCCCTCCAGGCGGTGGCCGACAGTCTACTAGTGGAACCCCCTGCGCCCATACTGGTGATCACGTTGCGGGCGCAATCCGATCCGGCGCCCGCCGGGAGCCATGAGGCACCAGCATGGCCAAGGGCAGGGCACAGCGAGAAGCCGCGGCGGCGGCCGCCAACACCGATCCGACGCCGGCTCCCGGTGCACCCCCGCCGAAGCCGACGCTCAAGGGCAAGGTCTACCTGGCCGAGCTCGCGAAGCTCTCGGTGGAGCTGTCCAAGCTCCAGGAGTGGATCCGGGCCCGCGGGCTCAAGGTGGTGATCGTGTTCGAGGGTCGAGACGCCGCCGGCAAGGGCGGCTCGATCAAGACGATCACCGCCGGGCTCAATCCCCGCGTCGCGCGGATCGTGGCCCTGCCCGCCCCGTCCGACCGCGAGCGCTCCCAGTGGTATCTCCAGCGCTACACCCAGCACCTCCCCGCAGCCGGCGAGATGGTCCTGCTCGACCGGAGCTGGTACAACCGCGCCGGCGTGGAACGGGTCATGGGCTTCGCGACACCCGAGGAAGTCGAGGAGTTCTACCGCTCCTGTCCGGAGTTCGAGCGGATGCTCGTGCGCTCGGGGATCATCCTCATCAAGTACTGGTTCTCGGTCAGCGACGCCGAGCAGGAGCGCCGCTTCCAGGCCCGCATCGCCGACCCCACGAAGCGCTGGAAGCTGTCGCCGATGGACCTCCAGTCGCGGACCCGCTGGGTCGAGTACTCGAAGGCCAAGGACGAGATGTTCCGCCACACGGACATCAAGCAGGCGCCCTGGTACGTGGTCAACGGCGACGACAAGCGGCGGGCACGCCTCAACGTCATCAGCCACCTGCTGAGCCTCATCCCGTACGAGGACCTGACGCCGGAGCCGATCGTCCTGCCGCCGCGCGAGCCTGACCGGGGCTACGTCCGTCCGCCCATCGACGAGCAGACGTTCGTGCCCGAGCGCTACTGAGCCTTCGGGCGACGCGCGACCCGGCTCCCGTCGGCGTCGAGCGCGAACCACGGCTCGAGGGCAGGGTCCAGGAGCAGCTCGCTGACGCGGCGGACGCTGTCCGCGTACGACGGCCAGATCGCGAGGCCCGGCGCCTCCGCGGCTGGGACCCAGCGCAGTCCGTCGTGCTCCCACGACTCGCGGGCTGTGGCGTCAGGGCGGACGCGGGCCGCGAAGATCGCCGAGACGACGACCGCGTCCGTGCCCTCGTCGTAGAACGGGGCGACCTGGTCGAGGTCGTAGAAGCGCTCGATCTCCGCCGAGCCGAGTCCGGTCTCCTCCTCGACCTCCCGCATCGCGGCGGCGGGGATCCGCTCGCCGGGCTCCACGCCACCGGTGACGCACTGCCACAGGCCCGGGAAGATCCGGTGCGCGGCGCGCCGGATGAGCAGGATCTCCAGGCGCTCGGCGTCCGTCCTCGCGTCGGTCGGCGAGGTGGGCGGCGCGACTCGGAACACCCAGCACTCGATGAGGTCGGGGCGCAGGCTCATCCGGGGAGGGTAGCGCGGGGGCGTGCGAGCCCGGACGTCACGGCTCGGCGGTCCGCGCCGAGACGACCTCGCACGCGTCGAACGTGTCCGCAGCCCCAGGGCCCTCGGCGGCGCCTGCGAGCAGGACCTCGTCTCCCGGTCCGCCGACCAGCGTCCCGTCGGGAGCGAACAGCCGCAGGTCCGGGACGAACAGGGCGAGGGACCCCGCCGGCCACGTCACGGGCGTCTGGCCGACCCATGCGATGCGGGGATCCCAGGGGCTCGCGTGGAGCGCACCGCGAAGCGAACCCGGGCCGCAGGTCCCGGTCACCGCGGTGGATTCGGGAAGGGCGATCGACGGCCGCGAGGCGAGGGCGAGCGTCTCCGGCGACGCGGCATCGGCCGCGTGCTCCACGGCCACGCCGGACAGCCGTCGCAGGCCCGTGGTGAACAGGCGGAGCTCGCCCAGCGCACGCCAGTGATCCGGGGCGACGGTCACGGTGACCGGGTCGTCGGGACCGGTCCACGGGCACGCGACGCCCGCAGGGCACGTCGAGGCGAGCCCCGCGGCCACGTCCGCGGCCGGGCCGAACGCCTCCGGCGCGAATGTCCGTGCCGCCTCGATCGCCTTCAGGCAGCGGTCACGGTCGGTCCAGCAGGTCAAGGATCGGAAGCCGGTGATGCCGGGCGTCGCGTCGGGCGGCGGCACGCATCCCCCGTCGGGCCAGGCGGCGGCGCCGGTCGCGACCCAGAAGGTCCGCCCCGCGGGGGTGATCGACGCGCGCCACTCGCGGGCGCGGGTCTCGTCGGCCATCCAGATCACCGGCCGCCCGTCGACTGCGACGACCGGCACCTGCTCGAGACGCGCCAGCTCGACGATGTCCGTGCCGATGAACACCAGGGTCGGCTGGGTGGCGCCGTCGAGCGTGAGCCCGATCGGGCCGCTCTCGACGCCGAGCGACGCGACGACCTGGTCGACGAGGTCACCCGGGACATCGAGCGGGTACGGCTCCAGGGTCGCCATCCGGCAGCCCATCCAGCCCAGTCGCTGGGCGAGGAGCGCAGACGCGTTCGGGATCCCGCGCAGGATCTCGATCGGCGACCCGACCCCAGTCGACTGCGAGGGCGTCGGTGTCGCCGCCCCGCCGACCGGCGAGCCGGGCGCCGGCGTGCAGTCGCCCACGATCCCCGCTTCCGAGCCGGTGGGCAGCCACGCCGTCCGTCCCGCGGGTGTCGTGACGACGTCGAACGCGACCGCCATCGGGTGGCCATCGACGCTCGCGGTCATCCATGCCCTGTGCGGCCGGGCGCCGTTGAGCACGACCAGCGTCGTCCCGTGGCTCGTGCCGGCCGCCGCCGGGTCGTCGCCGACCCACACGGGCAGCTGGCGATCGGCTCCAGGGCCATGGACGGTCACGGTGAGCCAGGCCGGGCCGTCGGCGGACCGCGCGCGTTCCGCGGCCGCGTCGACATCCGCCGCGGTCGGGCCGGCGCCATCGTCGAGGCGCTGCCACGTCCGGCACACGAACCAGCCGGCCTCGACCACGAGCCGTGCATACGGGTCGGCCGAGCCGGGCACCTCGACGACGACGGGCGGCGGGCCGCCGAACGAGACTCCGCAGTACGTCGCGGGCACGGCGGTCACCCGTGCCGTCCACGCGTCGGCCCCGAGGATCCGGAGCGGGACCCTGTCCACCCGCACTGCGGCCCACCGGCCGTTGGCGGGGACGATCGTCCAGGCGGCGTCACCGACCCGCACGATCGCGGAGCCGCCGAAGCCCCGTGCCGCGTCGTCCTCCGTGCCGCCCACCCAGACGCGCTGCTCGGCACCACCGGCGTCGCGGACCCGGTACATGCCCGCCGGTCCGGGCACGTCCCGCAGCGCCGCCTCGATGGCCGCCGCATCCAGGGCGAAGCCGTCCGAGAACGGCCGCCACATGGGGCACGCAGGCCAGCCGCCGGAGACGGCGAGCGCCGCGAACGCGTCTGCTTCGTTCGCCGCCGAGGCGCTCGGCAGGCCCTCCCCGTCGGCGCTCGGCAGGGCCAGGGTGGGTCCCGGCGGCACGGGCGGGCGCGTGGATGAGACGACCGCGACGGGAGAGGTCGTCGGCACGGGGCCGGGACCGGGCGCCACCAGCATGCCCCAGGCGCTGAGGCTGACCACACCCGCGACTGCGATCACGATCGTCGCGAGCAGGCCCCGCGACGGACCCGTCAAGCGGGCCCGCTGGGCCTCGACGACATACGCCCGGTCCTCCCGGTCGTCGTGACCGCCATCACCCACGTCCCCACCCAACGATCCGATGACACAACGGCCTCACCGGCACAGCCTCCCACGAGTACCCTTTCGCGTCCATGGACTGGCAGACGGCGCTCACACGTGACGGTCGCGGGCGTCGGCCCCGCCGGGCGGCGCGCGCGCTGGCGGCCATTGCGCTCGCGGCATCGACGGTCATCGGCGGACCGGTCGCTCGGTTGCTCCCCGCGCAGCCGGCCAGCGCCGCCGCCACGTTCGCGGACCCGTTCTTCCGCGAGGTCACGGTCTTCTCCGGGCTCACGAAACCGACGTCGGTGCGGTTCGCGACCGACGGCCGGGCGTTCGTCGCGGAGAAGGCCGGGATCATCAAGGCGTTCGACTCCATCTCGGACAGCACGCCGACGGTCGTGGCGGACCTCTCCGCCGACGTCATGAACTACTGGGACCGCGGGCTGCTCGCGATCGAGCTGGATCCGGCGTTCCTCACTGGCCGGCCGTACCTGTACGCGTTCTACGTCTGGGGCGCCGAGCCCGGTGACACGACGCAGGACTGGATCGACGCCTGCCCGGCCCCGCCGAGCGGCCCCGGGCCGACCACCGACGGCTGCGTCGCCAGCACGAAGATCGACCGGCTCACCATCGACCTGGCCACGAACACGATGACCGCGCGCACGAACCTCATCTGGGACGCATGCCAGCAGTTCCCGAGCCACTCCGGCGGAGGCATGGGCGTTGGGCCGGACGGCCAGCTCTACGTCACGTTCGGCGATGGCGCCAGCTTCAACGGCGTGGACTTCGGACAGCGCGGCGGCACCGTGCCCGACTACTCCAACCCGTTCACGCCCGTCAACCCGTGTGCCGACCCCGTCACCGTGACCTCTGCCGCGGGCACCCAGCCGACCGTCGACACGAAGACCGCCCAGGGCGGCCAGCTCCGCGCGCAGGACGTCCGGACGACAGCCGACCCCACCGGCCTCGGGGGCACGCTCATCCGGATCGATCCTGACACGGGCGCGGCCTCGGCCGGCAACCCGCTCGCCTCGAGCGGCGACGCCAATGCCCGCCGGATCGTCGCCCACGGCTTCCGCAACCCGTTCCGCCTGGCATTCCGTCCCGGAACCGCGGACCTGTACGTCGCGCACGTCGGCAACAAGACCTGGGAGGCGATCGACCGGATCGCGATCCCGACCACGGCGAAGACACCGACGACGCTCCCGAATGCCGGCTGGCCGTGCTACGAAGGCCCGGCGGTCGCCACGACGTTCAAGAACCTCGGCACCGACATGTGCGCCGCGCTCTACGCCCAGGGTTCCGCGGCGTGGCTGCAGCCGTTCTACACGTACAGCCACGTGAGCACCCTCCTGCCGACGGGACCGTGCTTCAACCCGGTCGACGGGACGGACGGCGGGGCGCCCACCGGCCTCGCGTTCTACGAGGGATCGACGGGCGGGACGGCCGACTATCCGGCCCGGTACGTCGGCGGCCTGTTCTTCGTCGATTACGACCGCGACTGCCTGGCCTTCTTCCCCCGCGGATCGGGTGGCGTGCCCGATGCATCCGCGATGGAGCTCGTCGCGTCGTCCATCGACAACCCCGTGGACCTGCGCACCGGTCCGGGCGGCGACCTGTACTACGTCGATCACGACAACGGCCGGGTCGTCCGGATCAAGTACGTGATCGCGCCGATCGCGCGGGCCACGGCCGATCCCTCGGAAGCCCTGGCGCCGGTGACCGTCCATCTCGACGGCTCCGCGTCCAGCGACCCGGATCCGGGCGCGTCGCTTGTCGCCTGGCGCTGGGACCTGGACAACGACGGCGTCTACGACGACGCGACGGGAGCGACCTACGACTGGGCCGTCACGACGCCCGCCGTCTACCCGGTCGGCCTCGAGGTCGAGAGCTCGAACGGGCTCAAGGACACCGTGAGCCTCGTGGTCGACGCGACCAACGATCCGCCCGTCCCGGTCATCGACACGCCGGGCGCGGACCTTGCGTGGGCCGTCGGCGACACGATCGCGTTCAGCGGCCACGCCGACGACCCACAGGACGGGTCGCTCACCGGGACGGCGCTCCAGTGGGACGTCGTGATGCTTCACTGCCCGGCCGACTGCCACGAGCATGGCGTCGAGACGGACGCGGGCGCGACCGGATCGTTTACGGCGCCCGATCACCCGTACCCGTCGCATCTCGAGCTCCGGCTCACGGCGACCGACACGCACGGGTCGAAGCGCCAGGCCTCGGTCTCGCTGTACCCGCGCACGAAGTCGATCCAGGTCGCCACGACGCCCACCGGCGTCACGGTGTCGGTGGGTGAGACGCAGGCTGTCAGCCCAAGCACGACGACCGTCCTCGAGCGCTCCCTCGTGACCGTGACCCCGCCGCTGACGACGGCGATCGGGGGCGCTCGGTACCGGTTCTCCAGGTGGGACGACAGCCTCGTACGCAGCCGGGACGTCACCGCGTCGGCCGACATCGCCCTGGCGGCCACGTACGTCCCCGACGCCGCCGACACCTGCGCCTCCGCCGCCGCCACGCCCACGGGCTCCTGGCGGACCGACCACGCCTCGGGCAACGGGGACGCGGACTGGTTCAAGTTCACGATCTCCGCGGGTCACCGGGTGGTCATCACCGCCGGCGACCTGCCGGTGAACGCGCGGCTCGACCTGTACTCGTCCTGCGCCACCCGCCTGGCCACGGCAGACGCATCGATCGGCACTCGGTTCGAGGAGCTGACGAGACGCCTCGGCGCGGGCACCTACCGCGTCCGGGTCTCGTTCCCCGGCGGCGGCGGGAGCGACGCGCCCTACGTCGTCCGGTTCCGGTCCCTGCCGGGCGGGACGACCGTCAAGAGCTCGCGGGTGACCCGGGGAGCGGGCGGCGGCGGCATCGTGCGGATCGTCGGGGAGATCATCAACAACACGCGTGCTACGACGGGCATGGCCACGGTGACGGCGACGTTCAGGAACGCGAGCGGCACGAAGGTCGGCACGCTGTCGGGGAAGGCGTTCGCGCGACGCCTCGCCGACGGCGGCGTGTCGCCGTTCGTCCTGCGCGGGTCCGTGCCTGCCTACGCGACGGTGCGCTACACGGTCACGACCGGTGCGCTGCCGCCGTCACGGTCCCTGAGCCTCGTGTCCCTGACCAGGACAGCGAACGGGGACGGTACCGTCACCGAGCGCGGGACGGTCAAGAACACGGGCACGACCACGGCGACCGCGGTGGCCTCGGCGCGAACCTGGTACGGAAGGCGCGGCGAGGTCCTGGATCGCGGCACGGCGACGGTCTCGCCGTCGACGCTGGCGCCGGGGGCCAGGGGGACGTTCGCGATCGTCCAGCCCGTCCTTCCGGACCTCCAGGCGACCCGCACGCAGCTCGGCGCAAGCTAGCGAGATCGGCTTAGAGGCGCTCGAAGCGCTCCACGGGCATCACGAACACCGTCGCGCCGCCCACCTCGACCTCGAGCGGGTAGGGCATGAAGAACTCGCCCGGCTCCATGATCGGCGGCATCGGGTTCACGATCTGGGTTCGGGAGTGGCAGTTCTCGCGCACGATCCCCAGGACCTCGTCCACCTCGCCGTCCTCGACGCCCAGCATGACCGTGGCGTTGGACTGCTTGAGAAACCCGCCGCTCGAGTGCAGCCGGGTCGCCCGGAACTCGTGCTCGAGGAGCGCGTCGACGAGGACTCCCGCGTCCTCGCTGTGGACGATCGCGACGACCATCTTCATCGCGCGGAGCATAGCCGACGAGGACGGGCGCGAGGTGCGCCACGGCGGGTCCCGTCGCGCGGAGGCGGCGGTGTACGATGCCGACTCGCCACGCACTCGCGCGAGGGGATGTCCGGTGATCCCGGACGGTTCGCGCCGTCGCAGCTGCACACGGAGGCACTCGTGTCCGATTCCACGGCCGCCGGCACCGGCCCGCTGTCCGTCCTGTCCGCCGGCGCGGCCGCGCTCGCGCGTGCGGACACCCTGGACCAGGCGCTCGGGGTCATCGTCGAGGCGGGTGCCGGGGCGGTCGGCGCCCCGATGGCCGCGGTCTTCCTCCAGGACGGCGATGACGGGGCGCTCGAGCTGCTGCTGACGCTGGGCATGGCCGACGACACCGTCGCCCCGTTCGCGACGGACGTGACGACCAACCCGGAGCACCCGATCCACCGGGCGGCGCTCGACCGGACCGGGACGCTCAGCCGCACCGGCGAGACGCCCGACGGCACGATGATGACCGGCGCGGATCTCCCGATGGTGGTCGCGAGCGGCGGCGTCGAGGCGTGCGTTGGCGTCCTGACGTTCGGGTGGCCGGGCGCACACGAGGTCGGAACGGCCGAGGAGACGCTGCTCGTCGCGATCGCGGACCTCGCCGCGGCGGCCATCGCGGCATTCCGGACCTCGTCGCTCGCCGCCGAGCGCGCCGAGTGGGCCGAGCGGGTGTCCCACACCGACCCGCTGACCGGCCTTTCCAACGCGCGGACGCTGGGCCGCGTGCTGGAGCTCGAGGTCGCCCGCGCCGCCCGCCAGCAGTCGGAGGTCTCGGTCGCGCTGTTCGACATCGATGGCTTCACGGAGCTGAACGACACCGCCGGGGCCCGCGCCGGCGATCGCGCGCTGCGCGAGGTCGCGGCGGTCCTGGCAGCGACGGTCCGGCTCGTGGACACCGTCGCCCGGACCGGTGCCGACGAGTTCATCCTCGTCGCCCCGGGGTCGGCGGGCGTGCTCGTCGCGAAGCGCGTGCTCGACGGGATCGCGAAGCTCGCCCAGATCGAGGGACGCGCGGTCACCGTGAGCGCCGGCGTGGCGCGGTTCCCGCAGGACGGAGCCGACGGGACGTCACTCATCGAGGCGGCGCGTGCGGCGCTCGAGACCTCGAACGGGATCGCCCAAGTCACCGAAGCCCGCGCCTGAGCCGCGGGCCGCGGCGCGCCGGCAGCGGTCCCCGTTCAGCCCGCAGGATCGCGGGTCACGCCCGCGGCGACGACGGGCAGCGTCGGCGTCGCGGCCCCGGGTCCCGGTTCGAGCGTGAGCGCGAGGGTCGCGCCCGGTGCGCTGGTGGGCGAGGTGCCGGTCACCGACACGACTCCGTCGGCGCCGACCGTGAAGTCGTTCATCGCGACTGGCGCGGCGTCGCCCTCGATCGCCCACGCCGTGTAGACCTGCGAACCGGTCGTCGGGGCGAGGCCCTTCATCGTGATGCGGACGGTGCCATCGGCGCCGACGACGGCGAACCCGGAGACCGTCCCGTCCCCGCTGGTGAGCAGCGCGGTGACCGAGCCCGGCTTCGCGGCGAGGTCGAGCGCCCGGGTGACACCGTCCCGGTAGGCCTCGGCCGCGTCGAGGTCATGCCGGAGGGCGAGGTTGGAGCCGCCGATCAGGAGCACGGCGACAGCGGCCGCGACCGCCACGAGCCAGCCGAGACGGGAGCCGCGACGCGTGCGGGCGGCGAGGTCGATGACGTTGGACGGGGATGCTGCCGCAGCCGTCGCGGCGGCCACCGCGGGCGGGACAGCGGCCACCGCAGGGGGGACAGCGGCCACCGCGGGCGATCCCTCGCGCACAGGCGTCGGGCGGGCGGTCGTCGCGGCCGACGGGTGGCGGCCGGCGGCAAGGTCGTCCGCGGCGGCCGCGAGCAGGCTCGACCGCAGGCGCGCGGGCGGCTCCGCGGGCTCGATGGTGTCGAGCAGCGCGGTCCCCGTCTCGCCCAGCTCGAGCAGCTCGAGGTGCGCGTCGGCACAACCCGCGAGGTGCTCGCGGACGGCGGTCATCTCCGCGGGCTCGAGCGCGTCGAGCACGAACAGCGGCGCGAGGTCGCGCATCTCGTCGCAGGTCAGGGTCCGGGGTGTCGTCATGGCGACGCCTCCCCGGCATCGAGGCCCGGGGACACGGACAGGCCGAGCTCGCGGCGCATCGAGACGAGGGCCAGGCGGACGCGGCTCTTCACGGTCCCCAGCGGCACGTCGAGGCGCGCGGCCATCTCCGTCTGCGTCAGCCCGCCGAAGTACGCGAGCTCGAGCGCCTGGCGCTGGAGCGCCGGCAGCGCGGCCAGGGCGGACTGCACGGCAGTGGCATCCAGCCGCCCGGAGACCTCGCCCCAGACGTCGGGCAGCGTGAGCGGCTCGGGCGTGCGCATGCCCTCGGCCTCCTCGGGAAGCTCCGAGGCCGGGCGGCGGCGACGGACCGCGTCGATGGCGCGGTGATGGACGATCGCGAGCAGCCACGTCTTGACCGACCCGCGGCCGGTCACATAGCGATCCGCGCTCCGCCACGCGCCGAGAAACGCCTCCTGGACGACGTCCTCGGCGAGGCTGTCGTCACCCGTGATGCGTCTGGCGATCCCGTAGGCCATGGTCTTGTAGCGCTCGTACAGGGCGTCGAGGGCCTCGAGCCGGCCTGCGGCCAGTCCGGCCAGGAGCTCCTCGTCGCCGACGACGGCGGGAGTCCCCGGCGCGACCGCAGGTTCGAGGCGTGCGTCGCTCATCGTGGCATGCGCACGGGCGGCGGGATCGGTTCACGGGCGGGCGAGGCGCCGGTCACCGGGGCGCCTCGACGGCGGCGCGGAGACACGGCGCGCGGTCCGCGACACGGGTGAGCGTCGCCACGGCGTCCGCGAGCACGGCCGCCTCGTCACGGGTCGCGTCGATCGTCGCGTAGCGGCCGGGCTCGGCCGCCGCGAACGCCAGGAACGCCGCGCGCACCCGCTCGTGGTAGGCCCGATCCTGGAACGCCTCGAACCGGGTCACCTCCGCGGCCTTGCGCGAGAGGCCCACCTCGACGGGCAGGTCGAGGAGGATCGTGAGATCCGGCACCAGGCCGCCGGTCGCGAACCGCTGGACCGCGGCCAGCTCGTCCATCGGCAGGCCGGAGCCCGCCCCCTGGTACGCCATTGACGAGTCCGCATACCGGTCGCACACGACGACCGCGCCGCGCGCCAGCGCCGGCCGGATGACCTCCGCCACGTGCTGGGCGCGCGACGCCGCGAACAGGAGCGCGTCCGCGAGCCCGGTGCGGTCGATCTTCGGCTCGGTGTCGAGGACCAGGCGCCGGACCTGCTCGCCGAGCGGCGTGGAGCCTGGCTCGCGGGTCGCCACGACGTCACAGCCGGCCGCTGCGAGGTGCGCGCTCAGCCGGCGCAGCAGGCTTGACTTGCCGGATCCGTCGGGCCCTTCGAGCGTGATGAACACGCCCGGCTCCGTCTCCGCATCGCTCGCTCCCACGCCGCCGAGTGTAGGCGATTGATCCGATGTGACAGCCGGTGCGCAGACGGGACCAGTGGCCGGTGAGTGCCGGCCCGACAGGGAGGTTGCGCACACGATGCGTCCGTCCATCACCCCAGGGTTCTCGCGTCTCGGCCTGCTGGCCGTCGCGGGGCTCACGCTCGCCGTCGGAGCGTCCCCGCTCCTCGTCAGCGGCGCCGACCATCTCGACGCGCCGGCCGCCAAGGCCGACCATCGCGTCGACATCACCGACGTCTACGCCTTCCGCTCGGGCTCGTCGCGGACGACGCTCGTGCTCAACGTGGACGGCCTCATGTCGCCCACCGACTCGAAGACCGCGACGTTCCGCACCAACGCGCTGTACGAGCTGAAGGTCGACAGGAACCACGACGGCAAGGCCGACATCGCGTACCGCGTCCGCTTCGGGGCCGCGCAGACGAAATCCGACGGGACGAAGGTCCAGGCCTACGTCGTCCGGCGCGCAACGGGATCGGCCGCGATCAGCAACATCTGGACCGGCGCCATCGTCGCGGCGGGCACGACGACGCCGTACCGACACTCGGTCCGCACGGCGTCCATCTCCGGCGGCGGCTCCGCCTTCGCCGGCACCCGTGACGACCCGTTCTTCTTCGACCTGCCGGGCTTCGTCACCTTCAAGGAGAAGCTGCTCGGCGGGTCCACGAACCTGGGCGAGCTCCTCGGCGGGTTCACGGCGGCCGACACCTTCGCCGGGACCAACGTCCTCTCGATCGCGCTCCGGCTCCCGAACGACAGGCTCGGCGGGACGGGGTCGTCGATCGGGGTCTGGGCGACCACGTCCGTAGCCTACAACGGTGGCTGGAAGCAGATCGACCGCATGGGTCGGCCGGCGATCAACACCGTCTTCAACGGCCTGCTCCTGCCGACGTCGTCGACCTACAACGGCCTGGAGAAGGACGCGTTCAACTTCCAGCGTCCGAACGCCGACGCCGGCACCACGACGGACAACGTCACGGCCGTCCTCGACGCCATCGGCAACGTCCTGACCACCAATGGTGCGACGGCGTACACCGGCGGCGAGGTGGCCGCCATCGCGTCCGTCCTGCTGCCCGACGAGCTCACCCTCACGCTGGGCAGCGGCGCCGGCTTCGCGTCGGGCACGTCCCTGGCGACGCTCGCGTTGAACGGGCGCAAGCTCGGTGACGACGTCATCGACGCCGAGTTCGCCCTGCTCACGAACTTCGTGATCACGACCGGTGACGGCGTGAACGCGAACGACGCGGCGTTCTCGACCTCGTTCCCGTACCTGGCCGGGCCCCACTGAGCCCGGCGGGGAGCGCCGCGGGCAGTCTGCGGCGCTCCCCGTCCACCCGCCTCGACCGTCTCCTCCGTTCACCGTCCAGATCACCAGGAGCCTCGACAGATGACCGCCCTTCCCACCCGGCGCCCCACCCTCCTGCCGCTGCTCGCGGTCGCCGGCGCGGTCGTGCTCGCCGTCGCGACCCAGCTGGCGGGATCACTCCCGGCCGCCGGCCAGGTGGGCATGGACGAGCCGCTCCTCGACGCGCCGCTGGCGGGCGAGGACGCCGACGCCATGCCGGCCGGCGCCGTGGATCCGGCCGTCGAGCTGGCCCGCGCCCGCGACGACGTCTCCTTCTGGGCGGGCCGCGCGGCCGCCGACGCGTTGGACATCGTGGCCGCCGTCAAGCTCGCCGACGCCGACGCGACAGAGGCGCGCCTCACCGGCGACGTCACCTCTTACACGCGGGCACTCGCCGCGGCGGATGGCGCGCTCGCCGCGCAGCCGGGGTACGTGCCCGCCCAGGCGTCGAAGGCAACGGTCCTCGTCGCGCTCCACCGGTTTCCCGAGGCGCGGGACCTGGCACGGATGATCCTGGACATGGACTCCGGCAACGCGACCGCGCTCGGGGTCCTCGGCGACGCGTCGCTCGAGCTCGGCGACCTGGCCCGGACCGGCGCCGCCTATCAGTCGCTGAGGCTCACCGCTCCCGGGGCCGCGTCGAGCGTCCGCGACGGGCGGCTCGCGTTCGTGCGCGGTGATCCAGCCGGCGCAGTCGCGGCCGACCGGGCCGCGGTGGCCGCAGCCACGGCCGATGCCCTCGAGGGCGACGCGCTGGCGTTCTACCACGTCACGCTCGGCGAGACCCTGCTTGCGACCGGCGATGCGGCCGGTGCCCGAGCCGCCTACGATGCTGCGCTCGCCGTGCGGGCAGACCAGCCGGCGGCCCTCGTCGGCCTCGCCAAACTCGACGCGTTCGACGGCGATCTCGACGCCGCCATTGCCCGCATGGACACTGCGCTCGACGCGATCCCGGCACCCGACTGGCTCGCGCGGCGCTCGGACCTGCTGGCGCTGCGGGACGCGCCCGGTGATGCCGATGCCGCCGCGGCGGACCGCGCCACCATCGAGGCGATCGCCTCGCTCGCGGGCGAGGCCGGCAGCGTGTACGACCGCGGGCTGTCGCTGTACCTCTCGGACCACGGGCTCGAGCCTGCGCGCGCCGTCCGCCTCGCCCGCGACGAGCACGCGATCCGGCCCGACATCTACGGCGACGACACCCTCGCCTGGGCGCTGGTGAACGCGGGCGACGCCAGGGCCGCCGATGCGCCGATGCGCGACGCCCTCGCCGCCGGCACACGCGACGCCCGACTCTGGTATCACGCTGGGGTGATCGCGGCGGAGCTGGGTCGCGCCGACGAGGCGCGGACGTACCTCGAGGACGCGCTGGCGCTGGGCGCCGCGCTCGATCCGGTGGCGCGCGCGCGCGCCGAACGCGTCCTCGGATCGCTGCGATGACGGGCCTTCGGGGCGCCGGACGCGGTCGAAGCGGTCGTCCTCTCCGGCTCGTCGCAGGGTCGCTCGCCGGCATCCTCCTCGTGCCGCTCGTCGCGGCCGCGGCGCTCGCGCACCCGCTGGGCAACTTCACGATCAACCACTACGCGGGCATCCGCGTGGAGCCCGACCGGATCCTGCTCGATGTCGTCATCGACCAGGCGGAGATCCCCACGTTCCAGGCGACGATGGACCTGGACCAGGACGGTGACGGCGAGTTCTCCGACGGGGAGCTTCGCGGGGCCGAGCTCCAGTGGTGCAGCTCCGTCGGGCGGGCGCTCACGCTGACCGTCGACGGCGCCGGCGCGCCGCTGCGGCTCGTCGAGGCCGGGATCTCGTTCCCGCCCGGCAACGGTGGCCTCTCGACGATGCGGCTCGTGTGCACGCTGGAGTCACCGTTCGCGGCGCCACTCTCGGCGCCGGCCGCGATCACCTTCGGCGACGGGTTCGAGGCGTCCCGGATCGGGTGGCGCGAGATCACCGTCGTCGGCAGCGGGATCACGGTGTCCGGGACCGAGTTGCCGTCCCGGAGCGCGACGGCGCGCCTCACCGCCTATCCGTCCTCGCTCGCGTCCGCGCCGGACATCCGGAGCGGCTCGTTCACCGCGGCGCCTGGCGGACCGGTGCTCGCCCCGTTCGATGTCGCCGATGCGGATCCCATCGAGCCCGTCGAAATCGCCGGGCGGCCGTCGGCGCCCACATCGGTCGCGCCTTCGGCCTCCCCGGGGGGGTTGGCGTCGACGGCTCCGTCGGGAGCGGCCGGCGCGCCGTCCGGCGTCACCGCCGGGTCCTCGGGGACGGGCGCCGTGCCGGGCGGCGAGGGCTCGATCCCCGACATCCTGCGGGCGCTGCCCGTCACCCCGGCCCTCGCGCTCCTCGCGTTCGCGACGGCCGCCATCCTGGGTGCGGGGCACGCGCTGACGCCCGGGCACGGCAAGACGCTGATGGCGGCGTACCTCGTCGGGACACGCGGCTCGCCGCGCCACGCGCTGGGGCTTGGGGCCGCGGTGTCCGTGTCCCACACGATCGGGATCCTCGGCCTGGCGGCCGTCGTCCTGGCGGCCGAGTCCGCGCTCCCACCCGACCTCGTCGTCCGCTCAGCGCCGGTCGTCGCCGCGATCACGATCGTGGGCATCGGAGGCTGGATGCTGCTCACCGAGCTCCGCCGCTGGCGCGCATCGCGGCGCGCGGCCGCTTCAATCGCGTCGCACGAGCACGCAGACGTGGCAGCGCATGCGCACGGGCACGAGCACGGGCACGAGCACGCGGACGGGCACGGGCTCGGCGACGGCCACGCGTCCGCCCATGCGCACCCCCACCCCGAGTCCGGTCATGCCCACCCCGACCCCGATGACGGCCTCGAGCACGCTCACGGCGGAGTCCGTCATCGGCACGT
>DASXVG010000041.1:0-48242 GCA_036504355.1 Candidatus Limnocylindrales bacterium
CGCGAGGATCGTGTCGCGCTTCGCCAGCAGCTCCCGGGCCTCCTTGTCCGCCTCGATCCACGGCGGCGCGGCGCCCGCGTTCTTGAGGACCCGGAAGGCCATCGCCCGGTCGCCGGCGAACGTCTCGTCCTCGAGTGGCAGGGGCTTGCCGGTGTGCGGCAGGTCGTCGAACTTGCCCTCCTCCATCGCCTCTCGGATCTGGCGGTCCACGAGGCTCTCCCAGGTCGGCGCGACATGCCGCACGCCCTGGTCATCGATGCGATTGGGAGGCTTCCGTCCGGGTTCCACGGCGGCAGTCTAGCGGGAGCGCATGATCCTGCTGCGCCGTCCGCGACGTGTTCGCCGGCGTGACAGGCGAGCTGGCACGCATGCCCGTAGGATGGCCGGGCATGCAGCTCATCGATGGACGGCCGGTCTACGCAGCAACGGACCTCGTGGGGTTCCTCGCGTGCTCGCACCGGCTGGCCCTCGAGCGCGCGGCGATGATGGGGCTTGTCGAGAAGCCCATCCGCAACGACCCGTCCATCGAGCTCGTCGCGAAGCGAGGCCTCGAGCACGAGCGGCGCTACCTCGAGGACCTCATCGCCGAGGGGAGGCGGGTCGTCCAGATCGAGAAGGATGGATCCGCGGTGGCGCCGCTTGGCACGGGCGAGGTCACGACCCCGCGCGACGCCGGGGAGGATCTGCGCGAGGCCGCACGCCAGACGATCGAGGCGATGCGCGGCGGCGCCGACGTCATCTACCAGGCGACGTTCTTCGACGGCCGGTGGCGCGGCCACGCCGACTTCCTGCTCCGCGCGGATCACGCGCAGGGCGAGCCCGACAGCCTCCTGGGCAGCTACCACTACGAGGTCGCGGACACGAAGCTCGCACGCCACGTCAAGGGCGGCGCGGTCCTCCAGATCTGCTCGTACGTGGACATGCTGACGGGCCTCCAGGGCGTCCAGCCCGAGTACCTGTACGTCGTGCTCGGCGGTCGGCAGCGACCGACGGACCGCCAGCGGGTCGACGACTTCATGGCGTACTTCCGCCGGGTCAAGGCCGAATTCGGGCGCGCCGTGGGCCTGCCCGGCGACGACACCGCGGGCATCGCCTACCCGCCCGTCGGCACGTACCCGGAGCCGGTCGAGCACTGCGACGTCTGCCGCTGGAACCCCCGCTGCAAGGCCGAGCGCCGCGCGGATGACGACCTGAGCCTCGTCGCCGGCGCGTCGAGCCGACAGCGTGCGGCGCTCAAGGGCCGCGGGATCGGGACCCGGCGCGGGCTCGCGGGGCTCCAGCTCCCGATGCGGCCGGCGCTCGAGGGCGTGGGCGCGGAGGCGCTCGAGCGGGTCCACGAGCAGGCGCGCATCCAGGTCCAGGGCGAGGATGCTGGCGAGGTCCTGTGGGAGCTCCTCCCGGTGGAGCGCAACGCCGAGGGAATGCCCATCGAGGGTCGGGGCCTGCTGGGCCTCCCCGAGCCGAGCCCCAACGACCTGTTCCTCGACCTCGAGGGCGACCCGTTCGCGCTGGACGACGGCGTGGACTACCTGTTCGGGATCCTCGAGCCCGGCCGTCCCGAGGACGACCCTGCGTGGGCCGACCCGTCCGGTGCGCCGACCCCGACGTTCCACGCGATCTGGAGCCTCGACGAGGCGGGCGGCGTCACGTGGGCATCGGAGAAGGCCGCCTTCGAGCGGACGATCGACCTCATCATCGAGCGCTGGGAGCGCGATCCGTCCCTGCACGTCTACCACTACGCCGCGTACGAGAAGACCGCGCTCGGCCGGCTCGCCCAGCGTCATGGGACGCGGGAGCTCGAGGTCGACCGCCTGCTCCGTGGTGGCGTCCTCGTCGACCTCTTCCGGGCCGTGCGCCAGGGCATCCGCGCGAGCGTCGAGAGCTACTCGATCAAGCGCATCGAGCCGCTCTACTCCCTCAAGCGCGAGGTCGAGCTCAAGGACGCCGGATCGAGCATCGTCGCGTTCGAGACGTGGCTCGAGCTCGGCCCGGACGCGCCGGTGGAGGACGCGGCGGAGATCCTGCGCGGGATCGCGGGCTACAACCGCGATGACGTCCTGAGCAACTGGCGGCTGCGCGACTGGCTCGAGGACCGGCGACGCGACCTCCAGGTCCGCGAAGGCGAGATCTTCGCGCGGCCGAACCTCGACGATGGCGCGCCGTCCGCCGAGCTCGGAGCGAAGGACCGGCACGTCCTCGACCTGATGGAGCGGCTCGCGGGTGACGTCGATCCGGACCCGCTCGTCCGTGCCATGGATCCGGACGCGAACGGTCGCTGGCTGCTCGCCCAGCTCCTGGCCTGGCACCGGCGCGAGGAGAAGTCGTCGTGGTGGCGGTTCTTCGCGCTGCTCAAGATGAGCGAGGAGGAGCTCATCGCCGAGCGCGAGCCGATCGGGGGCCTGCGGCCGATCGGCGAGCCGAGGACGGACAAGCGGTCGCTCGTCTGGACGCTCGGGTTCCCGCCCCAGGACCACAAGCTCGACGCGGGGGTCGACGTCTCCGACCCCGCGACCGGGCAGGGCGCGGGCACCATCCTGTCGGTCGACGACATCCACGGCGTGCTGGAGCTGAAGCGCGGCTCGACGTTCGACGGAGTCGCCCTGCCCCGCGCCCTCGTGCCGAGCCTCGTCGTGCCCACGAGGGAGCAGGCCGAGAGCATCCTCCGGGTCGGCGAATGGGTCGCGGCACACGGGCTGTCCGATCCGCGGGGCGTCCCCGCCGGGGCGCCGTCGCTCGACGCAGCCCGGGCGCTGCTGCTTCGTCGCCGGCCAGGGCCGGCACTGGGCCCCGACGGCGACCTGCGGCTCCCGGGGGAGCTGCCGCTCGACGCAGGCGTCCGGCTTGCGACCGTCCTCGACGGCGCGGTGCTGCCGATCCAGGGTCCACCCGGGTCGGGCAAGACGCATACCGGCGCGCACATGATCGCGGCGCTCGTCCGCGACGGGAAGAAGGTGGGGGTCGTCGCCAACAGCCACAAGGTCATCGGCAACCTGCTGCGCAAGACCGCCGAGGAGGCTCGAGCGCTGGGCGTGGAGGTCCGGATCGGGCAGAAGCCGAAGGCCGACCGGCCGCCGACCTGTATCGATGCGGTCGCGATCACCGACAACGCGGAAGTGGCGGCCGCCCTGCGCCAGGACCGCATGGACGTGGTCGGCGCCGTGACGTGGACGTGGGCTCGGGCAGAGATGGCGACGCCCGCACCGGTCCTCGATGTGCTGTTCGTCGACGAGGCCGGGCAGATGAGCCTGGCCAACGTGCTCGCGTGCGCGCCCGCCGCGCGCTCGATCGTCCTCCTCGGCGACCCGCAGCAGCTGGACCAGCCCACCCAGGGCAGCCACCCGCCGGGGGCGGAACGGAGCGCCCTCGCGCACCTCCTGGGCCAGCGCGCGACGATCCCCGGCACCGACGGGCTGTTCCTCGAGGAGACGTGGCGGCTGCACCCGTCGATCTGCTCGTTCACGTCGGAGGCCTTCTACGCAGGGCGCCTCGGCCCGCGTCCCGGCAACGAGCGCCAGGTCGTAGCGACGGATCGCGGGACGCTGTTCGCGGACGGCCCCTCGCTCGATGGGGCTGGCGTGCGCTACGTGCCCGTCGAGCACACCGGCAACGACACCGACTCCACCCAGGAAGCGGCCGCGATCGTCGCGCTCGTTCGGGACCTGCTCTCGGGCAACGCGCGCTGGACCGATCCCAAGGGTGTGGTCCGGGCGATGACCCTCGACGACGTCGTGATCGTCGCGCCTTACAACGCGCACGTCGCCACGATCGAGCGGGCGTTCGTCGCCGCCGGCCTCCCGAACGCGTTCGTCGGCACCGTCGACAAGTTCCAGGGCCAGGAGCGGCCGGTGAGCGTCTACGCCATGGGGACGTCGGCGCCCGAGGACGCGCCGCGGGGCATGGAGTTCCTGTACTCGCTCAACCGGCTGAATGTCGCCACGTCCCGGGCGCGTTGCGTCGCCGCGGTCGTGTGCTCGCCGGCACTGCTTCGGGTCGCGTGCCGGACGCCGCGCCAGATGCAGCTCGCCAACGGCCTGTGCCTGGCCGTCGAGGCAGCGGGTATCGTCATGCCATGACCACCGCGCCCGCCGTCCCCCTGCCGCCCGTCGCGCTCGGGGCTGCCCGCACGCGGGCGCGGAACACGCTCATCGCCGGGGTCGCGCTGGGGAGCACCGGCCACATCGCGGCCGTCACGATCGCGACGATCGTGGCCAAGGACCTCCTCGGCTCGCAGACGTTCGCAGGCGCGCCGGGCGCCACCGTCGTCCTCGGGGCCGCGCTCGGATCCGTGCTGCTCGCGTCGCTCATGGCGGGGCGGACCCGGCGGATCGGCCTGACCACCGGGTACTCGATCGGCGTCCTGGGGGCGCTCCTCGCGACCGCGGCCGTCGTGACCCGGCAGTTCCCGCTGCTCCTGCTCGGGGCGATGCTCATCGGGTTCGGGAACACCGCGAACAACCTGTCGCGCTACGCGAACGCGGACATGGTCGGCCCGGCGCGGCGCGCATCGGCGATCGGCGTCGTCGTCTGGGCGTCGACCGTGGGCTCCGTCGTGGGGCCACTGCTCGCGTCGGTCGGCTCGGACATCGGGATGGGGATCGGGCTGCCGATGTACGCGGGCGCCTACCTCGTGCCCGTCGTGTTCGTCGGCCTCGCCGCGATCCTCTCGTTCACGATGCTCCGGCCGGACCCGTACGAGCTGGCGGACGCCGAGACGCTCGCCGAGGAGGCGTCAGCGGGCGTCACGACGAGCGAGAGCATCGTCGTGATCCTCCGCCGCCCGGGCGTGACCGCGGCCATCACGGCGCTCGTCATCGGCCAGTTCGTCATGGTCCTGATCATGACGATGACCCCACTCCACATGACCGAGCACGGCCACTCGCTGACCGACGTCGGCATCGTGCTCTCGGGCCACACGCTGGGGATGTTCGCGCTCTCGCCGGTGTCGGGGCGGCTCACGGACCGCTTCGGGCCGATCCCGACGATCTTCCTCGGGACGGCCGTCCTCGCCACGGCGTCGCTGATGGCGGCGGTCGCCCCGCCCGAGGGCGGCGCGATGCTGCTCGTCGCCCTGTTCCTGCTCGGCCTCGGCTGGAACTTCGGGTTTGTCGCCGGGTCGACGCTCCTGTCCGGGCACCTCGAGCTCCACGAGCGCACCCGCGTCCAGGGCGCCGCAGACGCGCTCATCTGGTCCTCGGCCGCCGCGGCGAGCCTCGGCTCGGGGCTGATCATGGCCGGCGTGGGGTACACGGCCCTCGGCGTGCTCGGCGCGGGAGCGGTGATCATCCCGGTCGTCGTGCTGCGCTCGCACCGCCGCGCCACCGCGCATGCCCACGAGCACGTGCATGCCGAGGCGCCAGCGCCGTGAACGATATCGATTGTCTCCGGCGCCCAGCGTCCGCGACGCCCTCATCGATCCGGAGCAGGCGATGACGATCGCGGCCGCGCTCGGGATGCGGATCGCCTAGCGACGGTCACCGGGTCTGGCGGAAAACTCGCGCCGGCGGCGGACCGAGGTCACGACGAGCGCGATGCCGGCGCCGGCCAGGAGGAGGTCGCGGAGCACCTGGTCCGGACCAGCCGGGCTCGCGCCCGCCCGCGCCATCAGCGCGTCGAACGCGGCGAACCCGATGAGCGCGAGACCGGCCGCGAGGTTCACCCACGCGATCCGCCGGCGCCTCGCGGGGTCCACCACCGTCGGCGGGCTCGTGGACGCCGCGCCGACGCGGGCGATGACGCCGCTCCACACGCGTTCCCCGTCCTCGACCCGGTCCGTGGGGGTGAGGCCGAGGCGCTTCGCGACCCGCTCCGACGGCGTGTTCTCCGGGAGGACGTGCGCCGTGACCGTCGCGACGCCCTCGTCGGCGAGCGCCGCGACCATCCCGAGCGCGGCTTCCGTGGCGTAGCCGCGACCCTGCCAGCGCTGCCCGATGACCCACGCCACGTCCGCGGTGGCATCGGCGCGCGTGATGGTCGCCTGGACGGAGCCGATCGCGTCCCCGGTCTCGGCGAGCCGCGCGATCCAGTTGCGCCACACCTGGTGCCCATCGGAGGAGGCGCCGCGAACCTGCGCGGTGTAGCGGTCCGTCAGCTCGTCCACCGTGGGCGGCCCGCCGCCCGTGAACACGTACAGCCCAGGGTCGGCGAGGACCGCGGTCATCTCCCCGGCGTGGTCGATGCGCAGTGGCTCCAGGCGCAGGCGCGGTGTCCGCAGGACGGCACGTGCGGGTGAGGACGTCACTCGACGATGCCGAGCTGCTCCACCACGAACGCCGCGAGGACCCGGGCGCACGCCTCGACCTCGTCGAGCGGGACGCGTTCGTCCGCGCCGTGGGCGAGCCGGACGTCACCCGGCCCGAACATGACGCAGGGCGTCTCGCCGACGCCGATGAACAGCCGCATGTCGGCGCCGTACGGGACGCCGAGCAGCGCCGGCCTGCGACCGGTGACCTGCTTCACCGTGCGCGCCAGCTCGACCGGGAGATCGTGGTCCGGGGCGACCCGTGACGAGCCGAAGCGGGCGCCGGTGAGCTCGAGCCGCGCGGGGTGGTCGTGGAGGAACGGATCCGCGTCGCACGCCCGGGTGATCGCGAACTGGAGGTCGGCGAACGCCTCCTCGGGGGTCTGACCGAGGCGCACGCCGTAGCGCCCCTCGGCGACGACGAGGTCCATCACCGTGGATGCCCACTCACCGCCCTGGACCTTGCCGATGATCGTGGGATACGGCAGGCCCAGTGCCGTCATCAGCGGGTCCGTCTCCTCGCCGTTGCGCCACGCCTCGTCCGCCTCGAGCGCCCGGATGAGCAGCCCGAGGTTGTCGAGCGCGGACACGCCCTCGCGGCGCTTGCTCGCGTGGGCCGCGCGGCCGGGCACGGCGAGCCGGAACGTGATCGCGCCGGCGTGGGCGATCACGACGTCCAGCATCGAGGGTTCGGGGATGATCGCCATGTCGCCCGTCGCGCCGGCACGGATCGCCGCCAGCGTCCCCTGGCCGCCGTCCTCCTCGGACGGCACGAGCGCGACGATGAGCTCACCCGCCAGCCGCGCGAGCTGACCGGTCGCAGCGAGCGCCCGCACCGCGCCCAGGATCGCCGCGACGCCGCCCTTCATGTCGTTCGCCCCGCGCCCGTAGAGCTCGCCGTCGCGGATCTCGCCGCCCCATGGGTCCGCCGTCCATGTCGCGAGATCGCCCGCCGGCACGACGTCGGTGTGGCCGCTCAGCACGAGCCGCCTGGCGCCCGGCCGCCCCGCGCGCCCCATGACCACGGTCAGCGTCTCCCGCGGGACCTCCTCGCCCGGCCAGGCCGGGTCCGCCCGGATGTCGGCGGGGTCGGGATGGAACACCTCGACCGCGAGCCCGGAGGCCTCGAGCCGGTCGGCGAGCATCGCCGCGAGCTCGTCCTCGCCGGCCGTGGCGCTCGGGACGCGCACGAGCGCCTGGAGCTCGGCCGTCAGCGCGGCGGCGTCCACGGCATCGGCCGCCTGGCGCGCACCCGCACTGAGCCGGCGCGGGCTCATGCGCGGAGCACCGGTCTCGTGAGGCAGGTCACGCCGCCCGAGCCGTTCTCCCCAACCTCGCGCAACGGGACCGCGTGGACCTCGACCCCGGCGGCCTCGAGCCGGCTCCTGGTCACGTCGTTGCCGGCGGCCGTGACGACAACGCCCGGACGCACCGCGAGCACGTTGCAGCCCAGGGTCGGGTACTCCTCCTCGGGCACCTCGACGAGCCTGATGCCCAGGTCGGCGAGCAGTGCGAACAGCCCGGCCGGGAGCAGCGGCAGGAACACGACGGCGAGGTCGTCCGCCACGGGGGAGATGACCGACAGCAGGTGGACGAGCTCGGCCGGGCCCCTCCAGTACGGGAGGTCGAACACGCGGATATCGCCGCCGGCGATCGCGGCGAGCTGTCTCGCACCGGCGTCGTTCGTCCGGAGCGTGCGTCCCACGCACAGCAGGTCGGGCCGCAGCCAGCACGTGTCGCCGCCCTCGAGCGTCCCCGGCGCTTCGATCCGGCCCAGCGTCGGGATGCCCCGTGCCCGCGTCCACGCCTCCAGCACGTCGGGCTCGCCGGCGCGGTTGGGCTTGCCCGGCCGCAGCGGGATCGCGCCGCCGTCCGCAACCAGCAGCGGGTCGAACACGTACACGAGATCCGGGTCGTCCGTCTCCGTCTCAAGGACGTGGACGCGCACGCCGAGTCGGCTGAGCGCGTCGATCAGCCCGTCGTGCTCCCGCCGCGCGGCGTCGATGTGCACCGGCCACAGGAACCCTGCCCCCGGATGCCGATGGGCGGCCTCGAACGCCGGCCCCGGCGCCTTCACCAGCACGTCGAGAAGCGGGGCGGTCATGCTCTGGGCCCCCCAGGTCCGGTCGGTGGCCCGGGGCGCGTCGGTCCTCATCCGGGGAGGATAGTCGACCCTCCACGCGGCAACCCGTTCGCTCGGCGCAGCCCGGACCGCAGGTGGCGCAGCAGGAGCGCCCGGGCCCGCGCGGATCGACATCCGGGGCCCGATGGCGCAGGATTCGCGCACCAACCCGCCCAGCCGAAGCAGGTATGCCGATGTCCGCGTCCCCGGTCGCCGCCCGCGTCCGCATCGCCCTCGTCACCGCCGCGATCCTCGGCGCGATGGCGCCCGCGCCGGCGTCCGCCTCCATCGCCCGCTCGCCGATCACGGACGGCTCCGTGACTCCTGCACTCACGTCGTCGTCGATCCGGCTGAACCTCATCGCGAGCGGCCTGCACGACCCGGTGCTGATCACCAGCGCGCGGGACGGCACCGGGCGCACGTTCATCGTCGAGAAGGGCGGCCGCATCCTCGTCCGCAAGAACGGCGCGATCCTCGCCACGCCGCTGCTCGACATCAGTGCCTCGGTGTCGAAGGGCAGCGAGCAGGGCCTGCTGGGCCTCGCGTTCCACCCCTCGTTCAGGACGAATCGCAAGTTCTACGTCAACTACACCAACACCAGCGGCGACACGGTCATCCGGGAATACCGGACGTCGAGCACGAACCCTGACCGGGTCGCGTCGGGGTCGGGTCGCACGATCCTGCGGATCGACCAGCCGTACGCGAACCACAACGGCGGCATGCTCGCCTTCGGGCCGGGCGGATACCTGTACATCGGCATGGGCGACGGCGGCGACGCGAACGACCCCGGCAACCGCGCCCAGAGCCTGTCGACGCTCCTCGGCAAGATGCTCCGGATCGACATCAACGGGACGACCTCGACCAGGGCGTACCGGATCCCGTCCTCGAACCCCTACGTCGGCAGGACCGGCCGAGACGAGATCTGGCAGCGCGGCCTGCGCAACCCGTGGCGGTTCTCGTTCGACCGCGCCAACGGCACGCTGTGGATCGGCGACGTGGGCCAGAACAGCTACGAGGAGGTGGACCGCGCCACCAACACGAGCAGCGGCCCCGGCAAGGCCTTCAACTGGGGCTGGCGGGTGATGGAGGGCCGGCACTGCCACATCCCGTCGACCGGCTGCAACACGAGTGGCAAGAAGCTGCCCGTCTACGAGTACACGCACGCGTCCAACGGGCGCTGCGCGGTCACCGGGGGCTACGTCTACCGCGGCACGAAGGTCGCCGCGCTGGTCGGCTGGTACGTGTTCGGCGACTACTGCAGCGGCGAGATCTTCGCCATCCGGGCGAACGCATCCTGGCCGCCGACGAGGGTCACGCTGGCGGGAGCGTCGAGCGGGCGGCTCATCAGCAGCTTCGGCGAGAGCGCGGGTGGCGAGCTCTACGTCGTGGACCTGCGGGGCAACATCTACGGGATCGCGGCGGCGTGATCGCGCGCGCCGGTCGAGGGCCGCGACCCGTTGCGCCGCCAGCCGTGGCATGAGCGGGTACGTCGCGATCGGCCGCGTCGAGGGCGGGCGCGTGCGGGCGATCGCCTGGGAGGATCGCTCACGCGAGGCCACCCTCACGGCAGCCGCCGCGGCCCCGGACGCCGCTGGCGACGCCGCGCTGCTGCTCGATGCCGACCGGGGGTCCGAGCTGAGCGAGCGATGGAGTCGCTTCCGCGACCAGCTGTCGATGACGACGTTCTTCCTGCTCGACCCCGAGAGCTGGCGCTAGGGACCGCGTCAGGCGGGCAGGCGGGCGGCGCCCGGCACGATCGCCCGCAGCTCCGCCAGGAGCCTGTCCACCTCCGCGGCGGTGTTGTAGTGGGTGAGCCCGATGCGGAGGACGCCCTCCGGCTCCAGGCCCAGCCGCTCGGTCACGCCGATGGCGTAGAAGTTGCCCCACCAGGTGGCGATGCCCCGCGCGCCGAGCGCCGTCGAGATCGCCTCCGGCGTGATCCCCTCGAACGTGACGGCCGCGGTCGGCGTCCGCTCGGCAAACCGCGTCCGGTCGGTGATGCCCCAGATCCGGGCGCCCGGGATCACCTCGAG
The DNA here is from genome assembly GCA_036504355.1 of Candidatus Limnocylindrales bacterium. Taxonomy (GTDB): domain Bacteria; phylum Chloroflexota; class Limnocylindria; order Limnocylindrales; family CSP1-4; genus CAIXZV01. Next base: position 10,394 of record DASXVG010000041.1, read on the forward strand.
GCCGGCGAGCAGGCGCTCGAACAGCTCCATCTCCCAGGCCCGGATCGCCGCCATCCCCGCGTGCGCCCGGAGGCGGCGGCCCGTCATGCCCGGGAAACCAGCCTCGAACGAGGACCCGTAGCGCTCCCCCACCCCGGCGATGTACTCGACGGCGGCGAGGGATCCTGCGATCCCCTCGTGGTTGAGCGTCCCCGTCTCGAACCGGTCTGCGGCGGGGCGGAGCTTGTACGTCGGCAGCGCGTCGAGCGCGGCCGCGCGACCGTACAGCACCCCGACGTGCGGTCCGAAGAACTTGTAGACCGAACAGGCCAGGAAGTCGGTCCCGATGGCCTGGATGTCGATCGGGACGTGCGGGGCCGCGTGGACCGCGTCGACGTAGGTGAGCGCGCCCGCCTCGTGCGCCCGTCGCACCAGCTCGCCGACCGGGTTGATCGTGCCCACCGCGTTCGACGCCCAGCCGAACGCGACCAGCTTCGGCCGTCCGTGGAGGATCGCGTCGAGCGCCTCGACGTCGAGCGTGACGTCGTCGTCGCGAATGCCGACGGTCCGGACGACGATCCCGCGGTCGGCGGCCGCGCTGCGCCAGGGTCCGACGTTGGCCTCGTGGTCGAGCCCTGTCACCACGATCTCGTCGCCCGGAGCGAGCGTGGCCAGGATGGAGCGCGCGACGTGCATCGTGAGCGTCGTCATGTTGGCGCCGAACTTGATCTCTGACGGGTCTGCCGCGTTGAGCAGGTCGGCGAGCGCGGCGTGGGCCTCGTCCAGCATCGCGTCGGATCGCTCGGACGTCAGGAACGTCCCGCCGTGGTTCGCGTTCGCCTCGCGGTAGTACCGGCTGACCGCCTCGATCACGGTGTCGGTCACCTGCGTCCCGCCGGGCCCATCGAAGAACGCCATGGGCCGTCCGTCGTGCTCCAGCGACAGGGCGGGAAAGCGGGCGCGCAGCGCCTCGACGTCGAGCTCGGGCACGGGATGAACCTCGCAGGGCGGATCAGTGCCCCGATGCTATCCGGCCGACGCCCCGGAGGGGCGCCGGACACGAAGACGCCCCGCCGTCTGGGGGGCCGACGAGGCGTTCGAGGGGCTGTGGGTCAGGCGGTGGCGGCTGCGGTCTCGGGCTCTGATGCCGCATCCGCGACGACCTCGTCCATCGCGAGGTCGATCTCGAGCTTGATCTCCTTGCCGACGAGCCAGCCGCCCGACTCGAGCGCGACGTTCCAGGTCAGCCCGAAGTCCTCGCGGTTGATCTTCGTCGTGGCGTGGAACCCGACGCGGCGCCCCTGGAACCCGGCGTAGGCGCCGAGGAACTCCACGTCGAACGTCACCGGCCTGGTGACGTCGCGGATGGTGAGGTCGCCCGTCACCGCGTAGTCGTTGCCGCGCTTGGCCTCGACGTGCGTCGACGTGAACGTGATCACCGGGTACTGCTCTGCGTCGAAGAAGTCGGCGGAGCGGAGGTGGCCGTCGCGCTGCTCCACGCCGGAGTTGATGGACGCGGTCTTCACCGCGAACGTCCCGGCCGATGCGGCCGGGTTCGCCTCGTCGAACGTGAGCTCGCCCTCGACGTCCGTGAACTTGCCGCGGACGGTCGTGACCATCATGTGCTTCGCGGAGAACTGGACGTCCGTGTGGGTCGGATCGGTCTTCCAGGTGGTGGATGTCATGTGGGTCCTCCCAGACCAGGGCTCGCGTGTGGTCTCGCGCGCCGTCCGCGGCGGTGGCGCTGCGGTCGTGTAGTTGATTGCGCAACTATGCACCCATGTCGTTGCATTGTCAACTACATGGCCAATGCGCTAGGATGGCACCATGACCTCCGAGCTCGTTGCCGGCCGACAGGCGACCGGCCCCGCGACCCACGCAGCGACGCCCGTCGCCGCCGACGATCCGCGCCTCGACGCGTGGCGCAGCCTCATCCAGGCCCATGCGCGCCTCACGCGGACGATGGACGACGAGCTGCAGGCAGCGCATCACCTCTCGCTCGCCGAGTACGACGCCCTGCTCCAGCTCGTCAATGCCCCGGGACGCCGCCTCCGGATGAGCGCGCTAGCGGACCGCGTGCTCCTCTCGCGGTCGGGCATCACGCGCCTCGTGGACCGGCTCGTCGCGGCCGGCATGGTCGAGCGGTCCCAGTGCTCCACCGATGCGCGCGGCGCCGAGGCCGCGCTCACGCCCGCCGGTCACGAGCGGCTACGAGCCGCCTCCGCGACCCACCTCGACGGCGTCGGACGGCTGTTCCTGGACGTCGTGGACCCGGCCGACCGTGCCGCCGTCCAGCGAGCGATGGACCGGGTGATCGCCAACCTCGGCGGTCCGAACGGCACCGAGCACGAGTGCACCCCCGGGACCGGACAGGCCTGACCGCCCGGTGACGGGACCGGAGCGCGCGCCCGGTCGCGTCCTCGCCGGCACGAGCGGCTTCTCGTACGCGGCCTGGTCGCCGCTGTTCTACCCCTCCGGTCTGCGCGCCGGCGCGCTGCTCCCCCACTACGCCACCCGCCTGCCGGCGTGCGAGCTCAACAACACGTTCTACGCGCGCCCCAGGGAGGATCGGATCCGCGGCTGGGTCGCCGCCGTGCCCGATGACTTCCGGTTCGTCGTCAAGGCACAGCGCGGCGCGAGCGTCCGCGCGCTCTACGGGGACGACCCGGCGGGCTCGATCGCTTGGCTCACGGAGTTCCTGCCCGCGTTCGGCCCGCGGCTGGGGGCGGTCCTGTTCCGGGTCGGGAACGAGATCCCGCGCAACGACGAGCGGTTGCTGGGCCTGCTCACCGCGTGGCCCGCGACCATCCCGCTGGTGCTCGAGGCCCAGCACCCGTCGTGGACGGCCGACGAGACGTTCGCGGCGCTCCGGGCGGCGGGCGCCGTCCTGTGCACGACCGACCTGGACGAGCAGGAGGAGGCGCCCGACATCCGCCGGACGGGTCCGTTCCTCTACCTGCGGCTCCGGCGGTCCTCATACACGGACGAGGAACTGGACGCATGGGCGCGCCGCCTGGTGCCGTTCCTCGACGACGGGCTGGACGCGTACGTGCTGTTCCGCCACGACGAGGACGGAACCAGCGCCCTGCGCGCCGAGGGGTTCGCGGCGCGGGTCGACCGGCTGCGCGTCGCCGGCTGACGCCTAGCTGTGGTGTTCGGAGACGTTGCTGACGGCGACGCGCGGCACGAGGCCTCCGATCGCGGTGTGCGGACGTTCGTGATTGTAGAAGTCGACGAAGCGGCGGAGGGCGTGGAGCCGGTCGCCGTTGGACCGGTATGGCCGGGCGTAGGCCCACTCGCCGAGGAGCGTCTGGATGAACCGCTCGGCCTTGCCGTTGGTCTGCGGCCGGAACGGCCGGGTCCGCTTGTGGCGGATCCCGGACCGCTCGAGCACGTCGCGGTATGGGTGGCTGCGGTAGCTCGCACCGTTGTCGGTCAGCATCCGCTCGATCCGGATCCCGACCTCGGCGAACCTGGCGACCGCCAGCTCGACGGCCCACGAGGCGCTGTCGCCGCGCTCGTCGGCGACCGGCACGACGACGGCGTAGCGGCTGGCGTCGTCGACGAAGACCTCGAGGTGGTCGTAGCCGCGGACGCGGCGATCCTGGGACGCGACGCCGTGCCCGAGGACCCGCCAGCCGCCGCCGTCGGGCACCCGGCCGAGCTTCTTGTGGTCCTGGTGAACGAGGGCGCCGGGGTGGCAGGCGACGTAGCGGACCGGCGCTGCGGTCACCCGGTCGGTGTCGCGCAGGCGGTTCAGGCTGGCTCGCCGGAGGATGCCGTAGATCGTCGAGCGGGGATGGCCGGTCAGCGGCGCCAGGCGGGCCGGGCCGTAGCGCCGGAGAGCGCGGGCCCGGAGGATCGTCGCGGTCACCGCGTCCGACGAGCGGCGAGGCGAGCGATGCGGCCGGGAGCTGCGGTCCTCGAGCCCGGGCAGGCCGTCGGCCCGATAGCGGCGGACCCACTTGTAGGCCGTGGCCCGGCTGATCCCGAGCTGCTCGGCGACCGTGGCCGTCGACCAGCCGTCGACCACCACCCGCTTCACCAGGAGCTGCCGACTGAAGACGGTGAGACGCGCACTAGGATGTGCCACGAGAGCCTCCGACCGGTATGGGTAGTCAACACCTCACACCGTGTCGCGGGGCTCTCGTTTGTCAACAACGTCTTCGGTTACCACACCTAGCCCTCGACCGTCTCCGCGTCCCAGCGCGCCGTGCCCTGCGCCCGCGTGTGCTCCGCCGGCCCGAACACCACGACGATCCGCAGCTCCTCGGCGATGTCGTGGAAGCGGTGCGGGACGTCGGCGGCGACGAAGATCGAGTCGCCCGGGCCCACCTCGCGCGTCTCCGTCCCGACCGTGAACAGAGCCCGGCCGGCGAGGATCACGTAGACCTCGTCCTCGGTGTGCGGCTGCTGGCCGTCGACCCCGTCGGGCTCGATGACGTACAGCCCCGCCGACAGGTCCGCCGTGCGCACGAACTCCAGCCACGGCCCACCGCTCGCGGCCCGCAGGTCGAGGAGTCCGGAGAGGGGGAAGACGTCCATGCCGCTACGCTACGCGCTGACCATGCGATCCGCCAGCCAGATCTCCAGGGGCCTCGTGCTCGGCGCCATGACGCTCCTGGCGCTCGCGGGCTGCGGGCCCGACGGCGCGACCACGGCTGCGCCCTTGGGCTCGCCGACCGGATCGGGCCCGGCCTCGACCCCACCGGCCGCCTCGATGCCGCAGGCCGCGACGCCGTCTCTCCCGGCGATCGGGGGCGGCGACCGGCCGGACCTCGCCTCCGTCCACGTCGCCGTCGAGCCGGCGATCGGCGGCCTCGACGCCGCGATCTTCGTGACCGGCGCCGGCGACGGCAGCGGCCGGCTGTTCGTCGCGCAACAGGGCGGTGTCATCCGGATCGTCGAGAATCGCGCGCTCCTGCCGGCGCCGTTCGTGGACCTGTCGGATCGAACCACCGCGGACGGCGAGCGCGGCCTCCTGGGCGTCGCCTTTCCGCCCGGCTTCGGTCCCCAGCGCCCGGAGGTGTTCGTCCACTACTCGGATCGAAACGGCGACACGGTCGTCGCGGCGTTCACGGTGGACCCCGCGAACGCCGACCGGCTCGACCCGTCCACCGAGCGAACCATCCTCACCCAGCAGCAGCCCTACCCGAACCACAACGGGGGCTGGATCGGCTTCGACCAGGACGGGATGCTGCTCATCGGGCTCGGTGACGGCGGGGCGGGCGGCGATCCCGAGAATCGAGCGAGCGACCTCGGCACGATCCTGGGCAAGCTGCTGCGCATCGACGTCCTCGGCGCGCCGCACGGCGTCCCCTACTCCGTCCCGGCCGACAACCCGTTCGTCGGGCGCACCGGCGCCCGGGGCGAGATCCTGCACTACGGCCTGCGCAACCCGTTTCGCGACAGCGTCGATCTCGAGACCGGCGACCTGTGGATCGGCGACGTGGGCCAGGACCTGTGGGAGGAGGTCGACGTCGCGAGGGCGGGTGCCCGCGGGCTGGACTTCGGGTGGCGGCGCTGGGAGGGCCGGCACTGCTACGACCGCGCCGCCGGCTGCGTCTCCGACGGGGTCACGATGCCCGTGACCGAGTATCCGCACGCCGATGGCTGCTCCGTCATCGGCGGCGTCGTCTATCGCGGCGACGCGATCCCGGCCCTGCGAGGCGCGTACCTGTTCTCCGACTACTGCAGCGGCAGCGTGTGGGCGCTCGACGCGGACCTCGACGGCTCGCAGCCGCCGATCGTGCTCGCCGAGACCGGCCGGAACGTGAGCTCGATCGGCATCGACGAGGATGGCGAGGTGTGGCTCACCGATGTCGGCGGCGGCGCCCTCCTGCGGCTCGTGCCCGCGGGCTGATCAGCGCGGGGCGTCCCCGGCGAGCGTCCACTCGGCGGCTACGGAGACCGTGACCTCGATCGTGCCCGGCAGCACCGGGGTGGGCGAGAACGAGGCATCCGACAGGGCTGCCAACCGCAGCTCGGGACGGCCGAGCGGCACAGCCTGCGTCCCCTCCGCGATCGCGACGAGCGAGCCGAGCGTCGCGCCCGCGGCCGCCGCGATCGTCTCCGCCCGGGCGCGCGCGTCGGCGACGGCCAGGCGGCGAGCCTCGGCCGTGTCGGCTGTGGTGTCGGCGAGCTGGAAGGCGACGGCGTCGAGCCCGGTGGCGCCCGCCTCGAGGCCCGCGTCCAGCACCGCGCCCACGAGCTCCAGGTCCCGGATCACGACGGCGATCCGGTTCGTGACGGTGAACCCCTTGCGGATGGCGCGCGTGCCGTCGTGCTCCCACTCCGGCGAGACGTCGATGCCCGCGGTCCGGGTGTCCGTCGCCGGGATGCCCGCGCGGGCGAGCGCTTCCAGGACGTCGGTCGCGATCCTCGCGGCGACGGCGCGCGCCTCGGCCGCAGACGGACGGCTGCCCTCGATGACGAACGTCGCCCGGGCGACGTCAGCGGCGCGCTCGACGCGTCCCGTGCCCGTGACCGTGACGCGCGCGCCATTCGAGTCGGTCACGACGCGGCACTCGTGCCGGTGGCCGGTGCGGGCTGGGTGCTCTGCGGCTGCATGGGCCGCAGGAAGAGCAACAGGACGCTGACGACGTAGCCGAGCCATACGACGAACGTGCTCGCCTCAGGCTGCGATGTGTATCCGAACAGGGCGCGCAGGAACTGGCCGGCGAGCAGGACGATCCCGCCCGGCACGCCGTCGGCGGCCTCGTGGGGAAGGACGGCGGAGATGTCGAACAGGGACTGTGAACCGACCGTGATCCAGCCGATCTCGATGAACTCGTGGACCGCCTTCGACAGCAGGCCGGCCGCGATGAAGATGAGCGCGATGCCCGTCCAGCGGAAGAACGTGCGCAGGTTGATGACGCGCGCACCGCGGTAGAACCCGACGCCGATGAGCGCCGCGATCCCGAGTCCGGCGATCGCGCCGGCGAACACGGCCAGCGCGCCATCCTGCGCGGACGTGGCCTGGCCGACGAGGAACAGCGCGGTCTCGAGACCCTCGCGGATGACGGCCGTGAACGCGAGCACCGTGAGCCCGAACACCGTGCCCTCGCCGAGGGCGCGATCGACGGCGAGCTGCAGCTCGCCCTTGACCGATGCCGACTGGCGGCGCATCCAGAACAGCATCCAGGTCACGACCACGGCCGCGAGGACCATGGTGAGTCCTTCGAAGATCTGCTCGTACGGCTCGTTGAAGCCCCCGACGGTGAAGAACAGGACGGCGCCGAGCGCGACGCTCAGCACGACGGCGAGCGCGGTCCCCAGCCAGATCCGGCCGAAGTGGCGTCGATTTCCCGTCTTCGCAAGGTAGGCGAGGATGATGCTGACGATCAGCGCGGCCTCGACGCCTTCTCGGAGCCCGGTCAGCAGGCCACTGGTGAACGATCCGACGTCCAAGGGATGTTGCTCCTGTCGCAGGGAGTGGGGCGCGGGGACGCCCTGGTGGGAGGCGAATGGCGCGATCGTAGGACGCCTGTCGGGCATCGTCAAGGGCGCTTGCCAGTCATGCGCAGGCACACCTGATGATGGCCCCGCCTGCACCCGCGTCCGCCGGGCATCGGCACGCCGCGGGCGGGGCGTCTGCATCCGCTGCCGAGAGACGTGGCACGCCCCTGCAACGCCCCGGGACACCCGACCATCGAACCTGTGACGGCCCACAGGGCACGCTCGGCGCCATGCCGCCCGTCTGCCCGTCACCCTAGCGATGCGCGGACTCGTCGTCTCCTGGACGGCCCGCGGGGCCGGGCTGGCGCTCGGCGTCGGGCTGGTCCTGATGCTCGCGTGGATCGCGTCGCGCTCGCTGCAGGTCATCGGCATCGCGTTCATCGCGATCCTCCTCGCGGCCGCCCTGGAGCCGTTCATCGGCTGGGTGCGCACCCACACCCCGCTTCCCCGCGGCCTGGTCATCCTCCTCGTCTACCTCGCCTTCTTCGCGCTCGTCGTGCTGTTCGCGGTCTTCGTCCTCCCTGCGGCGTTCACCCAGGCGGAGCAGGTGATGCGCCAGCTCCCCTCGTTCTTCGACGAGGTGGACGCATGGGCGGCCGGGATCCGGCCGGACGCACTCGGCCAGGTCATCGGCTCGCTCACGGACGCCGCGAGGGGCTATCTGCGCCCCACGACGCCCGGCACGAACGAGGTCGTCCAGATCGGGTTGACGCTCGCCGAGGCGCTCACCTCGATCGGCGCGATCCTCGCCCTCGTCTTCTTCTGGCTGGTGGGGCATGCACGCCTCCAGCGCTACGCCCTCGCGTTCGTGCCGCTCGATCGCCGTGGCGGCGTGCGCCGGGCGTGGAACGAGATCGAGGGGCGGCTCGGCATGTGGTTCCGCGGCCAGCTCATCCTCATGGGCACCATCGGCATTCTGTGCGGGACGGCCTACCTGCTGCTCGGCGTGCCCTCGGCGCTGCTGCTCGGGCTGATCGCCGCGATCTGCGAGTCGATCCCGCTCGTCGGCCCGATCCTCGGTGCCGTCCCTGCGATCCTCGCGGCGGCGACGGTGTCACCGGAGCTCGCGCTGCTCGTCGTTGCCGTCACTGCGGTCATCCAGGTCGTGGAGAACAACGTCCTCGTGCCGGTGATCATGCGCAACACGATCGGGCTGTCCCCGCTCATCGTGACGCTCAGCCTGCTGGTCGGCTCGGCCGCCGGCGGGATCCCCGGCGCGCTCGTGGCAGTCCCCGTAGCGGCCGCGATCGAGGTCATCCTCGGCCGGCTCCAGGACCGCGAGGTACCGGTCGCCCAGGATCCGGGTGCCGTCGAGACCCCCGACGCGGAGAGCACCGAGCACCTGGAGTTCGCGCCGGCAGACGCCGGGCACTGATCCCGGCGACCGCCGCGGCGTCCGCCGCGCGTGGGCACGACACGGGGCGCATCCACCGGCTCGGGCGCGAGGTGGCCCACGCGGGCCCGCTGCGCGATCCTCGGCCCGTGCGCGATCCTCGACCCGCCGGGCGGATCCCGGGACCTAGCGCGCGACGGTCAGCAGCACGACCGCCAGGAGCGAGATCCCGGCGAGTCCGAGCTCGAGCACGCGCATCGACCACTCGTCGAGCGCGCGCTGCGGCTCGTGGGCGCGAGCCGTCGGCTTCGCGCTGAACGCTCCATCGATCATCGGGTGGGCACTCCGGATGTGGTTGCGCCGGTCGTTGCGACCGGCAATGGCCGCAGCGTGCGGCGGGCCTCGTGCAGGACACGCGTGCGCACGCGCGGGCCACGTATCAATCGGCTTGCGCTGAATCAATCGGCTGTTTGCGCCGTGTCAATCGGCGTCCGCTCACCCGGGTGGCGTGTTCGCGAGGCAGCCGCAAGGCGCACCGTCGGCCTTGGTGTCGTTCCTCCGACGCGGGCTTCTCCACGCTGAACGAGCCAACAGACGCCCGTCGTCACGACGGCGGACGCGCCGGGATCCCGGCCCATCGCCGCGAGGTCCCACCACCACTCAGCGAGGTACAACCCCGTGCGCAAGACCCTCATCGCGATCGCCCTCGGCGCGAGCGCCCTCGTCGCCGCAGCCTGCGGCCCCGGCGCCAGCAGCCCCAGCACCGGCGCCGGTGGCGCCACCACGGCGCCGCTCGAGAGCGCGTCGCCCATGGTGAGCGCCACCCCGCTGGCCAGCCCGAGCGAGTCGCCGGCCAGCTCCTAGGGCGGTGACAGGAACCTGCAAGGGCTCTGCCCATCCGTGTAGCCGCCTCGAGGGGGGTGGCGCGCCGACAGTATGGCAACACCGAACTCCTGCGTTCGGTTCCCAGGGACGGAGGTTTTCTCTATGAGCATCATCGCGTGGATCGTGCTCGGCGCCATCGCCGGGTATCTCGCCGGTCTCCTCGTCAAGGGTGACGAGGGTCTCGGTGTCATCGGTCACATCGTGCTCGGCATCGTGGGCGCCCTCGTCGGCGGCTTCCTCGCCGGCGCGCTGTTCAACACGAAGCCGATCGATGGCCCGCTCGACATCTCGTCGATCGTGGTCGCGGTCATCGGCGCCATCCTCGTGGTCGTCGTCGCCAGCATGGTGATGGGTCGCAGCCGAACCGGCCGCGGCGCCATCTGACACCGGCGCACCACCTCGACCCTCACCGCTGCCCGCGGTGGGGGTCGTTCCATTTCCGGGCCACGGCCCCGTAAGGAGCTCACATGTCGAAGATCGAGAAGAGCATCGACGTCAATGTCCCGGTACGCGAGGCGTACAACCAGTGGACCCAGTTCGAGACCTTCCCCCAGTTCATGGACGGCGTCGAGTCGGTCCGCCAGGAGGGCGACACGCACCTGCACTGGGTCGCCGAGATCGCCGGCAAGCGCCAGGAATGGGACGCCGAGATCACCCAGCAGACGCCCGACGAGCGCATCGCGTGGACGTCCACCACGGGTGACCGCAACGCCGGCGCCGTGGACTTCCACCGCATCGACGACTCGCAGACGCGCGTCACGCTCACGATGGACATCGAGCCGTCGGGCGCGATCGAGAAGGTCGGCACCGCGCTGGGGATCCCCGCCGGGCGGATCGAGGGCGACCTCGAGCGCTTCAAGACGTTCATCGAGGCCCGCGGCACCGCGACAGGCGGCTGGCGTGGCGAGGTCGTCCAGGACGATGTGACCGGCGATCGGGAGCCCACCTCGACCGGCGCTGCGTCGAGCCGCCCGGGGTGACACGCGTCTACCTCGATCCCAGCACGCTCGTGCTCGCCTCGGCGGGTCCCGGCACCGGCGACGACCACGTCGGTCCCGGTGTCGCCGAGGCGGTTGCGCACCTCGTCGACGCGGGGTTCGAGGTGATCGTCCTGGGCCCGGCCGATGCGGAGGCGCTCAAGGGGCTCGGGTCATCGGTCGGTCACCAGGCGTCCCTGCCGGAGCATCTCGACGGGGACGCCTGGTACCTCACCGCGGAGCCGCATCCGACGTTCGGCCGGCCGCGCGGCGGCACCACGGTCCTCGTCGGGCCGCGGCGGGCTGCCGGCAAGATGCCCCTGCCCCGCTTCGACCTCGAGACGCGCGACCTCGGGTCGGCCGCCATGGAGATCCTCACCCGGCAGGCGATGACCTGACGGCTGCAACGCGTCCGCAACCGCGACGGGCCTCGCGTTTCCCCCGGGGACCGCTCGCAGGCCCGACGCTGGACGCGGTGGCCCTCGACCACTGGGGGTCCGGGGGCCACCGAACCAACGGCGAGGACGTCAGTGACGGGGCGTTCTCTCCCTCGCCATGAACCCCGGGAGCCCCTCCTCCCGGGGTTCGTGGTGTCTTGGGGCCGTCGATGACGCCCGGGGGTCGATGACGCCCGGGATCAGGTGGTCGCGGCGGGGATGTGGCGGGCTCTGCCGCGCATCACGAACCCGCTGCCCACGAGCCTCGGGGCCGGGGCGGCCAGCCGGCCCATCCCCATCCCGAGGGCCAGGGCGAGCAGCGGCCAGCCGAAGTACGTCGCGACGCCCATGAACGGGATCGACATGGGGCTGTCCTGGCCCAGGAGGTAGGCGTTCGCGAGCAGGACCGCGAGCGAGAGCACCGGCACCAGGAACAGCACGACTCCCCCGATCGCGCCGGCGCGCCACGCCGCCACGGGCCGCGCGCCCCGCAGCGCACCCGCGACGCAGCGCCCGGCGAGGAGCGCGTTCGCGAACACGAAGAGCATGTTGACGAGGACCGACAGCAGGTCGGGCACGAGCCTGAGGTCGAGGACGGCACCCGCCATGAACGCCGGGACGACAAGCAGCAGGCCGAGCGCGACCGCCACGAGCGTTGCGAAGACGACCGCGACGGTCGACCGCCCGCCGGCGTCCTTGATGCCCTCGCTGAGCGCCCAGACGCCCAGGACCGCGAGCAGCGCGAGGCCGAGACCCACGCCCACGTTGACGAGCATCAGGACCGGCTCGCCGAGGTCTGCACCCCCGGCGAGCAGCGCAGACAGCACCGCGTCACGAGCGAATTCCGCCGGATAGCGGACCACCTGGACGAGGGCGACCAGGAGTGCACCTTTCCACAGCCAGGCGTTTGCCCGGTGGCGGGTCGGGCTCGCCCACGCCACGGCCGCCGGCAGGATGACCATCGCCGCGGCGCGCGCCACGTTGGGCAGCAGCTGGGGCAGATCGCCGGGCCACGCGGTGGCGCCGATGGAGATCGCCTCGACGATGGGCCACAGCTCGATGACCCCAACCACCACCGCGAGCGCGACGAACGCCCAACCGATCATCGGCAGCCTGCGCGGCCCCGTGCCTGCCGCGACGCCACCCCGCCGGCGACGATGCTCGATCCGACCCATCCCTGCGACCCCTCTGCGGTCCTCGCACGATACCGTGCGACCGCATGCCCGCGGTCGTCGCAAGCGCACTGCAAGCGTCACCGGCCGTGCGTGCACGTGCCCGTCAGGAGCGGCGCCGTACCGTCGACGAAGCGCGGCGGGCCCCCGTCGCCGACTCGGAGGACGTTCTGATGGACGACCTGAAGAAGGGTTACCGCGAGGGCGAGGCCAACGCGAAGGAAGCCTGGCGCAATCGTGACGGCGAGGATCTTGCGGACAAGGTCGGCAACCTCGGTGACGAGATCCGCAAGGACCTCGGCAACCTGGGTGACGACGCACGCAACGCGCTGGACAACGCCGGCAACGCCGTCGACCGCGGGCGGGTCGAGGTCGATCGCAAGGTCTGACGCCTCGCCGCATCCCATGCAACGCCGTTGTAATGCGGGTGCAAGAACCCAGCAGCGAAATCGGGCCGCTCGCTTCGTAGACTCAGAGTGGTCCACTCCTCGCATATCGTCGCCGCGGACGCGCCTGTGACGGGGCAGCCCGCGGACTTCACGCCGCACGATCCGGTCCCCTCCCGGGTCGTGCGGCGTTCCTGATTCCCGCCCGAAATCCTCAGCGCCGACCACTCAGGCGCGGGATGCGTCCAGCTCCAGGCGCTGGCGCAGCAGCTCCACCACGCCGGCCTCCTCCTCCGCCGAGGGTTCTGCGGGCGGCGCGGGCTGCTCCTCCGCGGCCTCGACGAGCGCGTCCCCGATCCCGCCGTCGAGATAGGCCCGCAGGATCGCCGGATGGACGTAGCTCCGACGAGCGACCGCGGGCGTGTTGCCCAGCCGTTCCGACGTCTGGCGGATCGCCTCGACGACGTTTCGGCGGCTCTCCTGCTCGGTCGTCCCCGGCTGCAGCGCCCGCAGCGCGCGGTACGTGAGCACCGTCCCGGCCCAGGTCCGGAAGTCCTTGGCGGTGACGTCGACGTCGCCGGCGATCTCGCGCAGGTACGCGTTGACGTCCTCGGACCGCACGTCGCGGACCTCCCCCTCATCGTCCACGTACTGGAGCAGGTCCTGTCCCGGCAGGTCCTGGCAGCGCCCGACGACCCGGGCCAGCCGCCGGTCGCGGATCGTGACCTCGTGGCGCTTGCCGCTCTTGCCAGTGAACCTGAACCGCAGCCGGGAGCCCTCGATCCTCGCGTGCCGGTCGCGCAGCGTGGTGAGGCCGAACGACCGGTTGAGCCGCGCGTACTCCTCGTTGCCCACCCGGATGAGCGTGAGCTCGAGCAGCCGGACGACCGCCGCGAGCACCTTCTCGCGAGGCAGCCCAGGGCGCCCGAGGTCCTCGTCGACCCGTTCGCGGATCCTCGGCAGCGCCTCCGCGAACGCGAGCATCCGGTCGAACTTCGCGCCCTCCCGGTGCTCCCGGAACGCGGGGTGATAGCGGTGCTGCTTGCGGCCGCGAGCGTCCCTGCCCGTCGCCTGGAGATGGCCCCGCGGGCTCGGGCAGATCCAGACATCCGTCCAGGCGGGCGGAATCGCGAGGGACCGGATCCGGGCCAGGGTCGTGGCGTCCCGGACGGGCGTACCGTCCGCGGCACGGTAGCTCCAGCCACGCCCGGCACGACGCCGGGCGATGCCGGGCCGCCCATCGGTCGTCCAGCGAAGGCCGGCATCTGCGGCCGCGGCGCGGCGGGTCTCGGGATCGGCGGTCATGGGCGTGGCTCCCGCGACGAGGGCGGACGGCTGCGCGGCGCGCAGCGTCTCCGCGCGATCCTGCAGCGCCCGACCTCACGGCGACGTTGCCGCGAGCGGCGGACGCTCGCGTTCGGCTTGCAGCACGTCGCCCTCGGTCCGATAGGCGCCCGAATCGCCGGCTGGGTTCCCGCATGGGCGTCCGCAACGCGTGCCCGGCAACGATGCGCCCAGGCCGGGCACGTGGGCTGCCGGCCGCCACGGGAGTCTCCCAGTGCACCCCCAGGCAGGGCAACCCGCCCCGGATCCATCTGCGGCCGCGCCGCTCCCGGCGGCCGATTCAATCCCGGCGGCCGATTCACTCGTCATCCTGCGCGGCGCGAGCCGCGACTTCGGCGACGGTGTCGGCATCTTCGACATCGACCTCGAGGTCCAGCCCGGGTCGATCCTCGGCATCGTCGGCCCGTCCGGCGCCGGCAAGACCACCACGATCCGCCTCATCACCGGCGCAATCGACCCGACCGCGGGAGAAGTCCGCGTGCTGGGCGAGGATCCCCGCCGGTTCCGGCGGGCCACCCGTGAGCGTATCGGCTACATGCCCCAGCTGTTCACCCTGTACCCGGACCTGACGGCGGACGAGAACGTCGACTTCGTGGCGAGCCTGTTCGGCATGCTCACGAGGCGCCGCCGGCGACGCGTCCGCGAGGTCCTCGAGCTCGTCCAGCTGTGGGAGGCCCGCGACCGGCGCGCCGGCCAGCTCTCGGGCGGGATGCAGCGACGCCTCGAGCTCGCCTGCGCGCTCGTCCACGAGCCGAGCCTGCTGCTCCTCGACGAGCCGACCGCGGGCATCGACCCGATCCTCCGCACCGCCATCTGGGATGAGCTGGGCCGCCTCAAGGGAGAGGGCCGCACGCTCCTCGTGACGACGCAGTACGTTGCCGAGGCGGAGTCCTGCGACGCCGTCGCGCTCATCGCCGCCGGCCGCCTCATCGCGCTCGGCAAGCCCGAGGAGCTGCGTCGGAGCGCGGCCGGTGGCGACGTCGTCGAGGCCGAGACGCAGTCGCCGTTCGACCCCGCCGTCCTCGTGGGCAAGGATGGGATCGTGTCCGCGCGAAGCACGGGCCTACGGTCGTTCCGGGTCGTCGCCGAGGACGCCGGCACGGTCACGCCGGTCCTGGACGACCTCGTGGAGGCGGCCGGCGGGTCGCTCGTGTCCGCGCGCGAGGTCCGGCTCACGTTTGACGAGGTGTTCACCGCGCTGGTGGAGCGCGCAGCCGCCGAGCGTGGCGAGGCCGTCGGCGGGGACGCCGCCCCGGCGACCGCGGAGACCGCGGCATGAACCCCGTCATCGGGTTGGCCAAGATCCTCACCCGCCTCCTCGCGTTCATCGGCCGCGAGCTGATCGAGGTGCGCCGGCGGCCTGGGGCCCTCGCGAGCCTCGTGTTCGGCCCGTTCCTCGTCATGGCCATCTTCGGACTCGGCTACAACGGCTACAAGAAGCCGCTCCCCACCCTGCTCGTGATCCCCGCCTCGGCCGGCCTGCCCACCGACGTCGAGGCCTACCGCGAGGTCGCGGGCGCGGGCCTCGAGATCGTGGACGTCGTCCCGGACGCCTCCACCGCGAACGCCCGGCTCGAGTCGGGCGAGATCGAGGTCGTCGCCATCGCGCCCGAGAACGCCAAGGCGACCTTCGAGAGCGGGAAGCAGTCCACGATCGAGGTCAGGGTCGACCTCGCGGACCCGGTCCAGGCCGCGTACGCGGGCCTGATGGCGAACCAGTTCGCGAACGCGGTCAACCGGGAGATCATCCGGCGCGCCGCGGAGGAGGGCCAGGCGAAGGCGGCCCAGAACGGCGTGCCCAACGCCGACACGATCCCGCCCGAGGTCATCGCTGCTCCGACCCAGGCCGAGCTCGTCAACGTCGCGCCGGTCGTGCCCACCGTGGTGGGGTTCTTCGGGCCCGCCGTCCTCGCGCTCATCCTCCAGCACATGGCCGTGACGCTCATCGCCCTCTCCGTCGTGCGCGATCGCACGAGCGGCGTCATCGAGGTGTTCCGCGTCTCGCCGGTCTCGGCGTGGGAGGTCGTCGTCGGCAAGATCCTCGGCTTCTTCTTCCTGTGCGCGGCCATCGCGCTCGTGAGCCTTGCGCTGCTCGTCGTGGGCCTCGGAGTGCCGATGCTGGGCTCACCCGCGGTGCTCGCCGGCGTCGTGACGCTCCTGATCCTCGCGTCGCTGGGCCTCGGCCTTCTGATCTCCATCGTCAGCGATTCCGAGCGGCAGGCTGTCCAGCTCTCGCTGCTCGTGCTCCTCGCGTCGGTGTTCTTCTCCGGGTTCGTGCTCCCGATCTCGGAGTTCAGCGGCCCCGTCCGCGCGGGCGCGTACCTGATCCCGGTCACCAACGGCATCGGCCTCGTCCAGGACGTGATGCTCCGGGGCCAGATCCGCGAACCGTGGCAGGCGATGCTCCTCGCCGCCATCGGCCTGGCGCTCCTGCTCGCGTGCTGGCTGCTGCTTCGCCGCGGGATGACGAAGGCGTAGGCAGCCGGCAGAGGACAGTTCGAGCGGCACGGCAGTTCGAGCGGCACGGTCGGACCTCGCGGTCACTCGACACGCGGCCGCAACGAGAGCGGGGCTTCCGGGATACGGGACCACCAGCGGCCGGACGTAGGGTTGAGACCGTGACTCAGCCACGATCGCCCAATGCCGCTCCGGCCGGCCCGTCGCACGCGGGTGTGACCGCCGTGGCGACCACGAACGGCCGGAGGCCCCGCATGGAGCAGCGATACCGGTCCGACATGGGCCAGGACCCCCACCAGCGCGACGCCTACCAGCACCGGGCGCTGCCGCCGCCCCTGGGCGGTTCGCCGTCGCCTGCGCCGGGAGGGACCATGCCGGATGCGGCCGAGCCGCTGCGCGTGATCGAGATCCTCTCGCACGAGCTGCGATCCCCGATCACCACGATCCACCTCGGCGCGAAGGTCCTGCGCGACGGGGGCGACCGGATCTCCGGCCCGGTGCGCCTGGAGGTCGTCGAGGCCGTGGAAGAGGAGGCCGAACGCCTGTACCGGCTCGTCGAGGACCTGCTCGCCGTCGCACGCCACGAGGGCGGCGCGGCCCCGCTCCGGGTGGCGCCGCTCGCCATCCAGCACTGGCTGCCCGGCACCATCGCGGCCGAGGTGCACGCGTACCCGGCCCTCGCCGTGCGATCCTCCGTGCCTGCCGACCTGCCGGCCGTCCTCGCGGACGATGGGGCCCTCGCGCACGTCGTGCGCAACCTGCTCGCCAACGCGGTGCGCTACGCGCCGCGCGGGATGCCGGTGGAGCTGGTTGCCCGCGCCACCGGGGGCACCGTCCGGCTCGAGGTCATGGACCGGGGTCCGGGCATCGACCCGGAGGAGGCCGAGCGCCTGTTCGACCCGTTCTACCGCTCCGCAGCGGCCGATGCCGCGGGCTCGGGAGCGGGTCTCGGACTCGCCGCCGCGCGACGGCTGCTGCGCGCGATGAACGGCACCATCGAGGTCGCGCCGCGCGATGGTGGCGGTGCGCGCTTCGTGGTCACGCTGCCGGTCGCACCGGCGGACGCGGAGCCGGGCGCGGACGAGTCGCAGCCCGACGACGGCCGACCGAGGTCGACGAGCGCTCCCTGATCGTTTGAGCGAGCGCGGCCTGCGATCGCCTCAGGCGGTCAACGGATCCTTCGCGTCCGGGTCGACGCCCAGCTCCGCGATCGCCTTCGCGGCGGCCGCCGGCTCGAAGGTGCCGCACTGGACCAGGCCCGAGTAGGCCGTCGCCGCGATGTGCTGGGCATCGATCCCGAACCAGTTGCGCAGGTTCTCGCGCGTGTCGCTGCGTCCGAAGCCGTCCGTCCCGAGGACGAGGTATGGCGCCTGGACCCAGCGGCTGACCATGTCCGGCAAGCTCCGGATCCAGTCGGTGGCCACGATGATCGGTCCGCCGTCCGGCCCCAGGACCTGCTGCACATACGGAACCCGCGCGGGCTTGTCCGGGTGGAGGAGGTTCCAGCGCTCCGCCTGGAGCGCCTCGTTGCGCAGCTGCTGGAACGATGTCGCCGAGAAGACCTCGGCCGCGATCCCCCGTTCGGCGAGGAGGTCGCGCGCCGCGAGCACCTGCTGGAGGATGGATCCCGAGCCCACGAGCCGCACGTGGCCCTTCGGCTCGGCGATCTCCGGCGCGTCCGAGAACCGGTAGATGCCGCGGATGATGCCCTCGTCGGCATCCGCGGGCTTGGCCGGCTGGGGATAGTTCTCGTTGTAGACCGTGACGTAGTAGAAGACGTCCTCGCCGTCGGTGTACATGCGCTTGATGCCGTCGCGCACGATCGTCGCCAGCTCGTACGCGTAGGCCGGGTCGTAGGCACGGACCACGGGCACCGTGGACGCGAGCACCTGGGTGTGGCCGTCGTCGTGCTGGAGGCCCTCGCCGGCGAGCGTCGTCCGGCCTGCGGTGGCGCCGATCATGAACCCGCGCCCGCGCTGGTCGCCGAACGCCCAGGCCTGGTCGCCCGTCCGTTGGAACCCGAACATCGAGTAGAAGATGTAGAACGGGATCATCGCCTCGCCGTGGGTCGCGTAGGACGTGCCGGCCGCCTGGAGGCTGGCCATCGAGCCAGCCTCGTTGATCCCCTCCTCCAGGACCTGTCCGTCCTTCGCCTCGCGGTACGACAGCACGAGGTCCGAGTCCACCGGGTCATAGCGCTGGCCGCCCGAGGCGTAGATGCCGACCTCCTTGAACAGGGGGTCCATGCCGAAGGTCCGCGCCTCGTCCGGGATGATCGGGACGATGCGCTTGCCGATCTGCGGGTCGCGGATGAGGTTGCGCAGCAGACGCGTGAACACCATCGTGGTCGACACCGCGGTGGGGCTGCCGCCGTCGAACTCCTTGTCGATGGCCTCCGGGAGCAGCGGCAGCGGCGTCGAGCGCACGACCCGCCGCGGCAGCGGCCCGCCGAGCGACGCCCGTCGCTCCTGCATGTACTTCACCTCGTCGGAGTCGGGGCCCGGGTGGAAGTACGGCGCGTCCTTGAGCCTGGCATCGGGAATGGGCAGCTCGAGGCGGTCGCGGAAGACGCGCAGCTCCTCCTCGTTGAGCTTCTTCGCCTGGTGGGTGATGTTGCGTGCCTCCACGCCCCGCCCGAGGGTCCAGCCCTTCACGGTCTTGGCGAGGATCACGGTCGGCGCACCCGTGAACTGGGTCGCCGCGAGGTAGGCGGCATAGATCTTGCGGTAGTCGTGACCGCCCCGGCGGAGCTTGAGCAGCTGCTCGTCGGGGAGGTGCTCGACGAGCTTGCGCAGCCTGGGGTCCGACCCGAAGAAGTTGTCCCGGACGTAGCTCCCGGACGTTGCGACCGACATCTTCTGGAACTCGCCGTCGACCGTCGTGTTCATCTTCTCGACCAGGACGCCGTCCACGTCGCGTGCCAGGAGCGCGTCCCACTCGCGGCCCCAGACGACCTTGATCACGTTCCAGCCGGCGCCGCGGAACAGGCCCTCGAGCTCCTGGATGACCTTGCCGTTGCCGCGCACCGGGCCGTCGAGCCTTTGCAGGTTGCAGTTGACGACGAAGGTCAGGTTGTCGAGCCCGTCGCGCGCGGCGAGCGAGATCCCGGAGATCGACTCCGGCTCGTCCATCTCGCCATCGCCGAGGAATGCCCACACGCGCTGCTGGCTCGTGTCCTTGAGCCCGCGGTTGTGGAGGTAGCGATTGAACCGGGCCTGGTAGATCGCCGCCAGCGGGCCGAGTCCCATCGACACCGTCGGGAACTCCCAGAAGTCGGGCATCAGGCGCGGGTGCGGATACGAGCTGAGGCCCTTGCCGCCGGTCTCGCGCCGGAAGTGGTCGAGATGATCCTCGGTGAGCCGGCCCTCGAGGAACGCCCGGGCGTAGATGCCCGGCGCCGCGTGGCCCTGAAAGAACACCTGGTCGCCGCCGCCCGGATGGTCCTTGCCCCGGAAGAAGTGGTTGAAGCCGGTCTCGTACAGCGACGCCGCCGACGCGTAGGTGGCGAGGTGCCCGCCGATCCCCGCGAAGCGGTTGTTGGCTCGCAGGACCATCGCCACCGCGTTCCACCGGATCAGCCGGCGGATGCGCCGCTCCAGCTCCTCGTCGCCCGGGAAGTAGGGCTCCTGCTCCGGGCTGATCGTGTTGATGTAGCGCGTCTGCGTGAGGCTGGGCAGGCCGACGTGGCGCTGCCGGGCACGCTTGAGCAGCTTGTACATGAGGAAGCGCGCGCGGTTCTCGCCTTCCTGCTCGAGGACCTGGTCGAAGGAGTCGACCCAGTCACGGGTCTCGGCCTCATCGATGTCGGGGAGCTGGTGCTTGAAATCGTCGACGGTCATCGATGCTCCGGTGGCGCTGGGGCGAGCTGGCCGGTGTGAGAACGGCGTACAGGGTAGCCCCGATGGTACGACGGTGCGGCGGGCGCGACGGATGGCCGGTCGGTCAACCGGCGCACCGCTCACGGCGGCGATTCTGTTATGCGCGTGTAGCGGTTCTGCAAGGTCTGGCCGGGGCGCCCGGTACCGCCGACCGCGCAGTCTGGTCATCACCGCCGGTCCGACTGAGGGCCCGAAGCAGACCGGCAACGCACAGGTACCCAATCCCATGACTCACGACCACGATCGAACGGTGATCGTCGAGAAGGGTGGCTCCGGTTCCGGAGCCATCATCGGCGTCATCCTCGTCCTCGCCATCATCGTCGGCTTCTGGTTCTTCGCCTTCGGGCCCGGCAAGGGCACGTTCGGTGGCAGCACCAGCGGCGGCACCGACATCAACGTCAACGTCGAGCTCCCCTCGGTGGCGCCGGCCGCCAGCTGATTCTTCTCCGGCGGATCCGTCGCCCCCGGCGGGTCCGCCTCTTCTCCGTCACGACGTCTCCCGGCTCGTCTCCGGGGCGCACACTACGCACAACCCCTGGAGGTGAGAGGTGAGCACCCAACCGCTCGTTCTGGTCGCAGACGACGAGCCCCGAATCACGAAGCTCGTGTCCATCGCGCTCTCGGAGGAGGGATTCCGCGTCGTCACCGCGAGCGGCGGCGAGGATGCGCTCGCCAAGGCCGAGGAGGTCCGCCCCGACATCGTCCTGCTGGACATCGTCATGCCTGACCTGGACGGGATCGAGGTCATGCGCCAGCTGCGCGAGCGGAGGCCGGTCCCGGTCATCCTGCTCACCGCGAAGGGCTCCACCGCGGACAAGGCCAAGGGCCTCGACCTCGGCGCGGACGACTACATCGCGAAGCCCTTCCATCCCGACGAGCTGGCGGCGCGCGTGCGGGCCGTCATCCGACGCTCGTCGGGCGCGCAGCCCGGCGCCGGCGTGATCAAGTTCGACGACGTCGAGATCGACCTCGAGCGCCGGATGGTCACCCGCTCGGGGGAGCTCGTCCAGCTCTCGCGCACCGAGTGGCTGCTCCTGCAGCACCTGGCCGCAAACGCCGGCAAGGTCGTTCTCCACACGGAGCTGCTGACCAAGGTCTGGGGCCCCGAGTACCGCGACGACCTCCAGTACCTGCGGGTGTGGGTCTCCCGGGTCCGCCGCAAGCTCGGCGCGAAGCCGGGCGAGCCCGGCCGGATCCGCACCTTCCAGGGCATCGGATACCTGCTCGATGTCGAGGGCGAGTCCACGTCGCCTGCCTCCGGCTCGCTCAACGAGGAGCCGTTCATCGAGGACGAAGCGCCGGAGACCACGACGGTCTAGGGTCCCTTCGCCGCTCATCGTTCTCGCGCCCGACGCCGCCGGTCTCCGGCGGCGTCTTCGCGTGTGCGGGTGCGTGGGCGTGGAGCGGGTGTGTGGGCGTGGAAGCGCGGGCCGCTGCAGACCTCTCGCGTCCGGCCGCCTTGGATCGCCCGGCGTTCCAGCGAGCGGCGCGATCCTCGGATGGAACGAGGCCCGTTCCAATGGGCGAAGGCTTCTCCGGATGGAGCGCATGGCGTTCCAACCGGCGGACGGGGCCGATCCTTGGGACGCCCCGCGATCCATCGACGACGCGGATGGCCCGGGACCTGATACGTCGCTGGTGAGTGAGCGTCGTCACCATGCACCGCATGCCCAGACGACATCACGCAGAGATCGACGGCGAGCGCCTTGCCCGCAAGCTCAGCGCCTCGCTCGGTGAGGAGATCCGCGTGGCGCGGACTGGTGCCGGCCTCGCCCAGCGTGACGCAGCGAGGGCCGCCGGCATGTCCCATTCGCAGTTCGGTCGGATCGAGCGCGCCATGCTCCCCCGGCTGACGTTCGACCAGGCCTGCCGCGCGGGCGTCGCCGTCGGGCTCCGGTACGCCGGGCGCATGTATCCGGGCGGTGATCCCGTTCGTGATGCGGGCCAACTGCGCCTGCTCGAGCGGTTCGTCGGGCTCCTCCCACCGCTCGCGCGGGTGGACCGCGAGGTGCCCCTCCCGATCCCGGGCGATCGGCGTGCGTGGGACGCGCTGGTGGCACTGGGAGGCCGGCGAGCCGGGTGCGAAGCCGAGACGCGACTCGGCGACATCCAGGCCCTGGAGCGGAGACTGGGTCTGAAGCTGCGCGACGGCTCGGTCGACCTGCTCCTGCTTGTCGTCGCCGACACGGCCCACAACCGCGAGACCCTGGACCGCCACCGGGACGCGCTCCGGTCGCTGCTCCCCCTCGACAACGCACAGGTCCGGCGGGCCCTCCGGGACCAGCGGCTGCCGGCCACCAGTGGCCTGATCATCGTCTGACCATGGGGATGGCGCGCACGCGGCCCCGACCCGCTACCGTTCGGACATGCTTCGCTATCGACCGGGAGTCGCGCTCATCGTCGTCGACGTCCAGAACGACTTCGCGGACCCCGCGGGCGGGCTCAGCGTGGCCGGCGGGGAGGCCGTGATCCCGGTGATCAACCGCGAGATCCAGCTGGCGCGCAGCAACGACGGCCTCGTCGTATGCACCCAGGACTGGCACCCCGAGCACACGCCTCACTTCGCGAAGGATGGCGGCATCTGGCCCGAGCACTGCATCGCGGACACGTGGGGCGCCGAGCTCCACCCGGCGCTCGATGCCGGCGACGCTCCGATCGTGCGCAAGGGCGCCAACGGCGAGGACGGCTACTCGGGCTTCACGATGCGCGATGCGCAGTCGGGCGACACCATTGCCACGCAGCTCGATGCGTTCCTCCGGGAGCGCGGCGTGGTGGAGGTCGTCGTCACGGGCCTCGCGACGGACTATTGCGTGAAGGCGACCGCGCTGGACGCGGTCGCGCTGGGATACCGGACGATGCTGCTGGGCGACGCGATCGCCGCCGTGAACCTCCAGCCGGGTGACGGCCAGGCAGCGCTCGACGAGATGGTGGCAGCGGGCGTGATCCTCGCCAGCTCGAGATCACGCTGATCGCCGTGGTGCGCCGGCTGCTGGCGCTCGGCCTGCTCGCCGCGCCGGCCGCGTTCGCGCTCGACCGCTGGCTCGCGGCGCGCCGGGGCGACCGGCCGCCACGGGCGATGGACATGCTCGAGGTCGTCGACGCACCGATCAACGAGACGTGGGCCGTGATCTCGGACATCCCGCGCCAGCCCGAGTGGATGCGCGAGATGAAGCGGGTCGCGATCACGACGCCGGGACCGGTGGGCGTCGGCACGCGCGGCGAGGCGACGGTGCGCATCCTCGGCATCGGCGTGAGCGACCCCGTGGAGATCACGGCGTTCGAGCAGCCCCGGCTGTTCGCGATCCGCCACGAGGGCCTGTTCACGGGCGGCGGCGTGATCACGCTCGAGGCGGGCACGGACGGGACGACCACGATCGTCCGGTGGACCGAGACGCTCGTGCCGCCGGTCCTCCCGGAGCTGGGGGCACTCGTCCAGGCGCCCGTGCTCCAGGCGATCTTCCAGGACGACCTCCACCGGCTCAAGCGCCTGGTGGAGACCGGGTCGGCGGACGGCTGAGGTGCAGCTTCACCTCGTCGACGCGACCTACGAGCTGTTCCGCGCCCACTTCTCGCCCCGCCCGCCGGTGCTCGGCCGCGATGGCATCGTGCTCGGCGGCGTGTCCGGGATCGTCGAGCAGCTGCTGTACCTGCTCCGTGAGCAGGGCGGGACACACGTCGCCTGCGCCCATGACCGGACGATCCGCTCGTTCCGCAACGACCTGTACCCGGGGTACAAGACCGAGGCCGGGGTGGACCCGCTGCTCCTCGCGCAGTTCCCGATCGCGGAGCAGGCGATCGAGGCGCTCGGGCTGGTGCTGTGGCCGATGGTCGAGTTCGAGGCCGACGACGCGATCGCGGCTGCCGCCGAGCGATTCGCGGCCGACCCGCGCGTCGAGCGGATCCTCATCTGCACGCCCGACAAGGACATGGCCCAGTGCGTCCGGGGCACCCGTGTCGTCCTCTGGGACCGGCGCCGGGACACGATCTACGACGAGGACGGCGTGCGCGCGAAGTGGGGCGTCGATCCCTCCAGCGTCGCGGACCGGCTGGCCCTGGTGGGCGACGCCGCCGACGGCTTCCCCGGGCTCCCCGGGTGGGGCGACAAGAGTGCGTCAGCGGTGCTCGCCCGGTACGGCACGCTCGAGGCGATCCCGCCGAGTGGAGCGGAGTGGGACGTGCCGGGGCTGCGCAACCCGGTGGGCCTCGCGGCGACGCTGCGCGACCAGATGGCCGACGCGCTGCTGTTCCGCGACCTCGCACGGCTGCGCACGACCGCCGATGGCGTGTCGATCCCGCAGCGGCGCGTCGACGAGCTCGAGTGGCAGGGCACCGATCGTGCGACGTGGGAGTCCTTCTGCGACGAGTGGGGCCTCGATCGCCTGCGCGCCCGCCCCCACCGATGGCGGGAGGTCTGAGCGAGGGCCAGGCAGCGGGCCCTGCCTACGCCTTGCGCGGTTCCCCGGAGATGCGCAGCAGCTCGGCGTGATGGGCCGGCGCGGCGGCACAGGCCCCGAACGCCCGAGTCGCCTTCGCCACGTCGAACCACGGGCCGCCGGCCGTGTCCGTGACGATCGCTCCCGCCCGCTCGGCGATGAGCCCGGCCGCGGCCACGTCCCATGCCGACATCCCGCCAGACTGGATGAACGCGTCGAACCGTCCGTTCGCGACGTAGGCCAACGCGAGCGCCGACGAGCCCATCGTCCGCGACACGCGCGTCGCCCGGCGCACCGCGCTCGCCCTCGACGACACGGCCCGCCCGCCCAGCGCGAGGTGCACGACCCAGTCCTTGAGCTCCTCCTTCGCGGACGCCCGGATCGCCACGGTCCCCCGCTCCGCCGAGGACAGCCATGCGCCACCGTCCGCGACCGCCGAGAACGTCTCGCCGCGCATCGGGTCGTGGACCGCGCCGGCGGCTGGCCGGCCATCGACGATGAGCCCCACGGAGCAGCAGAAGTAGGGGATCCCGTTCGCGTAGTTCACGGTCCCGTCGAGCGGATCCACGATCCACGTCCGGCCGCTCGCGAGCGACCGCGCGACGTCGTCACCCGAATCGCCCCGGTGCTCGCCCGACTCCTCGGCCAGGATCCCGTCGCCGGGGAACCGCGCCCGGATCGCACCGAGCACCAGGTCCTCGCACAGGTGGTCGACCTCGGTCACGACGTCCTTGGCGGACTTGAACTCGATCGACTCGATGCGCTCGTAGCGCTCCAGCTGGATCCGCCCGGCCTGTTCCGCGATCGCCCGCGCGAACTCCACGTCGGCCGCGAAGCGGCTCGACGGGTGTGCGTCCGACGCATCCCGCGCGACGACCGTCACGTGTCGCAGTCCACGCTGAGGGGCGTCACGGTCGAGCCAAGCGAGGCGATGACCGCCGAGAACGTCACCGTCTGGCCGGGCGGGACGACGGGGCTCGTGACGAACGCCGTCTCCGGCCCGATGCCGCGGATCCGGGGATCGCCGACGCGGCAGGTCGTGGACCCGGCGCTCGAGCCCTCGTTGGTCACCGTGATCGACACCTTGAGCCCGCCCGGATCGGCATCGACGCCGGCGATCGTGCCGGCGAACGGTCCGACGCCGTTGATCGTCAGCCGCGCCACGACGGCCAGCAGGACGACGGCCACGGCGATCCCCACGAACACCGTCCCGTGCGCCTGGGATGGCGACGGCTGCTTGAGGCCGAGCGGGTTGCACCGCTCGCACATCGCCTGGGACACGGGAATGCGCGCGCCACACCTGACGCAGCCGTGGAGCGGCTCTTCGCTGGCGCCGGGCAGGACGGAGGGCGTCGGGGTCATCGCACGTACCGCTTCGTTGCGGACGCCGGCGCGGATCGCACGGCTACAGGCCGGTCTCGAAGATCCGGATGTCCGCGCTGCCGGTCGCGTTCCCGTCGCCGCGCGTATGGCGGAGCGCCTCGCGTGCGCCGAGGCTGTCGAGGTCGGAGGGGAACCGGCCGACCATGTCGAGGACCACGGCCCGGATGCGCTCTGCGTTCTGCTCGAACACCGCGAGCACGTCGTGGGCCGTCACGGCCTCGGTGCCCTCCAGCACGCCTGCGTCGTAGTCGGTGATCAGCGCGATGTTCACGACGGCCATCCCGAGCTCGCGGCACAGGTAGGCCTCCGGGTACTGGGTCATGTTGATGACCTCCCACCCGGCGTCGGTGAACCATTTCGATTCGGCCTTGGTCGAGAAGCGCGGGCCCTGGATGACGACCACGGTCCCGCCATCGTGGACGGTGATGCCGTGCTCGCGGATCACGTCGAGGGCGATCCCCCGCAGCACCGGGTCGTAGATCTCGGCGGAGCTGACGTGCGAGACGATCGGGCCGTCGAAGAACGTGTCGTCGCGCCCCGACGTCCGGTCCACGAACTGGTCCGAGACGACGAAGTGGCCGGGCTCCACGTGGAGCTGGAGCGAGCCCGCGGCGCACGGCGAGATGATCGCCTTCGCCCCCAGCGAGCGCATCGCCCACACGTTCGCCCGGTAGTTGACCCTGTGCGGAGGGATCGTGTGGCGACGCCCGTGACGGGGCATGAAGGCGACGCGACGGCCGGCGACGGTCGCCAGGAACACGCTGTCCGACGGGGCGCCGTAGGGCGTGTCGATCTTCGCCTCGCGGACGTCGTCCAGGAGCGAGTAGAAGCCCGATCCGCCGAAGATGCCGATCTCAGCCAGGTCCGCCAACGCGCAACGCCTCCAATGTGGTGAGGGGGCATTCTCGCACGGGTTCCCCGGGGCTAGGATCGGGTGATGACCGATGACGAACCGCCCGCCGCGGGAGACCGGGCGTGGCTCGCGGACTGGCGCCGGCGTGTCGCCGAGCTGTACGCGGAGGTCAGGGCGATCGCCGCGGACGACCCGGCCGGCGCATGGGACACATGGCGGCGCGACCGCGAGGCGCTCTACCGGACCCACCCGCAGTCGCCCGTCCCGCTGGTCGAACGCGACTCCTTCCGCGCGCGGCACTGGCCGTACGACGACCGCCTGCGGTGGTCGATCCCCATCGAGCCGGCGAGCGCCAACGACCCAGCGAGCCGAGCGACGGCGCGCACCCCGCCGACCGCCGCCTTCGGCGGGCTCGCGATCAGCCCCGTAGAGCTCCCGAACAGCGGCACCGAGTCTCCGGCGTTCGACCGGCTCGGGGTGGTTCGGCTCGCCCTGCCCGCCGGCGAGGCGACGCTGCCGCTGTTCTGGATGCGCGGCTACGCGGGAGGCCTGTTCCTCCCGTTCCAGGACGCCACCAATGGCGCCGAGACCTACGGCGCGGGCCGATACCTCCTGGACACGGCGAAGGGCGCCGACCTCGGCGGCGACCCGGCAGCCGGCACGCTGATCGTGGACGCCAACTTCGCGTTTCAGCCGTCGTGCGCGTTCGACCCGCGTTGGGCGTGTCCCCTCGCCGGTCCCGGGAGTCGCCTCCGGTCACGCGTCGAGGCGGGCGAGCGCCTGCGCTGATCGGACCGTGGGTGGTCGCGCATCGATGACCCGTCCCGGCTCGAACGGGCCGTTCGGCGGTGCCGCCGCGGGGAGCGGACGGCCGACCCTTCGCACCATCACCCCGTTGGGAGCGCTGCGTCCATGAACATCAGCCTCGCCGGCTGGAGCCCCGCCGGGCTCGCCGCCGCCATCCTCATCGTCGCCGGGATCGGCCTGCTCGCCGCCTACATCCTGCGTCGCGGACTCGACAGCCGCGAGCTCGACGGGACCGATCCCGATCTCGAGCCGCCCGAGGCGACGCCGGCGCCCGTCCCGCCCGGGGGAGCCGCGCCGAGCCGAGGCCGCACCGTGGGCGTCGTCGGGGCCACGCTGCTCGTGGCCGGCCTGGCGCTGGGAGTCGTGAGCGCCGCCACCGGCTGGGGCAGTGGCACGGTCGCGATCGGCGGTCCCGGCGGGGGCACGGGGGACTGCGCCCAGGCCTGGAACGGGTGCCCGCAGGTGACGCCCAACCCGTAGCCCAGCCCGGTCGCTGGGTCGGCCCCCGCTACCATGGGCGCATGCCCGCCGATCCCCCGACCCTGACCCCGACCCAGCGCGCCTTCCTCCAGCGGCCCCTGGCTGTGTCCGTGGCCTCCGTTGACACCACCGGAACGCCGTCCCAGGCCGTCGCGTGGTATGACCTCACCGCTGACGACCGGGTCCTGCTCAACTCCAACACCGGCCGCCGCTGGTGCACCAACCTGATGACCGACCCTCGCGTCGCCCTCTCCGTCATCGACCCGGACGACCCCTACAGCTGGCTGGGGATCGCCGGCATCGTGGACGAGGTGATCACCGACGTCGCCCGCTCGCGGGAGGACATCATCGCGCTCGCCCACCGCTATCACCCGAAGAACGGCCCGACCGAATCGTCGATCGCCACCTTCCGCGGCCAGCCGCGGGTGACGTTCCTCGTCCGCATCACCGGCATTCACGACCACCTCGAGGACTGACCCATGCACGACGCACCCGTGAGGATCGGGTTCCTCCTGTGGCCGCAGACCGACGACTGGGCCTCGCTCCGTGATGCCGCAGTCCGCGCCGAGCGCGCCGGGGCCGCGAGCCTGTGGACGTGGGACCACCTCAACTCGATCGTCGGACCGTGGGAGGGCCCGATCCTCGAGGGCTGGTCGATCCTCGCCGGCTGGAGTCAGGTGACCGAGCGCGTGACGCTGGGGCTGATGGTGGGCGCGAACACGTTTCGCAACCCGGGGCTGACGGCGAAGCTCGCCACCACCCTCGACCACCTGAGCGGCGGCCGGGCCGTCCTGGGCATCGGCGGCGCCTGGTTCGAGCGGGAGCACGAGGCCTTCGGGATCGACTTCGGGACCGGCTTCGGCGAGCGCCTCGACCGCCTCGACGAGGCCGTGATGCTCCTGCGCCGGCTCCTCGACGGGGAGCGGATCGCGGAGCACGCCGGGGCGGCCTACGTGCTCAAGGACGCGCTGGTGGAGCCGAGGCCAGTCCAGCGGCGGCTCCCGATCATGATCGGCGGGTCGGGACCGAAGAAGACGCTCCGGACACTGGCCAGGTACGGCGACCAGTGGAACACGTCCGGGACGCTCGACGAGCTGCGGGCGAAGGACGCCATCCTGCGCGAGCGCTGCGCGGAGATCGGGCGCGACCCCGAGTCCATCGAGCGCACCGCGACGATCGACGTCGTCATCCGCGACAGCCGCGCCAGCGCGCTCGACGCATACAAGGCGATCCTCGACCGCTCCGGCGGCGAGTTCGACGAGGCGTGGGCAGGCCCGGTCGGCACGCCGGATGAGGTCGCCGACGCGATCCGCCCGATGACCGAGCTCGGCTTCCGGCACATCCTCATCGATACCCCCGCGCCATACGACGCCGAGACCATCGACCGGATCGGCGAGGTCGTCGAGCGGCTCAACGCGTGAGGCGCGTCGTGGCGCTTGCCGGCGGGGTCGGCGGGGCCAAGCTCGCGGACGGTCTCCAGGCCCACGTGGGTGCCGGCCTCACGGTCGTCGTCAACACGGGCGACGACTGCTGGCGGCACGGGCTGCTGGTGATG
Source organism: Candidatus Limnocylindrales bacterium (assembly GCA_036504355.1). Lineage (GTDB taxonomy): Bacteria > Chloroflexota > Limnocylindria > Limnocylindrales > CSP1-4 > CAIXZV01. The sequence goes on from DASXVG010000041.1 coordinate 40,211, forward strand.
CCCGACCACGACACGGTGCTCTACAACCTCGCCGGGATCGAGCAGGTCGAGTGGGGCTGGGGCATCGAGGGCGACACACACGCCGTCATGGACCAGCTCGCCATCTACGGCGAGGAGACGTGGTTCACGCTGGGCGATCGCGACCTCGCGCTGCACATCGTGCGGACGGCGCGGGTGCGTGCCGGCGTCCGGGTCACGGACGCGTGCCTCGACGCGCAGGCCGGTCTCGGGATCGCCGCGCGGATCCTGCCCATGAGCGACGCGCCCGTTGCCACCGGGGTGCGCACCGCGGACGGCTGGCTCGAGTTCCAGGAGTACTTCGTCCACCAGCGCCAGGCGCCGGATGTGCTCGAGCTCCGGTTCGCGGGGCTCGCGGAGGCCACGCCGACACCCGAGGTCGGCGAGGCGGTCGAGACCGCCGAGGCGATCGTGATCGCGCCGTCGAACCCGCTCGTCTCGGTAGGGCCGATCCTGGACGTGCCCGGGATGCGCGGCCTGCTCGCCACTGCCCGGGCGCGCGGCGTGCCCGTCGCGGCCGTCTCCCCGATCGTCGGCGGGAAGGCGCTCAAGGGCCCGGCGGACCGGATGCTCGTCGCTGCCGGCCACGAGGCAAGCGCCCTGGGCGTGGCTCACCTGTACGCGGGCCTCGTTGACGTCTTCGTGCTGGACGCGGTGGACGCGGACTCGGCGCCCGCGATCGAGGCGCTCGGTCTGCGCGCCGTCGTCACCGACACGATCATGCGCGACGACGCGTCCCGGGCGCGCCTCGCGGCCGATGTCCTCGAGGCCGTCGGCTAGCATCGTCCCGTGCACCCCATCGAGCCTGCCGCGGCTGCCCCGTCCGACGACCCCCAGCCGCACCCCCGGACGACCACGGTCGCCATCCCCGTCCGGTCGTTCGAGGGCGCGAAGTCGCGGCTGGGCGACGTGCTCGACGCGGAGGAGCGCCGCGACCTCGTCGAGCGGCTGCTCCGCCGCGCGATCGGCGCCGCCCTCGCCACGACGTCCGTGATCGAGGTCCTCGTGGTCTCCCCCGACCCGGAGGTGCTGGTCGTGGCGGCGGCCGAGGGCGCCCGCCCGGTCGAGCAGCGCTCTCGCGGCCTCAACCCGTCGCTCCAGGAGGCGCGCGCCGCAGCGACGGGCAGCCGGCTGCTCATCGTCCCGGCTGACCTGCCGGGCGTCACGCCGACAGCCCTCGGCCGCGTCCTCGCCGCCGGCGACGCCGCCGGCAGGCCCTCGGTCGTCCTCGCCCCGGACCGCCACGGACGCGGGACGAACGCGCTCCTCCTCGACCCGCCCGACGTCATCGACCCGGCGTTCGGCGGCGACTCCCGCGCGGGTCACGCCTGGCTCGCGTCGTCGGCTGACGCGACGTTCGCCGAGGTGCGGGACGTCCTCGAGCTCGACGTCGACACGCCGGAGGACCTCCTCCTCGCCGCCACGCTGCAGCGGGAGACCATCGGTGTCGACTGAGCTCGGGCGGGTCGAGGTCATCGCGCTCGCTGGGTTGCCCGAGGTCCGGCCCGGCGACGACCTCGAGGCGCTGATCGGGAACGCGCTCGGGGCGACCGAGGGCGTCCTCCCCGTGCAGGCCGGCGACGTGCTGGTGGTGACCCAGAAGGTCGTGTCCAAGGCCGAGGGCGCGGTCGTCGACCTGCGGACCGTGACCCCGAGCGCCCGGGCGATGGAATGGGCCGACGCCTGGGGGCGCGACGCCCGCCAGATCGAGGTCGTCCTGCGCGAGGCGCGCCGCATCGTGCGCATGGAGCGGGGCGTCCTGATCACCGAGACCCACCACGGGTTCGTGTGCGCGAACGGCGGCATCGACGCCTCGAACGTCGGCCCCGACTCGGGCGACGTCGTCACGCTGCTGCCGCGCGACCCGGACGCGTCCGCTGCCCGAATCCGGGGCGCCCTCCGCGCGCGCTTCGGCGCCGACCTGCCCGTGATCGTCTCGGACAGCTTCGGGCGGCCCTGGCGCTGGGGCATCGTCGACGTTGCGCTGGGGGTGTCCGGCCTGCTTCCGCTCGAGGACCTGCGCGGCACGCCCGACGCCGACGGGCGCGTCATGCGGACGACCGTGCGGGCCGTGGCAGACGAGCTCGCGTCGGCCGCCGAGCTCGCGCTGGGCAAGACGGCGGGCCGGCCGGTCGCGCTGGTCCGGGGCGCGAACCCGCCCCTCGGCGAGGGCACCATCCGCGACCTCGTCATGGCGGCGGAGAACGACCTCTTCCGGTAGGGGCCGCCACGGGTACGCTTTGCCCCATGAAGGCTGGCCTGCAGATCTCCTCGTTCACCTGGCCCGGCGGTCCCGAGGCCATCGGCCCCACGCTCGCCCGGATCGTCCGCGACGCCGACGACGCGGGCTTCGACTCGATCTGGGTCATGGACCACTTCTTCCAGATCCGGAACGTCGGACGGCCCGAGGAGCCGATGCTCGAGGGGCTCACGACGCTCGGGTTCATGGCCGCCCACTCGACAAGGGCGCGGCTCGGCCTGATGGTGGGGGGCGTTCACTACCGGGTCCCCGCACTGTGGGTCAAGGCGACGACGACGCTCGACGTCCTGTCCGGCGGCCGCGCGTGGCTGGGGATCGGCGCCGCCTGGAACGAGGAGGAGTCGCGCGGCCTGGGCTTCCCGTTCCCGCCGCTCGGCGAGCGCTTCGAGCTGCTCGAGGAGACGCTCCGCTACGCCCATGCGATGTGGGAGGGCGAGCGCGGGTCCGGCGGGGCATTCGATGGCGGGCACGTGCACGCGACGCGCCTGCTCAACTCGCCGCAGTCCATCTCGCGGCCGCGGCCGCCGATCATGATCGGCGGCGGTGGGGAGCGCAAGACGCTCCGCCTGGTCGCCCAGTACGCGGATGCCTGCAACGTGTTCGGCGACCCGCAGCGGATCCACCACAAGTACGAGGTGCTGCGCGAGCACTGCGCGGCGATCGGCCGCGATCCGGACGAGATCGAGCGTTCGACGCTCCAGTCGGTGAAGCTGGCCCTCGACGGCACGCCCGGCGACTCGCCCGGGCAGATCGTGGACTGGTTCGGGGAGCTCGGGGACGCGGGCGCGCAGCACGTGATCTTCGGGGTCCGGGACGTGGCCGACCCGCGGGTCATCGAGGCACTCGGCCGGGACGTGATCCCGGGGATCCACGCCCTCCCCTAGCGGGCGGCCGGCTCCTCCGCGTCGAACGCCGTGACGGCCCGTGCGTTGCGGACGTTGGGCAGCAGGGAGAACCCGGCCGCCGCCACGACGAGCAGCCCGCCCATCAGGCTGAGCGTCACCGTCCCGCCCACGGTGTCGAGCAGGATCCCGGTGATCAGCGCCCCCACCGGCATCAGACCCACCGACAGCGTGCGCGCGGTGGCGCCGACCCGACCCAGGAGCACGTCCGGCGAAAGCATCGTACGCAGCGTGATGTACGCGACGAGGACGTTGGTGTTGAGGACGCCCGCGAACAGCGATACCGCCACGATGAGCGGCACCGACGCATCGGCGGCCGCGATCACGAGGGATGCACCCATCCCCACGGCGCCGAGGAGCATCACCCGGCCGACGGGCTTGAAGGCGAAGCGGGCTGCGACGACGGAGCCCGCCAGCGACCCGACCGCGAACGCCGACAGCACGAGCCCCACGATCCCCGCACCGAGGGCGCGGTCGATCGTGAGGTAGAAGATCAGGGCGGTCGTCAGACCCGCGGTGATGATGGACGTCGTGGTCCCCAGCGCGAGGACGGCGCGCAGCGTGGGCTCGTGGGCGACGAACCGGATCCCCTCCCGGATGTCTTCGAGGATGTGCGTCTCCTCGTGGCGTTCGGCACGCAGCGGGCGTCGAACGAACAGGATCGCGACCGACGAGACGAGGAACGTGAGCGCGTCGATCGCGATCGTCGCGCCGGGCCCGATCGTCGCGGCGAGGAGACCGGCGATCGCCGGCCCGATGATCCAGCCGACGTTGAACACGGCCTCGAAGATCGCGCTCGCGCGGGCCACCTGCGTCCTCCCGACGAGCCCCGGCACGGACGCCGTGTAGGCAGCGAGCCACAGGACACGCAGCACCTGCATCGGGAACGTGACCAGCAGGATGAGCGGGATCGTCGGGCCGTCGAGCCAGACCGAGATCGGGACGACCGCGGTGAGGACGGCGCGGCCGAGGTCCGAGGCGAACATCATCCGGCGGCGGTCCCAGCGGTCCGCGTACGCCCCGGCGAACAGGCCCACGAGGAGGTCCGGGAGCGTCGACAGCACGTTGACGATGCCCATGACGAAGCCCGAGCCCGTGAGGCCCAGGACGAGCAGCGGCATCGCGGTGTTCGTGATCGAGTCGCCGAAGCTCGAGACGCCCTGGCCCACGAGGACCGTCCAGAAGTCGCGGTTGCCCCGCAGCGGCGCATCGACGCCGGCGAACCCGTCGGGGGACGCGACGTCGCGGCCCGCGGCATCGGTCGCGTCGAGGTCCACGGGAGGGTCGCCGAGGGTGGTCACCGCGGCAGGGTACGTGGTCGCGCGGCTCCCTGCCAGCACGTGCTCGATACCCCCCAGGGGTATGCGCGTCTCGTGCTACAGTTGGGGGACGACAACCATGCGCACAGAGACGACAATCGCACGATGACGGACGACACCAACGGCGCGCAGAACGGCAGCGCGAGCCCGTTCGGCGCCATGAAGATCAACTTCGGCGGCACCGCCGACGCAGCCCCGGCGGGCGCCGATGCCCTGACCCCGTTCGGCGGGATCTCGATCATCTCGGACGGCCCCGACGAGGTCCCCGCGCAGCCCGCGGGCCCGGTCGGCTACACGGGCGACCCGGGCCGCACCGAGACCCACGTCCTGATCATCGGCTCCGGCCCCGCGGGGCTGACCGCGGCGATCTACGCCGCACGGGCAAACCTCCAGCCGATCGTGCTCGCCGGCTCGACCCCGGGCGGCCAGCTGATGCTCACGAGCGACGTCGAGAACTACCCGGGCTTCCCGGATGGGATCGACGGCCCGGAGCTCATGGCGAAGATGCGGGCTCAGGCCGAGCGGTTCGGGTCGCAGATCGTGGACGTCGATATCGACCGGGTGGACTTCTCGGCCCGGCCGTTCCGCGTCTGGGCGCGCGGGACCGAGTACCGCGGCCAGTCCGTGGTCATCGCGACGGGTGCGTCGGCGTTGTGGCTCAACATCGAGAGCGAGCAGCGCCTCCGCGGCCGCGGGGTCTCGGCCTGCGCCACGTGCGACGGGTTCTTCTTCCGCAATCGCGAGATCGCGGTCGTCGGCGGCGGGGACTCGGCCATGGAGGAGGCGAACTTCCTCACCAAGTTCGCGAGCAAGGTCCACCTGCTCCACCGGCGAGAGGCGTTCCGCGCCTCCAAGATCATGATCGACCGGACCTACCACCACCCCAAGATCGAGGTCCACACGAACACCGAGGTAGCCGAGGTGCTGGGCGACTCGAAGGTCGAGGGGCTGCGCCTCCGCGACACGACGACCGGCACCGAGCGGGACGTCCCGATGGAGGGCCTGTTCATCGCGATCGGGCACAAGCCGAACACGGACGTGTTCTCGGACTGGCTGGACGTGGACGAGAAGGGCTATCTCGTGGCGCACGATCACACGCGCAGCAAGATCGACGGCGTGTTCATCGCGGGCGACGTCCACGACCATCGCTACCGCCAGGCCGTCACGGCGGCCGGCGACGGCTGCAAGGCCGCGATCGACGCGGAGCGCTGGCTCGAGAGCGAGGGCCTGGCCGAGCACCAGACCGCGACCGCCTGGTAGCCGGCATCCGCGCGTCCCGCGTCCCAGCATGAGCTTCCGCGGCGGTGGCACCCGCAACCTCGCGCGTGGCGGCACGGGCGGCGGCCGCCTGACGCCGCCCTCGAGCGACTTCGTGCGCGTCCCCAGGGAGCGTCGCGCGAAGACCGTCCGCCGGATCGTCGCGTTCTTCCGCCCCTACCGCTTCCAGGTCGTCGTGGTGCTCGTTGCCATCGTCGCCACGAGCTTCATCGGCCTCGTCAACCCCTACCTGCTGAAGCTGCTCATCGACGACGTCATCGTCGGCGGCCGGTACGACCGCCTCAACCTGTACGTGGGCCTGATGATCGTCCTGCCGATCTTCACCGGGCTCATCGGCGTGGGCCAGAGCTACCTCAACAACCTCATCGGCCAGAGCGTGATGCAGGACCTGCGAAATGCCCTGTACGCGCATCTCCAGAGCCTGCCGCTGCGGTTCTTCACGGCCACCCGGACGGGCGAGATCCAGAGCCGCCTGGCGAACGACGTGGGCGGGGTGCAGGCGGTCGTGACGGACACGGCGGCATCCATCACGTCGAACGTCGCGGTGACGATCAGCACGGTCATCGCGATGGCGCTGCTCAGCTGGCAGCTCACGATCCTGTCGCTCGGGATCACGCCGTTCTTCCTGTACCTCACCTATCGCGTGGGCAAGGTCCGGCGCCAGGTGAGCTCGGAGACCCAGCAGCGGCTGGCCGAGATGAGCGCCGTGACCGAGGAGACCCTGTCGGTGTCGGGGATCCTGCTGGGCAAGACGTTCGGGGCCCAGGAGCGCTCGATCGAGCGGTTCAGGGGCCTCAACCGCGAGCTCGCCCGACTCCAGATCCGCCAGGCGATGGTCGGTCGCTGGTTCTTCATGATCATCGGGACGATCTTCTCGATCATGCCGGCGTTCGTGTACTGGCTCGCCGGGACGATGGCCGCGAGCGGCAACCCGCAGGCGCCGACGGCAGGCGACATCGTGGCGTTCACCACCCTCCAGAGCCGGCTGTTCTTCCCGCTCGGGCAGCTGCTCAACGTGCAGGTGGAGCTCCAGGGCTCGCTCGCGCTGTTCGACCGGATCTTCGAGTACCTGGACCTCGACCCGGAGATCGTGGACGCGCCCGACGCGGTCGCCCTCGAGCCCGCCGACATCCGGGGCGAGGTCGCGTTCCACGGCGTGTCGTTCCACTACCCGGCGGAGCCGGCGAAGGTCAGAGCCGTCGTCGCCGGTGCCGTGCTCGATGACGAGGCGGTCTCCGACGAGGTCGTCGACGAGGATGCGCTCGAGCACGCCGCGGCCGCGGACGGGCTCGTGGCCCACGACCCGGACCGCGAGCACGACGTATCGCGCGCCGGCGCGCCCGGGCTCGATGACGCCGCCGATGCGCAGACGGCGACGCCGCCCGTCGCCTTCGGGCTCGAGGACGTCTCGTTCGAGGCGCGACCGGGCGAGCTCGTGGCGCTCGTCGGCCCGTCGGGCGCGGGCAAGACGACAACGACGTACCTCATTCCCCGCCTGTACGACGTGGACGACGGCGCGGTCACGATCGACGGGATCGACGTGCGCCAGGTCACGCTCGCCTCGCTCGGGCGCCTGATCGGGTTCGTGACCCAGGAGACGTACCTGTTCCACGCGACGATTCGCGAGAACCTGCTCTTCGCGCGGCCGGACGCGACCGACGCACAGCTCGAGTCGGCGACCAGCGCCGCGGCCATCCACGAGCGGATCTCGGAGCTGCCCGACGGACTCGACACGGTCGTCGGCGAGCGCGGCTACAAGCTGTCCGGCGGCGAGAAGCAGCGGCTCGCGATCGCGCGGGTGCTGCTCAAGGACCCTCGGATCCTGATCCTCGACGAGGCGACCTCGTCGCTCGACACGGTCAGCGAGCGGCTCATCCAGGCCGCGCTCGCGCGGCTCACCGAGGGCCGCACGACGATCGCCATCGCCCACCGGCTGTCGACGATCCTGCGTGCGGACCGCATCCTCGTGTTCGAGCGCGGCCGCATCGCCGAGCGTGGCACGCATCGCGAGCTCATCGCGCAGGGCGGCCTGTATGCGAGGCTGTACCACGAGCAGTTCGAGGCCGAGGCGGCGCAGCTCGCCGAGTTCGCCGAGGACGCCCTGCCCAACGGGACCGAGCCCCCTCCCGCCATCACCGCAGCGAGGAACGCATGACCGTCAAGCAGCTCACGGCGACCCTCGAGGGCAACATGCGCTTCACGGCCGTGAACCCGGCCGGCCGGACGCTCGTCATGGACGACTACGAGGGCGGCGG
>DASXVG010000042.1:0-8275 GCA_036504355.1 Candidatus Limnocylindrales bacterium
ATCGTGCTCGCGGCATTCGACGGGTGGGTGGACGCCGGATCCGCGGCCACGAGTGCGCTCGCGGCGGTCGCCCAGGGTGGAGTGCGCATCGCGGACTTCGACCCCGACGAGCTGTTCGACTACCGCTCGCGACGTCCGACGCTCGAGATCCGGGACGGACGGCTGTCCTCGCTCGCCTGGCCCGAGGTCAGCCTCACCCACGTCCGGCACGGCGGCCGGGACCTGCTCGTGCTGACGGGCGCCGAGCCCGACGACCGATGGCACCGGTTCGGGTCGGACGTGCTCAAGCTGCTCGGGCTGCTGGACGTCCGCGGCTGGGTCTCCCTCGGCGCGATCCCGGCAGCCGTCCCGCACACGCGGCCGATCCCGATCCTGGGCACCGAGGCGCGCCCGGGCCTGCTGCGAGGAGGCGTCACGGCCGGCCCGACGGGCATTCTCCGCGTCCCCTCGGCCGCGCTCTCGTGGCTCGAGATGGCCGCCGGCGAGGCGGGCATCGCGGCGGTCGGCTACTTCGCCCAGATCCCCCACTACGTGTCCGGGCCGTACGCCCTCGCCGCGGTGGAGCTGCTCCGCGCCGTGGAGCGCCACCTCGACATCGAGCTCCCTCGCGGGGACCTCGCGGACGAGGCGCGGGCACTCAGGCTGCGGCTGGACGCGGCGGCGGCCGCGGACGAGACGACCCGGACCTACGTCGAGCGGCTGGAGTCGATGGTCGACGAGTCGCGCCTCCCGGAGGGCGACGACCTCATCACCGAGATCGAGCGCTTCCTCCGCGACCGGAACCCGGGCGAGGCCTGAGGGCGGCGTCCGGCAGCGCGCGGGCCCGCGCCCGTGGCGCGCGATCCGCTAGTAGCGCTCGCGCCGGACGGTGACCTTCTGGCCGCGGATCGTCGCGGCGCGGAGGACGGAGATCACCCGATCCGCCTCGCTCTCGGGGACCTCCACGAGCGAGAAGCCGTCCGCGATCTGGATCGCGCCGATCTCGTTGCCGCGCAGCCCGGCCTCGTTGGTGATCGCGCCGACGAGGTCACCCGGCCGCATCCCGGCCGCGCGGCCCGCCCCGACGAACACGCGCGTCACGCCCCCCGGGCCTCCCGAGCCGGCACGCGGGGGCTTCATGACGGGCCGGCCGTCGTCGTCCTTCCAGCCGCTCGCGCGGAAGCCGCGTCGTGGACCGGCGGGCTGTGGCTGGCGACCGGCGGAGGTGGCATGGCCCGCGTTTGGCGCACGGCCGGGTGCCTGCTCGTCACCGGGCTGACCGGCCTGGATGGGTTGACCGGCCTTGCGGTACCCACGCGGCGGCGGCCCGGAGGGTGACGGGCTCGCGTCCGCTCCCCCGCCGCGCATCGGGCGCGAGGGGCGCTGTCGAGGTCCGTCCGCCGGGTAGCCACGACCGTCGCGCCGGGCGCTCGGGTCGGGCAGCCAGGCGGGAGCGAGCTCGGTCTCGTCCTCGGCGCCACGCGCCTCCGCGTCGGCAAGGGTGATGGCGGCGAGCGCGATGTCCACGGTGTCGTACTCGCCGGTAAGCGCCTCGACGACGCCGCGGTAGCGATCGAAGCCACCGGCAACGAGCGTCTCGCGGAGCGTGCCCGACAGGAGGTCCAGCCGGTGCTCGCGGACGTCGGCGACGGTCGGCAGGCCCTCGATGTCGAGCGGCTGCCCGATCGTGCGCTCGATGTCCCGGAGGAGCCGGTGCTCGCGAGGCTCGACGAGCGTGATGGCGACGCCTTCGCGGCCCGCGCGCCCCGTCCGGCCGATCCGGTGCACGTACGTGTCGGGGTTGGACGGGACGTCGAAGTTGACGACATGGGTGATGTGCTCGATGTCGAGACCTCGCGCCGCCACGTCGGTGGCGACGAGGACGTCGAGGGCGCCGTCCCGGAAGCGGGTCATGATCCGGTCCCGCTGCTCCTGCGACAGCCCGCCGTGCAGCGCCGCGGCATCCCGACCACGACCCGAGAGTGCCTCCGCGAGGTCGTCCACCTCGCCGCGGGTCCGGGCGAACACGAGCGTCGCGGCCCCGTCCTCGAGGTCGAGGATCCGGCCCAGGGCTGCCAGCTTGTCCGGGCGTCGGACGACATAGGCGACCTGGCGGACGCGCGCAGACTCGCCCTCCGGGGTCGCCTCGGCGTGGACCTGGACGCGCACGGGGTGGCGCAGGTGGCGCGCGGCCAGCCGGGCGATCTGGCCCGCGATGGTCGCCGAGAACAGCGCCGTCTGGCGCACCTCGCGCAGCGCTCCGAGGATCTTCTCGAGGTCGTCGGCGAAGCCCATGTCGAGCATCTCGTCGGCCTCGTCGAGGACGACCGTGCCGACCTCGTCGAACCGGAGCGTGCCCCGGTCGAGGTGGTCCACCGCTCGCCCAGGCGTCGCGACGACGACGTCCACGCCCCGCGCCAGCCGGTGGAGCTGGGTCGTGATCGGCTGGCCGCCGTAGACCGGGACGACGCGGACCCCGAGCTCCTTGCCGTACTTGTGGATCGCCTCGGCCACCTGCATCGCGAGCTCGCGGGTGGGCGCGAGCACGAGCGAGCTCGGGCGAGATCCCCTGCCATCCTGGGGCACCCCCCGGCCGTCGACGGGTCTGCCGGCCGCGCGGTCGGCGTCGAGGCGCACGGCGAGCCGCTGCAGGATCGGGAGCGCGAAGGCGGCGGTCTTGCCGGTGCCGGTCGGCGCCTCGGCGAGCAGGTCCTTGCCCGCGAGCAGCGGCGGGATGGCCGCCTGCTGGACCGGGGTCGGCTCCTCGTAGCCGAGCGCGGTGAGCGTGCGCAGGAGCCGCGCGTCGAGTCCGAGCGCGACGAAGCCGCCGGGCTCGGGGGCTCCCGCAGCGCTGGGCTCGTCGGGTGCGGAGGGCTGGGTCACGCGTCAGATGCTAGCCCCGATCCGTCGGCATGGGGCAAACCTGCCAACGGATGTCCGCTTTCGGTACGATGGCGGCATGCGGGCGTCCCGGCTCCTCTCGCTGCTCCTGCTGCTCCAGACGCGTGGTGGCATGACCGCCGCCGAGCTCGCGCGGGAGCTCGAGGTGTCCGTGCGCACGATCCATCGGGACGTCGAGGCGCTCGGCGCGGCGGGGATCCCGATCTACGCGGAACGCGGCCCGCACGGCGGGATCCGGCTGATCGACGGCTACCGCACCAGGCTCACGGGCATGACGACAGAGGAGGCCGACGCCCTGTTCCTGTCCGGGCTGCCGGGCCCGGCCGCCGAGCTCGGGCTGGGGACGGTCGTCGCCTCGTCGCGGCTCAAGGTGCTGGCCGCGCTGCCGCCCGAGCTTCGCGGACGGGCCACCCGGCTGCTCGAGCGGTTCCACCTCGACGCGGCGGGCTGGTTCCGCCCCGGCGACCCTGTGCCGTGGCTGGCCACGATCGCGGAGTCGGTGTGGGAGGGGGTCAGGCTCGAGCTCGAGTACGACCGCGGGGACCGCACGGTGCGCCGCCTGGTGGACCCGCTGGGCATCGTGCTCAAGGCCGGGACCTGGTACCTCGTTGCAGCGCACGAGACCCAGCTGCGCACCTACCGCGTGTCGCGGGTGCGCGACGCCGTGCTCACGGAGGACCGGAGCGAGCGCCCCGCCGGCTTCGACCTGTCGACGCACTGGACCGAGTCCATCGCCGCCTACGAGCGCGACACCCCGCGGATCGACGTGACGCTCCGTGCGCGACGCGGCGCCGCCCGCTGGCTCGAGGACGTCATCGACGGCCCGGCCCTGGCGGATGCCGCCGAGCTCCCCGACCCGGATCCGGACGGCTGGCGGACGATCCGGGTCACCCTCGACTGGCCACGCGAGGTCGCCGGGCGGCTCCTCGCGCTCGGCGGCGCCGTCGAGGTCCTCGAGCCACCCGAGCTGCGGGCAGAGATCGCTGCCCTCGCCAACGAGGCTGCCGCCCGGTACGCGTGACGGTCAGGTGCCGAACGAGGTCGACGGCTCGCGCCGCAGCTCGATCCGGCGCAGTCCGGCCACCACCACGCCGGAGTCCGGCAGCCGCGGATGGCGGCTCCCGGACGCGACGCCGCGCGGCCGCGGCAGGCGGTCCCGCATCTCCCGTTCGCGGTCCGCCTGGACCGCGTTGCTCAGCTCGTGCATGTGCAGCATCGCGCACCCCGTTCGCTCAGTTCATCGACACCCGAACCGTATCGCTGGACCATGACAGTGCGTGTCATCAATGGCCGCACGTCAGCGCCGCGCCCGCGTCACTGCGATGCCCCCGTCACGGTGCCCATCGCGGGCAACGCGCGGAGCGGGCAAACAGGTGGCAGTCTTGGCGGATCGTGGCCACGACGGAACCGGACCTGCTCGCGCTCGCGGAGCGCCTCGAGGCGCTCGCAGTCGAGCGCACCCTCGACCCGATCGTTGGCGAGGAGGGCCGGCGGCGGGCCGGCCAGCTGCGCGACCACCTGGCGGGACACGTTGTTCCGCGCGCCAGGAGCCTCGACGCCCAGCTCCTCGTCCTCCTCCTGGGTCCGACGGGCGCCGGCAAATCGAGCCTCGTGAACGGCCTCGTGGGGCGGAGGGTGTCGGCGTCGGGGGTGCTGCGACCGACAACCCGCGACGTCGTCGCCGTCGTGGGTCCAGCGGATCGCGATGCGCTGCTCGCCGAGGGTGCGCCCCTGCTCACGCTGGCCTCGGCCCGCCTGCGGGTGGTCACCGAGGAGTCGTCCCCGCCCGGCATCGCGCTCGTGGATGCCCCGGACGTGGACTCGATCGAACACGCCAACCGGGAGCTCACCGATCGCCTCGCGGAGGCCGCGGATCTCGGGATCTTCGTCACGACCGCGACCCGGTACGCCGACCGCGTCCCATGGGACGTCCTGCTCAGGGCACGCGACCGCGGGCTCCCGCTCGTCGTCGTCGTGAACCGCATGCCCGTGGACCGCGCCGACCACGAGGCCGTGATGCGGGACCTTGCTCGCCTCCTGCAAGAGTTCGGCGTGGACCCGGGCGGACTCGACGAGATGGCTGCCCCCGCCGGTGCGGAGGGAGCCGGCTCGACGACGGCGCGCCGGCTGCCGATCCTCGCCATCCCCGAGGGCAGCATCGACGACGCCATCGACGGACTGTCGGCCGAGGTCGTGGCCCCGCTCCGGGCGCGGATCGACGAGCTGGGACGTGATCGCGACGCTCGGCGCGCGCTCGCGGCCCGGGCACTCGCCGGCAGCCTCTCGGGCCTTGCGCCACTCCTCCAGCGCGTCGGGGATGACGCCGAGCACGAGGCGATCGAGGCCGAGGCGCTCCGTCGGTCGGCCCAGAACGCCTTCGAGACGGAGCTGCGATCGCTCAACGACGATCTGGCGCGTGGCACCTTCCTGCGTGCCGAGGCGCTCCGGCAGTGGCAGCAGTTCGTCGGCGCGGACGAGGTCACCCGCCTGTTCTCGACCGGGATCGGCAAGGTTCGGGGCACGCTCTCGGCGCTGATCCGAGGCACGCCCCGAGCCCCCGTGGCTGAAGTACGCGAGGACGCCCTCGCCGACATCCTGGCGCTCGCACGCTCCCACGCGGCGGAGGCCGCCAGGCGGACCGCGGCCGAGTGGGCGGACGAGGCCGCGACGCGGGATGCGATCACCGACGACCCGGACCTGTGGGGGCCCTCGCGCGGGTTCGACGAGCGCCTCTCGGGGCGCCTCGAGCACTGGGTCGAGGCGATCGCGGAGGACGTGCGGGCAACCGGTGGCGGCAAGCGGCGGCTCGCGCGCGGCGCCTCCGTCGGCGTCAATGCGGCGGGGATCGGCGTGATGCTCGCCACGTTCGCCCACACGGGGGGCATCACGGGGACCGAGGTCGGCGTCGCGGCCGCGACCGGCTTCCTGAACCAGAAGCTGCTCGAGGCACTGTTCGGCGAAGCGGCGCTCGTCGAGATGATCGACCGGGCGCGGACTCGCCTGCGGGAGGCGATCGCGGAAACGTTCGAGGAGGACCTGGGGCGGTACCGGCGCCTCGTGCCCGACGGTGCCCGCCTGCGCGATCTCGCGGCCCGGATCCGCGCTGCCGCGCTCGAGGTCGCCAGCCTCCAGGCCCCGGTTCCGCTCGAGCCTCGGCCCGCGGGCGAGGACCCCACGGTCAGGGCGCGATGACCTCGCCATCCATCCCCGGCGAGCGGGGGCGCCGGCTCGCCGGGCAGCCGCGTTCGAGCGGGATCGAGCGCTGCCTCAACTCGCTCGAGGACGCGGTCGGCGCGGCCGAGGCGCTCGGTCTCGATGCATCGGCCGCGATCGCCGTCCGCGACGAGGCGCGGCAACGCCTCGGGCTCGTGTCCGATGCGTACGTGCTCGCGCTGGTCGGCGGCACGGGCGTGGGCAAGTCCTCGTTGCTCAACGCGCTCGCCGGCGCCACGGTCAGCGAGGCCGGCGCGCGTCGCCCGACCACCCATCGTCCCGTCGCCTGGATGGCGACGTCGGCGGCACCGCGCGTCGGGCCCCTGCTCGACCGGCTCGGCGCGGGCGATCGCCGCGTTCACGACATTGAGGCGCTCGAGGGCGTCGTGATCCTCGATCTCCCGGACGTCGACAGCCTCGAGCCCGCGAACCGTGCCACCGTCGAGCAGATCCTCCCTCGAGCCGACGCCGTCGCCTGGGTCACCGATCCGGAGAAGTACGCCGATGCGCTCCTGCACGACGGCTTCCTGCGGCGCTGGATCCCCCGCCTGGACCGGCAGGTCGTCGTGCTCAACAAGGCGGACCTGCTCGACGAGGGCGGGGCCGACCAGATCCGGAGCCATCTCGCGACGGTGCTCGGGGCGGAGCTGGCGGGCAGCGCGTCGAGCCGTCCCGAGATCCTGCTCGTGTCGGCCCGGCACGGCGGCGATGGCGTCGCCTCGTTTCGGGCCTGGCTGTCCGCTGCGATCGACGCGAAGGCGGTCGTCGCCGGACGCCTGGCCGCCGCCACGGTCGACGCGGTCGAGTCGCTCGCGCGCGCGGCCGGGGCGTGGGGTCCGGTCGGCCTGCGCCCGCTCATCGATCCCGAGCGGCGACGCCGTGCGGTCGATGCGTCCGTCGCCGAGGTGCTGCGAGTCGTGGACCTGCGCGGCGCAGAGCGCCAGGCCGTGGCGGCGACCCGCGCCGGCGCTCGCCCTCGCGGAGCAGGGCCCCTCGGTCACCTCACCTCGTTCGTGTATCGGACCTCGGGCCGCGAGCGCCGCGTCGCCGACCCTGCCGCGTACCTCTCCGGGTGGCGCTCTCGGGGCGGGATGACCCGTGCGGCGGCACCCGTCCGCGAGGCCGTCCAGGAGGCGCTCCCCGCGGCGCCGTCCATCCTCCGCCCAGGCCTCGCGGCCGCTGCCGAGCCGGGATTGCTCGAGGGGCGCCTTGCCGGGGCGCTCGACCGTGCCGTCGCGGCCCAGCCGGATATCCGCGCGCCCACGAGCGCACTGTGGAGCCTGCTCGGTCTTGCGCAGACGGCGAACCTCGCGCTGCTGGTGTTCGCCGTCGCCTGGATGATCCTGTGGGTGGTCGCGCGTCCGCCCGTTGACGTGGTGGACCTGCCGTTGATCGGGCCGCTGCCGATGCCGTTCGCCCTGCTCGCACTCGGGCTTGCGTCGGGCTTCGTGCTCGCTCGGCTGCTGTCGCTGCACGCGGGCCTCCTGGGGCGGCGGTGGGCACGCCGCCTCGCGGACCGGGTCCGCGCCGGCCTGGAGGCTGCGGTCGCGGACGAGGCCTTCGGTGCCGTTGACCGGGTCGAGGTCGCGCGGCGTGCGCTGTGGATAGCCGCCCGTGAGGCGGAGACCGCGGCAGGCTCGCCGAGTGGAGGCCGCTGAGCGACTCACCGTCCGCGTCCGCATCCGCATCCGCGTCCCCCCACCGCATCCTGGCGCGGGTTCCACGACGCTGCCATTGCGCCGATACTGGCGAGCATGCGACGGGTGGACGCCGAGGCGCTCGTGGGCGCCCGGCGCGAGGAGGTCTGGCAGCTCTACGACGACATCGCGGGCACGCCCCGCTGGGTGCCGTTCGTCGAGGACGTCCTCTACGTGTCCGGACCGACGCGGGCCGGCACCGTCTACCGCGAGCGCACCCGCCTGGGCGGCCTTCCGGCCACGGAGCAATGGGAGATCGTCGAGTACAAGCCGCACGCCCGCCAGGTGCACGTGTCGTTCGCGCACGCGATGGAGAGTGCCCTGATCATCACGTTCGAGGCACGCGGGACCGGCACCTGGGTCCACCAGGCCGCGGAGCTCCGCTCGACGCTGTGGGGCCCGATCGGCTGGGTCCACGAGCTCCTCGCGTCGATCCCCGCGGGCTGGGGCGTCCGCGCCGCCGTCACCGGGGCCAAGCGGGCGTT
>DASXVG010000043.1:0-52504 GCA_036504355.1 Candidatus Limnocylindrales bacterium
GTGAGCAGGTCGATGAGGACGTCCTGCGCGTGGATGCTGAACAGGTTCCAGCCAACCTCCTCGAGCGCCCGCTCGCGCTGCGCCTCGGTCGTCAGGCGGATCGGCTCCACGGCGTGGATGCGGAACGGCTCGATGATCGTCTGCCAGCGGTCCATGGCGGCGAGGATACGCCGCGCTCGACCGTGCTCGGAGGGCCGACCGGCCCGTGCCGCCGCCCTGCGAGAATGGCCGCGATGACGCCCCACGACCCGATCCGGAAGCTGGTTCTCGTCGGGCTCATGGGGACCGGCAAGACGACAACGGGCCGGGTGCTCGCGTCGCGGCTGGGCTGGCCGCTGCGCGACTCAGACGCCGAGATCCAGGCGGCGATGGGCGAGAGCGTGGGCGTGCTGCGCGAGCGCATCGGGACCGACGGGATCCACGACCTGGAAGCGGACGCGCTCCTGCGCGCACTCCGCGGCGAGGGGCCCGCGGTCGTGTGCGCGGCTGCCTCGGTCGTGGACCGTGAGGCCTGCCTGGCGGCCTTGTGCGCGTCCGGCGTGGCGGTCGTCTGGCTGACCGCGGAGGCCGCCGTCGCCGGGGAGCGGTTCCGCTCGGGCGACCACCGCCCGTGGTATGGAGCGGATCCGGAAGCCGTGCTGGCCGACCAGGCGCGCGCACGCGAGGCGGCGTTCCGGTCGCTCGACCCGGTCGAGGTGGCAACCGACGAGCTGCCGCCCGATGCCGTGGCGTCGGTCGCGCTCGCGGCGCTCGCGGCGAGGGGTCGCGTGCTCGCACAGGCTCGGGCACGATAGGCCCATCCGGAGCGTGACCGCCCGCGAACGGGAGACGCCCTCCCGCGCCCGATCCAGCACCACTTGGAGCCCGAGCCCGTGACCCAGTCCGCGACCAGCGCCGGCGGCGGCGCCATGCACGAATCCGGCCGCGGCCGATGGCTCGGCCTCGCGATGCTCAGCCTCGGCGTCTCGATGATCATCGTGGACGCGACGATCGTGAACGTCGCCGTCCCTTCGATCATCCGCGACCTTGACCTCACCTCAACGACGGCCGAGTGGATCAACACGGTCTATGCGCTGGTGTTCGCGGCGTTGCTGATCACGCTCGGGCGGATCGGGGACCTGCTCGGCCGGCGGGCGCTGTACCTCGTGGGGCTCGTCGTCTTCGGCGCGGCGTCCGTGCTCGCCGGCGCCGCCCCCACGGGAGAGCTCCTGATCCTGGCCCGCATCCTCCAGGGCGTCGGCGGCGCGATGATCCTGCCCTCCACGCAGTCGATCCTCAACACCAACTTCCGCGGTCGGGACCGCGCCATCGCGTTCGGGATCTGGGGCGCCACGATCGGCGGAATGGCCGCGATCGGGCCGCTGCTCGGTGGCTGGCTGACGACGAGCTTCTCGTGGCGCTGGGCGTTCTTCATCAACATCCCGGTGGCCATCGTCGCGATCCTCGGCACGCGCAGGTACATCGGGGAGAGCAAAGACGAGCACGCGACGGCAGGCGTGGATCCGCTCGGGTTCGTGCTGATCACCGCCGGCTTGAGCGCCGTCGTGTTCGGGCTGATCGAGGGCCGCAGCTTCGGCTGGTGGACGCCCACGAAGGCCTTCACCGTCGGCGGCTGGACGTGGCCGCTGGACACGATCTCCGTGATCCCGTTCCTGCTCGCCGGCGGTGTGCTGCTGCTCGCGTTGTTCCTGTGGGTCGAAGGGCGTCGCGACCGGGCCGGGAAGTTCTTCCTGTTCGACGTCGACCTGTGGCGCTACCCCGCGTTCCGGTATGGCAACCTCGCCGGCACGATCGTGGCGCTCGGCGAGTTCGGGCTCCTGTTCGCGCTGCCCCTGTTCCTCCAGGGCGTGATCGGCTACTCGGCGTTCGAGACCGGGCTCGTGTTCCTGTCGCTCGCCATGGGGGCGTTCGTGGCCGCGCCGCTCGCCGCGCGCCTCTCCCGGATGTACGGGCCGCGTCGCGTGGTGACCCTCGGGATGATCCTCGAAGCCGTCGGCATTCTCTCGACGTCGCTCCTGATCTCGTCGACGGTCAGCGGGCTTGCCCTCGCCGTCCCACTGTTCGTCTACGGTGTCGGGGTGGGCCTGGCCACCGCGCAGCTGACGAGCATCGTGCTGTCCGACATCCCCCCGGAACGGTCTGGCCTCGCGTCCGGCGCCAACTCCACGTTGCGCCAGGTGGGCTCCGCTCTCGGCATCGCGATCCTGGGGACGGTCCTGTTCACCGCCCTGGGCAGCGGCGTCCACGAGCGGCTGTCCTCGGTGCCGGGGTTGCCGCCGCAGGCGATCGACGGCATTGCCCAGGCAATGGAGTCGTCCGCGGGGCAGGCGCTCGTGGCGATCCGCCAGCAACCGGGCTCCGAGCAGGTGGTGCCGGCCGTGGAGCAGGCATTCGTGGACGCGACGCGGCTCGCGGGCTTCGTCGCGACGGGGTTCGTGCTGCTGGGCGTGGTGCTCAGCCTGCTGCTGCCGAAGATGGCGCCGCACGTCGAGCCCGATCGCGAGCCCGTGCAGGACGAGCGTGCCGAGCCCCGGGTGGCCGGCGCCTGAGCCGGCGCCGAGAAGGACGAAGCCGGTGCCCCCGACACCGGCTCCAATCAGTCCTGGGTCATATGACTTGGGCGCATGGTCCACGGATCGGCCGCTCCTGTAAACCCCAGGTGACCAGTTTTCGGGGCTCGCGCGCACCACCCGTGGCGCTCATACTCCCGCTGCCGTGGACCGCCTGACCGTCGCCCGTCGACTCGTCACCGCCAGCGCGATCCTGCTCGTCGCAATCGTCGCGCTCGGCGGACGACTGCTCGCGGTCAACGTCCTGCCCATCGACTACGACGAGGACGACTACCTCCGCGCGGGCCAGCAGTACGCGATGGGCCTCCAGGCCGGCGATGTCGGCGTGCTGTTGCGCGAGAACTACCGGAGCGAGCATCCGCCGCTGTCCAAGATCATCACGGGCGTCGTCCTCGCCCCGCTGCCCCCCGCCCCGGAGATCCCCGACCGGCCGACGACCGCGGAGCCCGCCCAGTCGCTCCCGGAGCCGCTGCTCACCGCGGCGCGGACGACGCAGGCGGTGTTCGGTGCGGCGACCGCGGTGCTGCTCGCGTTCGTGTCGCCGATCGGCGGGCTGTACCTCGCCCTCCACACGTGGAGTGTGAAGTACACGAGCCAGGTGATGCTCGAGGCGGTCCCGGCGTTCTTCGCGCTGCTCGCGGTCGTGCTCGCGTCGCGGGCGTGGCGGACGGTGCTGCCGGGTCGGCGGCGGGCGTGGCTCGTGGCAGCAGGCGTCGCCTTCGGCATGGCCTGCGCGGGCAAGTACCTGTACGGCGTCGCCGGGCTCGCGATCGCCGTGGACTGGCTGCTGCGGACGCGCACGACCACGATGGACGGGCGCCGCTCGGCGGCCGCGCTCGGCCGGTGGGCGCTCCCGGTCGTCGCGTGGCTGGCGCTCGGGTTCGTTGCCTTCGTCGCGGCCGATCCTTACCTGTGGCCGGACCCGGTGGGGCGGCTGGGGGCGTCGATCGCGTACCACGGCGGCTACGCGACCTCGGCGGCGGTGTCGGACACGGGCTGGCCCTCGTGGCAGCCGCTGGTGTGGCTCATGGGCTCGGTGCCGTGGCACGACCCGGGGACGTTCCTCGTGACGGCGGACCTGTTCATCACCGGGCTCGCGGTCGTGGGGCTCCGGCAGCTGTGGCGCGAGCACCGGGTGTTCGCGCTGTGGCTGGGGATCGGGTTCGCGTTTCTCCTCGTGTGGCCGACGAAGTGGCCCCAGTACGTGCTGGTGATCTCCGCGCCGCTGTCGCTCGCGGCCGGGATGGGGACCGCGATCGTGCTCGAGCCCGTGCGACGCTGGCTCCGTGGGCTGCGTCGCGCACCGACGCCGTCGGAGATCGCGCGCCCGACGCCGACCCCACGGCGCGGGATCCGGCGAGGCGCCCGCGACCTCCGGCATGCGGCGCCGTGGCTCCTGCCGGGGGCCATCGGCTTTGCGCTCCTGGCCCTCGTCCCGATCGTCTACGAGTTCTTCATGTCGCTCACCGACCTGCGGATCAAGAACATCCGCGATGGGCTCCAGGGCGGCGTCATCCGCGAGGCGGTCGGCGGCCTCGCCGGCCAGATCCAGGCCGTCCCGTTCGACTTCGACCGGGCGACGAACCAGGTCCAGTACGTGGGCACCGAGCTGCTCAACGGCTTCCAGGCAGGGCTCTGGTTCGGGCCCAACTCCACCGCCGCCGTGATCACGTTCTCGATCCTGTGGATGGTCAGCTCGGTCGCGCTCCAGGCGGTGGTCGGGATCGCGGTGGCGCTCGTGCTCGAGCGGCCGGGCGTCCGGTTCGCGAACGCCTGGCGCGTCCTGTTCATCCTCCCGTGGGCGATCCCGGAGGCCGTCGGCGCGATCGCCTGGATGGACATCGCACATCCCCAGCAGGGACTGTTCTCGCAGCTCGTGGGCGGCGACGTCCCATGGCAGGGGAGTCCCGAGCTGTCGCTGCTCGTGCTGCTGCTCGCGGGCACGTGGATGGGCTGGCCGCTCTGGATGCTCGTTGCGACCGCTGGCCTGCGGACGATCCCGCGCTCGATCCACGAGGCGGCCTCGATCGAGGGCGCCGGGCGCTGGCGGACCTTTGCGTCCGTCACGCTGCCGCTGCTGCTGCCGTTGCTCGGCGCGGCGTTCGTCGTCCGCGGGGTGGCGGCGTTCAACCAGTTCTACCTGTTCTGGATCCTCGGACCGGGGTTCCAGACGCAGACGCTCGCGACGTTCAGCTACAGCCTGTTCAACTCCGGGTCCGGGCCCGGCCTGTTCGCCGTCAGCGCAGCGATCAACATCGTGACGCTCGTCGCGCTCGTGATCCTCGTCGCCTGGTTCCTGCGCTGGCGATCGCGGGCGGAACGGGTGGCGTTCCAGTGAGGGCCGGTCCATGGGCCGGCTGACACGCCGCGGCCACCTGGGGCGGCAGCTGTTCCTCGTCGTCGTGGGCGCCTTCGTCCTGCTGCCCGTGTGGGTGCTCATCCTGGTGGCCACGGACGGCTCGATCGTCGGCTACCCGTCGGGCTTCCACCCCTTCCCCGTGGCACCGACGCTCGACCGGTTCCGGGACGCGTTCTTCCGGCCGGGCGCCGTGCTCGATTACTGGGGGCTGCTGCGCAACAGCCTCATCGTGTCGGTGTCGTCCGCGGTCGCCGCACTGCTGCTCGGCGCGACGATGGCGTACGCGTTCGCGCGGTTGCGGTTCCCGGGCAAGGACGTCGGGCTGGTCGGGATCCTGCTCGGCGTGTTCCTGCCGCCGGTGGCGCTCGCCGTCCCGCTGTTCCTGCTGTTCAACTCCTTCGAGCGGAACATCCCGGCGCTCAAGGAGTGGGGCTTCCGGGACTCGTTGCTCGCGCTCTCGATCCTCTACGCGTCGTTCGGGATGCCGGTCTGCCTGTGGCTCATGCGGGCCGCCTTCCGTGCGGTCCCCGAGGAGCTGGAGGAGGCCGCGTTCGTCGACGGCGCGACCCGGTTCACGGCGTTCCGCCGGGTCACGCTGCCGCTCGCGATGCCCTCGATCCTCGTGGCCGCGCTCATCGCGTTCCTGCTCGCGTACACGGAGTTCGCGCTCGCGTGGCTGTTCATCTCCACGAACGAGAACGTGACCCTGGCGATGATCCTGGCCGAGGCGACGACCGGCTTCTACACGTCGAACTGGAGCGCGACCGCGGCGTACGCGCTGCTGATGGCGATCCCGGTTGTCGTCGTGTTCATCCTCCTCCAGCGGGCGCTGCTCCAGGGGGCGCTCGCGGCCTCGGACGCGGACTGAGCGAGCCGCAGGGCGGTACCCGCTTCGCCACCGGCCCCTCGCCCGACCCGGCTCTCCTCGCCCGCCCAGCGGGTCCATCGTTCCGGCCCGGCCCGGTCTGCCCGCCCGGCGATGCGCACGTGGCGCCGTCGAGCAGCCGGCGGGATGGGTCGGGCGTCCAGCGGGTGGACCGTCGCGGCGTGCGACCGTACAGCCGCCCGGCGGGTTGGAGCGGCCGACCCGCCGGAGTACGGGCGGCTTGGGCGGACGAACGACTGGGAACGGGCAACCGGCAGCGGTACCCTGCCGCCATGTGCCGAAGCATCCGCCAGCTCCGTCGTCCCGAGGACGCCGGGCCCGCCACCACCGGCGAGGCCCGCGCCGCGGCCCTCCAGTACGTGCGCAAGGTCAGCGGCTTCCGCGAGCCGTCGACGCGCAACGCCGAGGCGTTCCGCGACGCGGTGGAGGAGATCGCCCACGCGACCCAGCACCTGCTCGAGGCGATCGGGACCGACGTCGCCGAGGGCCCCGACCCGTTCGCTGACCCGGTGACGAGGCGCGCGATCCTCGCCGCCCGGCCCGTGCGCGCCCCACGCGCCACCCGGTGAGCACGGCGGCCGCGGCACCCGTCGCCGTGCCGGCCCCGACGTGGTGGCGCCGGCCGGGCCTCGACGTGGTCGACGGCGCGCTGTCCGTCAACGGGGCGGACCTCGAGGCGCTGGCGCGAGCGAACGGGACGCCGCTGTTCGTGTACGACCTCGCGCGGCCCGCCGAGAACCTCCGCGCGCTCCGGGATGCGCTCGATCGGGCGGGGCTCCGGCACACGGTCCGGTTCGCGCTCAAGGCGTCGCCGGACCCCGCGATCCTGGCCGTCATCCGAGGCCTCGGCGCGCCGGGCACGACGGGCGCGGTCGGGATCGACGCCTGCTCGCCGGGCGAGGTGCTCCACGCGCTGGCCAACGGCTGGGAGGCGGGTGAGATCAGCCACACCGGCACGAACGTCTCCGAGCGGGACCTGGACGTGCTCCTCGCGCACCCGATCCGGATCAACCTCGACGCGGTGAGTCAGGTCGAGCGGGTGGGTCGCCGGGCACCCGGACGGACCATCGGCATCCGGGTCAACCCGGGCGCAGGGGCCGGGTACACGGACGCGCTGGCGTATGCCGGCGACCGGCCGACGAAGTTCGGCGTCACCGCCGACCGTCTCGACGACGCCATCGACGCGGCGCGGCGGCACTCGCTCGTGGTGGACACGATGCACTTCCACGCGGGCTCGGGGTGGCTCGGCGACCAGCTGGACGGGTTCGAGCGAGCGCTCGCCCGCGCGACGACGCTGCTCGACCGGCTGCTCGAGGCCGGCTGCCCGATCCGCGAGGTCAACGTTGGCGGCGGGCTGGGCCGCCGGGCGCGCGACGACGAGCAGCCGGTCGATCTCGATGCCTACGCCAGCGTCGTCGCCCGCCATCTCGAGCCGTACGACGTCACGGCCGAGTTCGAGCCCGGCGACCTCGTGATGAAGGACGCGGGCGTCCTCCTGGGCGAGGTCGTGACGGTCGAGGACCGTGCCGGGACGCGGTTCATCGGCCTCGACATCGGCTGGAACGTCAGCTGCTCGTACTTCATCTACCGCTATGCGCAGGAGATCCTCCCGGTCCGGGGCCCGCTTCGCGAGCGGACGCAGCAGGTCACGATCGCGGGCCACATCAACGAGGCCGGCGACCTGTTCGCGGAGGACTACCCGTTCGCGGACGTCGCCGAGGGCGACGTCGTGGCCATCCTCAACCAGGGCGGCTACGAGCAGGCGATGTCGATGACCCACTGTCTCCGGCCGATGGCCGGGGCCATCCACCTCGAGCGGGAGCGCGACGCATGAGCGACACCACGGCGTTCGAAGGCCTGGTCGACGTCCCCGGCGGACGGCTCTGGGCGCAGTGGGCGGGAGAGGGGAGCGCGGTCGTGCTCGTCCATGCCGGCATCGCCGACGCGCGGATGTGGGACCCGCAGTGGGACGAGCTCGTGGCGCGTCACCGGGTCGCCCGGTACGACACGCGTGGGTTCGGCAGGACGGAGACCGAGGCCGTGCCATTCTCGAACCGCGCGGACCTCGTGGCGGTGATGGACGCCGCGGGGATCGACCGCGCGGTGTTCGTCGGCTGCTCGCGGGCGGGGCAGATCGTGCTCGACACAGCGCTCGAGTATCCGGACCGCTGCGCCGGGATCGTGTGGGTGTGCGGCGGGGTGTCCGGGTTCGAGTGGGACGAAACGCCCGAGGAGATGGCCGCATTCGAGCGCGAGGAGGTGCTCGCCGAGGCGCAGGACTGGGAGGCCCTCGCCGATCATGACGTGCAGGTCTGGGTGGACGGCATCGGCCAGCCGGCGGGACGTGCGCCCGCGTTCGCGCGCGACCTCGTCCGGCTGATGACACTCCAGACATACGTCCAGGACAAGGAGAACGGCCAGCCGATCGTGCTCGACCCGCCCGCAGCCGGGCGGCTCGGCGAGCTGCGGGTCCCGGTGCTGGCGATCGTCGGCGGACTCGACAACTCATCCATCGGGCCCGCGGCTGGGCTGCTCGTGGAGCAGGCCGGCGCGCGTCGGATCGACCTGCCCGATGTCGCCCACATGCCGAGCCTCGAGCGGCCGGAATGGTTCACGGAGACGCTGCTCGGGTTCCTCTCCGAGGTGGCGGCCGCGGGACGGTAGCCCTCGGGTTCCGCGCACGGCGGCCCCGGAGGTGACGAAGGGGCGGAGCCCAGCCTCTAGGGCGTCGTGTCGCCCCAGGCGACGACGCGGTCGATCGCGATCCGGATGATCGGTCGGCCCTCGAGGTGGTGCCGCTCGTATTGCGGGTACTTCGCGCGGAGGGCGGCGATGGCCGTCGCGTGCTCCTCCACCTCGCGAGGTTCGGGCTCGAGCAGCTCGCCCGTCCCGTAGAGCCGCACCCAGCCGAGCCGAGACCAGTCCTCGTCCCAGCGGTCCACCACCAGCGAGACCTTCGGCAGCACGAGCAAGTCGCGAACGCGGGCGAGGCCCCGAGGATCGACGTCCTGCTTGGGCTTCTCGTCGAGCGGCGTGTACAGGATCATCCGGCCGAGCGAGTCGTCCTCGGGAGTGAGCACGAAGCACACCGGGACGAGACGCGGCCGGTTGTCGGGGGCCGTCGTCGCGAGGATGGCGCGGCGGGTCCCGGCGACGAACTCGCGCTGGCTGGCGTCAAGCAACGGGGGACGCGTCATGCGGCGGAGTATGCGCGCCCGGCACGTATCGCCGGCACGATCGGAGCCCTCGATGCGTCTCAGCGCCATGAACTCGCGGCTCGTGCTCGTGCTGGCTCTCGGCGTGGTGGTCGCCGCGTGCTCACCAACCTCGATGCCGCCGACCGTGTCACCGACTCCTGGGCAGGTCGTGCAGGCGACCGTCGAGCCGGCGGCCGCGCCGCGATGTCCGCAGCGGTCAGACGACGCGACGGCGACGCTCGGACCCGCGTTCGACCAGGACGTCTTCGTCCGGCACGAGTCCGAGGCGATCGCCACGGCGTTCGTGGCCGGGCTCTCGGCCATCTACGCCGATCCCGCCGCGGTCGACGTGTGCCGCTTCTTCACCCAGCAGGGCTGGGAGAGCGCGCTCGTGTCCGACCCGCTGCTCCGAGCCGCCGAGCGCGGCGAGACACGCGTCGCCGGCGACCTCGTGTTGCGGATCGCGTTCGAGGGAAGGTACGACCTCCGGGAGCGGCCGCCGGTCGTGCCGCTCGACGTCATCTTCGACATCCCCGCGGTCGCCGGCACGAGCGTCGTCCGCACGGGGTTCAACGTCGTATTCGTGTTCGACGGCCATCGCTGGCGGGCCGATCGCGTCGGGGAGGTCACCCCGGAGAATCTCGCCTGGACCCGGCTGCCGTCGGTGCCACCGCCCGGGCCGCCGTGTGCAGGGTTCGTGCGGGACCCGGTCGGCACGAAGTTCGACGAGCGTGCGGAGCGAGGGTGGTGCGACGGTGGCGGCTCGGGCCGGACGATCTCGAGCGAGCAGCTGGTCCTCCTGACGCAGTACCCGTGCGAGGTGGGTCACGCGGCCGTCCTCAACGTGGGGCGGCCCCTCGGGACGAGCCTCGATCCGCTCGATCGCCGGGAATACGTCCGCGACCCGGCGAAGGAGTTCCTGGCGCAGCGCTGGGTCATCTCGCCCTTCGAAGGTGCTGCCACGCTGCCCCTGGACGCCGCCGACACCGGCTGGACGAACGGCAACGTGGACCTCTGGATCAGCCCGACCGAGCTGGATCGCGCGGTCTACATCGTGCGCGGCGACACCGTCGAGCGATGGCCGCGGGCGGCCTCTTCCTGGGGCGTCGGCGACTGCAACTAGCCACGGTTCGCCCGCGCCCTCGCCGGCGCCCGCGCCCGCGCCGCGCCGCGGTATTCCGGCCTGGACTCTACGGTTCCGTGGCGCGTCGATTCATTACACCCTGGACTGATCCGTTGCGTGGACGTGGCCCGCGAGGGAATGAACGAGTCCACCACGGCATCAAACGTTCCGCGACGCAACCGTAGAGTCCGCAGCGGAATAGCGGAGCGTGGGCGGCCAAGCGCAGGGGCGCGGGGATAGGCCGGAGCCGCGGGGCGGATAGTGGCCGGGACACGGGAGGTAGGCCCGAAGCCGCGGGGCGAGGCGCACGCTCGGGGCCCGCGACACCCCGGGCGGTACGATCCCCGGATGCGCACCCCCGAGCGGGCCCCCGATTCGGCGGCCGACCCGCGCCAGCCCTCGATCGAGCGGCAGGCGACGCGGGTCACGATCACCGCGTATCGCGGGGGCGTCGTCGAGGAGCGCGAGGACCGCCTGAGCGGCGAGGAGCCGCTGGGGATCCGCGCGGCGGGTCCGGGGCAGGAGCCCGTCGACGTCGCCGTCACGATGCGCACCCCGGGCCACGAGCAGGAGCTCGCGGCAGGCTTCCTCCGGACCGAGGGCCTGATCGACGACGCGGACACGATCGAGGCGTTCACGACCGGCGACCCGGCCACGGACAGCCGACCCGACGACACGATCACGGTCCACCTCGCTCGCCCCTTCGACCCCGGTCTCGTCGCGGAGCGGCACTTCGTCGCCACCGCATCGTGCGGGATCTGCGGCAAGGCGAGCCTGGACGAGGTCGAGGTCCGCTGCGGCCCCATCCCGCCCGGCCCGGCCGTCGACCCGGCTACCCTGCTCACCCTGCCGGACACGCTGCGCGAGGCGCAACGCATCTTCGAGCACACCGGTGGCCTCCACGCCGCGGGCCTGTTCACGAGCGAGGGGACGCTGCTCGAGCTGCGCGAGGACGTGGGCCGTCACAATGCCCTCGACAAGCTCATCGGCTCGCAGGTGCTCGCGGGCGCGCTTCCCCTGCACGAGCGGATCGTGCTCGTCTCCGGTCGGGCGAGCTTCGAGCTCGTCCAGAAGGCCGCGGTCGCGGGTGTCCCGATCCTCGCCGCCGTGAGCGCCCCGTCCGACCTGGCGGTGGAGGCCGCGGAGCGTCTCGGCGTGACCCTCATCGGCTTCCTGCGCGGCGACGGCTTCAACGTCTACGCCCGCCGCGACCGGGTGCTGGTCGGGCGGGCGTAGCGCTCCTCCGGAGATATTCGATGTGGGGCCCCGCTACGTCTCCGCGAGCTCGCGGTCGTAGCGGCGCTTGAGGAGCGCGAGGTAGACGATGCACACGGCGATCAGCGCGAGCACGACGATCATCGCCTGGCGCCGGAACCCGCTCTCGTCGACCTGGGCGCGGGCCATCGACTGGGCATCCTCAGCCTTGGTCTTCGCGTCCGCGGACAGCTCCGAGATCTGCTTGAGCTTGGTCGTGTGCACCGCGGCCTGGGCCTGGATCAGGCTCGTCCTCGCGCCCGCGAGCGCCACCTCCGCATCGGACGTGATCATCCCCAGCCTGGCCGCCTCCTCGATCTTTGCGCCCGCCTCCGTGTAGGCGTCCTCGGCGCCACGGACCGCGGTCGCAATGCCCTGGATCTGTGCGTAGATCTGCGAGTCGGGGTGGTGGCAGGAGTCGCATCGCCGGTCTGCCTCGGCGGCGAACCGGCTCAGCTCCAGCCGTAGCTTGCGCGTCCCGAGGTCGTGGCACGTGGAGCAGGTGTAGTCGGGCTGCTGCGGGTGGAAGAACATCCTCGACCCTGGCGTGGACACGTCGTGCGTCCCGTGACAGGTCCAGCACTTTGGGGCGGCGGCCTGGAGCTCGGAGTGCCGGCTCTCCTTGTACAGGGCCTCGGTCGCCGTATGGCACTTGCCGCAGACCTCGACCACGGTCGCCGACGTGGGCGGCCGGGCGTCGTGCGAGCCATGGCACGAGGCGCAGCTTGGTGCCCGGACGTCCTTGTTCTCGAGCAGCGCCGTGCCGTGCACGCTCTTCGAGTAGATATCGAACTGGTCAGTGGGGATCCCGTAGGGCTCCATCCGCTTGGCGTCCGCATGGCAGCTGGCACACAGCTCGGGAATGTTGAGCGCGAAGACCTTTGCGCTCGGGTCGGAGACCTTCTTCACATCGTGGGAGCCGTGGCAGTCCGTGCACACGGCCACCCGCTCGTCCTTCGCCGTGATCAGGCGCTGGCCATGCACGCTTCCCCAGTACTTGGCGTACTGGTCCGTCGGCAAGCCGGACGTGCGCATGCGCTCCGTGTCCGCATGGCAGCTGCCACACATCGCCACCGCGCCCAGGCGGTCGGGGGCGTCCCGGAAGCCATTGTCGGGGGACATCGCCTTCGTGATCTGGTCGGAGCCAGGGTCACCGCCATGGCAGTCCGCGCACGACACGCCGGCCTGTTCGTGGGCGCTGCCCTTCCAGCGCTCTGCGATCTCCGCCTGCTTGTCGTTGACCGCGCTGTGGCAGTCGTAGCAGCTGTTCGCGCCACCCCCGTCAGGATGAACCGGAGGCGCCTCGAGGGCAGGTGCGCTCGCAGCGGCCGGTTCGGGCTCAGGGATCGGTGTCTCGAACAGCCAGCTGTCATCACCCGGGTTTCCGGACGGCACCACCGCCGACGGGCTGGCTGCCGGCGACGCCGCCGCCGAGGGATCAGGCGACTCGCCGCTCGCACCCACCACGACAGCGAGCCACAGACCGCCCACGATGACGCAGCCGGTGACGGATCGCAGTATCGGGCGGTGTACCGATCGGACCCGCGCGCGGAGCGGCGCGTCAGCTCGCATAACCGATCACCGTGAGCCCTACGAGGCCAATGACCACGAGCGTAGCCACACCCACGACGAGCTTGCGCCGCCGCGGAAGCACCTCCGGGCTCCGATCCAGGAAGGGCCAGACGACGAGCAGCCCGATCCCCACGACCGGGGTCAGGATGCCGATGACGCGCGGCACCAGCTTCAGCAGCTCGTACACCCCGAGGTAGTACCACTCGGGCTTGATGTGAGCCGGGGTCTGGAGCGCATTGGCCTGCTCCTCGAGGCCCGCCGGGAACAGCGAGGCCAGGACGACGAGCACAGCGAGGAGGACGTACCAGGCGACCAGCTCGTCGAGGATGTAGTTCGGGAAGAAGGGGCGCAGCCGCTCATCGTCGGGCGCCTCGGTGGCGCGCGATTGGGCGCGTTTCGGGTTCGCGAGCCCCAGTTGGTGCACCAGCAACAGGTGGACGCCCAGGAGCGCACCCAGCGCCAGTGGGAGCACGAGGACGTGGATCCCGAAGAATCGGCTCATCGTGTCGCCGGTCACCTCGGTTCCTGCGCGCAGGAGAAGCAGCAGCGGCTCACCGATCCCCGGCACGCCGCCCGCGATCTCCGTCCCGACGACGGTCGCCCAGTACGCGCGCTGGTCCCACGGAAGCAGGTAACCCGTGAACCCGAACCCGAGCGTGACGGCGAACAGGAGCATGCCCACGACCCAGGTCAGCTCTCGCGGGTACTTGTACGCGGCCTGGAGGAACACTCGTCCGAGGTGCAGGAACACGAACAGGATCATGAGATTCGCGGTCCAGTGGTGCAGGCTCCGGATCAGCCAGCCGAAGCTCACGTCGCTGGTGATGAACTGGACGCTGCCATAGGCCGCCTCGGGCGTGGGCTTGAAGTACAGCGAGAGCAGTGTCCCTGTCACCACCTGGATGCCGAACAGGAACAGGGCGATCCCTCCGAAGTAGTACGTGCGCGCGGACATCGGGATCCGCACGTGGAGGCTGGCAGACAGGAGTGGGCCGAGCCGCGTCCGCTCGTCCAGCCACCCTGCGGCCGACCCGGACGCGGCATCGCGCTTCGTCGTGGGTGCGCCGGCCATCTCAGGCCTCCGTGAGGAAGATCTGGTCGCCCTCGACCGAGACGGTGAGTGGCGGGAGGGGCGCGGGCGGCGGGCCGCTGACCACTGCGCCCGAGTTCGGGTCGAATCGACCGTCGTGGCACGGGCACTGGATCACGCCGACCATGTCGTTCCAGGCGACCACGCAGCCGAGGTGCGTGCAGATCGCCGAGAACGCCTTAACGCCCTGATCGGTGTTGACGATGATGGCCGGCTTGCTGCCCATCGCAACCACCGCGCCGCCGCCCGGCGGAATGTCGGCGGTCGTCCCGACGAGGATCTTGCCGCCGCCGGCCGCTCGTCCACCCTTGGGCGGGACCAGGAACCCGACGACGGGCGTCAGGATCATCGCGATCGAGGAGAAGAGCGTCAGGCCGCCGAGCCATCGGAGCACCTGGCGGCGAGACCGGACGTCGCTCGAGGGGGGCGCGGGCGCCTCGGAGCGGGGCTCCCCGGCATCGGACAGGACGGGCTCCGTCTCCATCGCGCTCCTCTCGGCGACCCTGCGGGACCGGGCGATCACCCGGGACGCCAATTGCGCGATTGTGTGAGGCAGCGATGCGTCTGGAAACGTATCGGACGGTAGAAATCGAACCCCGGATCGCTATGCCGTTGGTCCCGGAACTGCTGCGCCCGCCCGGCCGCTGGCCGGACGGGCGCAGGCTCCTCCCTGGGGTGAGGCGGAGGGTGAGGTGTCAGGCGGACGGCGGCAACGGCGTGTCTGTGCCCGGAGCAGACCCGCCGAACGTGCTGTCGACGGCTTCGCGGACCTGGGTCATGGTCTTGCCCTCTCGAAGCAGCTGCTGGGCGAGGTTTGCCGTCTGGACGCAGATGTCGCAGAACGAGGCATGCTCCTCGAAGGTGATCACGCCGGTCTCCCGCCGCTGGAAGAAGCAGTCGAGGTTGCTCCGGTGGCCGGCCCCGGCACAGCCGCAGTAACAGGGCAGCCACTGGAGCACGTCCGGCCGTGCGAGCGCGAACGAGTAGGCTCCCTGCCACTCCGACGGGAGCGCGCGAACGAAGTCGGGCCGAGCCTTCCAGGCGCTCGTCACCTGCTCGGCGGTCGGCATCACCATCCCGCCCATCGGCACGGTGACGTCCGCGATCACGGTGACTGGCGTTGCGGTCGCCATTGGCGCCGCGACGGCGCCGCTCGGATGCTCGCCCGGCGTGGAGCAGCCGGCGACGGCGCCGGAGGCCAGCAGAGACAGGGTGATCAGGAGGAGGGCAGGGTGCCAGGGACGGCGCACGGGGGACTCCTATGGGCTGCTACGAATGGGGGACGAGAGGCCACGAGAGGCCCTCTGGCGGCTTCACCGTGCCGTTGTCGACGGGATGGAGGAAGGGCGAGGTAACCGGGAGCACTGGCTCCTGGTGGCACCGCGCGCAGTACACGGGCTGGTGGCAGTACGCGCAAGCGGTGTTGCCCTGCTGCCGGATGACCTGGGCATGGTTCGTTGCCATCGTGTCGTGGTCGACCGTGACCGCGCCCGTGGCGTGGCAGTTCACGCAGTAGTCGCGGGCGTGGCACTCGCCGCAGGTCTGACCGCCCGGGTCGAGGTCGGTCGCCACCGTCTTGTGGTTGAACACCCAGAGTGAGTCGTTGTGGGTGCTGGGCGGCTGGCCGAGCGGCAGGCTGGCGACGGCGGGCCCGATCTGGGGGAAGGTGTGGCAGGTGTCGCAGCTCGAGGGGATCGTCTTCTTGAGCGCCACGCCGTCCTTGACCAGGACGTGCCCGCCGTCGTGGCATCTGAAGCAGCCCGGATAATCGTTATGACCCATGTTGTCGGGATAGGTCGCCGCGGTGACCTTCATCTCGGGTGTGGCCGTCAGGCGATACAGGATCTTGATCTCGTCCACGGCAGCGGCGATCTGGGCGCCCTTCGTGCCGGCGATGTCCGGGTAGTCCTGCTCGTAGAAGCCCACGAGCTTGTCCGCCTCCGCGTCCGCCGTCTCCAGGTCGGGGTAGCCGGACCACAGGATCCGCATGCCCTCCCGCTTGATGAACGGGAGGGTCGCGTCAATCGCACCCGTCGACAGCTTGTAGTCGAGCCCGACACGCGGGTTGGAGATCGAGTGCCCGATGCGGTTGTGGCAGTCGTAACAGGACATGGTCGTCTGCGTCTGTGCGGACTTGATCGCGTCGATATCCGGCTGCACGTCGTCGGCGACCATGATCCGGTCCTGCGCGATGTACTGCTCGACCGCGCCATCGGGCGTGGTCGCCTCCACGAGGTCGATCGAGGCCTTGTGAATGTCTGACGAGTAGAAGTCGACGTGGCGGACGACGTGCCAGTGCACGCCGCGGTCGACGTCGAACACGTCGCCACTCCCCGGGCGGATCATCAGACCCACGAATTGACGGGTGTTGGCCTCGTCCTCGCTGAACGCCGTCCGTGTGCGCAGGTCGGCCAGCTCCTCGCTGTGCACGTCGTGGCATTTCTGGCAGGTGTCCGCCGAGTCGGGTAGGCCGGCGTGCTCGGGCGGAGGGATCGGCTCCGGGAACGTGCCCAGGACGACCTCCACGAGCTGGCGCGTGCCGGCGATCTTCGACTTGACCCAGCCATCGATCCCGGGCGCCACGTGGCACTCGCCGCACGAGACGTCGCGGTGTGGCCCTGCGTGGTAGGCCTTCAGCTCCGGCTCCATCGTGTGACACCGGCCGCAGAAGTCGGAGGTCTCGGTCCACTGGATGAGCGAGACGGTCGAGAACACCGCGACAAGGCCGATGCCGCTCAAGATCATGAGCAGCGCCGCGAGCCCGCGCCGCGAACGGGGGAGCCGCAGCCTGCGGCCTCTGAGGTAGAAGGGCCCGCGACGTCGGTGCGGCGCCGGAGCGGCCGGCGCGGCCGCGACCGCGTCGGTCTGCGCGACCCCCTCGGTCCCAGCGACCCCTTCGGTCCCCCCCGCGCCGTCGCCGGCGCCGGCCGGGTCCCCGTCCTGGGGCTCCGGGGCGTCCGCGGGCGTCGCGGGGTCGTCCATCGATCGTCAGTCCACGAGGGCCGCGGCGGCGCGGTCCATGTCGTCCTTCGACAGCGCCCCGATCCGGATCTGCTCGATCCGCCCGTCCGCGCCGATGAAGAAGTGAGTGGGGATGCCCAGCGTCTGGTAGGCGCTGGCCACCTTGTCGGCCTGGTCCACGGCGATCGGGAAGGTGAGCGCGGCCCGGCCCGCGTACGCGGAGACGTCCGAGGCGCTCTCGCCGATGAACACGCCCAGGAGGTTGAGGCCCTGGGCCTTGTAGCGCTGGTAGGTGGCCTCCACGTCGGGGGCCTCCGTGCGGCAGTCCGGGCACCACGAGGCGCCGAACGTGAGCCACAGCGGCTTGCCGGCGTAGTCGGCGAGCGAGACCTGCTTCCCGTCGTACGTGGTGGCGGTGAACGCCGGCGGGAGGTCGCCCACCGCGGGCGCCTTGCCGCTGACCGAGATGTTGACCGCGGTCACGCCATCGGCGGCGCCGGGTCCGCTGGCCACGTAGGCCAGCGTCGCCACGACGATCACGCCGATGACGATCACGAGGATCGTCTGCAGCCGGCCTGCCCCGCGGCCGGACGCCCGGCTCACGACGCCTGCTGCGTCCATGTGGAGCTCCCTTCGATCCGCGGCTCAGCCGAGCCCGGCGTAGCTGTGCAGCCCGCCGAAGAACAGGTTTCCGAAGTAGGTGAACAGCGTCGCGCCGAAGCCGATGACGAGCAGCCAGGCGGCGCGGTTGCCGCGCCAGCCGCGCATGACGCGGGCGTGGAGGAAGGCGCCGTAGATGAGCCACGTCACGAGCGACGCGGTCTCCTTGGGGTCCCAGCTCCAGTACGTGCCCCAGGCGGTGTCCGCCCAGATCGCGCCCAGGATGATCGTGAGGGTGAGGAACGGGAACCCGACGACGACGGCGCGGTAGGCGATCTCGTCGAGGACCTGCGGCTTGGGGAGGCCCCAGCGGCCGCCCTCCGGCTGGATGAGGTACAGCAGCGCGGCCGCGAACGCGATGGCGAACGACCCGTAGGCGACGATCGCGACGGCGACGTGGACGGTGAGCAGCAGGTTGTTCTGGAGGGCCGGGACGAGCGGCTCGATCTCTGCCGGAATGGTGGACGCGTAGAGCATCATCGCCAGCGCGACCGGGAGGGCGATGAGCGCCAGGATCCGCTGGTTGTAGCGCCGCTCGAACCACATCGAGGCGGCGAGGATCCCGAACGCGAATGCCATCGAGAACTCGTACATGTTCGCGAACGGGCCGTGGCCGGTCGCGATGGCGCGGAACACGAGGCTGGCGAGCATCGCGACCGTCGCGAGCCAGCCGAGCATCGTCGCGTAGCGGCCGATCGCCGCGGTGCGCGGCCCGGACACGAGGCTCAGGCCCGCGGTCATCTGCGCGCCGGCGGTCTGCATCCGGGCGGCCCGCAGGCCGGAGACTGCGTACATGAAGTAGAAGATCGTCGCGAGGCCCGTCGAGAGCATCGCCGCCACGAAGGCGTATTCGGACATCTTGGCCATTTCGAGTACTCCCTCAGCTGCCGGCGGGCGCGGCCAGCGCCTGTCGGATGTCATTCACGAGGCTCTCGAACTCGGTCCCGAGGGCCACTTCCTTGCTGCCCAGGCTCGCCACGCCCACGACCGCGCCGTTGGGCCGGGGCACGATCCGTGCCCACAGCCGCTTGTGCGGCATCGTGAAGCGGATGACGAACCCGCCGAACAGGAGGAAGGACCCCAGCCAGACCAGGCCGACACCCGGGTCGCGTCCGATGTTGAGCCCGGTGAACTGGCTCTCACGCTCGAACGTGGCCGTCAGGCCGGCGACCGTGCCGGCCTTGCCCTGGTCCAGGAGTGCTTCCCCGACGGATGCGCCGTCGCCGTTGTAGACCTCCATCCGGACCTGCCCGGGCGCGATGCTGGTGTCGCCGGCGCCGTTGGTGCCGTAGATCCAGGCCACGTTGTCCGTGCCGGGGATGGAGACCGACCCGATGGGCCGGTTGTCGTTGGTCGTGCGCCAGGCCAGCGGGACGCCCTCGGAGAGGATCGTCGCGCCGGTCGCGTCCTTGACCGTCACGACGGCCGCGGACCCGAAGAAGGCCTGGTAGAAGGTGGTGTCGCCGTAGCGCAGCGGGTCGTTGACCCGGATGACGTGGCGGTCGACCTCGGTCCCGTCCTTGTACAGGACGACCGTGCTCGCGTAGTCGGACGGGGCGCCCGTGCGCGTGTCGTACGTGTCGGTGAAGTCCAGGAGCTGGATCGTCACGCCCGGCTCCGCGGCGACCGGGAGGGTGGCGCCCTCGGCGATGGTGAACTGGGACTCGCGGTAGCCCATCGTCGCGCCCACGATGCCGCCGGCGAGGATGACGACGATCGAGAGGTGGCCCACCAGGCCCGCGAACGGCGCCCAGCGCCAGCGGTCCGCGTACAGGCTCACCGCGCCGTCGGACTCGACGCCCAGCGTCCGGTAGCGCTTCCCGGCCAGCGTCGCCTCGAGGATCGACCGGGTCTCGGCCGGGCTGCGGCGGACGACGATCGCCTCGTGCTGGGGCGCGTGCTCGAAGAACCCGGGCGCCACGTCGATGCGCGGCTTGGTCGCCGTGCGGATCATCCCCGGGATCCGGTGGACGGAGCAGGCGACGGTGCTGATGACGAGCGCCGCCACCACCACCCGGAAGTAGATGCTGTTGAAGATCTGGAACAGCTGCAGGGTGTCGAACGGCCGCGCGACGTCCTTGTAGCGCAGGTCCGG
This sequence comes from Candidatus Limnocylindrales bacterium, assembly GCA_036504355.1. GTDB lineage: Bacteria > Chloroflexota > Limnocylindria > Limnocylindrales > CSP1-4 > CAIXZV01. The sequence goes on from DASXVG010000043.1 coordinate 19,768, forward strand.
GACGACCGAGCCGATGACCGGCAGGCCGTGCAGCCAGGTGACCACCGGGACGCCCATCTGGCCGATCTCGTTGAGCCACTGCTGCTTCTGCTCGCCCGTGGGATCCGCGAGGACCCCTGGCGGCGCCTGGATGATCAGCGACCCGATCAGCCCCAGGAACGCGAGGGCGAGGATGAGGACCATCGCGAAGCGCATCGAGGCAAGGAAGTGCCACAGGCCTTCCAGCACCGCGTCGACGCGATCCATGATCGTGGGGCCGGGCGTCGCCTCCGCCTGTGCGGCGGTCGGCGGGAGCGGCCTGGTACGAACCTCGTGGGCCATGTCCAGCGACCTCCTACAGGCCCAGCGGCGACCCGAGGGTCGCGAGCCGGCCGAGCGTGTTGGTGAGCATCAGCACGCCGAGCAGCACGAGCAGCCCGCCCGTGACCATCGAGACGGCGTGGTGGTGGCGGCCCACGAACTGGAGGCGCCTGGAGACCCAGGACGCACCCAGCGCGACCGCCAGGAACGGGATCGCGAGCCCTGCGGCGTACGCGACCAGGAGGACCGTCCCCTGGAGGACGCTCGACGTGGCCGTGGCCAGGCCGAGGATCCCGCCGAGGATCGGGCCGATGCAGGGGCTCCAGCCCGCCGCGAACAGCAGGCCGAACAGGAAGGAGCGGGGGTACGCGGGGTGCTCGCCGGCGGAAAAGCTGCCGAAGCCGCCCGTTCCGCCGCCACCGGCCATCACGAGCCCGCCGCCCATCGAGGGCATCGCGCGGGTGTCTCGCCACAGGGCCCGGACGTTGATCACGCCCGCGACCTGGAGGCCGAGGAACACGAGCAGCGCGCCGCCGCCGATGTTCATGAGTCGCTTGTCGAGGACGTACCCGAGCGCGCCGATCGCCGCATAGAAGGCGACGAACACGAGCGAGAAGCCGAGCACGAAGCTGAGGCCGTGGAACAGGGCAGCCCGTCGTCCGGCCGTGCCGTCGTTCGTGGCGCCCACCATGTAGCCGAGGTACGCCGGGACGAGCGGCAGGCAGCACGGGCTCGCGAAGCTCACGACGCCGCCCACGAAGGCGATGCCGATCCCCAGGGCGCTGCCGAGGTCGCTCATGGCGCGGTGCTCGCCGCCGGGCTGGTGGCGGGGGAGGCAACAGCGGGGCTGCCGCTCGTGGCGGGGGAGCCGGACGCCGCCGGGCCGGAGCCCGGGAGCATCGAAGCCTTGGCCAGTGCGTCGAGGTGCGACTTGACCGTCTGCGCGAGATCCGAGGCCGGGTCGATGTCCACGACCTTCTGCCACTCGGTCTGCACGCCCGCCCAGTCGGGATTCGTCTGGTTGAGGTACATGAACCCGAGGTCGTAGTGGACCTCCTGGTTGTCGGGCTCGATCGCGATGACCTTCTGCCAGCTCGCCTTGGCCGCCGCGTTGTCGCCGGTGTTGAAGGCGACCGCGCCCTTGGCGAGCAGCGCCTTGATGTTGGCGGGGTCGATCGCGAGGACCTTGTCCAGGAAGCCACCCGCCTCCGTGTATTGCTCGCCGGCGTAGAACTCGGTCGCGACCGCCATCAGCGTCTCGACGTCCTTCGGGTTCGCCTGGAGCTTGGCCATCAGCGTGTTGAGCTTCGCCTGGTCGACGGCGGGCGCCGCCTGGGTTGCCGCGGCGGAGTTCGGGTCGGTGCTTGCTGCGGGCGCCGCGCCGGCCCCGCCGGCGTTGAAGGCGGTGATCCCGACGACCGCGACGATCGCGATCGCGGCGACCGCGCCGCCGACCTTCTTCCAGCTGCGACCGGTCAGCCGGTCGGAGCGCGCGGCCGCGGGCGTTGCCGCCGCCTGTGCGCGTGCGCGCTTCGCGGCCTTCGCCTTCGCCTTCGCGGACGGAGCGCTGGCGCCCATGTCCGGGTGCGCGCTCGGGGTGACCGAGGCGTACAGGGCCTGGAGGTCGTCCATGTCCGTGTCGGCGTCGGACGCCGGAGCGTCGAGGGCGTCGATCGCCTCGAGCTCGTCGTCGGCGTCGACCACCGCCGCCGGGACCGCCATGAAGGCGGTATCCCGGCGGGCCGGAGGTGTCGCCGGCCCGCCGGGCACGACTGCCGGCGGCCCATCGGGGCTCCTGAGGGCCGAGCCCTGGAGACCAGCCGGGTCGGTGAGAGTGAGGTACGCGTTGTCGAGGGCCGCGGCCTGGGCGTGCGCCCAGCCACGGATGCCCTCGGGAGCCGCACTGAGGAACTGGCTCACGGCCAGGTGCAGCTCGTCGACGTCCTCGGGTGAGGCGCTGGGCGGGAGGCCGAGCTGGGCCAGCAGCTCGTTCTCGGAGCGATCAGCGCCCTTGGGATGCAGGGCCGGGGCCGTCATGCGGCACCTCCCTGGGGGCGCGCGCGGGGGGAGCCGCGCAGCGGGAGCGGGTTCATCGAAAGATCCCTCATCTGTGCCCCGGGGGACCGAGGCTTGACACCTGAGGGAATTGTCCGGGCGCAGCCCCCCGGCGCCCATCCGCCGGGGCGCACATTTCGGGCGGGACCGGGCAGGGCCAGAGGGTCCAGACGAGGGCCGTGTCCTGTACCGGGAGATACAGGCGGCGCTAGTTGCTCAGGCCGTTGTGGTCCTTGCCGTGGCAGCGCAGCGTGCAGGTGCTGGTGCCGTTCGCGTTGCGCACGAACGAGATCGTGCCGTTGAACGGCCGCACGTTCGGGGCGAAGTTCACGAGGCCCGTGGCGGGCTGCTGAGCGCCCTCGAGCGCGGTGCTGTTGGCCGGGAACGCGGATCCGTGCTGGTTGAAGTGACACTCTGCGCACAGGGCGTTGCCCAGGCCGTCGCCGTCGCGGTCGATGCTGTTCGTGGCGCCCGTGTCCGCGTTTCCGGCCAACGCGACGACGTGGAGCCCGTGCCCCCCGAAGTTGGTGTCGGGCCGGACCGATCCGCTGAAGTCGAGGAACGGGCTCGTCGAGTGGCAGGCGAAGCACAGCCCGAAGTCGCCGACGGTGAAGTTCTGGCTCGCGGTGCGCAGGACGCGGTCGCGGTACGGGCGGACGAGGATCCCGCGGTTCGCCGAGGCGTGGTTGTCGAGCGATGCGTCGGCGGCCGGCGCGACCACGGTCGACGCCGCGTGACAGTTCGCGCAGCGGATCACGGAGCCCGTGCTGAGGCCGCTCCACAGGCGGAGCGAGCTCGGGCCGGCGAGGCTGGCGTCCAGCTGGGTCGAGGTGTTCTTACCCGCGGCCTCGACGGGGTGATACGAGAGGTTGGCCGGGTTGAGCTCGACGGCCTTGTCCAGCTGGGAGCGGCTGGGGCTGGTCGTGTTCCAGCCGGTCAGGCCCGTGTACCCGGAGTGGCACTTGAAGCACAGCTGGTACTCGAGCGTCGACGTCTTCTGCCAGGTGAACTCCGGGATCGTGTTCGCCCCGCCGTTTGCTACCGCGATGCCGGACGCACCCGCGATGGATCCCGAGGCGGTCCAGCCCTGGGGCGTGACCATCGTCTTCGTGGCGTCCGAGAGGTGCGGCTGGTGGCAGTCCGCGCACTCCGCGTGCCGGTTCGTGATACCCGCGAACTCCTGCGCGTCGTGGTCGCTGATGTGGTTCGTGTTGGTCGCCGTGGCGGGGTGCTGGTACCAGCTGTCGGTGGACGGATCGTTGGGGGTCGCGCTCGAGAGCTGCGCGGCGACGTTCGCGTTGGCGCCCGTGCCGTTGTGGCACGAGAAGCACACCGTCGCGATCGGCGACGCCTTGCCGTTGAGCGTGGGCCCCTGGGCGGTGTGCGTCCCGTGGCACGCTGCGCAGGCATCGCTGGTGAGCGTGTTCAGGAGCGCGTGCGGCGTGGCGAAGGTGCCGGCCGCGAGCGCGAACCCGCTGTCGGGCAGGACGGTGGCGCTGGCGAGGGTCGCCGTGATTGCGAAACCCGCGTCGAGCCGGAATGCCGTCGGCTCCTCGAGCGGTTTGCCGGTGGCGGCGGGTCCATCGGAGAGGGGGGCGGGCTCCGGGCCCATCTCGACCCCGACGTCCACTCGTCCGAGAACGCTGGTGCCGGTGAGTCCAAGCCGGAAGGCGTACGCGGTCTCGTACTTTGCATAGATGGTCGCGCGGACCGCGAACTGGATCTCGGTGAAGCTGTGCGCCGGGAGCGAGACCGCGGGCGCTGGGTTCTCGCCCGCGCTGGCGAGGCCGTCGGTCGACGTCGCACTCGTGTCGCTGGCGGCGTCGAGGCGCAGCCGGTTGGCGGGGATCGTGGAATGCCGGACATCCCAGGTGCTGCCCTTGTCCGACGCCGCGTAGAACGGCAGGCCGTCGACCGGATCCACCTCGGGTACCGCCATCCACGAGGCCGGGAAGGCCCCCTCGCCGGCAAGCAGCTTCGGGGTGACCTCGACCGGCGAGTCGCCGCCGTTCACGACCTGGAAGCGCAGCCGGTAGACCGTGAACCGCTGGAGCCCGAGCGTGGCGTCATCCAGCTCGCCCGGATTAGGCACGTCCCCGGCACGATTCTCGGCGTCGATCCAGAAGTGCTCGATCGTCACGCCGTCGGCGGCGGCGACAGGCGTGAGGGTTGCCCCGGGACTCGGCACCGGGGATGGTGACGGGTCCGGCGTGGGCGTGAGCGGGTCGGCAGTCGGGGCCGGCGTCGCGGCGGGACCGGGCGTGAAGTCCGGCGATGCGACGGGGGAAGGTTCCACGACGGGGTCGGCGGCGGGAAGCGTCGGGTCAGGCGCCGCGGGCGGGGCCAGCGATGGCGATGGCGCACTGGCCGACGAGTCGGGGGACGGCGTCGGGTCCAGGGCAGCCGCGGACGGCACGACCGGGCCGATGGCCAGTGTCATGCCGACAACGACCAGCACCGCTCCGAAGAGCGGCCCTGCTCTGCGCTGGATGTCGATGCTCATGACGGCGCGGGACGTCCTTGCTCGCGGTGGATAGTGATCAGTGGGAGATGACGGACCCGTCGTAGGGGATCGTCCCCGTCGGGTCGTGGCAGGCCTGGCAGGTACCACGGTTGTCGATCTTGAGCAGCCGGCTGTTCAGGGTCGTGACCGCGAGGGTGTTCGGGTCGGTCACGGTGGTCGGGGCGCCGCCGTCCGGGTAGGCGACGTCGGCCGCCTCGCCGGTCATCGCGGCGTTCGAGCCGTGCGACACGTGGCACTGGGTGCACTCGACCCGCGCGTTGGAGACGTGGCGGTAGGTGTAGATGGGGTCGCCACTGTTGGTGCGGGCGCCTGTGCTGCCCGACAGGTAGCGCGTGTGGCAGCTGCTGCACCAGGCGCTGATCTCGATCTTGAACGTCACGAGGTTGTCGAGGTCGCCGGCGACATAGCCCGGGACGTCGCCCTGGCGCATCCCGGCGGGGTTCGTGATCGCGGTGCCGTTCCACGCGGGGACGAGGTCCCACGGGAGGAACCGGCGCCAGTAGTCGCCCGCGGTCGGGCCGGCGTTGGTGGCGAGGACGTCCTGGAGGGTCCGGCCGTCCTGGACGGTGTAGTTGCGGGTCCCGGCAGCGCCTGCGCCGGAGGGGACGGTTGCATCGTCCACCGCGACACCGGGCTCGTCGACGGCGATGAAGCCGGTGCCGGCCGGTTTCGTGACTGGGTTGAGGATCCGGTACATGCCGTTCCCGTGCGGGTTGTGGCAGCTGACGCAGGACAGGACGACGACCGGTCCCGCGTTCACGGCGCCGGTGATCTCGCCATTGCCCCAGGCGGTGCTCCGGGCGGTCACGCCGCCGGTGCCGTCGAGGTCCAGGTGGGCAGACGTGACGGCCGCGCCGGCCGCGAGCACGGGCACCTTCGAGGAGAAGGTCGTGAGGATGCTCGTGCCGTTGCTGAACGGGTACGACTTGCGGCTGCTGTGGGCCGAGTCGATCCGCGCGTCGACGAAGCCGCCACCGCGCAGCGCGCCGGCGACGGGCTGGCCGTTGCCGTCGTTCTCGACCGTGTACTGGATGCCGCCCTCGACGTCGGTCGTGGCGCCGGTCGCGGTCGCGCCATGGCACGACAGGCACAGGTTCTCGGCGGCGGTCACGAGCAGGCCCTCGCCCTGGGCGGTGTGCGCCCGGTGGCAGCCGGCACAGCCGTCCGCGGTGAGGGTGGAGGCGCCGGAGTTGACCGACGCGATGTGGGGGCCGCCGTCCGCGGCGACGGGCATGGCGGCGAGGAGCAGCCAGGCGCCGAGCACGAGCATGCCCACGACCGCCGAACGCAGAGCGCCGGGACGGGCGACGTGGGTGTGCATGTGGTCAGCTCCGGGGTTGCTGGTCATCGCTGCGATGGCCGGTGCGGGGATGGAGGTGTGGTGGCCGGGACGGAAGTCGCCGGCCACCACCGCTAGCCGTTCAGAACGTCAGGGGACGGTCGGAGCGGTCTGGTTGCCGAGCTGCGTGCCGGCCGTCGCGGTCCCCGTGGGATCGTGGCAGGCCTGGCAGGTGCCGCGGTTGTCGATCTTCAGCAGCCGGCTGTTGTAGCCGGACGTGCCTGCAGTGCCATCGGGATAGGCCAGGTCATTGCTGAACGTGGTCAGGCCGGTGGTCTGCATCGTGGCATCAGTGCCATGGCCGACGTGGCACGTGGTGCACGCGCGGTTGGTCGTGGTCTGGTGCTGGAACTTGTACTGGGTGTCCGTCCCGTTGCGCGGGAAGTACCACGAGCTCGCGGAGAACGGAGACATCCGGATGACGGTGTTTCCGACTCCGGCCGGCGCGGCGACCGTGACGCCGTCCAAGCTCAGCGCGACGCTGAACGTGGACGTCTGGGCTCCGCCCGTGCCACTCGTGGAGTAGGCCGTGACGTAGTAGTCGGTCGTGCCGGTGTTGGAGAAGCGGACGATGTCGCCAACGGAGTACCCGAAGCTGTTCGTCGAACCAACAGGGGACGTCATGCCGTTCCCTGTGGCGCTGGCGATCGCCTTGGAGGTATCCGCGGTCGAGCTGGGCTCGCCGCCAGGGTTCTGGTTGGTGGATGAGTAGTACCGGGTGTGGCACGTCGAGCACCACGCCGAGATCTGATCGTTGTAGGCGATCTGCGTGCCAGTGGTCGCCGCGCGTCCATTCGGAGCGTCGTTGGCCGTGAGGCACGTGCCAGTCGCGACGGTCGCCGTGTTGCAGGCGGCTGCGACCGTAGTGTCGGTGAGGGCGGGGTTCCACGGCACCGTGCGGTGGAAGTAGTCGCCACTCGTCGCGCTGTAGTCGATGCCAGCACCCTGCTGGTAGGAGCCGCCACCCCGGGCCGCCAGCACGTTGCTCTCGTAGAGCAGGTACGAGCCGTTGGTCCCCTGGGTGCCGCGCACCTGAAGAATGGTGTAGTTGCGGGTGTCGCCGGCGCCCGGGAGCGGCGCGTCGTCGACGATAGAAGCCCATCGCTGGACGGTGCCACCGGCCCCGACGTCAGCGGTGACGTCGAGGACGGCATTCGCGATGTCGGCGGTCGTCGGGGTAGCCGACGTGGCCGCAACCGTGAACGCGTTGCCAGCGATGCTCTTGACGATGTACTGGCCGTTGGTCACACCCGACACGCCATTGATCGTCACGATGTCGCCGACGATGAGGCTGTGAGCCTCGGCAGTGAAGAACCTGTTGGTCTCGGCCTTCACTGCGGTGATGCCCACTGCTGTAGACGTCGTGATCTGGTCGGTCGTGTTGAGCTTGTTGAGGATCCGGTACTGGCCGTTGCCGTGCGGGTTGTGGCACGACGTGCACTCCATGGAGACGACCGGGGCGACCGCGTTGGACAGCCCCTTGCCCCACATCTTGTTCTTGGCCACGACGCCCGTGCCCGCGAGGGCGAGGTGCGCCGAGGTCGTGGGTTCGGCCGCTGCTTCGACCGGAACCTTCATGCGGAACGAGACGGCCGTCGCGTTCCGGTAGTACCCAATCCGGGTGAGCTCACCGTCCGATGAGCCGAGATGTGCCTTCTCGAAGCCGCCATCCCGGAGGTATCCGAGGATGGGATCATCGGATTTGCCCGCGCCGGGAATGGGTCCGTCGACGCTAGCCTTGATGTACTGGACGCCGGTGACCACGTCGACCGCGGAACCGGTGCCGGTCGCATCGTGGCAGCTGAGGCACAGGGCCTCGGCGGACGCCTCGACGAGCAGGCCCTCGCCTTGCGCGGTGTGAGCCCGATGGCACCCGGCGCAACCGTCGGCAGTCAGCGAAGTACTGCCGGAGTTGATCGAGGCGACATGGGGTCCACCGTCCGCGAAGGCAGGAAGTGCGGCAAGGAACAGCCAGAGCGTGCCTGCTGCAAGCAGCAGTGCAAATCGCCTCACTGTCCTCCTCCTTTCTGTCATTGCGTTGGGGTTGGTTTGCCGCCCCTCGGCGGCTGCGGTCTTCGGGCTCCTGGACACCTCCTCGTTCATGGTCAGTAGTTCCACATCTGGATCCGGTCGTTCGACGTGTCGGCCACGAACAGGCGTCCGCGGCCATCGATGGCCAGACCCGTGGGATAGAGGAATTCACCGTTGCCGACGCCCTGGATCCCGAACGACCCGACGAAGTCGGGGTGGTCCTGGCCGGGCTGGAGCTGCTTGTAGACGAGGCCTGCCTGGCCGCTCGTGTCGATGACGAACACGTGACCCTGGTTGTCGAGGCTCACGCCCCGGGGCAGGCCGAGGTTGCCGGCGCCGGCGCCGCGTCCGACGCGACCCACGACCGTGCCGTCCTTCGAGAACACGAGCAGGCGGCCGTTGTTGCCGTCCGTGACGTAGACGTTGCCGCCGTCGTCGACGGCGATGCCATTCGGAAAGCTCATGTTCTCCGCTGCGCCGAACGTTGCCGTGAGCGCGCCGTCGCGGCTGTAGACCTCGATCGTGGGGGTCTTGCCGGTCAGGTTGCTGACGTACATCAGGCCCGCCTTGTCGAAGGCGATGGCGAGGGGCTGCCAGCCGGCCGCGGGCGTCGCCGGCGCATACGTGCGCTGGAACGTCCCAGCGGCGTCGTAGACGTAGATGTCGCCGGTCGGGCGATCGGTGACGTAGACCTCGCTCGTGAGCGGATCGATGGCCACGTACGTGGGCTGATGGTTCTCGCCCGTCGAGACGGGCGGCAGCATGTCGGCGAGCTTGGTGCCGTTGCCGTCGAGGACGACGGCGGTGCGGCTGCCGCCCGACTGCGTGACGTAGATCCGGTCGCCCGCCGCGGAGACCGCGATGCCGGTGGGCCGATCGACGCCGTAGTACGTGGTGGCGAAGTGGGGGACCTGGGTCGCGGGGATCGGCGGCAGCGGCACCGGCTGCCGGAACAGCAGGTACCAGATCGCGAGGCCGAGCAGGAGGGCGAGGAGGCCGAGGAGGAACAGGAGGATGAGGGCCTTCCTTCGGCGGCGTGGATCCTCCTCTTCGCCGGTGACGCCCGACTCGGGCACGGCGGGTGCGGTCATCTGGGACGCGCTCATGTCAGTTCTGCCCTTCCTGGCTCGCCGCCGGCGACGCCTCTGGGGCGACCGGCCGGACGCGGGCCATGGCCAGCATCGCGGCCTCGTTGGAGGGGTCCTTGTCGAGGACGTGCTGGTAATACGGGATGGCCTGCTCGCCTTCGCCGCGGGTCTCGGCGGCGAGACCCAGGCCCATCGATGCGTCGAGGTCGGCCGTGCCGCCCAGCAGCGTCTTGAGCTGGGCCTCGGCGGTCGCCGTGTCGCCGTTCGCGATCGAGGCCATCGCGGTCGCCCAGGTCGCGAGGGCCGTGTCGCCCTTTGCCGTGTAGGCCTTCGCGAGGCCCTCGTAGGGCTCGGCCCAGCCGACGGGGACGAAGGCCGTGGCTCGCTTGTAGCTCTCGATGGCACCGTCGTTCTCGCCCGTCGCCACGTAGGCGTTGCCGAGCGCGTACAGGGTGTCGGCATCCGTCTTGCTGATCGCCAGGCTCTTCTGGAGATAGTCGACGGCAGCCTTGGTGTCGCTGGCGCCCATGCTGAGCGTGCCGAGCTTGTAGTAGGCGAGGGCCAGCTTGGGGTCGATCGCCGCCATCTCGCCGGCAGAGGCGATCTCGACAACCCGCTGCCAGTCCGTGATCGCCGCGGGAGTGTTGGCGAGCGCCTCGTAGGCACGGGCGCGACCGATGCGCGCAAGCTCCTCGCCCTTGCCGGTCGCGATGATCGCGTCGTACTGCGCGACTGCGTCCGTGTAGCGCTTGTCGCTGATGTACAGGTCAGCGAGGGCGCCACGGGCGGCGATGTCCTCGGGCTTGGCCTGGACGGCGGCCTCGGCCGCCACGATCTGGCGATCGACCATCGGGGTCGGGGCGATCGGGTTGTAGCGGTCGAAGATGTAGAACGCCACGAAGGCGATGAAGACGACAAACAGGAGCAGCGCGATCCGCTTGATCCAGCGGTTCAGCTGCTGCTCCGGCATGTTCGCCAGGGACGTGACCCGGAACATTGGACGCACCTTCACTCCACGGCCGGCGGTGTTGGACGGACCGACCTATGGCAATCCTCGCGTGAGGGGGCGCGCGTTCCCATCCGTCGGGGGATAGAAAGCCGATACATGGCGTCGCGCGGGGGCACCGGGGGGCCTATATCTCCCGGGCCCACGCCGGGTCGCGAGGGCACGCGGGTGGTGGGCCGAATGGCCCGCGCGGGGACGAACCCCTAGCCGAGCGACGCCTTCGGCGCGGCGAAGCTCGCGGGAACGTCGATCTCGATGCCCGTCGCTGTCTCGCGGATCGGGAACCGGTCGAGCGCCCGCGGCGGTGGCCCCGCGAGCACCGTCCCGTCCAGCGCGAACCGGCCGTCGTGGCAGCCGCACTGGAAGCGGTCGGTGTCGTCCGACCAGCGGTAGGCGCACAGGGCGTGCGTGCAGCGGGGATCGAAGGCGATGAGGTCCCCGTCTGCCTGCTTCACGAGCCAGGTCGAGCCCTCCACCACGGCCTGACCCACGCTCATCGTGAATGCGACCTCGGTCGGCGCCCCCACCGGCAACGCGGCCACGTCCACGTCGAGGGCCACCGTGACGGGCGGCAGGGTGGCACAACCCTCCAGGATCGTCGCGAGGCCCGTGGCGCTCAGCGCACCGACACCCATCAGCGCCAGCATCGAGCGACGGGGGATCGGCGTGGTACGGGGATCGAAGACCGGCCCGTCGGGCGACGGTCGATCGCGCTGGCTGCCCATCGGGCACAGCCTATCTCAGCCGGGGACCTGCACCTGCTGCAGGCGACGGTCGCGCTCGGCGGCGGCCTCGCCATCGGCGGGCTCGCGCGACAGGCCGCCCACCACCTGGCGGATCGCGGCGAGGAAGTCGTCCGGGCGGCTGGACAGGCTCTCGCGCCGGAGCGTCCAGGCGCGGGTCGTGGTGATGTCCACGTCCAGGACGAGCGGGCAGCTGGAGCGGCGCATGATCTCGGCCGCGTCCACGGCGCCGCCCTCCTCGACCACGATGACGGACGGCTCGGCGGCGAGGGCCGCGGTCACCGCGTCGGGCGAGGCGCTGTCCACGGCGTCGACGCTCACGCCGGGCTCGTTCGCGAGCATGCGTCCGAGGCCCTCGCCCATGAGCGCGTGGCTGTACAGCACGAGGATCCGAACCGGCTGAAGCGACACGAGGACTGCCTACTCCTCCCCGGGAGTCGCGGACCGCAGGATGCGGACCGTGGGCCGATGCTAGGCGACGGCGCGGCCGCGGCCTATCCGTCGCTGTGCACACGCGGAGGGAGCAATCCCTGTATCCGAGGGGCTAGCACCCGGCACGGCCTCCTCAGCCGTGCGGCGGCTCCTGGTTCGCGTAGCCTTGGCGGACCGCGTAGGCCGCGGCCTGGACGCGGTTCGTGAGGTGGAGCTTCTCGAGCGAGTTGTGGACGTGGTTCTTCACCGTGCCCTCGGTGATCGTGAGCTCGTTCGCGATCTCCTTGTTGGACATCCCGGCGGCCACGAGCTGGAGGATCTCGGCCTCGCGGCGGGTGAGCACGCTGTCCTGTGGCGCGGTCGCGGACGTCCCGCTGCTGCGCGCCGGCAGGCCGCCGGTGCGGAGTGCGTCGAGCAGCTTGGACGCGACGGCCGGCGCGATGGGCGCCTCGCCGTGCATCACGCCCCGCAGGTCCTCGAACAGCTGCTCCGGGCGGACGTTCTTGAGCAGGTAGCCGTTGGCGCCGGCCTTGATCGACTCGAACAGGTCGTCGTCGTCCTCGGACACGGTGAGCATGACGATGGGCGTCGTGAAGCCCGCGGCACGGATGGCATTGACGCCGTCCACGCCCGAGGCGTTGGGCATGTTGACGTCCATCACGACGAGGTCGGGCTGGAGCGCCCGCACCTTGTCCAGCGCGTCGCGGCCGTTCTCGCCCTCGCCCACGACAGTCATGTCGAACTGGGCCGAGATCAGGGTCGCGAGCGCGCGCCGGAACAGCGGCTGGTCGTCAACCAGCAGCACCCTGAGCTTCGGCGGATGGTGTTCCACGCATGTCCTCTGGTTCGAGTCGAACGACGATTCGTGTGCCCTGCCCGGGGGCCGTGTGCACGGTGAGGGTCCCACCGATCTGCTCCACGCGCTCCCGCATCGACGCCATCCCGAAGCCGCCCTCCATGGAGCTGGCCGCGGTCATGGGGTCGAAGCCTACGCCATCGTCCTCGATGGCGACGGTGGTTCCGGCGGGCTGGGCGTCGATGCGCACCGTCGCCCGATGGGCCTCGGAGTGCTTGCGGGTGTTGGTCAGCGCCTCCTGGACGACGCGCAGCAGCTGGACCTCCGCTCGCGGGCTGAGGGCCCGGCGCACGTCACCCTCGCACTCGAGGTGGGTGGCGATCCCTGTCTGGCGGCTGTACTTGCGCAGGTACTCGCGCAGGCTGCCCTCCAGGCCGTCGTCCTCGCGCACGGTCTCACGCAGGCCGAGGATCGCCTCGCGCACGTCGCGGTAGGCCTCGTCGGCGGTCTCGGCGATGCCGGACAGCTCGGCGGCCATCGCGTGGCTGGCCTCGTCCTTGGCGCGGCTCTCGAGCGAGCGCAGCTGGAGGTGGATGACGCCCAGCACCTGGGCCAGGCTGTCGTGGAGCTCGCGCGCGATGCGGTCCCGCTCGGCGTGGATCGTCCACTGCTCCTCGGCCTCGTGGAGGCGAGCGGTCCGGACCGCGATCGCGGCCATGTCGGCGAGCGCGCCCAGGAGCTCCTTGTCGCCCCGGCTGAACGGGACGCCCGGGCGCAGCGCGCACAGCTCGCCCATCGGCCCGTCGGGGCCGCGCAGCGGGCGGGCGGCCCAGCCGCGGTCGCCGGGCTCGAGGCTGACGAGCGGGCAGTGGGGGTTCTGCGAGTGGTCGCCGACCGTGCGCTCGTGCGCCACGAGACAGACCGAGCCGTCGTCGGCCATCGCGAGGCGCTCCTGCATGCCGGCGCCGGCGGGCCCGCCCTGCGAGGTCTGCGCGCGGCCGATGCCCGATCGCAGGGACGCGTCGCGCGCGTCGGAGAGGCACACGATCGCCCGCTCCGCGCCCAGGAGGTCCCGCGCGTGGCGCGTGATCGCGTCGAGGACGTCGCGCAGGTCCGCGCGGCCGGTGAGCTGGAGCGCGACCTCGTACAGGGCCTCGCGCTCGCGCTCGCGGCGGTGGAGGTTGGCGACGGTGATGCCCAGCTGGGCCGCGCCGGCGATCTCGCCCGCGATGTCGACGAGCGCGCTGTCGGAGATGTCCGGCGCGACGGGCGGATGGAACGCGAGCCGCAGGGCGCCGATGCGGTCGACGCCGCGGATGAGCGGCAGGTCGAGGATCCCTGTGTCCACGTTCGCGCGGCGGACGTAGCGCGGGGTCTCGAGGACGGGATCGCACGGCTCCTCGAGGATCGCCCCCAGCCAGGCCATGCCCGGCGCGAACGCGATGGGGCGCTGGATGCGGAGCGGCGTGCCGTCGCCCTGGCTCACGGTGACGCACCCGGCGAGCGCCCCGGTCTGGGTCACGATCCGGTCGAGGCTCTGCTCCAGCAGGTCGGGGAGCGCGAGGCCGCCACGGACCGCGGAGCTGACCTCGTGCGTGGCGGTGAGGTCCTTGTTGTGCGCGACGAGCTGCTTCTGGGCGCGGTCGAGGTACAGGGAGACGATGGTGGCGAACACGAAGATCGCCGCGCCCATGATGACCGCCGAGGCGAGGTGGGCCTCGTCGCCCTCAAGCTTGCGGTCGATGAACAGGAACCGGATGCCCTCGAACACCCAGACGAACACGAGCGGCAGGACGATGGTCGCCCAGCGCAGGCGATGCATGTCGCGGGTGCCCTTCGGGTCACTCATGCCCCGACTGTGCCGTTCGATACAGACGTCGGCGTAGGGCCTTGTGGCCCGGTTGGCAGGGGACCGCTCGGCCCGCAACCGTGGGCCGCGGCCCGGGACCGGCCCACTAGTGCGCCGCGGTGACTTCGAGCAGGACGATAAGGCGGCAGTGGTCGCCCGGGAGCGAGCAGTCCTCGCCCACCGTGACCGGCGCGATCGCGGAGCCCGTGAGGACGTGGTCGATGCGCACCAGGCCCGCGTTGAGCGGCTGGAGGATCGCGGGGCGCCACGTGAAACCGGTGCCGGTGCCGATCCGCTCGTGCGCGTCCTCGAGGTCGCGCGAGACGGTGCCGAAGCCGGGCTCAAACGGCGTCGTGTTGAGGTCGCCGACGAGGATCACCCGCGTCGGGTCGGCGGTGCGGTCGACCGACGCGCGCAGCGACTCCAGCTCCTTGTCTCGCTGGCGCGTGTCGAGGCCCCAGGGCACGCCCGCCAGCGTGGAGATCCGGGGCGGGAGCGGGTGGACGTCCAGCAGGTCCACGCGCGTGTCGTCGGGGAGGAGGAGCGCGGCGGTGAGGACCATCGGGAACGCGCCGTACGCACCCTTGACCAGCGGGATCGTGCTCAGGATGCCCATCCCGCGGACGTCGTCGCGCGGCTCGAGCATCCGGTACGGATAGGCGGCGTCGATGTCCGCCGATGCCTCGAGCGCGGCCGCCACGCCAGGCGTCAGCTCCTGGAGCGCCACGACGTCGGGCATCGTCTTGCCGGGCGGGCGGAGGATCCCCTCGAGGGCCTCCGCGGGCGCCTTCGAGCCCACCTCGAGGTTCCAGCTCATGACCGTGAGGCGGGTCGTGCCCGCGGTCTGGATCACCAGGTTCGGGCCGTCGTCCGGGGACCACCACTCCCCGCCGACACGGACGAGGGCGACGACGATCACGACGATGCCGAGGATGCGGATGCGGTTCGCGCCGGCGCTCCGGTCGGCCAGCGTGCCGAGCATCGCGAGCACGGCCGCGACCGCCCCGATGACCAGGAGATGCGGCTCGAACGCGGCGCCCAGCGCGAACGGGCCGGACTGCGGGCGGATGACGAGGTTCACGATGAGCTCGACCAGCGCGAGCGCCGAGATGCCCGCGAACAGGAGGCTCACGCCCGCGGCGAACCCACGGCCCGGAGCCACCGGTCTCCGCTTGCATCTCGCGCGCTGATGCGGCTCATCCCCGCGTTGGCTCCTGCGCGCGTCGCTCACGCACCATTCAGGTGCGCTCGCTCCCGTGCTCGTCGCCGCCTTGGGCTGCGCTCGCCTCAGCGGCGACCTGCTGCGCTGCTCCGGTGGATCCGGGCCTCGGCAGCACCTGGACGAACTCGAAGCCGAAGCGGCCCTTCACGCACAGGTGCCCGCTCGTGACCGAGCTCTCCATCGGCGAGGTGACCTTCACGATCCGGTTGTCCTGCACCTGGAGCGTGAGCGTGCACCCCACGCCGCAGTACGGGCAGATCGTGTCCGTCTGCGTCTGGTCCCCCGGGCGCCACTCGCCCGCGCCGCGGAGCTCGTGCTCGGAGCGGAACATCAGGGCGCCGGTCGGACACACGCCGATGCAGTTGCCGCAGTACACGCACGCGGACTCGGGGAGCGGGACGTCGAACTCGGTCGAGATCCGGGCGTCGAAGCCGCGCCCAGCGACCGAGATCGCGAACGTGTTCTGGGCGTCCTCGCCGCACGCCTCGACGCACTTGTAGCAGAGGATGCAGCGCGAGTAGTCGCGGACGTACAGGTCGTTGTCGACCTTGACCGGCTGGGCGACGGTCTCCGCCTGCGGCCGGCCATCGGCCGCGTGGTGATGGCCGGCCTCGCGGGCGTCGCGCTCGCCGGCCGCGCCCGGTGGCGCGGGAGGCCCGAAACGTGCCGGGTCTGCGTCGTAGCGCTCGGCGTAGCGCTCGAGGTCGCCGTCCGGCGCGACCGGGCCCGCGAGCGACAGGTCCACGGACGACCCGAGCAGCTCCAGGACGAGCTTGCGCGAGTGGCGGACCCGCGGCGAGTCGGTCTGGACCTCCATCCCGGGCTCCACGCGCCGCGAGCACGCGGGCACGAGCACGCGTGACCCGGCCACCTCCACGACGCACACGCGACACACGTTCACCGGCGTGAGGTTCTCGAGGTAGCACAGCGTCGGGGTGTCGATGCCGACGGAGCGGGCGGCCTCGAGGATCGTGGAGCCGGCGGGGACGGCGACCGCGGCGCCGTCGATGGTGATGTCGACCGTCGCGACGTCGCCGGCCGGGGGCGGCGCCGGCGTGTGCGGGGAGCGCGCCGGCGGCTCGGTGTAGATGTGGTCGATGCTCATGCGCCCGCCCCCACGCCGTCGAAGTGGACGAGGCCCGACCGGAGCGCGCTCTCGATCGCAGAGGCTGCGGTCTGGCCCAGGCCGCAGATCGAGGCGTCGCGCATCGCCGAGGCGAGGTCGGCGAACCGGGCGAGCTCGCCGTCGACGGAGTCCAGCGGCGCACCCGCGGCGAGGCGCGCGAGCAGCTCCTCCTGGCGGACGGTCCCGACACGGCACGGGACGCACTGCCCGCATGACTCGTCACGGAAGAACTGCGCGATCCGGCGCAGGGCGTCGGGGAGGTCCGCGGTCTCGTCGAACACCATCACTACGCCCGAGCCGAGCGTCGCGCCGGCGGCCCGCGTCCCCTCGAACGTGAGCGCGGTGTCGAGCCTGTCGGGGCCGACGAAGGCGCCGGCCGCGCCGCCCAGCAGCACGGCCTGGACGTCCCTGCCCCCCGGGACGCCGCCGGCGAGCGCGAGCAGCTCGCGGAGCGTCGTCCCGAACGGGACCTCGTACACGCCCGGCTGGGTCACGTTCCCCGACACGCAGAACAGCTTGGGGCCCGTGGAGCCCTCCGTGCCGATCGCCGCGTACGCCGCCGCGCCCATCCGCAGGATCACCGGGACGTTGACCAGCGTCTCGACGTTGTTGATCGCGGTGGGCCGTCCGAACAGCCCCACCTCCACCGGGAACGGCGGCTTGTTCCTGGGCTCCGGGCGCCCGCCTTCGATCGACTCGAACAGCGCCGTCTCCTCGCCCACGATGTAGGCCCCCGCGCCGACCCGGAGCTCGATGTCGAATGCCCAGCCGGAGCCCGCGACATCCTCGCCCAGGAAGCCGGCCGCGCGGGTCCGGGCGATGGCGTTGTCGATGCGCTCGCGCGCGAGCGGGTACTCGCCGCGCAAGTACAGGTACCCGCGCGAGGCCCCGACCGCGAACCCCTCGATCGTCATCGCCTCGAGGACCGCGAACGGGTCCTCCTCCAGGGTCAGGCGATCCTTGAACGTGCCGGGCTCCGACTCGTCGGCGTTGCACACGACGTACTTCGGGCTCGCCGGCTGGGCGGCGACGGCGGCCCACTTGCGGCCCGTCGGGAAGGCGGCGCCCCCGCGGCCGACGAGCCGGGCGGCGGTGACGGCCTCGATGATGGCTGCAGAGCCCATCGCGAGCGCCGCCGTCAGCGCCTCGTAGCCGCCGGCCGCTCGATACGCGTCGAGGCTGGTCGGGTCGACGCGACCCACCCGCGCAAGGAGCACGAGGTCCTCGTCCCCGGCCTGCGGCGCGAGACCGCGGACCCACTCCAGGGGCTCGGCGGGGATGTCACGGAGCTCCGCTGCGACACGCGCGGGTCCGTCGCGGGCGACCTCGGCCGCCCAGCCCAGGGTGTCGGTGACCGCTCCGGCGTCGTCGATCTCGCCCACCACGAGCGCGCCCGGTTCGGGTCCGGCCACCGTGACGAGGACCGCGGGCGCACGCTCGCACTGGCCGAGGCACGGGCTGCGGAGCCATGTCGCATCACCCTGCTCCAGCACCGCGCCCGATGGCCCGACTGTCGCCTCCAGCTCCTCGCAGATGCGCTCGGCGCCGGCCAGGCGGCAGGCGATGTCGTCGCACACGTGGGCCGCGATCGGCGCGCGGGGCGTCGTCGGCGTGAGCGCGTAGAACGAGGCGACGCCGTACGCATCGGCCGGCGGCACCGAGAGCCGTTTCGAGATGTGGTTGAGCGCACCGCGGCTGACCCAGCCGACACGCGACGCCGCGGCGTTGAGGGCGGGGAGCAGCAGGTGGCGGTTCGCTCGCGCGTCGTGACCGCCATGGGCGACGTGCCCGTCGAGCGCCGCGTCCCGCGTCCCGCCGTCCCAGCCCGCGCGCGCGGGGCCGATGTACGGGTCGAGGACGGCGTCGATCGCGGCACGCTCATCGGGCGTCGCGGCGGGGCCGACGACATGGAGGTCCATCGGCGCCGAGTGTAACCGCGCCGCAACCCGCGGACGCGCCCCGGTCGCGGTGCTGAGGCCGCCGCAGCCGGCTACACGCGGACCGGCGGCCCGTACCAGACCGATGCCGCGATGATCGCGTACAGCCCCAGGAGCATCAGGCCCTCGAGCCACGTGGACTCGCCGTCGAACACGACGAACGCGCCGAGGATCGCCGTCAGGGACAGGCCGACGAGCAGGGTCGGAGCGAGGACGAGCGTCATCGGCGTGGGCGACACGACGAGGCTCGCGAGCATGAGCACCGGGGTCAGCGCGATCGCCACCTGCAGGCTCGAGTTCTGGATGAGGCTGATCGCGAGGTCGGTCCGGTTGCGCATCGCCTGCTGGATCCCGACGACGTTCTCGACCGCGTTGCCCGCGATGGCCACGACGACGAGCCCAACGAACGCCTCGCTGACGCCCAGCGTCGCCATCGCCGGGCGGAGCGCCTCCACGAACCAGTCGGAGACGAACGCCGCGCCGACGCTGCCGACTGCGAGCACGGCGAGGGCGAGGCGGAGCGGCCACACGGCGGCCTCGTCGCCGGCGTGGGCAAGCGCCGAGGCACCCTGGCCGCCCCGCAGCGAGAACGGGATCGACGCGAGGAACACGACCAGGAGCACCACCGACACGAAGACGCTGATCTCCACGGCGTGGCCCTGGTCCGGGCCGCCGGGCGAGGTCGAGATCGTCGGGATCGCGAGGGACGCGACCGCGAGCACGATGATGATCGCGATGTTGCGCACCGGCGCGGCGTCGAAGACCTGCTTGCCGTGCTTGAGCCCGCCGGCGAGGAACGCGATCCCCAGGACGAGCAGGCTGTTGCCGAGGATCGAGCCGACGAGCGCCGTCTGGACGAGGACCGTGAGGCCCGCCCGCAGCGCGAACAGGCTGATGAACAGCTCCGGCAGGTTGCCCAGCGCCGACTGGAGGACGCCGGTGGCGCCGGGGCCGAACCGTCCGCCGAGCTGGTCGGTGCCCTCGCCGACGAGGCCCGCCAGGCCGGCCAGCGTCACCGCCGCCACCACGAAGATCAGGACTTCTGATGCACCCGCCACGCGGAGGCCCAGCGTGGCCAGCACGCCGACCCCGGCGATGCCGCCGAGCACGATCGCCTTGCGGCCCAGGAGCGCGACGTAGCCGGCGGGGGCGGCGGAGGGGACGGTCATGGCGCGCACTGTCCGGGGTGTCGCCACGCCGCGTCAAGGGCGAGTCATCGTGCGGCGGCGTTCCTCGGCCGGCCGCGGTGTCCGTGACGCAACCGCGATTGCCCTCACGTTCCTCGCCGGCGGAGCGCATCGGCGGCGTCGGCATAGCCGCGATATCTCGGCTCCAGCATCGGCGGTTCCGCCATCGCCGCGATCGTCCTGCGACGCGATCCGAACCGCACCGCCGGGTCAAGGACGATGAAGGCGCTCGTGGAGCCGGGTCCCGGCTCGTCGCCGCGCAGCCAGGCCACGAACGCGTCCGGCGCGTCCGGACAGAGTGCACCAAAGGATGCTCGGTGGAGGCGGACGGTGCGGAGCACCTCTGACGACCAGAGGCACGCCATCACGTGCGTCACGCTGCGCCAACCGCGCGGTCCAATCCCGGCGCGTTCCGCAACGGCGCTCGCGAGGTACCGACGCTTCGCGTTCCACGCGCCGGCCGCGTCCTGGAGGTTCGGAAAGCGGGTGCGGTTCTCGATGTGCAGGAGATTCGCGTCGTCCCATGCGAGCACGTCGGCGCGACCCGCGAACTGGTAGTGCTGGTACGGCTCGTCGATCGAGATGGTCCGTCCGGGTCGCGCAAGCGCCCGGGCCTCGAGCTCGCCCATCGCCGCATGGACGAGGTCGGATGTTTCCTTCCCCGGCGCAGCCGTCGGTCGCCGCGAGCGTGGATCGGCGAACCCCAAGTCCGGGCGCAGGCCGAGCGCCACGGCGAGGCGCGCGTACGATTCGAGCGTCGCAACGTCGCCGGACTCCACGCGATCCGCCACGGCGACGGCCGTCCCGGCCCTCCGCGCGAGGTCCCTGAGCGTCCAGCCGCGCCGGATCCGTTCGTCCCGTAGCTGCTGCCCGGCGTCGACCGCCATGCGCGCGAGCGCCGCCCGGGCGGCGGGCGGCATGGGTTCGGGTCGTCGACGCGGTGACATTTCGTTCGGAGTGAACACGGTCGGGCTTATCGGGGACTTGTGGAGCCCCGCCGGGTCGTGAGCGATCGAGCTGTTCGTTCGGAACAGATCTGCGGGGCTCCCGAGGCTCCCAATGGCGCTCCGTGGGCGCCGTTCGTCCGCCAACTCGCCGCGAAGGCGGCTCGCGTTCATTCGGAGGGAAACCGGCGGACGCCGGACGCCGGGCGATGGACGCCGGGCGATGGACGCCGGGCGACGGACGCCGGGCGCCGGGCGCGCGTGGTCCGCGCGAGCTCAGCTCACCGGCGTCGCGAGCTTCTCGATGCGGATCGCGGTCGCCTTGAACTCGGCGGTGCCGGACTTGGGGTCCGTCGCGTCGATCGTCAGGTTGTTCACCTGGACGTCGTCCTGGAAGTGGAACGTCATGAACGCCAGCCCCGGCCGCAGGCCTTCATCGAGGCGGACCGGCGCCTCGACCTCGCCCCGCCGTGAGACCACCCGGACTCGTTCGCCTTCCACGAGGTTTAGCCGCGCCAGGTCCTCGGGCGAGAGATCCAGCGTCTCGCCCTTGCGCCGCGGGTACGAGTACCGGTTCGACTGGACGCCCGTGTTGTACGAGTCCAGCCGGCGGCCCGTCGTCAGCCGCATCGGGAAGTCCGCGTCCAGCTTGTCCACCGGCGGGTCGTGCTCGACGGGCACGAACGGCGCGCGGTTGCCCGGAACCGGGTCCGCCCACAGGCGCGAGTGGAGGAACAGCTCGCCCGGGTGCGTCTCGTCGTAGCACGGCCACTGGAGCCCGCCCTCGGCCTCGAGCCGCGCGTAGCTCATCCCGGCGTGCACGGGCGAGACCTGCCGGACCTCGTTCCACGCCGCCTCGGCGGAGGCCTCGCCCCAGTCATGGCCGAGCCGGCGCGCCAGCTCGTAGATGATCCACAGGTCGTCGCGGGCCTCGCCGGGCGGGTCGAGCGCCTTGCGCACCCGCTGGACGCGCCGCTCGCTGTTCGTGACCGTGCCCTCGCTCTCGGCCCACGCGGCGGCGGCCGGGAACACGACGTCCGCGATCTCGGCCGTCGCGGTCATGAAGATGTCCTGGACGATGAGCAGGTCGAGGCCACGCAGCCGCCGCTCGGTGACATGGCGGTCCGCCTCGGACTGCATCGGGTTCTCGCCGATGACGTAGAGCGAGGTCAGCTCGCCGCGGTCCATCGCCTCGAACATGCTCGACAGGTGCCAGCCGCGCTTCGCAGGGACCTTGCGCTGCCAGATCCCCTCGCAGCGTTCGCGGAGCGCGTCGTTCTCGACGAACTGGAAGCCCGGCAGGCGGTCCGGCAGCGCACCCATGTCGCCGCCGCCCTGGACGTTGTTCTGGCCACGCAGCGGGTTGAGCCCGGACCCGTAGCGCCCGACGTGCCCGGTCAGCAGGGCCAGCGAGATCAGCGCGAGCACGTTGTCGACGGCGTTGTGGTGCTCCGTGATGCCGAGGGTCCAGCAGATCATCGCGCGGTCCGCCTTCGCGTACGCGTGCGCGGCCTCGCGGATCGCCTCGGCGGGGACGCCCGTCTCGCGCTCCGCGAGCTCGAGGGTGTACGGCTCCACGGCGGCGCGGTACTGCTCGAAGCCTGAGGTCGCGCGGTCGATGAATTCGCGATGCTCGAGACCGACCGCGATGATCTCGCGGCCCATCGCGTTCGCCAGCGCGATGTCCGACCCGACGTCCAGCCCGAGCCACAGGTCGGCCCACTCCGCGGAGCTGGTGCGGCGAGGGTCCACCGCGATCAGCCGGGCACCCCGGTTCACCCCCTTCAGGAGGTGGTGGAAGAAGATCGGGTGCGTCTCCCGGGCGTTGCTGCCCCACAGGAGGACGAGGTCCGTCTCCTCGATCTCACGGTATGAGCTGGTTCCGCCACCAGCGCCGAACACGGTCGCCAGACCGGCGACAGATGGGGCGTGTCAGGTGCGGTTGCAGCTGTCGATGTTGTTGCTGCCCAGGACGGTCCGGGAGAACTTCTGGGCTGCGTAGTTGACCTCGTTGGTCGACTTGCTGCAGCTGAAGAGCCCGTACGTCCGGGAGCCGTGCGCCGCGCCTGCCGCCCGGAGCCCGTCGACCGCCCGGTCCAGCGCCACGTCCCAGGTTGCGGGACGCAGGATGCCGGTGAGGCGGTCGCCGTCGCGCACGAGCGGCGTGGTGAGGCGGACGTACTCCTTCGGCACTGGTGTACCTCGGGTGCGTGGTCCGATGGGCGTGAGTCTAGGCCCCGGGCGCAACCCGGGTGCGGCCGGTCAGTTGCGCACCCAGGTCGCCGGGACCTGGATGGAGTCCGTGATGGCCTTCGTCGTCGGCAGGAACGCCGCCAGCTCGTTGGCCGAGGCCGTGTCCCACGTGATGACGAACAGGTGCTCCCCATCGGGGTAGGGGATCATCGCGACGTAGAGCCGCGACACGGCGTCGCCGCCCGTCGCGTAGAAGTTGGGGCCCCAGTGGGCCGGATCCGTGACGAAGTCCGCGCACCGCGGGTTGAGCGGACACCCCTTGTCGCCGTAGTCCACCGTCGGCGAGATGCCGACGGCGAACGTCGTCCCGGTCGTGCCGCCGATCGATGCCGGCGCGGGCGGTTCCACCACCGTGAACTCCGGCCGCGTGGTGAAACCACTCCACGAGTGCGTCGGCCGTACTCGGGACGTCGGCGACAACCTGGTTCATCGGCCCCATCCGGCGAGTCGTGGTCACGACGCGGACGTCCTTCCAGAGCTGGAGCGCGTCGTCCGGGTGGTCGTTGGAGCGCAGGCTCAGCTCGCCCGGATCCTGTTCCAGGAGATGCCACCCCGTGGGGATCGAGATCGCGAGGCCTGGAAAGAACCCATTGGTCGCGGTGACGACGTCGCCGCTCACCAGTGGGCAGGCCCCGCCCTCGTAGCAGGCCGCGAGGATCGGCGGGCCGCTCGTCGGGACCGCGGTGGCGAGCGGGCGTGGGGTGGGGGACGCCGCGGACGCGACCGATGGCGCTGCGGTCTCGACGACGGCCGTCGATGGGGCCGCCGAGGACCCGCATCCGGCGATGGCGAGGACGGCGATGACCATTGCCGCGGCAGCGCGTCGGGCGTGCCCGGGGTGCCGTCCGTGGGACGCTGGATTCATGCGATCTCCTGGGGGCCGGGAGGAGGGCATGTGCCCCCTGCACCAATGGGCCACCGGCGTCCGATCCTGTTCCACCCTCGTTCGAGATCTCGCTCTCGAGGCTCCTGAAACGTCGAATCGCGACGCTGTGAGGGGCTCGAAACGAGGAATCGCTCACAGACCGCGTACGCTGCCGTCTACATGAGCGCTCCCGCCCCCGCCTCCGTCACCGCTCCCTCGAGGCGTCCCGGGATGGGCGCCCTCCCGTTCGACGGCGGCACGACCTTCCGCGTCTGGGCCCCGCACGCGGACGCCGTCTTCGTGACGGGCACCTTCGACGACTGGGCGACCGACGCCACGCCGCTCGCAAAGGACGGCAACGCCCGCGGCGGCGACGACTGGCAGGGCACGTGGTCCGCGGACGTCCAGGGCATCGAGCCCGGCGCCGAGTATCGCTACACGATCCGAACGCCCGAGGGCGACCTCTCGCGGATCGATCCGTACGCCCGCCAGGTCACGAGCTCGGTCGGCAACGCGGTCGTCTACGATCCCGCCGCGTTCGACTGGGGCGACGACGATTTCCGCCCGATCGGCTGGGACGAGCTCGTGATCTACGAGATGCACATCGGCACGTTCGCGGCGACCGCCGACAAGCGCGGCACCTTCGATGCGGCTCGTCGCCGGCTCCCGTACTTGGCCAAGCTCGGGATCAGCGCGGTCCAGGTCATGCCGCCGTTCGAGTTCGCGGGCGACATCAGCTGGGGGTACAACCCGGCCCACCTGTTCGCGATCGAGTCCGGCTACGGCGGTCCCGACGCATTCAAGCGGTTCATCCACGACGCGCACGCAAACGGCATCGCGGTCATCGTCGACGTCGTCTACAACCACCTCGGCCCGTCCGACCTCGACCTGTGGCGCTTCGACGGCTGGAGCGAGGGCGACGGCGGCGGGATCTACGTCTACAACGACGAGCGCGCCCGGACCCCGTGGGGCGCCACGCGCCCGGACTACGGTCGCGGCGAGGTCCGCACGTTCCTCAGGGACAGCGCGCTGACGTGGCTGGAGGAGTTCCGCTGTGACGGGCTCCGGTTCGACTCGACCGTCTACATCCGGAACGTCGACGGGCACCTCGGCACGCAGCCGCTGCGCGACGGCTGGTCGTTCATGGCCTGGATCAATGACGAGGTCCGCGCGCGCCAGCCGTGGAAGATCACGATCGCCGAGGACCTCCAGGGCGACCCCTGGCTGGTAACCCCGACAGCCGAGGGCGGCGCGGGCTTCGGGGCGCAATGGGACCCATCGTTCATCTTCGACGTGCGCACGGCGCTGGTCGCCGCCAACGACGCGGACCGTGACATCAACGCGGTGGCGGCCGCGATCACAGGCGAGGGTCGTGGCGCGCCACTCACCCGGGTCATCTATACCGAGTCCCACGACGACGTCGCCAACGGTGCCGTGCGCGTCCCCGAGTCCATCACCCCGGGCGATGCCGACTCCTGGTGGGCGAAGAAGCGGGCGATCCTGGGCTCCGTGCTGGTGCTCACGTCACCAGGGATCCCGATGCTGTTCCAGGGCCAGGAGCTGCTCGAGGACCGCTGGTTCGACGACACCGTCGCGCTCGACTGGCACAAGGCGCAGTCGAACAGCGGGATCCTGCGCCTCCACCGCGACTCGATCGCGCTCCGGCGGGCACGCGACGGCACGACGCGCGGGCTGCGGGGGGTGGGGCTCCAGATCCTCCGCGCCGACAACGAGGCCAAGCTGTTCGCCATGCACCGCTGGCACGAGGGCGGTCCCCACGACGACACCGTGGTCGTGGCGAACTTCGCCGACCGCGCGATGGACGACGTGCGGATCGGGTTCCCCGCGCCGGGCCGCTGGAACGTCCGGCTCAACACCGACTCCGCGGCATACGACCTCGAGTTCGGGGGACACGAGGCGTTCGATCTCGATGCCGACGGCGATCCGATGGACGGCTGCGAGCAGAGCGGCCTCGTGTCCGTCGGTCCGTACAGCGTGGTGGTGCTCTCGCGAGGGGACTGAGCGCGCAGTCCGGCCGGTCCACGCCAGTCCGGCCCGGGGTCCACGCCAGTCGACCCACCTCCCCGTCGCTTCCGCGGCCGCGGGCGCCCTTCACCCACCTTCCGCGCGCTCGCTATTCCACTGGGGACTCTACGGTTCCGTCGCGACGCGGAATATGCCGCCGTGGACTCGCCTGTTCCGCCGCGGCCCTCGTAGGCGGAACCGTCCATTCCAGTGCTGCATGAAACGCCCCGTCACGGAACCGTAGAGTCCGTGGCGGAATGGCCGTCCCATGGCCCGCGCCCCCTCAGCCGAGCGAGACGCCCGTGCCTTCGTCCACGGTCCCGACCCGCCAGGACTGGACCCCGGCCGCGGCCAGATCCGCCTCGACGGCCGCCAGCACGGCCGCCGGCACCGCCGCGAGGAGCCCGCCGCTCGTCTGCGGGTCGTGGGCAAGCGTGACGAGCTCCGGCGCGATGCCCTCCGCGACGACCAGCGACGGGGCCGTGAACCGCCGGTTGTGGGCGGCCCCGCCGGTCTCGAAGCCGGCGCGAGCAAGGTCGACTGCCCCATCGAGCGCGGGCAGCGCCGTGGCATCGAACAGCAGACGGGCCCCGGAAGCCTTCGCCATCTCGAGCCCGTGTCCCAGGAGCCCGAACCCCGTGACATCTGTGGCCCCGCGGATCCCGTGCCGGACGAAGACCTCGGATGCGGCCCGGTTGAGCGTCCGCATCTGGGCGATCGCGGCGTCGAGGTCCGCGTCGTCGGTCCGACCCTGGCGGCGCCCGCTCACGAGCAGCCCCGTCCCCAGGCGCTTCGTCAGCAGCAGCGTATCGCCGGCCTTCGCCCCGCCCTTGCGGAACAGGCGGTCGGGGTGCGCCGCGCCGATGACCGCGAGGCCGTACTTGGGCTCCGGGTCGCGGATCGTGTGGCCGCCGGCGAGGATCCCGCCTGCCTCGCGGACCTTCGCCGCCGCGGCCTCGAACACCGCCGCCAGCGCGTCCTGCGGGAAGCCCTCGGGGAACGCCGCGATCGACAGCGCGAACAGCACCCGTCCGCCCATCGCGTACACGTCCGAAAGCGCGTTCGCGGCCGCGATCTCGCCGTATGCGGCAGGGTCGTCGACGAGCGGCGGAAAGAAGTCCAGCGTCCCGAGGATCGCGAGGTCGTCGCTCACCTGGTACGCGGCCGCATCGTCGGGTGGATCGAGCCCCGCGATGAGGTCCGCGGACGCGCCGGAAGCAGCCCCCGCTCCCAGCCCCGACAGCGCCTCGGCGAGCAGGTCCGCGCCCAGCTTGGCCGCGCACCCGCCGCATTCCGTGAGCTCGGTGAGCCGGATGGGCGGTCGTTGGCGATCGCGCGTCTCCGAGGTCATCCGCCGATGATAGGTCCCGTTACGACGATGCTCCGACGCCGGCTCGACCGGGTGCGCTCGCTTCGCGGTGGGTCTCGACGGCGCGGGCCATCGCTTGTGCGATCCGTCGCGTGGTGCGGTCGCGGGTGAGCCAGAACACCGGCGTCATGAGCCGCATCGGCCCGCGCAGCCGGATGTCCACCGTCGAGGTGATGTCCGTCGCGTCCGGTCCGGCGGCCGCGAACGCGAGGTCGAGCGCGAAGTCCATCGGGCCGTCCATGTGGCGGACGGCGACGCGGCGCCCGGGCTCGAACCTCGTCACCTCGTATGTCGTCTCGTGGACCTTGCCCATGTCCCTGCGGACCATCACGGCACGCGAGCCGACCGCCATCGGGCCGGCGGTCAGCGGTCGGATCTCGAGGACCTCGGGTTCCCACGAGGGGTGGTTCTCCCGCATGTGCGTGCCCACGTAGTCGAAGGTGGCGGCGAGTGGACGGGCCACCCGGACGGTTGCCTGCGAATGCGTCATTGCCTGATCTCCTAGAGTCTGTCACTAGTGCATGACACTAGTGAGGTGGTGCAATATCATCCCCGCCATGGCGCGTGTCAAGAGTGCAGATTCGATGGACGCCGTGAACGCGGCAGCCGCCCCCCCGACGCGGCGTGCCAGGGCGCAGGCGACGCGTTCCAGGATCATCGACGCGGCGGCCGCCGTCTTCAGCGAGTTCGGCTACGCGGGGACGACCATGCATGCCGTGGCCGACCGGGCCGGTGTCGCCGTGCAAACCGTCTACTTCGTGTTCCACACCAAGGCCGAGCTCCTCGTCGAGACGCTCCGGGTGATCGGCGGCGGCCCGGAGCCCACCCCGGACGTCATGGCGAGGTCGTGGATCGGGCGCGTGTTCGCGGCCCCCGACGGGGCCGCTCGGCTTGCCATCGTGTGCGAGGAGGGGAGCCTCATCTATCTCCGGCTCGCACCGCTCCTGCCCGCGGTCGTTGCGGCGGCGCCAGACCCGGAGGTCCGGGCTGCGTGGCAGCGAATCGTCGACGATCGTCGGGAGGGGATCCGGCGGATGACCGGGCTGATGGCGGCTCGCGGCGAGCTTCGGGAAGGCCTGTCCGCCGGACTGGCCGCGGACGTCCTGTTCGGCCTGCACCGCTACGAGCTGTACCTCGCCTTCACGCGCGAGGCGGGCTGGTCGTTCGATCGCTGGCGCGCATGGACATACCTGACCCTGTGCACGCAGCTGCTCCCGCAGGAGGCCGCCTCCGCCGCCCTGGACGCCGGCTCCCCGGCACTGGAGGGGCTCGAGCTTGCCACGGCGATCCCCGGGCTCGGCCCACTGCTGCCGTTCGAGTGGGGCGGCGGGCGGAAGACTGGCACCGTGTAGGATCGGCGCCTCCGGGAGCGGAGGGGTCCCGGTGGGTCCCCCGGTCTTCAAAACCGGTGGCGCGGCGCCCGGCGTCGCGCGGTGGGTTCGACTCCCATGCGCTCCCGCCAGCGACTCGGCCGGCCCCAGGAATGCGGTGCGTGCGGGCACCGTGCAATGCGGTTGTAATGTCGCGGTTATGCCTCGGCGCGTCGCCAGGCGTACAAGGGACGGGCGCGCGAGCATCGGCGCGCGGACGGTCGTACAGCCAGGGGGTGGCCAGCATGCCGCGGTCATCGATGCCGATCCGGACGAGCGTCCGGCAGTCCGCGAACGGGTGCGGCTGCGAGAGTCCCGTGTGTCCCCGGCAGCACGTCGAGCGCTCCTGCCCGCTGACGCCATCCCCGATGCGTCGCCCGTTCGTCTGGGCCCAGCGGCCGGACGCCGGTGGCAGCGACATGAGCGTCGAGGGGCACGGCCAGCGGTAGACACCGAACCTCGACACTACCGGCGGCGGGAGTCGCCATACTCCCGCGATGGCCGACGACGCACGCACGCCCCACGATCCGACGACGACCTCGGCGGGCGACGCTGCGGCTGATGGTCCAGACTGGGCCGCCTACTACCGGCACACGCTCGGGCGCGAGCCACGTCCCCTGTTCCTGAAGGGCATGGTCGCCGTCGCGGCGGCAGGAGCCATGCCCGGGCAGGCCGTGGAGATCGGGTTCGGCGATGGGACCGAGACCCTCAGCCTGCTCGAGGCGGGCTGGCGCGTCCTGGCGGTCGACCAGGCCCATCAGGCCGGGGAGGTGCTCCTGCCGCGCGTCCCCGCGGGAGCCGCCGACCGGCTCGAGGTGCGAATCGCCTCCGCCGCGGGCCTCGAGCTGCCGCCGATCGACCTGATCTACGCGGGGTATGCGCTGTCCTTCCTGGAGCCGGACGAGTTCCGGCGGTTCTGGACGGAGGTCCGCACGAGGCTCCGGCCGGGCGGGTTCATCGTCGTCAACGTGTTCGGCGTCCGGGACACGTGGGCCGGCGACGCGTTCATGACGTTCGTCGACCGCGACACCGTCGACCGGATGGTCGCGGGGCTCGAGGTCATCGCGATCGACGAGGAGGACGCGGACGGCGGCTCGTTCATCGGCGACAAGCACTGGCACGTGTTCGACATCGTCGCGCGGCGGCCTGCCGGCTGAGCCGGGCGATGCCGGCGGGCCGACGGCCTGCGATGATCGGGGGGTGAGCGCCGAGCCGAAGCGACCGCGGCCACCCAGCGTCGAGCGGGTCCTCGTCGTGGTGCGTCCCCGTGCCGGGCACCGAGATCCCGACGCGGTGCTCGCGATGGCGCGGATCGTCGTCGACGAGGAGCGCGTTCGACTCGCGACCGGCGCGGGTTCCGCCGGCGGAGCGCGGTCCGCACAGGCGCTTGGTGACGAGGTGGTCGCGCGGCTCGAGGCGCTCGAAGCCTCGGCGGGTCCGACCCGAGTCATCAATGCCAGCGGCGTCATCGTGCACACGAACCTCGGGCGTGCCCCGTGGCCGGCCGCGGCCGTGCGGGCGGCGCGGGACGCCGCGGAGGGCACGCTGTTCCTCGAGCTGGACCGTTCGACGGGCCGCCGGGGGCGGCGCTATCGCGAGGCAGAGGAGCACCTGGTGGCGCTGACGGCCGCCGAGGACGCGCTCGTCGTGACGAACAACGCGGCCGCGATCGCGCTCGCCGTGGGGCTGGCGCGTCGGGGCGGCGTGGCGGTGAGCCGCGGCGAGCTGGTGGAGATCGGCGGCGGCGTGCGGATCCCCGACATCGTGCGCCGGACCGGGGCACGCCTGGTCGAGGTGGGGACGACCAACCGGACACGTGTTGGCGACTTCCGCGAGGTCCTCGCGGACGGCCGGGTGAAGGTCGTGCTCCGCGTCCATCCGTCGAACTTTCGCCAGGAGGGGTTCACGGAGTCGCCGGACCCGCGCGAGCTCGCGGACGCCGCCCACGCACACGGCGCGATCCTCGTCGACGACCTGGGCTCGGGAGCGCTCCTCGACACCGCCGCGTTCGGGCTGGCCCACGAGCCGACCCCAGCGGAGCGGCTGGCCGACGGCGCGGACCTCGTGACGTTCAGCGGCGACAAGCTCGTTGGCGGACCGCAGGCGGGGTTCGTCGTGGGCCGGGCGGACCTCGTCGCAACGCTGCGCAAGGACCCGCTGGCGCGCGCGATGCGACCCGACAAGTCGGTCCTCGCCGCGGTCGCGGCGACGCTCGCGCTGTACCGGGCGGGCGTCGCGACACGCGAGATCCCGGTGTGGCGCCAGCTCGGGGCACCGGTCGAGGAGCTCCACGCGCGTGCGGCGGCGATCGTCGCGCGCGTGCCCGGGTCGCGTGTCGCGGAGGTCAGGTCGACCGTTGGCGGCGGCTCCCTGCCCGGGGAGACCCAGCCGTCGCGTGCCGTGGCGGTCGAGGTCGCCTCGCCGGACCGGCTGCTCGCGCGGCTGCGCGTGGGGACGCCTGCCGTCGTCGGGCGGGTCGAGGCGGGGGTCGTCCTCCTCGATCTCCGGACGGTGGAGCCCGCCGACGACGATGGCTTGGCGAACGCCCTGGCCGGGGCGCTCGCACCGGCGCGCGAACCGCGTGGCTGAGTCCGGCCGACCCGCTCCGAGCGTCGTCGTCGGCACGGCCGGCCACATCGACCACGGGAAGACGACGCTCCTTCGGGCGCTGACGGGCATCGACGCGGATCGCCTCCCCGAGGAGCGGCGGCGCGGGATGACGATCGAGGTTGGCTACGCGCACCTCGCACGCGCGGACGGGCGAGTCGTGGACTTCGTCGACGTGCCGGGCCATGACCGCCTGGTGGGGAACATGCTCGTGGGGGCAGGCGAGATCGACGCGGCGCTGCTCGTCGTCGCCGCGGACGACGGCCCGCACGCGCAGACGCTCGAGCACCTGGAGCTGCTCGATGCACTCGGGATCGAGATCGGGCTCGCGGTGATCACGAAGGCCGACCTCGCCGTCGACGAGGACCGGAGGGCCGAGCTCACCGCGGCGGTGGAGACGCTGCTGGCGAGGACGTCGCTCGCGGGATCGCCAGTGCTCGTGGCCTCTGCGCAGACTGGCGAGGGGATCGAGGCGCTGCGCATGGCCGTCGGGGCACTGGCCGATCGAGCGGCGGCTCGGGCGCGGCACCCGGGCGGCGCCCGGCTCGCGGTGGACCGGGTGTTCGCGGTCAAGGGTCGCGGGACCGTCGTGACAGGGAGCCTCCGCGGCGGGCCGATCGCGACGGGCGCCACTCTCCGCCTGCTCCCCGCGGGCGTCGACGTCCGCGTGCGGGAGGTGCAGGTCCGGGGATCGGTGGTCGATTCGGCGGCCGGCGGCCGGACGGCGCTGCTGCTGGGCGGCGTCGATGGCGCCAAGATCGCGCGCGGCGCGGTGCTCGCCTCGGGCGCGGGCGTCGCCGCGACCTCGCGGGTGCTGGTCGCCACCCGGGGCCCCGCGGCGCTCGCCCGACGGCCCGCCACAGGTCCCGCGGATCGGGACAACCTGCGCCTCCACCTCGGCACGGACCAGGTCGACGCACTCGTGGTCCGCGGGCCGCGCGAGGCGATCGACCTCCCCGACGGCTCGAGCCTCGCGATCCTCCGGCTGAGCCGGCCGATCCCGGCCGCGGCAGGGGACCGGTTCGCGCTCCGCCACCCGTCGCCCGGCTCGACCGCCGGGGGAGGCGTCGTCCTCGATGCGCTGCCGCCGCGCGGGATCTCGCGTCGCAGACTCGACGCAACCCGTGCCGCCGCGCTCGCCGCGGCCGTGCGCGACGGCGACCCGGACGCGAGCATGGCCGCACGCCTCGACCTCCACGGCGCCGTCGAGGTCGCCGGAACCGTCCGGCTGGCGCCGGACGTCGAGGCGGCCCTGCACGACGTCGCGATCGCCCTGGTCGCCGCCCACCATGTGACGGAGGCGGCGTCACCGGGGCTCCCGCTCCCGACCCTCCGCGCGGAGCTCGCGCGCGCAGCCCGCCGGCGTGTCACGCTCGGCCGGGCGCTGGCGGATCTCGTGGCGCGGGCCGTGGTGGACCGCGCGCTCACGGACGGTGCCCTGGTCCGCGACGGCGACCGAGTCCGCGATGCGTCGCGCCCCGCTGGCCTCCCGCCCGACACCCTCGAGGCCATGGACCGGCTCGAGGCGACCCTCTCCGTCCCCGCGCCGCCGGCGCTCGCCCAGGCCGCGCGCGCCGCGGGATGCCCGCCGGACGGCGTCCGTGCGCTCGAGGCGACCGGCCGGATCGTGCGGCTCGAGGACGATCTCGCCTGGGCCGCCACGACCTAC
>DASXVG010000044.1:0-2795 GCA_036504355.1 Candidatus Limnocylindrales bacterium
CGACCTCGTGCTCCATCGGGAGGAGGTCACGCCGCTCCACATCGAGCGCACGGTCGGCCTGTCCGAGGGCAACATCTTCGCGGGGGAGTTCCTGGCGCCCCAGATGTACTCGTTCCGGCCGGCGCCGGGCTACGCGGACTACCGCACGCCGATCACGGGTTACTACCAGTGCGGCTCCGGGACCCACCCTGGTGGCTGCGTGATGGGCGCCCCGGGCAAGCTCGCGGCGGCCCGGATCATCGGGGACCGCGAGTCCGGTCGAGCGCCGACGAGGTAGGGATCCCGTTGGATCGCCACGCGTCCCAACGAGCGGCTCGTTGGGCGGTTGGAACATGGCGCGTTCCATGTGGGGAAGCGTTGGCCCATTGGAACGGAGCGCGTTCCAGACGGCGGTTCGAGCCGACGCCTGGAACGCCGGGCGATCCAATCGGGACCGGCCACGATGCGATGACCGGTGCTCAGCGTCCCTTCGGCGCCCGCCGCTCGGCGCGCACCGAGAGATAGTGGTGCCACAGGATCCGGGCCGCGACGGCTCGCCAGGGACGCCAGCCCTCGGCGAGCGCGTCCATCTCGTCCGCGCGCGGCCGGACAGCCAGCCCACGGACCTCCGCGTACGCCTGCGCGAGCGCCATGTCGTGGATCGGCCAGGCGTCCGGCCGCAGGAGGACCATGAGCCGGTAGATCGTCGCGGTCCACGGCCCGATGCCGGGCAGTGCGGTGAGCGCGGCATCCACGCCCGCGTCGTCGAGCGCGCCCAGGCCGTCGAGCGCCAGCGACCCCTCCGCGACCGCCGACGCGAGCGCCCGCGCATAGCGGGTCTTCTGCCGGCTGCACCCGACCGCGAGCAGCTCTGCGTCGGAGAGCGCGAGGAGCGCGGCCGGGGTCAGCGGCGCCCCGGTCCGCGCCACCAGCCGCTCGAAGGCCGCGGCCGCCGACGCGAGCGAGACCTGTTGCTCGAGTATCAGCAGGACGAGCGTCGGGAAGCCCGGCTCCCGCGCCCACATCGGCGGCGGCCCATACCGCTCGACAACAGCGGCGAGCGCAGGGTCGCGCGCGCAAAGCTCGGCCGCGGCGGCGCTCAGCGAGAGATCGTCGAGCGGCTGTTGAGCGGTGATCACGACCGGTGAACCCGCACCGGCCACGTCGGGTTGCGTCACTGGCCGCGGGTCATCCCGCCCTGGCCACGCGGATCCCGGCGAGCACCCGGTCCGGCGTCGCGGGCACGCGGCTGATCCGAGCCCCGGTCGCGTCGCGGATCGCGCCGAGGATCGCGGGCGCGGTCGGCACGAGCGCGGGCTCGCCGACGCCCTTCGCGCCGTACGGCCCCGACGGCTCCGGGTCCTCGACGAGGAGCACCTCGATCGCGGGCGCGTCCCCGATCGTGGGGATGAGGTAGTCGTGGAGGTTGTCCGTCCGGCCGGGGACGTACTCCTCCATGAGCGCCATCCCGAGGCCCTGTGCGATCCCGCCCTGGATCTGCCCCTCGACGAGCGACGGGTTGATCGCCCTCCCCACATCGTGCGCGGCGATGACCCGCCGCACGACGACCGTCCCGAGCTCCGTGTCGACGTCCACGAGGGCCACCTGCGCCCCGAAGCCGTACGTCTCGTAGGGGATCCCCTGGCCTGCTTCGTCGAGCACGGTCGTGTTCGGGTCGTAGGTCCCGGAGTCGAGCAGCACGCAGCCGCGCGGACCCACCGGAAGCTCGCGCAGCTCGAGGACGGAGACGGACGACCCGTCCCGCACCCGGAGGCGGCCGTCGCCGCGGCCGGGCTCCGGGACATCGATGACGGCGCTGTCGGGTGCTTCCGCCAGCGCCAGGATCCGTCGCCGGAGCGCCTCGCCCGCGATGCGCGCCGCGTTCCCCGAGACGAACGTCTGGCGCGACGCAGAGGTCTTGCCCGCGTCCGGGGTGAGGTCCGTGTCGGGGGCGCTCCGCCAGAGCGCTGTCACCTCCACGCCAAGCGCATCCGCGGCGATCTGGGCGACGACGGTCGCGGAGCCCTGCCCGATGTCCGTCGCGCCCGAGAACAGTCGGACGGTCCCGTCGGGCGCGATGCCGATGTCGACGGTCGACGGGTTGGGCAGCGACGTGTTCCCGATGCCGTACCACATCGCCCCGACCCCGACGCCCCGCCGCACCGGCGAGCCCGTCGCCTCGGCCCGCGAGTTCGCCGCCTGCGCGTCCACGAGCAGTGACGCCCAGGACGGTGCGAGCGCGTCGAGGCACGCGGGCAGACCCGCGCTCGCCTCGAGGCGCTGGCCCGTCGCCGTGATCGACCCGCTACGGAGCGCGTTCCGGCGGCGGATCTCGAGCCGGTCGATCCCGAGCGCCGCCGCCAGGTCGTCGAGCAGCGTCTCGTGGGCGATCGCCGCCTGGGGGACGCCGAACCCGCGAAACGCGCCGGCCGGCGGGCCGTTCGTGTGGATCGCGCGCGTCGTGCATTGCGCCGCGACGACGGCGTACGGGCCGGTCGCGTGGACGGGGACGCGGTTCGCGACCGTCGGGCCCCACGAGGCATAGGCGCCGGTGTCGAAGTCGCCGTGGAAGCGGACGCCGGTGAGGCGGCCGTCCGCGTCCGCCCCGAATGTCGCCGTGATCGACGCCGGGTGGCGCTTCGTCGTCGCGCGCATGGACTCGGGGCGCGAGTACACGCCACGCACGGGTCGGCCGGTCACGAGCGCCGCGATCGCGAGCAGCGGCTGGATCGACAGGTCGAGCTTGCCGCCGAAGCCGCCGCCGCAGGCCGACGGGATGACCCGCACGCGATCCGCCGGCATGCCGAGGATCAGCG
>DASXVG010000045.1:0-25628 GCA_036504355.1 Candidatus Limnocylindrales bacterium
CCGATCATGCCCGATCTGCGCCCGGCCGTGCGGCCCGCCCGCCGGTCTGACCCGCCCGGTCGGGGGCGGCGGCCTCGGCCTCGGGATCGGCGACGGGATGAAGGCGAACACCGAGGCGCGCAAGCGACTCGCCCGGACGCAGCGGAACGACGCCGAAGGCTAGGCGCGCCCTCGCCCATCCCGAGGCCGAGGCCGCCGCCCCCGACCGGGCGGGTCAGACCGGCGGGCGGGCCGCACGGCCGGGCGCAGATCGGGCATGATCGGCGTCACGCGCGAGCAGTGCCCCGCGTCGCGCGCCACGCCCTGGGGGTCACCGTGAGCACCGTCACCGATATCGGGCCCGGACCCGCCACGAACAGCGCCGGGGAAGGCGTGGCTCCGCGCCGCCGAGGGCGGCGCGTCGTCGCCGGCATCGTCCTCGCACTCGTCGTGCTGGTCATGGTTGCCGGGGTCGCGGCGGCGGACGCCCTGTACGCGTGGGACGCCGGGTACGAGGGCCGAGTCCTCCCGGGCGTCACGCTGGGCGGCATCGAGCTGTCCGGGAAGAGCCGGGACGAGACGGCCGCGGCCATTGCCGCGGCATACCCCTTCGGCGACGGCCGGCTCGTGCTGCGCACGCCCGATGGCGACGTCGCGATCGCGTACGCGGAGATCGGCCGCCGCCCGGACACCGGTGCCCTCGTCGATGCCGCGCTGGCGGCCGGTCGCACCGGCGACCTCCTCACCCGGGCGGTGGGCGAGGTTCGCCAGGCGCTCGAGGGCACGACGCTGCCCGGGCCCTCCGTCCTGCTGGACGAGGCCGCGCTTTCGAGCCGGACACGCGAGGCGGTCGGGGCGCTGCACCGCTACCCGGTGAGCGCGACGATCGCGATGACGCCGGAGGGCATCGCCATCGGGCGCGCCCGGAGCGGTCGGGACGCGGACGCCGAGCCGGTGATCGCGTCGGCCGCGGGTGCCCTCCGCGATCCCGCGGCCGCCGACGAGATCGTCATCGCCGTGCAGACGACCACCGTCCGGCCACGCGTCGAGGACGCCGCCGTGTTCGACGCCCGGACACAGGCCGTCCGCATGGCCCGGACGGTCCGCCTCGGGACGAAGGATCGCAGCTGGACGATCAAGGCGTCCGAGGTGCGCTCCTGGATCCGGTTCGCGCCTGCGCCCAGAGGCAGGGTCGTGGCCGTGCTCGACGCGTCCCGCATCGCACCGAACCTCACCCGGACGGCGAAGGCCGTCAAGAAGCCCGCGGCGAACGCCGAGTACCTCGTCTCGCGGGCGGGGAAGATCGTCGGGGTCGTGGCCAGCTCGGCCGGCCGCAAGCTCGACAGGACCGCGACCGTCGCGGCGATCGTCGCAGAGCTCGAGCGCCGTGCCGAAGGCGCCGCGCCCACGCGCGTGAAGATCCGTACGACACTCGTCGCGCCGACGCTGGGGACTGATGAGGCAGCCAGGAAGGCGCCGGTCATGAGCCTGCTCGGCTCGTGGCAGACGTGGTTCCCGATCAGCGAGCGCAACTACTTCGGGGCGAACATCTGGGTTCCGGCGCGGCTCATCAACGGGACCGTGCTCCGGCCTGGTCAGTCGTTCGACTGGTGGGACGCGATCTGGCCCGTGACCACCGCCCGTGGCTTCGGCCCTGGCGGGTTCATCGCGAGCGACCACACCGAGCCAACGGGAGCACTCGGCGGCGGCATGTGCTCGAGCTCCACGACGCTGTTCAACGCGGCCATGCGAGCCGGGCTCGACATGGGCGCCCGCTCGAATCACAAGTACTACATCAGCCGCTACCCGCTGGGCCTCGACGCGACGGTCTCGATCACCGCCGGTGGCCGCCAGACGATGAGCTTCCGCAACGACACGAAGGGGATCATCTTCATCCGCGGCACCCGGATCCGGTCCGGCGGCACGGGGTGGGTGC
Source organism: Candidatus Limnocylindrales bacterium (assembly GCA_036504355.1). Lineage (GTDB taxonomy): Bacteria > Chloroflexota > Limnocylindria > Limnocylindrales > CSP1-4 > CAIXZV01. The sequence continues at coordinate 1,916 of DASXVG010000045.1, forward strand.
GCTACGAGATCTGGGGCATCCCGGACGGCCGCACGGTCCGCCTCTCTGGCGCGAGCGTCTGGAACGTTCGCAGGGCGACCACGAGCACCGTCGAGGTCGGCACGCTGCCCAAGGGCGTCCGGGAGCAGGTCGAGTACCCGTCGGACGGGATGTCGACATCCGTGACACGCGTCGTCCGCGACGGGAAGGGACGCGTGATCCACCGCGACACGTGGGTGTCGAACTACATGCTCTGGAACGGGATCATCAACGTCGGCAGGTAGCATCCCCCGATCGCCGGCGTCCCAGGATGGCTGACCCGGGCGTCAGAGGACCGCCGCGACCAGCGTGGCGAGGCCAGGGAGGACGGGGTGATCGATCGGGGCCGGGCGCTGCTCGCGCGCTTCCTGCCACAGGGCGCCATCCTGCTCGCCGTCCTGACGTTCGCGTCCTACCTCGCCGGGCTCGTCCGCGACCGCGTGTTCGCCCGGACGTACGGCGCCGGGCCTGAGCTCGACGCGTACAACGCGGCGTTCGTGCTCCCGGAGCTGCTGCTGGACGTCCTCGTGGCGGCAGGGCTGACCGCACCCTTCGTGCCCGTGTTCACGACGCTCCGGCGGGACGCCCCGCGGGACGCGGGGCCGTTCGCGCAGACGGTGCTCACGCTCGCCGTCGCGGTCATGGGGATCGGCTCGCTGCTGCTGTTCGTCGCCGCACCCGCCACCGTCGAGCTCATCGCCCCCGGCTTCGACGACGCGACGCGGGCGCTCTACCTGGACCTGTTCCGGCTCATGCTCGTGACGCCGATCCTGTTCGCCGCGTCCATCACGCTGGGCGAGATCCTCGTCGCGGAGCGGCGGTTCCTGTTCTACGCGCTGGCGCCGATCCTGTACAACGTGGGGATCGTTGGCGGGACGGTCCTGCTCCACGGCCGGATCGGCGTCCACGCGGCGGCGGTCGGCGCGATCGTGGGCGCGACGCTCCACCTGGGCATCCGGCTCGTGGGGATGGCCCGCTCGGGCGTCCGGCTCCGACCCCGCCTGCGGCTGCGGATGCCCGCCCTCCGCGAGTTCCTGCGCCTGATGGCCCCGAAGATGCTCGCCCACCCGATCGAGCCGATCACGTTCCTGTTCTTCACCAACGTCGCGTCAGCGCTGGCGGCAGGCTCGGTGACCTCGGTCAGCTTCGCCCGGAACTTCCAGAGCGTTCCCGTTGCCCTCGTCGGCGTCGCGATCTCGCTCGCGGCGTTTCCGTCCCTGTCCGCGGTCTGGGCCGCCGGCGACCGGGCCGCCTTCGGACGGCTCGTGCGCACGAACCTCATCACGATCAGCGTGCTGACGGTCATCTCGGCCGTCCTCCTCGTCGTCCTCGGGCCGCTCGCGATCCGGGTCCTGCTCGGCGGCGGCGCGTTCGACGCCGAGGACATCCAGGTGACCGGAACGGTCCTGGCCGCGTTCGCGCTCGCGGTCCCGTTCGACGCGCTGGGTCACCTCACCGCGCGCGGGCTGTATGCGACCCACAACACCGTCCTGCCCGTGCTCGCGTCGGTGGTCGGGTTCGCCGTCACGGTCGGGACGACCGTCGTCCTCGTGGACGCGCTGGGCGTCGTGGCGATCCCGCTCGGGTTCGCCATGGGAACGGCGGTGCGCACCGTGCTCCAGGGGGCCGCGCTGGCGTGGCGGATCCGGCATGCGCCGATCCCGGAGTACGAGCCCGAGCTCGGCGCGGAGGGGGACGATCGCCAGGAGGCGGACGTCGCCTAGCGGTTGAGTGGCTGGGTGGGCACGACCGCGATGAACAGGCCATCGCGGTCCGGGTAGCGACCCTCGGGCCGGCGCCACGGGAGGTAGTTGCGCCGCATCTCGGCTGCGTCCTGGTACGCGCCAGGCCGGTCGGACGGGCCCCAGATCGACGACACCCGCGGGTACCACGGGTCGAGGATGTACGCGCCGTTGATGCGCGCGTTCCTGAACACCAGCGGGTCCGCGTCCGCGCGGTAGCCCGTCATGACCCAGGTGTGCGCTCCGCGCCATGCGAGCAGGATCACCGGGGCGTGGAAGCGCGAGATGGCCTTGGCGGCGTCCTTGAGCGCGGATGCTCGGGTCTCGTATGCGCGGACCTCGTAGCCCGGAACCCCGTATGTCTCGAGCGCCTTGACCATCGCGGATGGGCCCCAGCCGCCGTTGAGGCTGTCCCGCCGGCTCTCCCACTCGCCGATTCGGGACTCGAGCTTGCGCTGGAACGACTCGCTGAGGTCGGCCTTGCCGTGGATCGCCATCACCATCTGCGACCCCGCGACCGCACACCACTCCTTGTCGATCTCGGTGATGAACCAGCGGTCGGGCTTCTGGAGCAGGTTGACGTCCACCTTCACCCGCTGGGGCGCAGGCGTCGCCGTCGGTGGAGGCGGGGGTGTCGCGCCCGGCGCGAGCGACGGGGATGCCGTCGGCTCCGGCGTCGGCGCGTCGAGGGGGTCGCCATCGTCGCCGGGCTCGGGCGTGACCAGGACGGCCGCCGCGATCGCCCGGTCAGGGGGCGGATCCACGAGAAGCTCGACCCGCCGCGCGAGCCCCCGCAGCTTCTCGCGCGATCCGAATGCGTCCGTCGCCACCACCGCCGCGCCGAGCAGCACGACGACGGCGAGCAGCAGGGCGACGACGTGGCGGCGGCGAAGACCGCGAAGGCGGCGGGGGGCGCGGATCATGCACGGAACTCCGGGCGGGACGACCGCCGGAGAGACGCGCGACCGGGGCGCGCTGCGACGCGCACCCCGGGACGCGGATCTCCTCGCGGACTCAGCCGGCCTTGGGCTTGCGGCCGCGGCCACCGGGCAGCTTGCCGGTGGACAGATAGATCGTCCGGCTGCGAATCGCCATGTTCGTGCCGGGCTTGTGGGCGGCGATCGCGCGCTTCACCGCTGCGCGCATCGTGGGGATCTTCTCCGCAGGATCAAGCTCGACGGCGAGGATGTCCTCGTCGCTCCGGAGCCGGCCGAGGGCCTTGCGGATCTCTTCCTCGCGCTGCAGCGCGGCCAGCTGGCGCGGCGACAGGGCGCGCTCCTTGGGCGTGGGCGCGAGCTCTTCCAGCTTCGCAGCACGAATTCGCATGATCCGTTGACCTTTCTGGACGCATGAGCGGCGATGGGCGGGCGGATCATGACACGAATCCGGGCGCGCGGCCAAACCTCGTACCTGCACGCGGACGTCACCGCGTTGCACCAGCGCACTTTCAACTTCCGGCACCGATCGTGCACAACGGTGCAGCACCGCTTCCGTGCGGAGTGGGGTTCCCTCCGCGCACGCTGGGCCCTATCCTGCTCGCATAGGACGCGTGTCGCGTCAACGAGGGAGGTTTCCGCATGACTGAGCCCACCGGGGGGACGCCGCCGCTCCCGCCCCAGGAGCCTGCGATGGAGCCGCCGCTCTCGGCGCCGCCCAGCAGCTGGACCGCTCCGGCACCGGCAGCACCACAGGTCCAGGCCGCGGCCGTCGAAGCCGGACCCGCCCCGGGAGTGGCCTACGCCGACACGGTCAACCGTGTTGTCGCGTACATCCTCGACGCCATCCTGTTCTTCGTCGTCGGCGTCCTGCTGCTCAGCATCATCGTCCTCGCGATCTTCTCCGGTGGGGGTGTCATCGCGCTGATCGGCACGGTCATCATCGCCGTGCTGAGCCTGCTCGGCAGTGCCGTCTACTTCATCTACACGTGGACCCACATGCGCGGCTCGCTCGGACAGCGAGCGCTTGGCCTGGAGACCGTGAACGCCGCCGACGGTGCAACGCTCACCCAGAACCAGGCGATCAAGCGCTGGGCGTACATGTTCGGGCCGACGGCCCTGGGCGCCGCACTCGGCTACGCACCGGGCGCGCTGGGGGCGATCGGGTCGATCATCGGACTGCTGGCGTTCTTCTACCAGATCTACCTGCTGTACTCGGTCACCCAGAGCACCAAGCGGCAGGGCTACCACGACGTGCAGGCGGGCACGGTCGTCGTCAAGCGGATTCGCTAGCGCCAACCGGGCGCACATCGGACGGGGCCGGCATCGCCGGCCCCGTTCTCGTTTCACGGCATTCGTCGCGAGTCACGGTCGACTTGCGTTGGCAGCATCCACGCAATCGTCGCGTCGCCGCGCCGGGGTTTCGTGATGGGCTCATGCACGACCTCGGCGCCGCCGAACCTGCCGTGACTCGGTCGCGGGGCGCGACCACGCGAACCCGTCGCCGGGCTACGGCTCGAAGTCGAGGCTCCGCGCGTGGCGCGGTCGGAACACGGCGATCGGCCGCCGGTCGAAGGATGCGACCCGCCGGACGCCCAGCCGTTCCGCGGCCGCCACGAGCAGCGCGTCCGCGAGTCGTGGACGGTGTTCCGCGGCTTCCGTCATCAGCTCCGACGCGCGGGCCAGATCCTCCTGGGTCGGCGGCACGAGCCGGATCGATCCCGCGACGAGCGACTCGATCACGGCCCGGGTCGCGTCAACGCCGAGCTCGCGCTGGAGCAGGATGTCCAGCTCCGCCAGGCCCAGCGCCCCGAGCAGCAATGGCTCGTCCACGCGCTCGAACCAGGCGACCGCGGCGCGGTGGTTGAGATCGGCGGCGTCCGCGGCCGCGAGCACGGCAGACGGGTCGAGGAGGATGGCCATCCGCGCGCAGCCGTCCGGCGTGCCTAGCGCTCGCCGGGGCGGCGGCCGGCCTCGCGGCGCGCGATCGATCGCCCGTCCAGCGACAGGCGGCCGTGCTGGCTGCGCCCGATACCGAGGAACGGGAACTCCGGCGTCGCCTCGTGCGAGTCGAGCCACGTCTCGACGGCCGCCGCGATGACCGACGTCTTCGTCGTGCGCTGGCGGCGGACGTGCCGGTCAAGACGGTCGAGAAGATCCGCGTCGAGCAGGATCGTCGTTCGGACGGTCTTCATATGACGTCATATCTACCACGGTGGACGGATCGTGTCACCTGCGTCAGATTGGGACGCACCCTTCCCGGCGACCCCAGGAGACGCACCGTGACCCGCTTCGAGCCCAACCTGCGCATTCCCGGCCCCACGGCCCTCCCCCCGTCCGTCCGCGAGGCCGGCGGGCGCCAGATGGTCAACCACCGTGGCGAGGAGTTCAAGGCGCTGCTGCTTCGTGTCACCGCCGGGATGAAGCCGTTCTTCGGCACCCAGCACGACGTGATCATGCTCACCTGCGCCGGCACGGGGGCCCTCGAGGCCGCGGTCGTCAACACGCTGTCGCCCGGCGACGCCGTCCTCGCGGTCACCATGGGCGCGTTCGGCGACCGGTTCGCGAAGATCGCCGACGTCTACGGCGCCTCGGTCACGAAGGTCGAGGTGGAGTGGGGCCAGGCGGCGACGCCCGCGGCGGTTCGCGACGCCGCTGCGGCCATCCCCGGCCTCAAGGCCGTCCTCCTGACCCACAACGAGACGTCGACCGGCGTCACCAACGACATCGCGGCGCTCGCCGCCGCTGTCCGCGAGACGGCGCCGGACGCGCTGATCCTCGTCGATGCGATCTCGGCCCTGGGTGCGGTGCCGTTCGCGATGGACGAGTGGGGCCTCGACCTCGTGGTCACCGGGTCGCAGAAGGCGTGGATGTCCGCGCCGGGCATGGCGATGGCCGCCGTGGGACCGCGGGCGTGGGCCGCGGGCGAGACCGCGATGATGCCGCGCTTCTACCTCGACCTCAAGCGTCACCGGGACACCGCGGCCGCCGGGGAGACCCCCTGGACCCCGGCCGTCGCCGTGATGTACCAGGTCGACGAGGGCCTCCGCCTCATGCAGGCCGAGGGCGAAGGCGTGTTCACGCGCCACGCCGCGGCGCAGGCGATGACGCGGGCAGGGCTCCGGGCGCTCGGCTTCGAGCTCCTCGCGGCCGACGAGGTCGCGTCGAAGACCGTCACCGCCGCCTGGATCCCGGACGGCCTCGACTGGAAGGCGTTCAACGGGTCGCTCAAGCGCCAGGGCCTCGTCCTCGCGGGCGGGCAGGGCAAGCTCAAGGGGAAGATCTTCCGGCTCGGGCACCTCGGCTCCGTCACCACGGACGACATCCTGTCGGCGATCGGAGCCCTGGAGGTCGCGGCGATCGAACAGGGACTCGCCGTCCAGCCCGGCGCGGCCGTCGCGGCCGCCCAGCGGGCGCTCGTCGAGGCCACCACCCGCGTGGCGGTCCCGGCGTGAGGATCCTCGTCGTCGAACCGCTCGCGTCCGAGGGGATCGCGATCCTGCGCGCCCACCACGAGGTGGACGAGAAGCTCGGGCTGCCGCGCGAGGAGATCATCGCGCTCCTGCCCGAGTACGACGCGCTGGTCGTCCGGAGCCAGGTCAAGGCGGACGCCGAGATGATCGCCGCCGGCACCCGCCTCGTCGTCATCGGCAGGGCCGGCGTCGGCGTGGACAACGTGGACCTCGACGCCGCGACGCGGGCCGGGATCACCGTCGTCAACGCGCCCACGGGCAACACGATCGCCGCGGCCGAGCACACGCTCGCGCTGATGTTCGGCCTCGCCCGGCACACCGCGGACGCGCACGCCTCGATGAAGGCCGGCGAGTGGAAGCGCGCGAAGTTCACGGGTCACGAGCTGCGCGGCAAGACGCTGGGCATCGTCGGCCTGGGCAAGATCGGCCAGGCCATCGCCGTGCGCGCCAGGGGCATGGAGATGACGGTGATCGGGTCCGACCCGTTCGTCACGCCCGAGCAGGCGGCGACACATGGCGTCGAGCTCGTCACCTTCGACGACATCGTCGGCCGGGCCGACATCATCACGGTCCACGTCCCCCGGACGAAGACAACCGCCGGGATGATCAACCGCGAGGTCATGGCCCGGATGAAGCCCGGGGTGATCCTGCTCAACGTGGCCCGCGGCGGGATCATCGACGAGCATGACCTCGCCGACGCACTGCGTGAGGGCGTCGTCGCCGGCGCCGGGATCGACGTGTACACCGCCGAACCGCCGGCCCCGGACCATCCCCTGCTCAGCGCGCCCAACACGCTCCTCACGCCACATCTCGGCGCGTCCACCGAGGAGGCGCAGATCGCCGTCGCCGAGGAGGTCGCCGAGCAGATCCTCGAGGTGCTCGACGGGGGGTCCGCGCGCTACGCGGTCAACGCGCCACTGCTCACCGCAGAGACGGCTCAGGCCATCGCGCCGTACCTCCCGCTCGCGGAGACGCTGGGCCGGTTCGCGGCCCAGCTGTCGCCGGTCGCCCCGCGCACGCTCACGCTCGAGATCGCCGGCGAGCCCGCCGCCCACGACGCGTCCTCGCTCGTTGCGGCGGTCCTCCGCGGCCTGCTCGAGACGACGACCGAGGAGCGCGTGAACCTGGTCAACGCGGGCACGCTCGCGAAGGCCCGGGGGATCGAGGTCGTCGAACGCAAGACGCCCAACGCCGGCGCCTTCTCCGCCCTGCTGACGCTGACCGCCGTCGCCGACGGCACGACCGTGACGCTCGCCGGAACCGTCGCCAACGGCGAGCCCCGGCTCGTCCGGCTCCAGGAGCACGCGATGGACCTGGCACCGGCCGGCGTGATGCTCATCTCGCACCACCGGGACCGCCCGGGCACCGTGGGTCGGGTCGGGGCGCTGCTCGGTGCCGCGGATGTCAACATCAGCTCGATGACGCTCGCCCGGTCCGCTCCGCGAGCCGATGCGTACATGGTCCTCGCCCTCGACGACGACGTCCCGCAGGCCGTGGTCGACGCGATGACCGCCGACGAGGGCATCATCGACACCTGGGTCGTCCGGCTGGGCGGCGAGCGGTGACGGGCGGCCCGTCCGCGGATCGTCCCGCCGCCGACGCGCCGCTCATCCCCGAAGGGCTCGACGCGACGCTCGTGCTCGTGCGCCACGGCGAGTCCGAGTGGATCGTCGAGAACCGCTTCCAGGGACAGGCCGAGACCCCGCTGTCGGCGCTCGGCCGACGTCAGGCCGCCCTCGTCGGCGCGCGCCTGGCGCGGCCGCACGAGGCGCCATCCCTGCCCGTCCCGGGCGGCTTGCCGCGCGAGATCGTCCACTCCCCGCTGTCGCGGACGCGGAGCACGGCCGCCGCCATCGCTGACGCGATCGCGCTCGAGGCGGGCGTCGACCCGGCATCCGCCGTCGCCGGCCCGACGCTGGTCCGCCCCGAGCCCGGGTTGCTCGAGATCGGTCAGGGCGAGTGGGAGGGCGAGCACGTCGACGAGATCGCCCGCCGGTGGCCCGACGTCCTCGCGGGCTGGCGGCGGCGGCCCTGGGAGGTCTGGGCGCCCGGCGGCGAGTCGCCGGCCGACGTGCAGGCGCGTGTCCGTCCGGCGCTCACCCGCGTCCTCGAGCGACTCGGGCAGGATTACCCGCGCGGGACGCTCGACCGTCCGCAGGTCGGTGGCTATGCGGGCGTCGGCGGGGCGCCCGATCAGCCGTGGTCGATCCTCGTCGGCCATGACGGCGTGTTCAAGGTCGTGATGCTCACCCTGTTCGGGCTGCCGCTGACGCACTTCTGGATGTTCACGATGGGCCTGACCGGGATCACGGTCGTCGAGTTCCGCGGCGGACGGCCGGTCCTCCGCGCGGCCAACCTCGCCGAGCACCTCGCGCCGCTCGCGGACGAGGCTGCCCGCGAGGCCGCGGATCGCCGCGCCCGGTCGGGCGCCCTGTAGGCGGCGGCCGCTAGCGCCGACGTGCCCTTCGGGGACGCCGGATGACCAGCCTCAGCAGCGAGATCCGGAGCCGCCGCGTCGCGGCACGCACGGCGTCCAGGCGCGCACCGCCCAGCCGCACCGCCGCGTACGTCGTCTCGACCTTCGCCTCCGCGACCGTCCGCAGGTCGTCGCGTGCCACCGGCACGAGGTCGCCCAGGGAGGCCGCGTACTCGTACACCGTCTGGGTGGGTCGCGGCCCGAACCCGAACCGTGAGGCGGCCCGCGCCATCGACGTCCACGCCGCGTCCGGGGTCACCTCGCCGCGCGGCCCGCGCAGCCACGCCGCGATCGCGATGGTCACCACGACGACCGCCAGCAGGACCGTCAGGACGATGAACAGCGTGCGGTTGCCGGCGCCGCCGGCCGGTCCTGCGGACGGCGCATCGGGCAGGGTCCCGTCCCGGCGACGGGTGGGGTCGGGCACGTCGGGCCCGGCGGAGCCGGACGGCGACGGGCTCGCGGACGGGACGGCGGGTCCTTCCGCGATGACGGTGGGCCGGCCGATCCCGCCGCCCGTCGGGTCGAACGGGATCCAGCCGTAGGCCGGGAAGTAGACCTCGACCCACGCGTGGGCATTGCGGTTCTCGACGGTTTCGACGCCGCCCACCGGCTTGCCGGGGAGGAACCCCTGCACGAGCCGGGTGGGGATCGGGTTCACCTTGTCCGCCGCGCGGAGCAGGATCGCCATCGTCGATGCGTAGTGGAGGCAGTAGCCACGGTGGACCCGGGCGAAGCACTCGACCGCCCCGGCGTTGCAGCTCGGGTCGTCGGTCAGGTCGTTGTCGTACGTGAAGTCCTTGGTGTTCTGGAAGTACTCCTGCATGTACATCGCCAGCCGGTACGGGTTCGTCGTGCCTGCATCGGCCAGGATCCGATCCAGGAGCTCCTGGGCGTCCGGGCCGATCGCGTTGTCGGGCACCTCCGTGTACAGCGCGCGGATCTCCGCCGGGTATGCGGTCCCGGCCGCCTCGAGCCGATGGCCCGTGAGCACCTGCTGGGTGTCATCGAGCTGGAGGACCCGTGCGGTCACGCTGTAGGGCTCCGATCCACGGTCGACGTCGACGGCGGCAAACCAGCCGTCGGTCCCGGTGACGGAGAGGTCCGCCGCACGATCGAGGGTCACGGGAGCCCCCGGCGCCAGGAGCAGTCCCTGCTGGTACGCGGCGGGCCGGACGGTCACGGTGACCGGCGCCGAGATGTCGTCCCTGGGCACCTCGGCCGTGCCCGCGAGGACGGGCTGCCCGCTGTCCACGTGGATCGTCGACAGGAACGACTGCGCCCACCCCTTCAGCTCGAAGCTGTCGTACGTCGCCGCCCGCCACTTGAGGTCGGCCGCCGCCTCGGGGACCGTGGCGGTGAACGCGATCCCTGCGTCCGTGATCCAGGTGTCACCGATCCGGGCATCCTGGCCGAACTGGACGCCGCCGATCGGCCGCAGCGCCCCGCCCATCGGCAGGAGCCGGCTGATGCTCTCGCCGAACGCGACGAGGTTCCGGCCGACGCCCTCCCAGGCGCCCTCGAGCGGGCTGGATGCGGCCCGGGTCGTGAGCATCATCGAGCCCAGCAGCGCGAGCACGATGAACACCGTGCCACCCCGCAGGTAGAGCGAGCTGATCGTCGATGGGTCACCGATCCGCCGCCGGATCCACGTCGCCCGCTCGTCGAACGCGTGCATCACGATGAGCAGGAACAGCGAGCCCGCCGTGAACGCGACGAGGTACGCCAGCTGGTCCACCGTGAGCGCCATGTTGGCGATCAGCAGGAGGCCCAGCACCACGACCGCGTTGAGCGGCCGCCGGTGCCCGAACACCGAGTAGGCGGCGAACTGGGCGGTTCCCCAGATGAGCCAGCCGAGCACGAGCACGTAGTGGACCTCCTGGTCGGTGAACCGGAGGTTGCGCCACGCGATGTCCAGGTAGGCGTCGATCGAGCCCTCGGCGGTGAACGCGAACGCCGCCGCCGGCGAGGCGCCGTCGACCGGGGTCCAGCCGGCGAGGATGGGGAGCAGGAGGCCCGCGAACAGCGCGCCGACGAGGTGCGTCGTCCAGCGGCCCCAGGCCACCTTGGGCCCCACGAAGCCGACCGCCACGCCGCCCAGCGCGCACAGCGCGAGCACGTCGGTCAGCTCGCCCTTGCCGTTGACCCAACGCGGGGCGTCGACGGCCCAGGCCACGATGAGGGCGAGCGTCGCCACCAGCACGAGCGTCAGCCAGCCCTCCGCCGGGCGGCCGACCCGGATCCCGCCGATCGTCATCGTGCCAACGCCTCCCCCAGGTCCTGGTGCGGCTTCACGACATGGGTGGGGATCTCGTACTCGGACAAGGCGTGGCGCACGGCCCGCGTGCGCTGGCGCTGGGCCTCGGCGACGGTCTCGTCGTCGTCGGGCTCGAACTGGGCCTTGTCGAGCAGGACCACGACCGTCCCGATCCCGCGCGTCCGGAGCGTGGCGAGCGGCCGCACGAACGCGGGATCCTGGGACGACGTGACGACGATCGCCGTCGTGCCCCGCCGGAGGCGGTTGACGCCGGTCACGAGCGCCTCCTGGAGCGGTGTCCGGCCGTCGGCCTCCACGGCGGCAAGGAGCTGGAGGATCTTCAGCCGCTGCCGCGCGCCACGGTCGGCAGGCACGATCGTCATCCGGTGGGCGCTCACGGTGAGCCCGACCGCCCGGTTCTCGCCGAGCGCCTTGTCGGCGATCGAGGCCGCTGCGCGCACCGCGACCTCGGTCGTGGAGTCGTCACCGTGCCCCGCCTCGTTCCCGGCATCGAGGTCCATGAAGATCCACGCGTCCGCCGTCTGCTCGAGGTCGAACTCCTTGACCTGGATCTCGCCCGTCTTGGCCGTCGTGCGCCAGTGGATGCGGTTCATCGAGTCGCCCGGCGCATAGGGGCGGACCGTCGTCGCCAGCGGGGTCGTCTGGAGCGTGCGCTCGGGCTGGGCGTGGGCCCCCTCGATGTTGGCCGGCGGCAGCTTCCACATCGGCAGAGCATCGATCCTGGGGTAGACGACGAGGGTGATCCCCTGGCCCACGCTCGCGGAGGCCTCGAAGAACCCGAACGGGTCGCCGGTCCGGATCTGCAGCGGCTCGATCCGGAAGTGCCCGCGGCGGACGAGCGGCGTCCTCACCAGCCAGCTTCGCTCCTGGCGGCCGTGGAGACTGAGCGCACGGCCCGGCAGGCCGCCCGGCAGCGTCGTCGGGTTGTGGATCTCGAGCCACGGCTTGATGATCCGCCCGGTGTTGCGCAGCGTGTACGTGACCCGCAGCCGGTCGCCGACGTGGCCCGACAGCTGGCTCACCGCGTACCCGGCCTCGAGGTCCGCGAGCCCCAGGCGCGTTAGGATGTAGCTCCCCCCGCCGACGAGCAGGCCGACGTAGACGAGGAAGAACAGGAACGGCTCGCCGGTCGAGAAGGCGGCGACGATCAGGACGACCGCGAGGACGAGGAGCTGGAGTCGGCGGAACACGAAGGGGATGTCCTCCGGGGCCGGGCGCGTGGGGACGGGATCGGATGCGTGAGCCGCGGCGGGCGGAGCCGGGGTCAGCCGGCCGCGGTGCTCGGGCGGACCTCGCGGGGGCCACCCGCCTGTCGGGCGGCGGCCTCGATGGGGGTGGAATCGACCAGCTCGCGCACGACGTGCGCCGCGCTGATGTCGTGGATGGACGAGGACGTCTTGATGATCACGCGGTGGGCGAGCGCCGGCTCGGCCAGGGCCTTGATGTCATCGGGGATCACGTAGTCGCGGCCCAGGAGCCCCGCCAGCGCCTGGCTGGCCCGGTACAGGGCGATCGAGCCGCGGGGGCTCGCGCCGAGATAGACGTCGGGGTGGGTGCGCGTCGACGACACCAGCCGGACGATGTAGTCGCTCACCGCCGGGTCCACGTAGATCTCGCGAACCGACGCCTGGAGGTCGCGCAGCTCCTCGACCGAGACCACCTCGGTCAGGTCCTCGAGCGGGTGCGTCCGCTTCTGCTCGTCGAGGATGACGATCTCGTCGAGCAGTGCCGGGTAGCCGAGGCGGATCCGGAGCATGAACCGGTCGAGCTGGGCCTCGGGGAGCGCGAAGGTGCCTTCGTACTCGATGGGGTTCTGCGTCGCGATGACGAGGAACGGGTCGGGCATCGGATGCGTCACGCCGTCGATGGTCGCCTGGCGCTCCTCCATGCACTCGAGGAGCGAGCTCTGCGTCTTGGGCGTCGCGCGGTTGATCTCGTCCGCGAGCACCACCTGGCTCATGATCGGGCCCGGCCGGAACTCGAACTCCTGCGTCTTCTGGTTGTAGATCGAGAGCCCGGTCACGTCCGAGGGGAGGAGGTCCGGGGTGAACTGGATCCGCCGGAACGTGCAGCCGAGGCTGCGTGCGATGGCCTTTGCGAGGACCGTCTTGCCCGTGCCGGGGACGTCCTCGATGAGCAGGTGCCCACGACACAGGAGCGCGACCAGCGCGAGCCGGACCTCGTGATGCTTCCCGACGATGACCCGCTCGACGTTGGCGAGGACCCGGTCCCCGACCTGCTGGATGTTGCTCATCGGTCTCCCGTCGACTGGCGCCGCCCCCGCGGCTGTGCCTCGCTGCCGGCGACCTGACGGCCCTGCCGACCCTCCGGTGACGCCGCGCAACGGGATCCGGACACGGGCGACGTCGAAACCTCTCCTGCAGCAGTGTACGTCCGGGTCTGCAAACGGGTTCTCAGGAACAATGGCGTCCGGGGGGCCGCAAACGTTCCATCGCGCCGCGATTCTCGCTCCATTCAGCCCCGGATGAGCGTCAGGCCACCCACCCACAGCACCATCAGGGTCCCGATCGTGCCCATGACGCCGAGGAACGGCTCGCCCCCCGCGAAGGCCGCGACCGCGACGACGGCGAACAGCGCGGCGAGTACGAGGGCGATCAGGGCGAGCCCGACGCGCTCGATGAGCGGCCGCTTCGTGGCCGGTCCTGGTGGTGACGCCGGGACGGCCTCGAGCTCGGGCGGTTGCGCGTCGGGCTCGGGGGTCGGCATGCGGGCAGCCTACCGCCTGCGTGCGGCGACGGGCTACGGCTGTCCGTAGAGCTCGAAGTAGCGTGTCATCAGGTCGCCCGCGAGCGGCGCCGCGCGTTCCCCTCCCCGCCCGCCCCGCTCCACGAGGACGGCGATCGCGATCTTCGGGTTGTCGACCGGCGCGAAGCCGATAAACCACGAGTGCGGCTCGCCGCGGCCCCCCAGCTCGGCCGTGCCGGACTTGCCCGCCGTCGGGACGCCGCGCACCCTGGCGCCGGCCGTGAACTGGCGCCCCAGGGCGCCCTCCACGGCCTGCTGCATCGCCGCCTGGATCGCCTGGGCATCGCCGGCCGAGAGGACTCGTCGCCACACGGACGGGTCGATCGTGCGGGTCCCCTGCCCGGCGCCGGTCACCTGCGACACGAGGTGCGGCGTCATGAGGACGCCGTCGTTGGCCACGGTGGAGGCAACCAGCGCCATCTGGAGGGGCGTCACGAACGTCTCGCCCTGCCCGAACGACGCGGAGGCGAGCTCGACGTCGTCGGCGAAGCCGCCGGGAGCGCCGCCGCCGCCGCCCGTGACCTGCGACACCGCGGTCGGCAGGTCGAACGGGATCCGCTCGCCGAACCCCATCGTCGCCGCGCCTTCGACGAGCCTGTCGCCGCCGATCCGGAGGCCCGCCAGCGCGTACCACAGGTTGCAGCTGACCTCGGTCGCGCCGGTGAGATCGAGCGCGGTGTCGCCCGTCGTCGGGTGGTGCCCATCGCGGATCCGGAAGCCGCTCACGAGGAGGCCATCCCGCTCCGCGCCGGGCTGTTCCCGGAACGTCGTGGACGGGTCGATGCGGCCGCTGTCGAGGCCGGCGACCGCCGTCACGATCTTGAACACCGATCCCGGCACATACCGGCCCAGCGTCGCACGAGGCAGCAGCGGGTCCGCGTCGTCGGTGGTCAGCTCGTCGAACACCGCCTGGGCGGTGTCCGGGTTCGCGATCCCGTTCGCGTCGTACACGGGCGTCGACGCGAGCGCGAGCACCTCGCCCGTCGCCGGGTCGAGCATGACCACGGCGCCGCGGTCCTTGCCCAGGCCCCGCACGGCGGCGCGCTGGAGCCGCAGGTCGAGCGTCGTCCGGAGGCCGAGGGGCTCGTTGGGCGTCATGTCGAACTTGCCGAGCAGGCCGCCCAGGCCGTCGGAGGAGAGCCCGATGAGGTCCGCGTTGTACGTCCGCTCGAGCCCGGTCGTGCCGAACTGGCGCGATGCGTATCCCACCACGTGGCTGACCGTGTCGTCACGGTACTCGCGCTCGGCCTCGCCGTTGCCGTCACGGGCGCTGCGCGCGAGCCACCGACCGTCACGGTCCACGATCGGGCCACGGAGCGCCCGGCGGGCGATGGCGATGACCGCGGGGTTGTCCGGGGCGGTGGACAGGCGCTGGGCCTCGACGACCTGCCAGTACCCCGCGCCGAACGCGAGGATCGCGAACATCACGGTGATCGCGGCGCCGATCCGCAGGACGTTGCCGGCGATCGAGCGGCGCGGGACGGGGCCGGCCCCCTCAGGGGCGCTCACCGGGTCCGCCACCGGAGCCACGGCAGCCGCCCGCGCCCCGGCCTCGGCACGGCGGGCGGCTCGGGGCCGCGGTCGGACAACGCGAGCAGCAGGCCCACCACGACGGCGTTGGCCAGCAGCGACGACCCGCCGTACGAGATGAACGGGAGCGTGATGCCGGTCAGCGGGATGACCTTGAGGTTGCCGGCCGCGATGATGAACGCCTGGACGCCGACGACGAGGGCGAGACCCGCGGCGAGGAGCGCCCGGAAGTCGTCGTGGGCGCTGGCGGCGATCCGCAGCCCGCGCTGGATGACGACCAGGTAGAGCCCCAGGATCGCGAGCAGGCCGATGAGCCCCAGCTCCTCGCCCAGCGCCGCGAGCGGGTAGTCGGTGTGGACGGCCGGGATCGGGAGCCGGCCGCTGATCGTCGGCAGCCCGGCTCCCAGGCCGACGCCCAGCAGGCCGCCGCGCGCGAACGCGTACAGCGCCTGGACCGTCTGGTAGCCCACGCCGAGCGGGTCGGCGAATGGGTCGAGCCAGTTGTCGACCCGCTGCTGGACGTGTCCGAACAGGTGGTACAGGACCACCGAGCCGAGCAGGAACAGCGCGAGGCCGCCGACGACGTAGGACGGCCGGCCGGTGGCCACGTATAGCAGCGCGAGGAACACCGCGAAGAACAGGAGCGCGGCGCCGAGGTCCTTCTGGACGACGACGATCGACAGCGCGATCGCGACCATCGCGACCATCGGCGCGAGGTACGGCAGCGGTGGCAGTCGGAACGGCCCGAGGTTCGTGCTCTCGTCGGACAGCAGCGAGCGGTTCTCCGACAGGTACCCAGCCAGGAACACGACGAGGATGACCTTCAGGAGCTCCGATGGCTGCCCCGACAGCGGCCCGATCGAGAGCGTGAGGCGCGCCCCGTTGACGTCGGAGCCGAACACGAACGTGGCGAGCAGGAGCCCGATCCCCGCGGCGGCCCACGTGTACTTGTAGGTGCGCAGCCAGGCATCCGATCGCACGATGAGCGCGAGCAGTGCGATGACCGCGAGCGCGAGCAGCAGCCAGAACAGCTGGAGCTGGCCGAGGAGCAGCTCCATGCCGAAGAACGACTGGGTGACGAGGCCCTGCGGCAGCCGCTGCATGAGCAGCAGGCCGATCCCGCCGAGCAGCGCGGTCGCCGGGAACAGCACCTGGTCCGTCCGCCGGCCGGCGAGGACCAACAGGCCGTGCACGACGGCGAGCGCAGACAGGTAGACGAGCAGCCCGCGCGGGTCGGGCGGGCCGAAGTCGAGCGCCTTGACCGTGGCACCCGCGTCGACGGTCGCCCGGAACCGCTGCGTCGCACCCAGCGAGGCCGCCCCGATCACGAGGGCCGCCGCGACGAGGACCAGGAGCGTGAGCTCGGTCGGGCGGGGCCGGGGGCGGATCCGCCACCGGCTGGCGGTCCTGGGGCGCGCCTGCGCGACGACGCTCACGCGCGGCCCCGGTCGAGCCGGAAGCGGACCTCGCCGACCTGCAGCTCATCCCCGAACCCGAGGGGCGCGACGCGCTCGACGGGAACGCCGTTGACGAACGTGCCGTTCGTGCTCTCGAGGTCCTCGACGTACCAGGCGCGGCCGCGGAAGGTCAGGACGGCATGGTCTGCGCTGGCGAACGGGTCGTCGATCACGATCGCGTTGTTGACGTCCCGGCCGAGCGTCGTCAGGGCGTCGAGCGGGAACGTGGTCCCCGCCGGCGGTTCTCCGCCCGGCGCTGCCAGGACGACGAGCCGGCCGAGCTCCGCGGGACCGCGCGACGCTGCCCGGAGGTCGCGCAGCAGGACCCGGACGACCATGAACAGGAACGCGTACAGCGCCAGCAGGAACAGGAGCCTGACGAGCCACAGCGTCAGGACGAAGCCGTCCATGTCTTCAGCCCGGCAGCGTTTCGACGACCAGGACCGTGTCGCCGAGGATGAGGCGGTCACCGACGCCGAGCGCGATCTCGTCCACCCTGATGCCGTTGACGCGCGACCCGTTGGTGCTGCCGAGGTCCGTGTACACGAGCGTGCCCCGGCGCGCCTGGAGCCGGCCGTGCTGCCGGGACACGCGCGAATCCGCGAGCACGAGGCCGTTGTCCTTCGAGCGGCCGAGGGTGAGCGGCGTGCCGTCGACCTCGATCGTGCGCTCGGTGCCGTCCGGCGACGACACCCGCAGGATCGCTCGCGCCGCCGATGGAGCCGGGCGCCGGAACACGAGCGTCTGGGTGCCGTCGCCACCGCGGACGCCCGGATACGCCTCCTCGAGCGGCGGCGGCGGCGTGACCTGGCGGGCGGGCCGGTCGGGCTCGATGGCGTCCAGGATCGGGTTGGGTGTCCACGCGGGCGCGGCGCTGGCGCCCGAAGGGCCGGGGGCCGGCACCTGGCCGGGCGAGAGACTCGACCCGCTCGGTGCGGCAGGGCCCGGTGCGGAGCTGTCGGGCGGGAGCGCTCGCTGCCCGGCGTCGGCTGGACCACCCGGCTGCGATGACCGGCGCCCGCCGTCGAGGACGGCATCTACCTCGATCTGGCCCGCGGGCAGCGACGGATCGGCGACGAGCGCCACGCCCGGCCGGCCCGGCAGCTGGTAGGCATGGGCGCGGGCGAAGGACAGCGCGGCATCGGCGAGGCGACCTGCGAGGACATCCGCGCCACCCGCCTGGGCGGCGACATCATCGAGGTCCGCCGGGTTCATGCGGACCCGGTAGCGACCCGGGACGACCGTCCGGCGGCCGTCCTTCGTGCGGGCGCGCTCCATCGAACGCTCGACGCGACGCTCGACCTGGACCGGCTGGACACGGGCGCGGAACAGGCGAGCCGTTGAGCGCTCGAAGACACGTTCGAGGAAACGTTCGACGTCGGCGAGCGAGGCCATGGCGCGCGCCACCGTACCAGAGGATCCCGTTCCACCTCGTTTCCCGGACGAACGGCGGCGGCTCGCGGTACCACGGTCGAGGGTCACGCTTGAACCCCGGGCTATACTCTGGCCCTGCTCGGGGGTGCAGACCGGGCATCCGACCATGGCTTCCGGGGGCGACACTTGACGGAAATCCTCACCGAGTCGTTCTGCGAACGGTGCGGCACCCGATACACGTTCGAGTCGGCCGCGCCGCGGCGGTCGCGGATCGGCAGGGTGCGCACGCTCGGCAAGGGCATGAAGAACTTCGTCCTCTCGGACGATTCGTCCTTCTCCGAGGCGATGGCCGAGGCGCGCAGCGAGCAGGAGCTTGCCGCCGTCGCCCACCAGCTCGACGCCTTCCACCAGACCTTCAACTTCTGCCTGACCTGCCGCCAGTACACGTGCGGCGACTGCTGGAACGAGGCCGACGGCCGCTGCCTCACCTGCGCCCCCATCCCGGGCATGGAGGAGCCGCGCCTCGCGCCGCCCGCACTGGCGGAGATCCCGGCGTACGAGCCCGACGCGGAGGCGCCGGCCACGGACGGCATCGACGAGGCATGGCCCGACGTCGACCTCTCGGCCGGCCGGCTGTCGCGTGCGCTGGGCCTCGACGAGGCCGAGGCGGAAGCGACGCTGGAGGCGGGCACCCCCGACGACGGCCTCGCCGAGCAGCTTGACGTCGCTTCTTTGACCGCGGGCACCGTCGCTGCGACCGAGCCCGCGCAGGTCGGGTGGGACCCGGCTCCCGTCGCGGGCCTCGCGCCCGGCCAGAGCCTCGAGGACGCCATCGCGGCGTACGAGGCGCGGCTCGAGGCCGACGACGCGACCGCCTCGCCCGCCGAGGTTGCGGTCGTGCCCGAGCCCGATGCAGGCACCGACGGGGCCGGCGACCCGGTGGCCGCGGCAGAGGACGGCGCGATCCGACCGGCCGTGTCGACGGCATCCCTCGTGCCCGCGCTCGAGGATGAGGTTCGCGAGACCGCGCCCGAACCGGTCGCCGCCGAGGCGGCCCTCGAGCCCGAACCTGAGCCCGTCGCCGCCGAGCGCGAGGTCCAGGCCGCACCCGAGACCCCGCCCGAGACCGCGCCAGAGCCCACGCCTGAACCCGTCAGCGAGCCCGCGCCGGTACCGGTCGCAGCCGAGCCGGCGCGCGTGGACGTCGTTCCGCAGCCCGTGTGGCCACAGCCCACGCCGACGCTCGACTCGCCCTCAGCCCCCGCGCCCGACCAGCCGCTGGCGCCAGCGAACCCGTGGCTCACGGTCGCCCCCGAGGATGGCGACTCGCCGGAGTGGCCCGCCGCGCCCGCCTGGCCGGTCGCGCCAACGAACCGCGACCTCCCGGCGACCCTCGCCGGCCGCCCGCTGCTGCCGCTCAACGACGCCTCCGGCATCTGGGCCGCGTCGGCTCGCGAGGTCCTCACCGGTGCGGCGACGGCACCGACCCAGCAGGCCGCCGCGGCCCCGGCGCCCACTGCCCAGCCGTGCGTGAGCTGTGGCCTGTCGCTGTCGGCCAACGCCCGGTTCTGCCGCCGATGCGGCACCCGCCAGGGCTGAGCTACGTCGCGTCCTGCGGTTCCGCCCCCGCCGCGTCGGTGGGTTGATCCGGCTGATCGAGTGCGGCAGGTGCGTCCGGCTGGGCGAGCGCGATCGCGCGGACGCGTGCCCAGGAGGCCCCGAGCAGCAGCACGTTGAAGCTGATCGACATCCATGCGAGCAGGGCGAACACCGCCACGAACGCGCCGAACAGCGCCGCGAACCCCACCACGCGCGGGGCGACGAACGTGAACAGCTGGGTGAACATCGCGAGGACGATGCCCACGAAGATCGCCGGCCGCAGGAACGCCCGGACCGGGACCCGCTCCGGCGGGACGAACCGGTAGACGACCGACACGACCGCGACGAACAGCACGAACGAGCCGAGCGGCGACGCCAGCTGGACGAGGGTCCGCTCGATCCCACGGGCGAGGCCGGCGTCGGGCGCCAGATCGAGGATCCACGACGCGACGGAGCCCACGATGAGCGCACCGATCGGCAGCCCGACGATGAGGAACGTCACGAGGACCCCACGCAGCGTGCGAACGACCTCGTTGCGGCGGTGCTGCCCATGGAACACGCGCGAGAACGCGTAGTCGAGCGCGGCGTAGAACCGGCTGGAGCCCCACAGCAGCCCGACGAGGGCGAGGATGGTCGTCGGCACGGCGCCCGCGGCGACCGACTCGACCGCCGTCCGGACAACCCCCTCGAGCGGTGGCACCGCGGTCGAGATGACCCTGACGAAGCGGTCCTGCGTCGCGGGGTCGGTGATCAACAGGCCGATGGCGGACGCAACGAGAAGGGTCCCGGGGACGAGCGCGATGAGTGCGCTGTACGCGAGGCCACCGGCCATCAGGCCCCCACCGGCCCGGTCGTAGACCTCGAGCGTCGCGACGAGGGTGCGCACCGCCGGAATGCCGCCGACGGTCTCGACGACTCGCGTCGCGAGCACCCGCAGCCGGTCGGCGCGCGGCTCGTCGCTCATGGCGTCAGGGCAGGTCCTCGAACAACCCCGGCTGGATGTCCTCCGCCCGGACGCGGCGCGGCGCGGCGAGCAGCGCCTTCACCTCGCCTCGACGAACAAATCGCTTGCCGCCGAGCTTGATGCTGGACAGCTTGCCCGACCGGGCCCAGGCCCCGATGGTCTCGGGGCGGAAGCGGACGTTCGCGGCGGCCAGGATCTCGGCGGCCTCGGCGAGCGTGATCCAGTCGGCGGCGGCGGGCATCGGCGCTCAGTCCCCGCCGGAGCCGGACGACGACGAGTCCCCCGACGACGATCGGGACGAGGACGAGCCACCGGACGATGAGCCGGATGAGGAGTCGGATCCGGAGCTCGATTCGGAGCCCTTCGATCCCGATCGCCCCGACTCCGATCGCTCGCCCGACGAGGCACCCGAGCCCGAATCCGAGCCTTTCGACTCGCTCGACGAACCGTCCGGGCCCGAGCCCTTCGACTCCGACGAGCCATCGGAGCCCTTCGAGCTCGAGGCAGCCTTGGTGCCGGCACCCGACCCGCCACGATCCTTCTTTGCCCAGCCCGATCCCTTGAAGTGGATCGTCGGGGGCGCGAACAGCTTGCGCATCGTCCCCTCCCGGCCGCACGACGGACAGAACAGCGGCCCGGGGTCGTTGAGACCGTGGAGGATGTCGGTGCGGTGGTCGCACGCGGTACAGGCGTATTCGTAGATCGGCATGGCAGTGGTCAGGCAGGCGTGGGGGTCAGCCGCGGAGCAGCCGCATCCCGCACTTGGGACAGTAGAAGGCGCGCTCGTGCCCGGACGCGAACCCGCAGTGCGCGCAGACGAGCCCGCCGCGGCCCGCGGCCGGAACCGGCCGGTCCACGGCCGTGACGCCCATCGCGTACTGGTTGGCCAGGATGTTGGTCAGGATGCCGCCCAGGATCCGGGAGCCGATGCGGTCGGTATCGCCGCGGACCCCGCGCCCGCCCCAGCCCACGACACCGCGGACGATCATGTCACCGGTCGCCTCGTCCCAGTGCGACGCGACGCCGCCGATCACGGCGTTGTACTCGGGGTACCCGGACGTGTCGAGCTCGCCGTCGAGGAGGGCGCACGCGAATGTGTCGAACGCGAGGTCCACGGCGTCGATCGACTCGAGCACGACGAGCGCGTGGCGGGTGATCGGACCGAGATGGTGGTGGGCGTTGAGCCACTGCATCGCTTCCGACGGACGGGCGATCTGCGGGACCGCCTGGGCGTACTCGAGCTCGAGCGGGTCGACGACCTCGACGTCGCTCTTCGTGAGACCGGTGAGCATGGCCGGCAGCTCCGCGAGCGCCCGCGGGCCGGCCTTGAGGCGGACGCCTTCGGTGCTCTTGCCGGCGTAGTGCAGCTTGAGCTGGTACTCCTGCGCGACGACCTCCTCCGGGAGCCCGGCCGGAGCCGGCGCAGCCTGCACCGGCGCTTGCTGCTCGGGCTCGGAGCGGCGCTTGAAGAGGGGCACGAATTCCTCCGGTCGACCGGCTGGGACGGACCGTCGCATCGTACCAGCGGCACGCGGACGCGCGACCGGTACGTTCGGCGGATGGTCTCGATCGCTAGCGGGCGAGGCGGTCCCGGAGACGGTCCACCTGGTCCGCGAGCTCCGCCTCGCGGGCGCGTGCGCCCTCGACGACGGCGGCGGGCGCCTTCGCGGTGAACGCGTCGTTGTCGAGCCGTGCTCGGGCCGCCTCGAGCATCCGCTCGGCGTCCGCGAGCTCCTTCTCGAGCCGTGCGCGGTCGGCATCGGCCGCCGCGGGATCGGCTGCCCCCGTCCCCACGATCGCCTCGGCGGGACCGACGATCACCGACAGGCCGCCCCCGGCCGCGCCGGCCGTCCCGTGGAGATCCTCGCGGGTGAGGTGGCGCCGGAGCGGGCGGGCCCGCGAGAGGCGTTCCAGCGCCGGCCGAAGCCCTTCGAGGGCGTGGCCCAGCTCGGGCTCGACGTACACGTCGAGCGGCAGCCAGGCGCCGGGCTCGAGCTTCGCGTCAGCTCGCGCGTTGCGGACGGCACGCACCAGCTCCACCAGCGCACCCACCTGTGTCTCGGCGTCGAGGTCGCGCTCCCCCACCCCGGGCCAGCGCGCGACGATGAGCAGCGCCGGGTCGGTGGCGCGATGCGGCAGCGCCCCCCAGAGCGTCTCGGTGATGAACGGCATCACCGGGTGGAGCAGCCGGAGATACGTGTCCAGCGCCTCGACGAGCGCCCACCAGGTCGCCTCGCGGCTGGCGTCCGGGAGGCTCGCGTCGGCGAGACGCACCTTGGCCAGCTCGAGGCCCCAGTCGCAGAACTCGTTCCAGATGGCGTCGTACAGGAGACGCGTCACCTCACCGAAGTTGAACTCGGCCATCGCCCGGTTCACGGCCGCCGTCGTGGCGGACGCGCGTGACAGCACCCAGCGGTCTGCGGGACCGAGGTGCGTCGCGTCCGGGAGCCGGCGCTCCGCACCCTCCACGATCGAGGCCGGCCGTGCGCCGAGCACGAACCGCGTCGCGTTCCACAGCTTGTTCGCGAAGTTGCGGGCGTTCTCGACCTTCGCCGGCCCGAACTTCTGGTCCTGGCCGGGCGTCGTCCCGTGAACGAGGGCGAAGCGCAGGGCGTCGGCGCCCGACTCGTCGATGGTCGCGAGCGGGTCGACCGTGTTGCCCTTGGTCTTGGACATCTTCGCGCCCAGCGGGTCGCGGATGAGGCCCGACAGGTAGACCGTCTCGAACGGCGGCGCGTCCGTCATGTGGAGGCCGAGCATCATCATCCGGGCGACCCAGAAGAAGATGATGTCGTAGCCCGTCTCCATGACGCTGCCGGGGTAGTAGCGCCTGAAGTCGTCCGTGTCGTCCGGCCAGCCGAGCGTCGAGAACGGCCACAGGCCGGAGCTGAACCAGGTGTCGAAGATGTCGGGGTCCTGCGTGAGCTGCGGCGCAGGCCTCGCGCACACCTCGCAGGCCGGGGGGCCAGCCGGGTCCGAGGTGACGGTCACGTGGCCGTCCGGGCAGTACCAGGCCGGGATCCGGTGACCCCACCACAGCTGCCGCGACACGTTCCAGTCGCGGATGTTCGTCATCCAGTGCTCCCACACCTTGACGAACC
>DASXVG010000046.1:0-4911 GCA_036504355.1 Candidatus Limnocylindrales bacterium
CGGGGTCCACGGCCATCCGTCCATGCACCGTCGTGCCATGCATGAGGACGACCTCCTCGGGGCCGCGGAGCACCTCCACAACCCCGAAGAAGCTCCTGTCGCGGAACACGGCGGCCGGCGAGAGGACGAAGGTCGCGAGCACGAGCACCGCGGCCGTCGTGAGCGCGAGAAAGCGGCCGGCGCCCCCGAGCAGCAGGACGAGACCACCCACCAGGATCCAGCGCGCCGCGGCCTCGAGGCCGACACCGCCGTTCCCCGTCATGGCCAGCAGCAGCGGGATGACCACGATGAGATACGGCGCGAGCCGTCCCGGCCACCCCCTGAGCATGGCGCGGATCGGTCGCAAGGGACGCTGAGGCGGCGCCGTGAGCGCGAGGGCGACGAGTGCCGCGACGATCACGATCGGCAGCTCCCACACGCCCTTGAACACGAGCGGTGCCACGACGGCGACGAACACGCCGCCGATCGCGCCGCCCGTGGACAGCAGCAGATAGAACTCGGTGAGGCGGTTGTCGGGTGGTCGTGACCCGGCGAGCCTGCCGTGGACCGCGACCGCGACGACCCCGAGGGCTCCGTACTCGATCACGAGCAGCGGGACGATCGGCCACACGCCGGCGCTCCCGCTCGGGATCCAGAGGAGCGTCAGGGCGACGGGTGCGATCACCAGCGCGGAGCGCACGAGCGTCACGCCCCGCGACGAGAACGCGACGATGAACGAGGCCAGGTAGATGGCCAGGGGAACGACCCACAGGAGCGGGGCGGAGATGAGGTCCGTCGTCACCTGGTTGGTCACGGCCGAGAGGAGCGCGGTGGGGATCGCCGCGAGCCCGACCCACGTCAGGCGAGCGGTGCGGGTGGGTGCGTGGGCGGGTCGTGGATCGCGGGAGGCCGGGGCGTCGCGCGGGTTGGCATCCACGGCTGGCGCCGCCGCCACGACGTAGGCGAGGTGGACCGCGCCCGCGCCCGCGATCGCCACGCCGAGCACGACGAGGCCGCTCGTCCACAGGCCGAGCTGCGCGGACAGCCCGAGCCGCGGCTCGATGAGGAACGGGTACGCGAGCAGCGCGAGCAGGGAGCCGCCGTTGCTCAGGGCATAGAGCCAGTACGGGTCACGAGCGTCGGCTGTCGGGTCGGTGGCCCGTCGGACGCGGGCATACCAGGTGGACACGAGCGGGGTCGTCGCGCACAGCAGGAACGCCTGGGGTCCGATGATCGCTGCCAGCAGGCCGACGAGACTCGCGACGGCCTGACCTGACCCCGTCGCGAGCAGCTGCGGCGACGGGCGCACGAGGGCGAAGGCGATCGTCGCTGCAACGAGCGCGCCATGAAGCACGACGCCGCTGCGTGGGGAGAGGCGCGTCGCGACCAGGTGCGCATACGCATACCCCGCAAGCAGCACGACCTGGTAGAACGCGAGCGCGGTGGTCCACACGGCAGGCGCCCCGCCGAAGGTGGGCGTGACAAGGCGACCGACCATCGGCTGGACGGTGAACAGGAGGAACGCCGACAGGCCGATCGCGGATCCGAACGCGATCGCCGGCGGGATCGACCGCGCGGCTGCGCCGATTCGGTCGCCACGAGCGGCACGCGCGGCAGCGCCATTGGTGTCCAGGCTGTCGCCTCCCCCGGTCGTGCGGCTCTCCGTTGGCCGGATCATACGGGAGCGGGCCGCCCGAGCCGGCGGTGAGCGTCCGATAAGCAGCCCTCGTCACCCTGCGCCCATGTCGGCGCTGCTGCGGCCGCTGGGTCGCCTCGTGGATCTCGCGCTTCCGGCCGTCTGCCCGGGGTGCGGCATCGAGGGCGACCCGATCTGCCGCAACTGCCTGCCCGGGGTCCGGGCGCGGGTCGCGGTGCCGCCCGGGACGCCGCTCGGGCTGGCGGAGGGCCCGCCCGATCCGCTGCTCCAGCTCGAGTGGTGCGCGCCGTTCAACGGGACGGTTCGGCGCGCCCTCCATGCGCTCAAGTACGCGGGCGAGCGGCGGCTGGCGGTCCCACTCGGCGAGGCCGTGGCGGCACGCTGGGCGGCGGCCGGCGCAGGTGGCGAGCTGCTCGTGCCGGTGCCGGTCCACGAGACTCGGCGTCGGTCGCGCGGTTACGACCAGGCGGTGCTCATCGCCGACGCGGCCGCCCGCGCGCTCCGGCTGCCGATGGTCGTCGCCATCCGCCGGGAACGGTCGACGGTCGCCCAGTACCGGCTCGACCGGCGGCATCGTGTGGACAACGTCCGCGACGCGTTCCGGGTCCCGCCCGGGCTGAACCCGGCCGTGGCAGGGCGGTGGGTCGTCCTGGTGGATGACGTCGTGACCACCGGCGCGACGCTGGCGGGCGCGGCTTCGGCGCTGCTCGACGCGGGCGCGATCGCGGTCAGCGCGGTCACGGTGGCGCGTGAGCGATGAGGTGCGGCGGCGGCGAACACGATCGACCACATGCGACGGGCCGATCGTCGGCATCGGGGACATTCGCGTGGCACCCGGCCGGGACCTTCGCCCCTACCCTCCCCACGTCATCGCAGGCCTATACTCGACGCCCGGATGGGCCCCGCATCCGCGATGCCCTCCGCCCCATACGCCAGGCGCGGCAGCGCGCCGGGAGGTCAGTCGTGAGGACGATCGTCAGGGGCAAGAACGTCGAGGTTCCGGACCGGGTCCGTGACTACGCGGAGCGCAAGCTCGGCCGCCTCGAGCGACTCCTTGATGACCGTACGGACGCCACCGTGGAGCTCTCGAACGAGTCCCACCGCAGCGCCGCGGACGCCCACATCGCCGACGTCACGCTCGTCATCGACGGGACGACGCTCAAGAGCAAGGCGACGGGGTCGAGCTACCAGGCCGCGATCGACCAGGTGGTGGACAAGGTGGAACGCCAGGCGCGCGACTTCAAGGAGAAGCCGCGTGTGCGCGCCCGTCCCGAGGAGGAGAAGGTCCTCCTGCGGCGGATCGCCGACGGCACGGCGGACGGCACCCGCGATCGCCAGATCGTCAAGACGAAGCGGTTCGCCATCGAGCCGATGTTCGAGGAGGACGCGGTCGCGGCGATGGAGGACCTGGGCCACGACTTCTACGTGTTCGTGAACGCCGAGAACGAGCGCGTGGCGGTCCTGTACAAGCGCAGGGACGGCAACTACGGCCTCATCGAGCCGGTGGTGGGCGGCGAGTACGCTCCCCGCACGAGGGGGGCGTCGAAGAACGGCCGAGGCTAGGTCGGCTCCGCGTCCGCGTTCGCGTCGGTGGCGCTGGGCACCTGGTCGTCCGCTGTCCGGTCCGGGTCGGGCAGCGGCGGGCGTGGGGCCGCGCGCGTGTAGATCGCGTGGTCTCGGTCCACGAACCGCTCGTCGTAGAGGTACCGCCGAAGTGCGGCCACGTCCCGGTGGAACAGCCCCAGCCGCTGGTTGACCTCCTTCTCGGGGTAGGGACGGTCTTCGGTGAACACGCGCTCCAGCAGGAAGCGCAGGATCACGAGCCGCTTCCTGCCCTGTGCGGGAATCGTGGTGAGGCGTCCGTCGACCAGGTAGGAGCGGAGGACCTTCGCGTCCTCGCGTGACAGGTCGAGACGTGCCAGCGTGTCCGCGAGCGGTTCGCCGTCGTGCGGCCACTTGCCGTCGTCGCCGAACGGCCTGCCGGCGGCCTCCGCGTCCATCGCGGCGAGCGCCCGACCCAGCTCCCCCACCCGGTCCGGCCGCGCGCCGAACCGTCCCGGGCCCTCGCCGTCCTCCTCCACGAGTCCGACCGCGACGAGGGCCGCGAGATGCCGCCGGACTGCCGGCACGGGCTGGCGCAGCTCGGCCGCAAGCGTCTCAACGTCCGCGGGCCGCGTCATCAGCCTCGCCACGATCCTGATCCGGGTGGCGTCCACGAGGGCGCGCAGCCCGGGGAGCGTCGTCTCGTCCATCACTCGAAGTCTACGGATGGTGTCGCGGCCCCCCGTCACGAGGCTACCCTTCGGGCAATGCTCCTGAACGGTCGGCGGCTCGGCGCCCATCTCCCCCTCGGCGAAGGCATGGTCAAGGCCGCAGACCGCGCGGCGGCGATCGGCGCCTCCGCGATCCAGGTGTTCACCGACAACCCGACTGCGTGGCGGCGCCGGCCAACCCTCCCGGACGAGCTGCCCGCGTTCCGCGCGCGCCTCGCGGCCCACGACGTCACGCCGCTCTCGGTCCATGCGCCCTACCTCGTCAACCTCGCGGGGCCCGAGCCCGCGTTCCACGCGCAGTCGATCGTGGTGCTCGCGCACGAGCTCCGGGTCGCCCGCGCGTACGGCGCGGCGTTCGTCAACGTCCATGTCGGCTCGCATCGTGGCGAGGGGACGGAGGCCGGCGTGGCGCGGCTGGCCGAGGGCCTGGCGCTCGTCCTCGCGCACGTGGACGAGGCTGACGGGCAGGACGAGGCGGCCGGGGCGGACGACGGAAGGCCGATCGTCGTCCTCGAGAATGGCTCGGGCAGCGGGTTCGGGCTCGGCGCGACGATCGAGGAGCTCGCGCTGATCGAGGCCGCGGTCACCGCGGCGGGCATCGGGACGGACCGCTTCGGATATTGCCTCGACACGGCGCACCTGTGGGGGGCCGGCTACCCGATCGACACGGCCCGGGGCGTCGACGACGTCATCGCCTCGTTCGACGCCGCCCTCGGCATCCATCGGCTGCACATGGTCCACCTCAACGACTCGCGCTCGGAGCTGGGGTCGCTGGCCGATCGCCACGAGCACGTGGGGGCGGGGCGGATCGGCGGAGCAGGCCTGGCCCGGATGCTCGACCACCCGGCGCTGGCGCACGTGGTGTACATGCTGGAGACGCCCGGGATGGAGGATGGGTACGACGAGGTGAACATCGCGCGGGCCAGGGCGCTCGCGGCCGGTGAGCCGATCGGGAGCCTGCCGCCAGAGGCGTTCGCCACCCGGAGCGCGAAGGGCCGCAGC